>PLBO01000072.1 GCA_003134555.1 Actinomycetota bacterium
ACGGCGCGGGCAAGACGACGACCGTCGGCATGCTGACGACGAGGGTCATCCCCACGACCGGACGCGCGCTCGTAGGCGGCATCGACGTGGTCGCACGCCCCGCAACGGCCAAACAGGTCATCGGGGTCGTTCCCCAGACGAACACGCTCGATCGCGCGCTCGACGTCGCCGAGAACCTCTACTTCCACGGCCGCTACTTCGGGATGAGCTCTCGGGAGTCGCACGAGCGCACCCGCGAGCTGCTCGAGCAATTCCGGTTGGCGGATCGGGCGACCGCCAACGTCAACGAGCTGTCGGGGGGCATGGCGCAGCGCCTGATGGTCGCGCGGGCGATCATGCACGACCCCGACGTGTTGTTCCTCGACGAACCCACCTCGGGCCTCGACCCGCAGAGCCGCCTGGCGCTCTGGGACGTCATCGGCGAGCTGCACCGGCGCGGCCAGACGATCGTGCTGACGACGCATTACATGGAGGAAGCCGACCAGCTGTGCGACCGGGTCGCGATCATCGACCACGGCCGCCTGCTCGCGCTCGACACGCCCGCAGCTCTGAAGAAGTCGATCGGCGCCGACACCGAGGTCCGCCTCCACGCCTCCGGCGATCTCGAGGCGCTCGCGCGCGAGCTCGAGCAAGTACCCGGGGTCGACTCCGCGCGTGTCGTCGACGGCACGGTCTACGCGTACCTGCGGGCCGGCGGGGCGACCCTGCCCGAGATCATCACGCACGCGGACCGCAAGGGGTTCGCCGTGCAGGACGTCGGCGTCAAGGAGACGACGCTGGAGACCGTCTTCATCGATCTCACCGGGAGGGAGCTCCGTGAGTAGCGCAAGCGTCACCGAGGTCAAGTCTCCGCGCGCCTCGTCCCGGAGCGCGTTCGGCGCATTGTTGCTCCGCGACCTCGCGGTGCTCCGCAAAGAGGTCTGGATGTTCCTCGGCCGCACCGTCATGCAGCCGCTTCTGCTCATCTTCGTGTTCGCGTACGTCTTCCCGAAGATAGGAGAGGCGATCGGCGGACAGGCCGGCGCCGCGAGGTTCTCGACGCTCCTCGTAGGCGGCGTGATCGCGAGCTCGATGATCTTCCAAGGAGTGCAGGCCGTCGCGCTGCCACTCGTGCAGGACTTCGGATACACGCGAGAGATCGAAGACCGGGTGCTGGCGCCGATGCCGGTGTGGGCCGTCGCGCTCGAGAAGGTCGCGTCCGGCGCGATCCAGGCCGTCATCGCGGCGCTGGTGGTGTTCGTGCTCGCGACGTTCATTCCGGCGACGCCCGTCCACCTGAGCGTTCACTGGTTCTACCTCGTAACGCTCTTGCCGCTCTCGGCGATGACGAGCGCGGCGCTCGGTCTCACGATCGGGACGCGGGTCGAGCCCCGGCAGGTGCCACTCATCTTCAGCCTGCTCGTGATCCCCATGACGTTCCTCGGCGCGGTGTACTACCCGTGGCAGAGCCTCACACCGCTGCCCTGGCTGAAGTGGAGCGTGCTCGTCAACCCACTCATCTACGTCAGCGAAGGAATGCGCCTGTCGCTCACGAAGGGCGTGCCCCACATGCCGACCGCCGCGGTGTATGCCGCGCTCGTCGTCTTCACGGCCGTCTTCTTGAAGCTCGGTATCGACGGCTTCAAGAAACGCGTACTGAGTTAGCGAGTCGGTGAGGTCGGGTTCGGGCCCGACGCGCGAGCCTCCTCCACGGCGACGAGCGCGTGGCGGAGCTGCTCGATCCATTCGCCTTCGTGCTCGCGCACGAGGCGGACACACCACGCGAGCGCGTCGGAACGCGAACGCGCGACTCCGGCGCCCACGAGCGTGTCGAGGGTCTGGCGCTCCCGCATGCGCAGGCGCGTCATCACGGGGACGGCGAGCGCGGTGAACGTCTTCTCCTCGTCGCCGCAGCGCGCGCCCCACGCGACCTTCCGGCCGGTACGGCTCTCGGCTTCGTCGGCGATGCGCATGCGCTGTTCGCGCGTCTCCTCGCGAAAGCGCTGGATCCGCGCCCGCCGGGCGGCGGCGACACCCGCCTCGTCGGCGCCATCGGGGTACTCGGGCTCCGCGAGGTCGCCCACGACGAGGATCTCCTCGCGATCCGCGGTGACCTCCGCCGGCCCGGTGAACCAATCGTCGGGCAGGCGTCCGGCAAACCAGCCTTCCAAGGTGCTGCTCTTCGGTTTCGATGTCATGCAGTCATTACATCATTACAAGTAGCGCTGCCGCAAGTGCCGCAAGTCGGCTCGCCGGCGCGACGATGCCCCCAAGCCGGGGGGACGGCGGGGGCATCGTCAGTTCATCGGGACTTCGGGGGCTGGGAGGGCATTCCTCGTCCCACGGAGGACAGTACGTATCCACGCGTCGCGACAGCGTGACAGCACAAATCGGGTGCCTATGGCGCTCATCGCCCAAGTTCTGCCACTATGGGCGCGAATCCGGGCTGGCGGTCTCGGATCGTGGGGGGAAGAGGGCGGACACGGGATGATGCCCGGCGAGGAATCAACAAACGACCGGCTGCTCACGCCGGCGGAGGTCGCGGAGATGTTCCGCGTCAATCCGAAGACAGTGACTCGGTGGGCCCGAACCGGCAGGCTGCAGGCGATCAAGACGATCGGCGGCCACCGTCGGTACCGACTCTCCGAAGTTCGCAAAGCGGTCGACGCCGCCAACGAGACGAACTGACCCGCGTCGACCGGGCAGTCACACCTGCCGGTTCGACAACGCGGCGCGCAGACGACCTGCGTAGTCGGACATCTCGTCTTCGCCCGAGTACCTCTGCCGCGGCCAGAAGAAGCCTCGTAGTCCGTCGCCCTTGGTGCGCGGTACGACGTGAACGTGCACGTGCGGCACGGCCTGGCTGACCACGTTGTTCTGCGCCACCCAGGATCCCTGCGCGCCGAGACCGGTGACCATCGCGCCCGCGCAGCGCTGCACCGCGACGAAGAGCGACGTCAGGAGCGGAGTCGGCAGCTCGGGGAGCGTGACGATGTGCCGGCGCGGGACGACGAGTACGTGACCCTTGAACACGGGATGGATGTCGAGGAACCCGACCCCATCGGGCTCGTCGAGGACGATGTGCGCCGGTGCCTCGCCGGCGACGATCGCGCAGAACAGGCAATCGCCGCCGGCCATGAGCGACTACGCGGCGACCGGCTGCCCCGTCGCGTATCGATACAGGTAGGCGACCGCGATGTAGGCGATGGCCTCCGTCACGAACACGCCGACGATGCAGGCGATGACACCGAGCACGCCGACGATGATCGAAAGGAGAACCGGGAACGCGAGCCCCTTGCTCTGCACGGCCGCCCGGCTCGCGCTCAGAGCCTCGCCAAGACTCATGCGCCCGTCGATGAAATAGAACGGCGCGAGGCCGAAGAACGCCAGGACGAACAACCCGGGAATGACGCAGAGCACCAACCCGATGCCGACCATGAGCCCGAACACGAACGAGAACACGATCCACTCGCCCCAGCGGTCGTACTGGAACGCCTTGCCGACATCGGCCGGCTCGCCCGCGGTGATCATCAACGCCACGCGGTACAGACCGAGTCCGGCGACTGCGCTGACGACGATCCCGAGGACCTGGAACACCAACGCGCCCGCCAGCGAATGGATCGCAGCCTGCCCGATGAGCGAGAGCACGATCTGGGCGGCGACAGGAATGAGTACGACGATGAGCATCGGGCCGACGTTCTCTTGGAATTTCTTCCAGCCGTACGAGATGGCGGCGCCGACGTCGGGGGCGCCGCCACCGGGCGGGGGTGCGCCGTACGGGGGCGGCGGCGGGGGCGGGGGCGGGGGCGGGGGAAGATCGGTCACGGGTCAACCTCCAGTAGGAACCGGTAGACGCTAACTCGCTGCCCGGGCCAACCGAGGGATCTGTGGTCAGTCGGGTGACGTGTAAGGGCGCTCCCGCGGCTTCGCAGCCGACCGTTTCGGCACCATGACTCGGCGCCGGAAGTAGCACACTTCCTCGCCGCGTTGGTTGAAGCCGCGCGACTCGACCGTCACCACGCCCCGGTCGGGTTTGCTCTGCGACTCCTTCTTGTCGAGAACCTTCGTCTCGGCGTAGATCGTGTCGCCGTGAAAGGTCGGGAGCTTGTGCTGCAGCGACTCGACCTCGAGGTTGGCGATGGCCACGCCACTCACGTCGGCGACCGACATACCGAGCACGAGTGAGTAGACGAGGTTGCCCACGACGACGTTCTTGCCGAACTGCGTCTGCCGCTCGGCGAACCACGCATCGGTGTGCAACGGATGGTGGTTCATCGTCATCATGCAGAAGAGATGGTCGTCGTACTCGGTGATGGTCTTGCCGGGCCAGTGCTTGTAGACGTCGCCGGGCTCGAAATCCTCGAAGTAGCGGCCGAAGGGGCGCTCGTAGACGGTCATGGACCCGAGGCTAGCCAGGCGCTCTTCCCGAGGCGCGAGCGACCAGGCCGCGCGCGATCACCAGTCGCTGGATCTCGTTCGTGCCTTCACCGATGATCATGAGCGGCGCGTCACGGTAGTAACGCTCGACCGGGAGCTCCGTGGTGTAACCGACGCCACCGTGTATGCGCAGCGCGTCGGTCGCGATCTCGAACGCCGCCTCGCTGGCGAACAACTTCGCCATGCCCGCCTCGACGTCGGCGCGCTCCCCCGCCTGCTTCCTCTCGGCCGCGTTGCGCGTGAGCAGGCGCGCCGCCTCGAGCTTGGTCGCCATGTCGGCGATCTTCATCTGGATCGCTTGATGCTCGGCGATCGGCTTGCCCATCGTGTGCCGCTCCTGCGCGTACGCGAGCGCCGCGTCGAAAGCCGCACGCGCGACGCCGACCGCGCGTGCCGCGATGTTGATGCGGCCGACCTCGAGCGCGCCGAGGATGTAACCGAGACCGCGCCCGGCATCACCGAGCAGTGCGCCGACCGGAACGCGGTGGCCGTCGTACGTCATCTCGACCGTCTCGATGCCCTTGTAGCCGAGCTTGCCGATGTTGCGACTGACCGTGATGCCGCCGAAACGCGGCCCCGGCTCTTTCTCGACGATCAGGCACGAGATGCCCTCTTCGGTACGGACGGCGAGGGCAACGATGCCGGCGCGTTCACCGTTCGTCACCCACATCTTCGTGCCGGTGACGACGTACTCGTCACCGTCGAGCGCGGCCCGGCACGAGAGATTGCGCGTGTCGCTGCCCGCGTCGGCCTCCGAGAGCGACAGGCACCCGCGCAGCTCGCCGGTCGCCATGCGCGGCAGCCAGTGTCGCTTCTGCTCATCGGTGCCGTGGTGCACGATGAGATGCGCGGCGATGGTGTGCGTATTGACGATGCCCGACAGTGACATCCAGCCGTACGCCAGCTCCTCGACGACTTCGGTGTACGTGATGAGATCGAGTCCGAGACCTCCGTAGTCCTCCGGGATCGCGATCCCGAACAGCCCGAGCGCCTTCATCTGCTCGACGATGGCCTCGGGGTAGGTGTCCGCGTGCTCGAGCTCGGACGCGACGGGTATCACCTCGCGGCTGATGAACCGGCGGACGGTGCCGACCAGCTCCCGGCGCACTTCGGGATCGGTGTCGGTCATGTGATCACTCTAGAAGCGGAACCCTGCCCGGCGCCGAGGCCGGTACCCTCGATCGCCGATGATGGAACACCGCACGATGATGGGCTTCCGGCGCGACGAGGCGATCACGCAGCGTCGCATCGATCGCGTCGTCATCCGCCGCGTGGTGACCTACATCCGGCCTTACCTGCGGCCGCTGATCGCCTTCCTCGTGTCGGTGATCATCGGATCGATCGCCACCGCGGTCACGCCGCTGCTCCTCAAAGTCCTGATCGACGAGGCGATCCCCCACCACGACCGGCATCTCGTGATGCTCGTCGCCCTCGGCGCCGTCGGGTTGGCCATCTTCAACGCGGTCCTGTCGCTCGCCCAGCGCTACTACTCCGCGCGCATCGGCGAGGGGTTGATCTACGACCTGCGCGTAAAGCTGTTCGACCATGTGCAGCGCATGCCGATCGCGTTCTTCACCCGCACGCAGACGGGGTCCCTGCAATCGCGGCTGAACAACGACGTGATCGGCGCGCAGCAGGCGGTCACGAACACACTCGGCACCGTCGTGCAGAACTTCATCCAGCTGGTGGTGACGCTCGCGATCATGTTCCGGCTCAGCTGGCAGATCACGCTCCTGACGCTTCTCGCGCTACCCGCGTTCATCTATCCGGCTCGCTTGCTCGGGCCGCGCATTCAGAAACTCGCTCGAGTCGGCATGCAACAGAACGCGGAGATGAACAACATCACGGCCGAACGGTTCAACGTGGCCGGCGCCATGCTCTCCAAGCTGTTCGGTCACCCCGACCGGGAGCGAGGAGCGTTCGCCGCCCGCGCGGGCGGCGTGCGCGACGTCGGCATCGCAACCGCGATCTACAGCCGGATACTCCTCGTTGCGCTGGGGCTCGTCACGGCGGTCGGCACCGCGATCGTCTATTACGTCGGGGGCAACCTCGCGGTCTCGGGCTCCATCACCGCGGGAACCCTCGCCGCGTTCGCCGCGTACGTCGCGCTCATCTACCAACCGCTCGCGCAGCTCACCAACTCCCGGGTCGACGTCTTGACCGCGCTCGTGTCGTTCGAGCGGGTGTTCGAGGTGATCGACTTCCCCGCCGCGATCACCGACCGGGCCGATGCGACCGACCTCGTCCGGCCGCGGGGGCGCATCGAGCTCGACCATGTGTGGTTCCGCCATCCGCCGGGCCGTGAGGTGTCGCTCGAGTCCCTGGAGGCGCCCGGAACCCCGGGCGGCGACGAGCCGAGCGACTGGACCCTGCGCGACGTGTCGCTCGTGATCGAGCCCGGCGAAACCGTCGCGCTCGTCGGCGCGTCGGGCGCGGGCAAGACCACCATCGCGATGCTCGTGCCGCGGGTGTACGACACCGTCGAGGGTTCCGTGCGGATCGACGACCACGACGTGCGCGACCTCACACTCGAGTCGGTGCACGCCGCGATCGGGTTGGTGCCTCAGGACCCGCACCTCTTCCACGACACCATCCGCGCCAACCTGCGATTCGCGCGCCCGACCGCGACCGACGCCGAGCTCCAGCAGTCGTTGGAGCGAGCCCGGATCTGGGACCTCGTGTTCTCGTTGCCCGATGGTCTCGACACCGTCGTCGGCGAGCGGGGTTACCGCATGTCGGGTGGTGAAAAACAACGACTCGCGATCGCACGACTCCTGCTGAAGAACCCGGCGATCGTGATCCTCGACGAGGCGACGTCGCACCTCGACTCCGAGTCGGAGCTCGCGATCCAGCGCGCGTTCGACGAGGCGCTACGCGGCCGCACCGCCATAGTCATCGCGCACCGCCTGTCGACCATCGTCGACGCCGACCGGATCGTCGTGGTCGATGCCGGGCGCATCGTCGAGTCCGGGACACACGGCGAGCTGCTGGCTCGTGGTGGCGTTTATGCCGAGTTGTACCGAACTCAGCTGGGCCGGTCCGAGGGCGACGAGATCACCGCGTAGCGCTGCCGCGTAGCTGCGCGCGGCGACCGGCCGCTACGCTCCTCGTGATCCCGCGATGACTCGAAAGCCCGCCTCCGAGACGTCCACCCAGGACGCAGTCAGTCGTCGCGACCGTCTCGTCGCGCGCCGTACCCGACGGATCCGCATCATCGTCGCGGTCGTCGTGGTCGCGATCGCGGGGGCCGTCGCCGTCGCCGCCTACGCCCTCAACGACAACGACCCGCGCGCCCACGCCGTCGCCCCCAACCCCAAGTCGACGAGGTACGGCGTCGAGGGCACGCTCGTATCCCCCAACGCGGCAAAGGCGCCGGCGCCGCGACGCCTCGACCACGCGCATCCGCTCCGACTCTGGATCGGCGGCGACTCGCTCGCGGGCTCGTTCGGCCCGGCGCTCGGCGATCGGGTCGGCGCGACCGGCATCGTGCAGACGGTCATCGACTACCGGGTCTCGAGTGGGTTGTGGAGCAACGATCTCCGCAACTGGTACCAGCGCGCGACCGATCAGATGGCATCGGCCGATCCCGAAGCGGTCGTGTTCATGATCGGCGCGAACGACACGCCCGTGGTCAACCAGGTCGACGCCAACCGCGACGGCGTTCCCGACTGGGAGGCCGAGTACCGGATAAAGGTCGCCCGCATGATGGACGTCCTCGTCGGCCCGAAGCACCGCAGCGTGTTCTGGCTCGGTCCGCCCACGATCGGCAGCATGCAGAGCATGGATGCGGGCGCCAAGGCGATCGGCGTGGTCATGCGCGAGGAGGCGGCAAAGCGTGCGCCCTCCGTCGTGTACATCGACACCTACAAGCTCTTCTCGACCCCGGACGGCACCTACTCGCCGCGCATCCTCGACGAGACCGGCAAGGAGATTGTCGCCCGCATCGGCGACGGCGTGCACTTCAGCGCCGACGGCGCGCAGTACCTCGCCCGCGCCGTGTTCTCGCTCGTCGACGCCCGCTGGCAACTCAGCAAGCAGGCCGACCTCACCGAACCGATCGGCTGGACGCTCGCGTCCGGGAGCGGAGAGGCCGTGCCCGGGTTCTCCTCCGCGCCCCGATCGCGCTACCCGCGCAACCGCACGACGGCGACGACCGATCCCTCGGTCTCGTCGACCGTCGCCGAGCCCACGACCGCGGCGACCGCGGCGCCCACGACCGTCGCACCGACGACGAGTCCCCCGACTGTGCCGCAAACAACAGCTCCCAAGGTGACCGTTCCGCCGACCACCGTGCACGTCACCCCGACGACGTAGTCGGGGTGCCCTCGGCCGGCACGCGCATGCGGCCGACCGGGCAACGGGTCTGTATCGTGCGCGCATGAGCACCGACCAAGAACGCGCGGCTTCCGCCGCGGTCGATCTGGCGGCGATCGTCGTCGATACCGCGGTCTCGCATCTGGCGAAGGCGAGCCTCGACGGCGGCAAGCTGTCAGTGGCCAAGCTCGACGAACAGCAGGCGATCGCGTACGACCTCGCCCACGCGGCCGCCGCCGTCGAGGCCGCGCGCGTCATGTGCGGGTACGCCGCGCACGGCGAGGTCGAATCGATGCTGGCCCGGGCCTACGTGGCCGACGCGATCAGCGACATCGTGGCGCGGCTCATCGGCCGGGAGAACCTCTGGGGCGTCGATCCCGCGACGCTTGCTCCGGCCCACGACTTCGTCGCCGCACACCGCGCCCCCACCTTCCTCGAGGCGCTCGCCGACCAGTGTGCGAAGCACGGCACGGGCCCGACCCATCTGGGCTCCGACTTCGAGCTGGTCGCCGAGACCTTCCGCCGCTTCGCGGACGACAAGATCCGCCCGGTCGCCGAGCACGTGCACCGCACCAACGGCGACGTCCCCGAGGACATCATCTCCGGCCTCGCCGAGATCGGCGGCTTCGGACTCTCCGTACCCGAGGAGTACGACGGGTTCGCGACCGGCGGCGAGTCCGACTACATCGGGATGGTCGTCGCGACCGAGGAGTTGTCGCGGGGATCGCTCGGCATCGGCGGTTCGCTCGTGACCCGCCCGGAGATCCTCACCCGCGCGCTCGTCGCGGGCGGTACCGAGGAGCAGAAGCAGGCCTGGCTCCCGCGCATCGCGAGCGGTGAGGTGATGGTCGGAATCATGGTCACCGAGCCCGACTACGGATCCGACGTCGCGGGGGTGAAGGTCGCCGCGACCCCCACCGACGGCGGCTGGTTGGTGAGCGGCGTGAAGACGTGGGCGACGTTCGCGGGCCGCGCCGACGTGCTGATGTTGCTCGCCCGCACCGACCCGGACAAGGCGAAGGCGCACCGCGGCCTGTCCGTGCTCATCGTCGAGAAGCCCCGCGCCGAGGGCCACTCGTTCGCGTTCGACGACGGCCGCGGCGGGAAGATGGAGGGCCGCGCCATCGACACGATCGGCTATCGCGGCATGCATTCCTACGAGGTCGCGTTCGACAGCTGGTTCGTGCCCGCCGCAAACCTGATCGGCGGCGACGACGGTCTCGGCCGCGGCTTCTACTTCCAGATGGCCGGGTTCGAGAACGGCCGGCTGCAGACCGCGGCGCGCGCCGTCGGTCTCATGCAGGCCGCGTTCGAGGCGGGGATGTCGTACGCGCACGACCGCAAGGTGTTCGGGCGCGCCGTGTTCGAGTACCAGCTGTCGAAGGTGAAGCTCGCGCGGATGGCGACGCTGATCCAGGCGGGCCGGCAGTTCTCCTACGACGTCGCGCGCAAGATGGCCGCCGGTGAGGGCACGCTCGAGGCGTCGATGGTGAAGGCCTACGTGTGCCGCGCCGCCGAGTGGGTCACGCGCGAGGCAATGCAGCTGCACGGCGGGATGGGCTACGCGGAGGAGTTCCCGGTCTCACGCTTCTTCGTCGACGCGCGCGTCCTCTCGATCTTCGAGGGCGCGGACGAGACCCTGTGCCTGCGCGTCATCGCCCGTCGGCTCGCCGAGAACGCGCTCGCGAAGTCCTGAAGCCGGGAGCGACCCGCCGATCGGCGCGAGTCGCGCGACGAGCGGCGGACCGGGTTCGAGCGTGTCGAGCCGGGCGCGTGCCCGGGCGGCGAGGTCGGGAACGAACGGCGCGAGCTCTTCGACGACGCACGACGTCGCATGCAGGAGCGCGGCGACGGTCGGGCGCGCCTCGGCCGCGTCGAGCGCCCACGGCTTCGTGCCCTCGACGTACCGGTTGGTATCGGCCACCAGACCCAGAATCGCCTCCGTCGCCCGCCTGAGGTCGAGGACGTCGAGCGCGCACGCGACCTCCGCCGAGGCGCGACAGCACGCCGTCAGCAGTGGCCACGCGTCGTCGGCGGGGATCGCGCCCCGAACGTCGTCGCGCGCGGCCAACGCGACCACCCGCTGCACGAGGTTCCCGATGCCGTGCGCGAGGTCGCGGTTGGCCGTGGCGACCAGCCGGTCTTCCGAGAAGTCGGTCTCGCCGACGCGCGGCACCTCGCGGGCGAGCCACCACCGCAGCGCGTCGGCGCCGTAGCGCTCGATCAGCGCGCCCGGGTCGACCGCGTTGCCGAGCGACTTGCCGATCTTGCGACCGCCGGCGGTCACGTAGTCGTGCACCAGGATCTCGTCCGGGAGCGCGACTCCCGCCGACAGTAGGATCGCGGGCCAGATCACCGCGTGGAAGCGCAAGATCCCCTTGCCCACGACGTGGCGCCGCGTGCGCGCCGCGCTCCAACGGGCGAAGCCGGGCGCGCTGACGTAGTTCGCGAGCGCGTCGAACCACACGTAGATCAGGTGACCGGGGTCGCCGGGCACGGGAATTCCCCACCCACCGACCCTGGCGCGCGGCCGGGACACGCTCAGGTCGTGCACCTCGCCGGCGAGAAAGCCGAGCACCTCGTTGCGGCGCTCGGGGGGCTCGATGCGCAGCCGGCCGTCGATGATCAGAGCCCGGATCTCCGGCACGTAGCGCGACAGGCGGAAGAACCAGTTCTCCTCCACGACGTGTTCGAGCGCGAGGTCGTGCTCGGGGCAGGTCGTCTCGCGGAATTCCTCACACCCGGGGCAATACCAACCCTCGTATCGCGATTGGTAGAGATCGCCTCGGTGCTCGGCCCGGCGCCACAGATCCTCGACGACGGGGCGGTGCCGAGGGTCGGCACTGGTGCGGATGAAGTCGTCGTAGGAGACGTCGAGCTCGTCGGCCAGCCGACGGAAGCGCGTCGCGTTCGCGGCGACGAACTCCTCGACGGGCCGGTGGGCCGCGGCCGCGGCACGGGCGTTCTTGCCCGCGTGCTCGTCGGTACCGGTGAGCAGCAGCACCGAGCCTCTGTGCGCGCGGGCATGACGTGCGAGCACGTCGGCCTGGACGTATTCGAGCGCGTGGCCGAGATGCGGCGCCCCGTTGACGAACGGGATAGCAGTTGTCACGAGCAGCGTGTCCATCGGATCTCCTCCGGGGTCCCATGCGGGATCCGGTCCGATGGACGTGAGCCCGCGCGATCAGAACGTCGGGAGGCTCGACATTCGAAAGCGCAGGGCGCGCAGGCGCGGACTCGTGTTCACGACGGCCAGCGTACCGGCGCCCTACCCGGCGCTTCTCGACATTCCGGCCCGCTCGCCGCGCATGACGAACTTGTTCGCCATCTTCCGGCTGGCCTCGTCGATCATCTCGTCGCCGAACATCACCGCGCCCTTGCGATCACCCTCGGTCGTGGCCTTCTCGTAGGCCTCGAGGATGTCGAAGGCGCGGTCGAACTGCTCCTGCGTCGGCGTGAACACCTCGTTGATGACCTTCACCTGATCGGGGTGCAGTGCCCACTTGCCGTCGTAGCCGAGGATCCGGGGACGCATCGCGTAGTCGCGCAGCTGCTCCAGCTCGCGGATCTTGAGGAAAGGACCGTCGATGACCTGTAGGCCGTTCGCGCGCCCGGCCATGAGGATCCGCGAGAACACGTAGTGGAAGTGGTCGCCCGGATACTCGGGAATCTGCACGCCGCCGGTGAGCACCGGCATCTCGGTCGAGGCCGCGAAATCGGCCGGTCCGAAGATGATCGTCTCGAGCCGGTCCGAGGCCCCGCAGATCTCGTCGACGTTGATGAGCCCGCGCGCCGTCTCGATCTGGGCTTCGATTCCGACGCGCGACTGGCGACCCGTCGACTTCTCGATCTGGGTCAACAACATGTCGAGCGCCTGAACCTCCGCGGCCGACTCGACCTTCGGCAGCATCAGCTCGTCGAGCCGTTCAGAGGCGCCCTCGACGATCGCGATGACGTCGCGGTAGGTCCACTCCGTGTCCCACGCGTTGACGCGCACGCAGAGCACCGTCTCGCCCCAGTCGAGGTCGTTGATCGCCTTCACGATCTTGTCTCGCGCGGCGGGCTTCTCCATCGGCGCGACCGCGTCTTCGAGGTCGAGGAAGACCATGTCGGCGCCCAGGCCCGGCGCTTTGGCGAGCATCTTCTCGCTCGAGCCCGGCACCGAAAGACACGAGCGGCGAGGCAGGTTGCGACTGCGTTCAGACATGGGCGAAGGGTACCGTGCCCTCATGGTGACGCTCCCAACCCGCACCCTCCACGAGCTGGCCGACGGCGTGTGGGTATGGCTGCAGCCGGGCGGCGAATCGGGCGTGAGCAACGCCGGAGTCGTCGCCGACGACGACGGTCTGACGGTGATCGACACGCTCATGGTGCGCTCGCAGTGGGAGCCGTTCGCCAACGCGGTCGCCCGGCTGGGCGGTCCGGTCCGGCGCCTCGTGCTCACGCATGCGCACGTCGACCACGTCGGCGGCACCCGCGCGTTCCCGATGGCGTCGGTACTCGGGTCGCCGCAGACGAGCGAGCTCCTCGACGGCGAGATGCCGGTGGCGGCCTACAAGTCGTTCATGCCCGCGTTCGCGAAGGAGTTCGACGAGCTCGCCGACCTCGGCACGCGGCCGGTCACCCATCTCGTGACCGATGCCGCCCAGCTCACGCCCCGCGTCGAAGTGCTCCCCGCGACCGGTCACACCGCAGGTGATGTGATGGCTCTTGTCGCGGATGTCGACGTGCTCTTCGCCGGCGACCTCTGCTTTTTCGGGGTGACGCCGCTCGCGTTTCAGGGTGACTGTGCGATGTGGGCCGACGTGCTCGACGCGGTCGCCGATCTCGCCGACACGATCGTCCCGGGTCACGGCCCGGTGGGTGGCGAGGCCGAGGTCCGCGAGCTCCAGCAGTACCTGCGTCATTGCGTCGAGGGCGAGATCCCTCCGGGTCCGTGGGATCGCTGGCCCGAACGCGACCCGCGCGACGCGATCAACATCCAACGCGCGCAGCTGTTGGCCCAAGGCCGCGACGAGATCCCGCCCGCGATGCTGCGCGCCCTCGGCGCCTGAACGGAGCCGGTCAGCCGAGGCGGTCGTGCAGGAAGCCGACGGTCGCGGCCCAGGACTTTGCGGTCAGATCGGCGTCGTAGGTTCCGAAGACGTTCTCCTCGTTGGTGAACGCGTGGCCGGAGCCGGCGTGGACCTCGAATTCCACGTCCTTGCCCATGTCTCGCAGCTGAGCCTCCAGCGCCTTCACGGCTTCGGGCGGGAAGTGATCGTCGCTGGCGGCGAAATGCCCGCGCACGGGGGCGGTGAGCCCCGACCAGTCGGGTGCGCCGTCGCCGAGCGGCGCGCCGTAGTAGGGCGCGGCCGCACCGATTTTGTCGCCCTGCTGCGCCGCGACCACCAGCGTGAGCATGCCGCCCATGCAGAATCCGACGACGCCGATCTTGTCTCCCTGCACCGCCGCGTGGCCGCGGAGGAAGTCGACCGCGCCACCCATGTCGCGCGCCGCGCGATCCATGGGCAGTGTCGTCATCAGCTGGGCCGCCTTGTCCATCTCGGTGTGCTCCGCGATGTCGCCGCGGTACAGGTCGGGCGCGAGCGCGACGAAGCCCTCGGCGGCGAGGCGATCACACACTCCCTTGATCTGGGGCACGAGACCCCACCACTCCTGGACCACCATCACACCGGGCCCGGTGCCCGAACCCGGAAGCGCGAGGTAACCCTGCGCGGTATCGCCGTTGCTCGCGAAGCTGACCGTCTCACCCATGGCCCGGAGCCTAAGACCGCACTCGTTCGCGAGCCAGAAGCCGCGTCGGGCTAGCGTCGTCACGTGGCGAAGAATCCCGATCCGTTGCTGCCGATCACGAGTTACCACGGGAAGACGCGCACGCTCGACGATTGGGCGACCGTCTTCAACCTCGCGATCGTCGTGATTCCCGCCCGTCCGGAAGGCGCGACCTTCCTCGGGATCGTCGATCGCATCTTCGCGACCTTCGGCGACAGCGACGCCCGGACGATCATCTGCGTTCCGACGACGCAGGCGATCGCCAAGCGGATCCTGGGCACAGAGGTCGACAACTGGCTCGTCTGGTGCGATCCCGATTTGGCGCTCGTCAACAGCCTCGGCCTCGAGAGGCTCCCGGCCTTCGTACACCTTCGCCAGGACACGACGCTCGTGAGTGCGGCGCAGGGCTGGAGTCCGAGTGAATGGCAAAAGCTCGCGGACGAGATCGCACGGCACGAGCACTGGACGTCACCGATCGTGTCCGGACGGGGCGATCCGAAGCCCACTCCGGGCTGGCCGATCGCCAGCTGAACCCGCGAGATCGCGGCCCGGCCCAAGGCTGTGACCTGGGCTTACGTGACTCATGTGACAGTTGGGGCCAGTGATTGTCTAGCATCGATGCCCATGTCGCGGAGGAGCGTTGGGTCCCGCCGCGGTGGCGGGCTCGTTCGGGCTCGGCACCTGACCCTGAGCCTTGCTCTCGGCCTGGCCCTCGGCGCGACGACTGTCGCGGTGCCGGCCGGTGCCACTCCGCAAAGCGATCTCGCCTCGAAGAACGCCCAGGCGACGCGGCTCGAGAACCAGATCGCGGCGAACAGCAAGCGCGCCGACGTCCTCGACGAGCAGTTCCTGCAGGCGCAGAACGCGGTTGCGGAAGCGAATCGCCAGATTCTCACGGCCGAGAAGGGCATCGCCGACGCCCAGGCGCAGGAGGCGCAGCTCCGCAAACGGCTCGGCGGGCGCGCCGCGCTGCTCTACATGGGCGCGGGTAGCAGTGACCCGCTCGGCATGAACGCCTCGAGCGTGCAGGAGCTCGGCTCGCGCGCCAAGTACGGCGAGGCCGCGGCCGAGACCGACAACCGGATGATCGATCAGCTGAGGGTCCTCGACGAACAGTTGTCGCGCCAGACCGCCGACCTCGAGAAGCAGAAGACCGAGGCCCAGAACCGCGAGAAGGTGGCGGAGACCGCGCGTCAAGAGGTCGCGCGGATCAATGGCGACACGCAGCAGCTGCTCAGCTCGACGAAGTCCGACATCGTCGTCCTCGCGAACAACATCGAGCAGCAGAGGCTCGCGGCGCAGGTAGCGGCCGCGCGGGCTCGCATGCAAGCGCAGGCCGCGCAGGAAGCCGCGCAACTGGCTGCACAGCAAGCCGCCGCGGGTGTCACGTCCGGCAATGCTTCCGGCGGTTCGCCGAGCCCGACGAACCCGGCAGATCTCGCGAACCTCCCCGCACCGAGCGGCGGCGCCGCGGCGGCCGTCGCGTACGCGCGGGCGCAGCTCGGCAAGCCGTACCAGTACGCCGGTACCGGACCCGGCTCGTACGACTGCTCCGGTCTCACCATGATGGCGTGGGCGCAGGGCGGCGTCTCGATGTCGCACGGGTCGCAATCGCAGTATCTGTCGTTCCCCAAGGTGCCGATCAGCCAGCTCCAGCCCGGCGATCTCGTCTTCTTCGGGTCGTCCGGGCCGACGAACCACCACGTCGGCATGGTGGTCGGGAACGGGATGATGATCGACGCCCCGCACACCGGCGCGTTCGTGCAGCTCGTGAGCTACTACCGCAACGATCTCGTACCGCTGGGGTCGCGTCCGTAGCGATCGTTACGATGCGAGCGTGACGCAGACCGTCAGGCTCACGGCGTTCTCGCACGGAGCGGGCTGCGCATGCAAGCTGTCGCCCGCCGACCTCCGCACGGTGCTCGGGATGGTTCGGGGCTTCGACACGGTTGCCGACCCGAATCTGTTGGTCGGGTTCGACACCGCCGACGATGCCGCCGTCTACCGGCTGCGCGACGACCTCGCGATCGTCGTGACCACCGACTTCTTCACGCCGATCGTCGACGATCCCTTCGACTGGGGGCGCATCGCGGCGACGAACGCCCTCTCCGACGTGTACGCGATGGGCGGCACGCCGTTGCTCGCGTTGAACCTCGTCGGTTGGCCGCGCGAGGGCTTGCCGTTCGAGCTCCTCGCCCGAGTCCTCGACGGTGGCGCGGCTGCCGCGGCGGCGGGCGGTTGTCTGATCGCGGGCGGGCACTCGATCGACGACGCCGAGCCGAAGTACGGGCTCGCGGTCGTCGGCACGGTCGATCCCGCGCGCGTGCTCACGAACGCGGGCGCGCAGCCGGGTGACGTGCTCGTACTCACCAAGCCCATCGGCTTGGGGGTGATCTCGACCGCGGTCAAGCGCGAGGTCGCGTCGTCCGAGATGCTGGCGACCGCCGTCTCGGTGATGACGACCCTCAACGACACCGGGCGCGACGCCGCGCTTGCGGTCGGCGTGAACGCGGCGACCGACGTGACGGGCTTCGGGCTCGTCGGTCACCTGCGGGAGCTCTGCGTGGCGTCAGGCGTCGGCGCGATCGTGCACGCGAGCTCCGTCCCCGTGATCGATGGGGTCCGGGAGCTGATCGAAGCGGGCATGGTCGCCGGCGGCACGCAACGGAATCACGCGTTCGTCACCGAAGACGTCGACTTCGGCCAGCTGGCCGTATCCGAGCAGCTCCTCCTGGCCGACGCTCAAACCTCGGGCGGATTGTTGCTGTCGGTCGGGGCGAACAAGGCCGAAAGGCTCTTGGACGCGTGCCGGGAACGAGGCACGCTTGCAGCTGCGGCCATCGGCGTGGTCACGGGAGACCAGCCGGGCCCTCGGATCACGGTGCAGAACTGAGGAGACGGACATGCCCGAAGCGAAGGAGAAGTGGGACGAGGTCGGCGAACGGTTCGGCGACCTCGGCCGGAGTCTCAAGGACCGTTTCGACGCCAACGCTGCGTTCGGCGCCGACGAGCGAGAGACGGTCAACGACGCGTTGCGTCAGCTCGGTGACGCGCTGGACGCGGGCTTCACCACGATCGGCGAGACGCTTCGCGATCCCTCGATGCGCGACGAGATGAAGAGCGCCGGTTCGTCGATCGCCGACGCAATCGCGGCGACACTCCGCGACGTCTCCGAGGCGATCAAGCGCCACGACGTCACGGGATGACGAGCATTCCGAGCTCGGCTTCGATCTGAGGCCGGGGCTTGAGGCCGAGCGACGCGCGCTCTAAGCGTCCGTTGCGGAACAGGCCGATCATCGGGATGCTCTGCACGCCGTACTCCTGCGCGAGCTTCGGTTCGTCGTCGATGTTCACCTTCACGACCTTGTACGACGAGGCGCGCATCGCTGCGATCTGCTCCACGATCGGTGACACCTGGCGGCAGGGCTGACACCACGGCGCCCAGAAGTCGACGATCACCGGACGATCGCTGTGCAGCACCTCGGCATCCCACTGCGCGGTCGTGACCGGCGGTACCAGCTCGATCGGGTCTTCGGGCACCGGCTCGTCGGGTCGTTCGCCCGCGAGCACTTCGTTGAGCCACGTACGCGCGTCGCGCAAACCCTCGAGCGCCACCTGGTGCTCCATCGGGTATTCGCGGTACACGGTCGGGATACCGAACTTCCGCAGATCGCGAGCGAGGTCACGCGACCGTTGCACGGGTATCAGCGGATCGTCGGTGCCGTGCTGCACGAGCACCCGAACGTCGCGCGCACCCTCGTCGATCGGACCGGTCATCGTGGCCGGGCTCATCGCGAGCACACCGGCAGGATTGACGCGCGAGCCACCGTCGGGCTTCGAGAACAGGCCGAGCGCGAGGGCGAGCCCGCCACCCTGCGAGAACCCGCCGAAG
This sequence comes from Actinomycetota bacterium, assembly GCA_003134555.1. Taxonomy (GTDB): domain Bacteria; phylum Actinomycetota; class Acidimicrobiia; order IMCC26256; family PALSA-610; genus PALSA-610. The sequence continues at coordinate 18,398 of PLBO01000072.1, forward strand.
ATCGCTTCGGACCGGTCGAAGCCGAGCAGCGCGCACTGTTCGTCGACGAGGGCGTCGAGCTCGGCGAGCGCGGCGGCGAACTGCTCGGCCACCTCGTCGCCGACGCCGGCGCCGGCCATGTCGTACCACATGAAGCCGGGAGTGCCGGGCACGGGGAACGGCGCACGCGGCATCACCGCGGCGAACACGCCGTCGGGGTCGAGATACGGAAGTAGACCACCGAGATCCTGCTCGTCGGCCGCGTAACCGTGCACGAGCAACAGCAAGCGTTGCGCGGACGATCCCTTCACCATGTTCGTCACCAGCGCCATGGTCCGCAGATTACGTCAGCGCATTTCGCCCACAGTCACGGGCCCGGGCCGGCCGGATGTCTCAGTGACTCGGGTCGCGACGCCGCCTGCGCTGGGGCGACCGCTCGGGTGCGAGCGTGTGTGCGGCTCCGACCAATGCGAGATGGGTGAACGCCTGCGGGAAGTTGCCGAGGAACCGGCGCGATTTCGGGTCGTACTCCTCCGAGAACAATCCGACGTCGTTCGCGAGCCCGAGCAGGCGCCCGAACAGCGCGCGCGCGTCGTCTCGCTCGCCGGCGAGCGCGAGAGCCTCGACCATCCAGAAGCTGCACGGCAGGAAGACGCCTTCCGGCTCGCCGATGCCGTCGATACTCGAATCCGACGGGTCGTAACGCTGCACGAGGCCGTCGTCGGTGAGCTCGCGGCGTATGGCAGCGATCGTCGAACGCATACGCGGATCGTCGCCGGGAAGGAACCCGACGAGCGGGATCATGAGCACCGAGGCGTCGAGCGCGGTGGACGAGTACGCCTGGGTGAAAGACCCGCGGCGGTCGTCGTAGCCCCGGGCGCACACCTCGGCGTGGATCTCGTCACGCACCGCGCGCCAGCGGTCGGCCGGACCGTCGTAGCCCGCCTGCTCGACCATGGCCACCGCGCGGTCGAAGGCGACCCACGAGAGAACCTTCGAGTGCGTGAAGTGGCGGCGCTCTCCCCGCACCTCCCAGATGCCCTCGTCCGGCTCTCGCCAGCGCTTCTCGAGCACGTCGAGCAGGAGCCGGGCCAGCGACCACGAACTCGCGCTGGGCGGCGTGCCCGCGCGTGCCGCCTGCCACAACACGTCGAGCAGCTCTCCGTACACGTCGAGTTGGAGCTGCGTATGGGCGCCGTTGCCGGTACGCACCGGCCTCGAATTCTCGTATCCGGGCAGCCAGTCGAGCTCGAGCTCGGTGAGACGCCGTTCGCCCCCGACGCCGTACATCGTCTGCAGCCGTTCGGGGTCACCCGCGACCGCACGTAGGAGCCAGTCGCGCCATCGCAACGCCTCGTCCTGGTACCCGCCGATGAAGAACGCCTCGAGCGTCAAGGTGGCGTCGCGTACCCAGCAGTAGCGGTAGTCCCAGTTGCGCGTGCCGCCGAGCGTCTCCGGCAGCGACATGGTCGGTGCGGCCACGATGCCGCCCGTCGGCTCGAACGTCAGCGCCTCCAGGGTGATGAGCGAGCGCAACACCGGCTCGCGCCACTCGCCCCCGTATTCGCAACGTGCCGACCAATTGGTCCAGCTGGTGGTCGTGTGCTCGACGAGCGCGCGCGCGTCTTCGGGGACCCGGCGCGGCTCGTGCGAGGGAAACCAACCGAGAACGAACGGAACCTGTTCGCCGGCCGCGACCGTGAACTCGGCCGCCGACGTCAGATCACGACCCTGGAGACGTATTGGTGAGCACAGCTCGAGGCCATCGGGACCCGCGATCGCGCGCCACCGATCGTCGACGCGGCGCACCCAGGGAACGATCGAGCCGTAATCGAAACGCACGATCAGCTCGACGACCATGTCGACCTGCCCCTCGAGCCCCTCGACGAGGCGCACGAGCAGCGGACGGGAATGCCCCATTGCGAGACAGTCGACGACCCGCACCCGCCCCGACGCAGTCTCGTGCTCGGTCTCGAGCACCATCGTGCCGGGGCGATAACGCCGAGTCGTGCGATCGACGCCGCCCTTCGGGCCGATCGAGAAGCGGCCGTGCTCCGGGGTGCCGAGCAGTGCTGCGAAGCACGCGGGCGCGTCGAAGCGCGGCGCGCACCACCAGTCGACCGATCCGGCGCGCGAGACCAGCGCGGCCGTCCGCCGATCGCCCAGGAGTGCGTAGTCCTCGAGAGCCGACACTGCCCGGAAACTAGCCCGCAAGGCGGTAGGTTCATCGCGGATGACTACGGAGACCGGCACGGCCGCGCTCGTCGGTGTCGACGTCGGCGGCAGCGGCATCAAAGCCGCACTCGTCGACCTCGCCAACGGTCAGGCAACCGGGCGCCTCCGAGTCGAGACGCCCCAGCCCGCCACGCCCGACGCGATCGCGTCGACCGTCGCTTCCCTCGTGCGCCAGTTCGCGAGCAGCGGCCCGATCGGTTGCACACTTCCCGCGGTCGTCACGAACGGTGTCGTGCACACGGCGACGCACATCGACCCGAAGTGGATCGGGGCCGATGCTGCGACCGTGCTGTCGCGCGCAACGGAACGACCCTGCACCGTGCTGAACGACGCCGACGCGGCGGGGATCGCGGAGGCGCGCTTCGGAGCCGCACGGGCGCGCCGCGGGCGGGTGGTGATGGTGACGATCGGAACCGGGGTCGGCACCGCCGTGCTCAACGACGGAGTGCTCGTTCCCAACGCCGAGCTCGGCCACATCTTCGTGAACCGCCACTTCGCCGACGAATGGGTGTCGGACGCGACTCGCACTGCATTGAACCTTTCGTGGAAACGCTGGTCACTCCGCTTCGATCGCTACCTCGCTCAGCTCCACGAGATCATCTGGCCCGAGCTCATCGTGATCGGCGGTGGCATCGTCAAGCACGCCGACCGGTTCCTCGAGCGTCTCAACCCCCCGTGCGAGTTGCGCGTCGCCGAGCTGGGCAATCTCGCGGGCATCGTCGGCGCCGCGCTCGCGGCGGGCGCGCCGGTCTCAAGTGAGCACGTCACCGACAGGAGTTGACATGCAGCTCGGAATGATCGGACTGGGCCGCATGGGCGCGAACCTCGTGCGCCGCTGCATGCATGCCGGCCACGAGTGCGCCGTGTACGACCACGACACAGCCGCGGTCGACACGCTTGCACAGTCGGGAGCCACCGGCGCTACGTCGGTTGCCGACCTCGTCGCGAAATTGACGCCACCACGAGCGGTGTGGCTGATGGTGCCCGCGGGCGTGACGGGCGCAGTGGTCGACGACGTCGCCACACATCTGGCGACGGGCGACACCATCATCGACGGCGGCAACTCGCACTACGTCGACGACATCGCGCGCTCGAACGCGCTCGGCCCACGGGGTATCGACTATGTCGACTGCGGCACGAGCGGCGGCGTCTTCGGATTGGAGCGCGGCTTCTGCCTGATGATCGGCGGGCCGGAGCAGGTCGTCCGACGGCTCGACCCGATCTTCCGCGCCCTCGCGCCGGGGTTTGGCACGCTCGACCGGACGCCCGGTCGCTCCGGAGATCCCGCGCCCGAGGAAATGGGATATCTGCACTGTGGTCCTGCGGGCGCCGGCCACTTCGTGAAGATGGTGCACAACGGGATCGAGTACGCACTCATGGCGTCGTACGCGGAGGGACTGACGATCTTGCATCGCGCCAACGTCGGCTCGCAGCCGCGTCCGGCCGACGCCGAGACCGCGCCGCTCACCAATCCCGATCTCTACCGCTTCGACCTCGACATCCCCAAGGTCGCGGAAGTGTGGCGGCGCGGCAGCGTCGTCGCCTCCTGGCTGCTCGACCTGACCGCGGCCGCGCTGCACACGTCGCCCGATCTCGCGGAATTCAGCGGTCGCGTCAGTGACTCCGGCGAAGGCCGGTGGACGGTCACGGCCGCGATCGACGAAGGCGTGCCGGCACCGGTGATCGCGACCGCGCTCTTCGATCGGTTCATCTCGCAAGGCTCCGCCGACTACACGAACAAGATGCTGTCGGCGATGCGCAAGCAGTTCGGCGGCCACGAAGAGAAGAAGACCTAGGCGAACGCCTCCCAGTCGGGGCGTCGGGGCATATCGCTGCGACCGTCGGGGCTGTTGCGCACTGCCAGCACCTGGTGAATGTGCGTGCGCTCGGCGTCGAAGTTGCACGCCGACGCGGCCATGTAGAGGCGCCACACCCGGGTGCGAGCCGGTCCGACGAGCCGCACGGCTTCATCCCAGTTCGCTTCCAGGTTCCCGACCCAGTGCCGAAGCGTTTGCGCGTAGTGCTCGCGCAGCCCTTCGACAGCGCGAACCTCGAAGCCCGCGCGCTGCACCCGGGAAACCACCGAGCCGACCTCGTGCAACTCGCCGTCGGGAAACACGTAGCGGCCGATGAAGCCGCGGGGCGCGATCGCGGGCCGGGACCCCGGCCGCCGGGCGATGCCGTGATTCAGCAGCCGCCCCTGCGGGCGCAACAGGGTGAAGAGGCGCGCGAAGTACTCGTCGAGCTTCGCGGCACCGACGTGCTCGAACATCCCGATCGAGCTGATCGCGTCGAAGGGGCCGTCGGCGACGTCGCGGTAGTCCTGCACCCGGATCTCGACCCGGTCCGCGAGGCCGGCATCGCGAACGGCCTCACGCGCCCATTCCGCCTGGCGCGTCGACAGCGTGACCCCGACCGCGTGCGCGCCGTGCTCACGCGCGGCGTGCATGACCATCCCTGCCCATCCGCAGCCGACGTCGAGCAAGCGCATACCCGGACGCAGTCCGAGCTTGCGGCACACGAGCTCGTACTTGGCGGCCTGGGCAGCTTCGAGAGTCGTGTCGGGCGTCGCGAACACCGCGCAGGAATACGTCATCGACGAACCGAGCACGAGCCGGTAGAAGTCGTTCGAGACGTCGTAGTGGTGTGCGATCGCGGCCGCGTCGCGTTCCTTGCTGTGCCGGCGCCCGCGCACCCGCGCCTCCTCGGGCGGAGGCGGTAGCGGCTTCACGCCGTTGAGCCCGGCGGTCCGCGCCAGCGCGAGCCACTCGCGAGGAGACACCTTCACGTCGGGCAGGTTGTCGCGCAGGGCGAGCGCCTCGAACATGTCGCCGTCGACCTCGAGCTCACCCGACACATAGGCACGAGCAAACCCGATCTCTCCCAGCCCGGTGAGCACGTACCGCAGGGCCTTCTGCGAACGGACGACGATGCGGGTCGCGCTGTCGGGCGGACCGAGGTGGCTGCCGTCGTAGCAGTCGATCGCTACGGGGAGGTCATTGCCGAGGAACCCGGCGACCGCGGCCGCGAGCCCGAACGGCCGCGGTGGCGACGTCGACGACGACGTCGCGGTAGATGTCGTGTAGCTGACGGGACGCTCGTGAACCTGCACACCCACCCCCTGATCCGGCGGAAACGTGTCCTACCCAGTCGCGAGCGGAATCGTTCCCCATCAGGAAGGCGGGTTCAAGAGGTCGAGTTGAGGAGCGGCCTCCAGTAGTGGCCCGGACCGAGGAAGCGGTGCTGACCGGCGGGACCGTCGCCGCCGCCGACGTAATCCTCCGGCGCGCCGCGCTGCCACGCGGTGAGGATCGGGTCGACGATGCGCCACGACCACTCGACCTCGTCGAACCGCAGGAACGGCGTGTGGTCGCCCTCCAGCACGTCGAGCAGCAACGACTCGTATGCGCTCGCCTCGCGGTCGTCGGGCGTGGCGTACTCGGCCCTCAGCACCGACTCGCGTGCCTCGAGATCCAAGCCGGGCTGCTTGGTGCGGACGACCAGCTCGGTGCACTCGGACGGGCTCATGCGAAACACCAGCCAGTTCGGTTCGGCGTGCTCGAGCGGCGTGTGCCGGAACAGTCGCGTCGGCGGCTCGCGGAAGCGGAACACGACCTCGTGCGCCTTCGCGGCCAGCCGCTTCCCCGAGCGCAGCAATACCGGGATCCCTTCCCACCGCCACGTGTCGACGTGCAGCTGTACCGCGGCGAACGTCTCGGTGTGCGACACCGGGTCGACGCCCGGTTCGGCGCGATACGCGATGCGCGGCGTTCCATCGACGAGCCCCGCGGTGTACTGGCCGCGAATGGCGTCGCGATCGGGGTCGACGCGGCGCACCGACTTGAGCACCTCCACCTTGTGGTCGCGGATCATCTCCGCGTCCCACAACGCGGGAGGTTCCATCGTCGCGAACGTCATCATCTGGATCAGGTGGTTTTGCACCATGTCGCGCAGCGCACCGATGCCGTCGTAATAGCGCGACCGCCCTTCGACGCCGATCGTCTCGGCCACCGTGATCTGGATCTCGTCGACGTGATTCGCGTTGAGCACCGGCTCGATGAACCGGTTCGCGAACCGGAACACGAGCATGTTCTGCACGGTCTCCTTGCCGAGGAAGTGATCGATCCGGAAGATCTGGTCCTCGCGCCAGAACTTGTGGAGTTGCTCGTTGAGCGCGAGCGCGCTCTGGAGATCGGTGCCGAAGGGCTTCTCGATCACGAGTCGGCGAAATCCCGGGGTCTCGTCGGCGAGGCCGGCGTTCGCTATCGTCTCGGCGGCATCGGCGAAGACGCCGGGCGGGAGCGCGAGGTAGAAGATCGCGGGACCGTCGAGCTCGGGCTTCAAACTGCCCAACGACTCGACCGAAAGATCGCCGCCGTGGAAGTCGATGCGTTCGATGAACTTGTCGAGATACTTCTCGTCGACGTCGGCGGCATGTAGGTCGATCGCGGCGCGCAGGTTCTCGTGGAACTGATCGGTCGTCCATTCCTGGCGCGCGTAACCGATGATCCTCAGATTCTCGAGCCGCTCGCGGTACTCCAGGGAGAGCAGTGCGGGGAACAGCAGGCGACTCGCGAGATCCCCCGATGCACCAAGGACTACGAGCGTCGGTTGGTTGCTCACACCTGCCTCCTCGGACTCATTGCAGCTGCCGGCGGCGTCAGGCTACGTGCGCTCGGCACGCATATGGCTCGAGAGGTCGCCGAACAGCCGGGGATCGAAGACTCGCTCCGTGAACTCCCAACGACCCTCGACGAGCGCGAACCGGTCGCGGTACTCCCCGACGAGGATGGGGTGGAGGCCGAGATCGGTCACCTGGAGGACCGTGAAGTAGCTCCGGGCCTGCGCCGTCGGCCCGTCGACGTCGACCATGACGTTCGTGAGCTGATGCACCGTGCGGGGCGTGCCGTCGTCGTAGATGATCACCGGGTCGAAGAGCGTGCGGGCCTCGGCGGCGCCACGCCGGACCCGATCACCGCGCGTCGAACGGAGCTCGGCATTCGCGAAGAGGGCCGCGACCCCGTCGAGGTCACCGCGGTCGAGCCGGAACGCATACTCGTGAATGAGCGCCGTGATCGCCACGACATCGCTTACAGCAGGATCGCTCACAGGCGAATCGGCATTCGGGAGTAGCCGCGCACGTTGCCGGAGTGCATGCGCTCGAGTGCGCCCTCGTCGACCTCGTAGCCGGGATGGCGGGCAAGGAACTCCTCGAGGCTGACGCGCATCTCGAGCCGCGCGAGCGCGGCGCCTAGACACACATGGATGCCGTGCCCGAAGGCAAGGTGGTGGGTCGGCCAGCTGCGATCGATGTCGTACACGTCGGGGCGATCCCAGACCCGTTCGTCGCGGTTGCCCGAGCCGAGCAACAGCAACACCTTGTCGCCCTCGGGCATCTTCCGGTCGTGCAGCTCGACGTCGCGGGTGAGCGTCCGCGCCATCAACTGGGTCGACGTCTCGAACCGGAGGATCTCCTCGACCGCGTCGGGTATCCGGGAAGCGTCGGCGAGCACCTTCGCGCGCTCGCTCGGGAACCGCTGCAGCGCGAGCAGGCAATTGCCGAGCAGCTTCGTCGTCGTCTCGTTGCCGGCGATGATCAACAAGAACAGGAACCCGACCACCTGATCGTCGGTCAGCCGTTCGCCCGCGCTCTCGGCCGCGACCAGCGCCGCGGCCAGGTCGTCGTCGCCCGGATCGACCCGGCGCTCGGCCACGAACGCGGAGAAGTATTTGTAGAGCTGGTAGGCGGCGTCGATCCCGGCCGGCGTCACGGCCATGTCGCCCTCCTCCCGGTGCAACAACGCGTCGCTCCATTCCCGCAGCTGTCCCTGGTCGCCGTCGGGAACGCCGAGCAGCTTCGAGATCACGTCCATCGGCAGCAGCGCGGCGTAGTCGGCGATGAGGTCGACGGAGGGACGATCGCCGAACGAGTCGAGGTAGTCGCGCGAGAGCGTTCGGATGGCCGGTTCGAGGTCGGCGACCCGACGGGGCGTGAACGCGCGGCTCACCAACCGGCGCAACGCCGTGTGGTCCGGCGGATCGGTGGTGAGCATCATCGGGAGCGGGTTGCCGGCCTCGAGGGTGATTCCGAATCGCGAGCAGAACGTGTCGGGATCGTGCAAGGCGCGCACGACGTCGTCGTAGCGAGACAGGGCCCAGAATCCGAGGTCGTCGTCGTAGTAGCTCGGTGCTTCGTCGCGTAGTTGCCGGTAGACCGGGAACGGGTCGTCGTGGAACTCGTAGCTGTACGGATTGAACCGGACCACCCGGTCAGGCTAACCAACGGTATGGCCGATGGCTGCTCCTAGAATCCCGCGCGTGTCCGATCGCGCACGTTGGTTGCTCTTGACGCACCAGGGACACATCGCGCTCGCGGTCGTGTACTCGATCGCATCGACGGTCTCGATCGTGACCTACACGATCGACCGCAGCCTCCTGTACGGACTCGGGCAGCTCGTCGTTACGTCGTTCGGCTTGCTGTGGGCGCGCTGGTGCCTGCAGCGGGTCTAGACGGTCAGTCGAGACGTTTCACGAAAACGTGCTCGTCGTAGACGACGCCATCTTGGTCTGTGTGCACGAGTCGATTGGTGTCGGTCCACCCGGCGGAGTGCGCGAGATCGAACGCAACGAGCACGTCGTCGGCGAGGTCTAACCGCGCCCCGGTGAGTCGTCTCGCCATCGCTTCGGGTCGAGGCAGTCGTTGAGGCCTCGCCAGGCGATCGACGTGTCTGTGGTGGCGCGATGTGGTCGCCGGAACAGCAAGGTGTAGATCGAGATCTCGGTGAGGTCCCATCGCAATCGGTAGAGCGCCAGCGTGTCATCCAGGAGCACGACGCCGGTGGTCGCCTCGTAGACGTCCACGATGTCCGAGTCGCCATCGGCGAGTGTCCAGACATCGCGTTCGGGTGGGGCACGCAGGGCAGTGTCCCAGTCGATCAGCATCAGACCGCGGTCGCTCATGAGGGTGTTTCTCGGGTGAGGCTCGCCGTGGGTCAGCACCGCGCGCTCCGACCGACCGCGCGCCGCCATCACGAGTAGGTCGTAGTGGGCGAGTACTCGCTGGAGTGCGCCCGCATGTCGCCCGAGCAGCGCGCGAGCAGGTTCCCCGTACGGTCCGGTGTCCCACCGTCCCGAGAGTTCTGTCAGGGCGGCGGTGAGTTCATCGCGATGTTGAATGGCGAAGGCGTCGACCAGCGCGTGTCGGGAGGTTGGGTCGGGGGCGCGATGGACGGTGACGACGAGATCCAGTACCGCGAGACGGTCAGCGCGAGTCGAGTACGTATCAGAGTCGGGTGACCGCCCGTGGACGTAGGGGTAGACCGCGATCGCGAAGTGGTCACCTGCGACACGCAACACATCGCCTGAGCTGTCGGCGACTGGAGCAACCACGAAGGTCAGCCCGTCGTCGCGCAGTCGGCGAGCTGTTGACAACGCGGCCCGTAGTCTCCTCAGTGGCTCGCGATGCGGCTCGGCGCGATGCCACTTCTTGGCACGGAGGTCGTCGGCGGTGACAAACCAACGACGACCGTCGGCTTCAACACGCCAGTGATGACTCCCGAACCCCACCGGGAGGTAGTCGATCGCGCCGGCGCGCAGCCCCCAACCCTCGGCCACAGCCGCGGCCACCGTGTCGTCCGCCAGATCGTCCGGCCGGGTGAACATGTTCGTCGACCGTAGGCGCCGGCGGTACCGATCGAGAGTGATTTGCTACCCGAGAAGGTCGGGGAGAACAGCCGGCAAAACCGGCGGCGGCACGCGTCTACGCGTTGGGTGGCTGCGGAATCGGCTCCGAGGAGCGGCCCATCAATCGCTCCTCGGCCTGCGAAAGCCGGACGATGCCGCCCAGGATCGCGGCGATCGAGACCACGACGGCGGAGATCTCGAGAACACCGTGCGCGCCGACGCGCTCGTTGAGGAGGAAGAGCCCGAACAGCGAGCCCGAGATGACACTCATCGCCTCGATTGCGCCCACCGCCGCTCCGAGCGCGCCCGTCTGCAACGCGCTCTGCGCGACGATCACCCCGCCGATCGCCGCCACCGCGAGCGCGTACGGCTCCCAGTGCGGCACCCAAGCGAAGATGCCGGCACCGAGATAGTGAACGAGGGCCTTGGTGAGGAGTGCGGCGACCCCGAACGCGATACCGGCCGCGACACCGAGGAACGCCGCGCGCGGACGTCCTCTGGTCGCGCGGCCGAGGGCCATGCAAACCAGGATCGCGGCAATCGCGCTCGGGCCCGCGATCAGCCACTCGCGAGTCCGCGCGATCTGCCTACCGCCCGTCGGCGAGACCTCGTACAGGAAGAGTGCGAGCCCGCCCGAGAGCACGCCTGCGGCGATCCAGTCGGAGCGTCGCACCGGACGGTGCACGAAGGCCGAGCCGATGAACAACGACATCAGGATCCCCGTGGCCAGGATCGGCTCGACGAAAACCACCGTGGCGAGACCGAGGGCCGCGGCATGGCATATGTATCCGCCGAAGTCGGAGAGCAACCCGAGCAACCACCTCGGTTGTTTCATCAATCGAAGGACGAGTGCCGGTCGCATCGCGAACTCGTCCGGCACCTTTTCGGCTTCGAGGAGCTCGAGCACATTGCTGATCGCGTAGAACAGCGCGGTCGCGAGCGAGAGCGCGGTGGCGATGGCGACCCTGGAAGACACGGCGCTCAGTATCGGACAGTCTCGGCGCGCTTGTCGACGAGAAGGCTGCGGTCAGGTACGACGGTCGGTGACCATCGGGTCGCGGTACGCGTCGCAGTTGTAGTGCTCATCGCGTGATGAGTCCTCCGTCGACCACGAGGGAATCGCCGTTGACGTAGCTCGCGTCGTCGGAACACAACCAGACGACCGCCTGCGCGATCTCGAGCGGCGTTGCCATGCGCTTCATCGGGAGGCGCCGCAGCATCTTCTCGCCGCCGTCGGGCATCGCATCGAGATACGCACGCATCGGGCCGGTCTCCGTCTGACCCGGCAACACTGCGTTGACGCGTATCCCCGCGGCCGCGTACTCCTGCGCCGCCTGCTTCGTCAGACCCAGAACACCGTGCTTGGCCGCGGTGTACTGCGGCTGTCCGGGAGCCGGCACCACGCCCGCGCCCGACGACATGTTCACGATGGCTCCACCGCGTGCCTGCTCGAGCATTCGTCTCAACTCGTGCTGCATGCAGAAGAACACACCGCTCAGATTCACGTCGATAGTCCGATGCCACTCGTCGTAGGAGTGCTCGACGAATGGCTTGGGCTGCGGAGCGATGCCCGCAATGTTGCACGCCCAGTCGAGACCGCCGAATCGTTCGACGGTGAACGCGACCATCGCGGCGACCGACGCCGCGTCGGCGACATCGACTGCAACGGCCGCGGCCGCGGGTCCGATCTCCGCCGCGGTCGCTTGCGCCGCGGACTCGTCGACGTCGGCCACGACGACCTGCGCGCCGCGCGCCGCGAGCAGGCGCGCAGTCGCTTGTCCGATCCCGCTACCGCCGCCGGTGACCAGCGCGACTGTCACACCACCAACCCCCGCGCCCGTAGGTACGGGCCGGACCGCGCGACGAGGCCGTTCTCCTGCTCGGGATCACACGTCGCGAGCGCAAGCGCGGCGCCGGCCATCGTCTCGACCGGCTCGCACCACTCCGGGGGCAGGTCCATCACCGCGGTCGCGCCCTCGGTCGCTACCGCACGCTCCGGCGCGAGTGCGTTCACCGCGATTCCCGTTGCCCGCAGCTCGGTGGAGAACGAAATCGTGAGGCGGTCGAGCGCGGCCTTGCTCGGCGCGTACGTCGAGGAGCGCGCTTGTTGCGGGCTGTCGAGGAGATCGGTGTCGACGATGGCGCTCGTGATGTTGACGATCCATCCGGCGCCCCGGTCGCGCATCCCCGGCACGACGGCCTTGATCAGCAGGTACGGCGTGATGACGTTGACCTCGTACGCGACCCGCAATCGGCGCTCCGACGTCTCGTCGATGCTCAAGTAGAAACAGGCGGCGGCGTTGTTGACCAGCACGTCGATCGGGCCCACCTCTTCGGTCGCTCGCCCGACGATCGCGGCGCGGTCGCAGCTCGCTTCGGAGAGGTCGGCGACGATCGGCACGGCCACTCCACCGGCTGCGGAGATGGCATCGGCCGTCTCCCGCAACGAGCCCGCGAGGTGCCCGCCCGACCCCGGTTCGAGGCTCCGGGCGACGATCGCGACCCGGGCTCCCTCGGCCGCGAACCGGCGCGCGATCGCCGCGCCGATCCCGCGGGACGCCCCGGTGACAAGCGCAACCCGTCCGGCAAGTGCGTCACCCATGGCGGCTGGACAATAGTGGGGTCATGCTCGACATGATCATCCGCGGTGGCACCGTCGTCGACGGTACGGGTGTGCCCGGCCGGATCGCCGACGTCGGAATCAGCGACGGCCGGATCACGACTATCGGCGAGATCGACGAGAAGGCGACACGCACGATCGACGCCGAAGGCAAGGTCGTCGCACCCGGCTTCGTCGACATTCATACGCATTACGACGCCCAGGTGTTCTGGGACACGACCTTGTCGCCGTCTCCGCTGCACGGCGTGACGACCGTCATCGGCGGCAACTGCGGCTTCACGATCGCGCCGCTCGGTCCCGACGACGGCGACTACCTGATGCGCATGCTGGCCCGGGTCGAGGGCATGCCCCTCGCCGCGCTCGCCGAAGGCGTGCCGTGGGACTGGCGCAGCTTCGGCGAGTATCTCGACCGCATCGACGGCACGCTCGCGCCGAACGCCGGATTCCTCGTCGGTCACTCGACTATCCGCCGCGTCGCAATGGGTGATCGCGCGACGAAGGGCGCGGCGACGGCCGACGACCTCGACACGATGCGCGCGCTGCTCGACGCGAGCCTGGCCTCGGGCGCGCTCGGCTTCTCGTCGAGCTGGGCCCGGACCCACAACGACGCGGCCGGCGACATGGTGCCGTCGCGCTACGCGAGCGAGGAGGAGATCCTCTCGCTTTGCGGGGTCGTGCGGAACCACCCGGGAACCACACTCGAGTTCATACCGTGCGTGGGCATGTTCGAGGATTTCGCGCCCGAGCTGTTGACGCGCATGTCGCTCGCCGCGAATCGCCCGGTCAACTGGAACGTGCTGTTCGTCGGCAAGGGCAGCGAGGCGATCACGGAGCACAACCTCGCCGCGTCCGACTATGCGACCGAGCACGGAGCGCGCGTCATCGCGTTGACCGTGCCGTTCTCGCCGTCACCGCGCATGTGCTTCGACAGCGGCTTCCTCCTCGACACCATCCCGGGCTGGGAAAAGCCGATGGCGCTTCCCCATGCCGAGAAGAAGGCCATGCTCGCATCGCCCGACGGGCGCAACGTGCTGCGGGAGGCCGCGCTCCGGCCGACGACCGGGTTCAAGGTCTCGAACTGGTCCATCTACGTGATCAACGAAACCTTCGCGCCCGAGAACAAGCAGTGGGAAGGCAAGTCGGTCGCCGAGATCGCCAAGGCGCGTGGCGTCGACGAGTTCGACGCGCTGTGCGACGTCGTCGTCGCCGACGACCTCATGACCGGCTTCGGCTTCCCGATCCGGCCCGACGACGACGAGACGTGGCAGGTGCGCATGAAGGTGTGGCGCGACAGCCGCGCGGTCATCGGCGCGAGCGACGCCGGCGCGCACCTCGACTTCCTGGCCAGCTTCAACTACGCCACCGTGCTGCTCGGCGGACCGGTCCAACGGGGTCTGATGCCGATCGAAGAGGCAGTCAACCTCCTGACGGATGTGCCGGCGCGTCTCTACGGCCTGACCGGCCGCGGACGATTGGAGACGGGATGGCACGCCGACGTGGCGGTCATCGATCCCGAGACCGTCGGCGCGCAAGAGGTACGGATGCGGTTCGACCTGCCGACGGGCGCACCGCGTCTCTACGGCGGAGCGAACGGCATCGACCACGTGATCGTGAACGGAACCGAGATCGTCGATCACGGCGAGTTCACCGATGCGCGGCCGGGCACGTTGCTTCGCTCCGGCCGCGACACGGAGACAGTGACCGTTCCCGGTGGCGACCGCGCCCCGGGCGAGAACGCCTGAGCAGCCGACCCGTGGCGTCACGCCGGTTCTTCGATCGGCTGCGCAGACGCGGGCTTCGCGGCGCGTCCCGACGACCCCCGCTCGATCTCGCGCCGGGCCTCCCCGAGCGCGACGCGGCGCGCCTGCGCGAAGTGATCACCGAGTTGCTCCTGCTGCACGACACGATGACGCAACGAGCCGAGGCGGCTGTCGTCGCCGACGCGTACCTCGCGTTGTCCGACGATGGTCGCCGCAACTTCCTGCTCATGCTCACGCGTGACTTCTGGACGAACACTCCGGCCGTCGACGACGCGGTGGATGGGCTGAAGAATGGCCGCGAGCGTCGAGCCGCCGAACGACAGCTGCGCCATGCGCTGGTGCCACCTGCGGATCGACTACTGCGACTCTTGACCGGACTCGAAGGCGGGGTGAAGTTCCTCGTCGACCTGCGCGCCGACGTGTTGCGGAACGCAGGCGCCGACACGGAGCTCGTTGATCTCGACCTCGAGCTGAAGGCGCAGCTCGCCACGATGTTCGACGTCGGGCTGCTCACACTGCGCCGCATCACCTGGGAGGCACCGGCGGCGCTCCTCGAGAAACTCATCGCGTACGAGGCGGTGCACGCGATCAGCTCGTGGGACGACTTGAAGAATCGGCTCGACTCCGACCGGCGGTGCTACGCGTTCTTCCACCCCGCGATGCCCAACGAGCCGCTCATCTTCGTCGAGATCGCGCTCACCATCGGCATGGCCACCGAGCTCCCACCGCTGCTCGACGCGCGGGCGCCCGAGCTCGATCTCGAACGCGCCGACACCGCGGTCTTCTACTCGATCTCCAACTGTCAGCCCGGTCTCGCCGGCGTCAACCTGGGCACGGCCCTCATCAAGCAGGTCGTCGAGGCGCTCCGCCTCGATCTGCCGCAGCTGCGCCGGTTCGTCACGCTGTCACCGATCCCGGGGTTTCGCGCTTGGGTCGAACACGCGCTCGCCGCCGACGGCGCGGGCTTGCGGGCCCGGGAACGCGAGCTGTTGCCGGCCGAGCCCGCGCGCGTGCTGGCGCGCTTGTCGGACGCGGAGTGGGACGTCGACGAGGCGATCCGGCCCGCGCTGCTCGCCTTGTGTTCCCGCTACCTCACGACCGCGCCCGAAGGCCGCGCGTCCGATCCGGTCGCGAACTTCCACCTCGCCAACGGCGCGACCGTCGAGCGGATCGACTGGATGGCCGATCCTTCGCCTACTGGCCGTGCTCGCTCCTTCGGCGTGATGGCCAACTATCTCTACGAGCCCGACCGCATCCCCGAGCGGGCCGAGGCGTACGTCACGAGGGGCGAGGTCCCGACCTCGTCCGAAGTGCGCGACCTCATCGCGCAGTAGTCGTCGTCTGTCGTCTGGGTCAACGCGGCGGGCCGGCATCGACGACGGCGCGAAGTTCGTCGAGCCAGCCGGGGAACTCTCCCATCGACACCATCCACCAGGTTGCACCGGCGGCCTCGTAATCGGCGACGGACGCGGTGGGAGGTGGACCGGCATTGACGACGACATCGAAGCCGTCGAGCGAGCCGCGGCGCGCACGAACATCGGCGACGATCGACGCGACGTCGTCGGGGACGAGGAATTCGATGCCTCTCTGCGAGTCCACCTTGAGGGGCACGACACCGTCCCACCGCGAGGCGCGCGCGAGCGCGCCGCGATACGGCAGCATGCACGCCACCCACACGGACGGTCGCGGCTGTTGGACCGGCGCCGGCAGGAACCGGACGCGCTCGACGTGAAAGTTGACGCCGTGGTGTTCGAAAGGCTCTCCTGACCACAGGCCCGCGACGACCGCGAGTGCCTCGTCGAGGCGCGCCGCGAGCACGCGCGGGTCGGCGTCCTCGCCGAAAGTGGTGTATTCGTCGTCGGGAACGCCCAGCCCCACGCCCAGGACGAGTCGCCCACCCGATAGCCGGTCGAGCGTCACCGTCTCGCGGGCGATCTTCTGCGGGCGGCGTCGCGCCAGCGGTGTAACGCACGTACCCAACCGGATGCGCGTCGTTCGCGCCGCCACCGCACCGAGCGTCACCCACGGGTCCACGATCTCCACACCTTTGCGGTCGACCACGATGTGATCCCACAGGAAGAACGCGTCCCAACCCGCGCGCTCCGCCGCCACCGCGAGCTCGACGAGCGCAGCCGGCTCGGCGTGAGGCGGCGAGTTGACGGCGAACTGCACGCCGCCAGTGTCGCCCGCTACGGATCACCGCGCCAACGGATCGGCGGCTAGCTTCGCTCGCCTATGGAGAAGCTCGTATACCTGGTCTGGGAGCGGCCGTCGATCGATCCGGCGGCGTTGCGTACGCGCTTCCTCGAAGATCTCGCGCCGCGCCTGCTCGCGTTACAGCCCCACGCGCTCCAGATGGATCTCGACGACGAGCACGCCCAGATTGCGTCGATGGTGCCCGTACCGGCCGACGAGCTGCCCGTGCGCGCCTGCGTGTCGATCTGGCTCGACGCGCACGACGACCGCGCGCCGTACGAAGCGCTCCTCCGCGCCGCCGGCGTGCGCCTCGCGGGGTACCTCGTGACCGAGTCGATGTTCCGGGAGTACGGCGGCAACCAGCATGCGTCGTCGCGCGACTGGCCCGACGGCACGAGGTCTCCGGGAATCATCACGCTGACGATCTTCGACAAGCCCGCGGGCGTCGACGACGAGACCTTCTACGGCCATTGGTACGGCCATCAGTCACCTATGTCGGAGAACATGCAACCGCGCGCCCGCTACGTGCGCAACGCGGTGGTGCGCGCGCTGACGCCGGGCGCGCCGCGCTACCGGGCGATCGTCGAGGAGGCGTGGCCGAGCACCGAGCACGTCACGAACCTTCACACCTTCTTCAGTGCGTCAACGAACGAGGAGCTCGGCGAGAACATCCGCGTCATGCTCGACAGCACGAAGCTGTTGTACGACCCGGCGACGATGCGCAACTACCTGCTGAGCGAGTACATCCTCAAGAGCTGAAGCCTCAGGAACTGAAGCTCGCCCGCTCGTATTCGAGGAGGCGTTGGTAGTTGTCGCGCAGCTCGGCGCGACGGGCGGGGTCGCGCGCGAGGTTCACCAGCTCGTGCGGGTCGTCGTGCAGGTCGTACCACTCGTGCTCTTGGTCGACGAAGTCGGCGTCGACGTCGTACAGCTTGTGGCCGGGGTCCTTGCCCCAAAGGCCGGTACCGGGCTTCCCGCCGCCGACACCGTAGTAACGCGCGTACTTGGTGCGGCCGTCGAAATATCCGCGGATCGCGTATCGGGTGTGGTTGATCTCCTCGGTGTGCGCGGTGTCGTGCGCGAACAGCACGTGATCGCGCACCGACGCGGAGGGGTCGGCGAGTACCGGCGACAGGTCGACCCCCTTGAGCGACGGCTGCGTCGCCGGGTCGACACCGCCGAGCGCGCAGATCGTCGACGCGAGATCGACGTGCGTGGCGAGCGCATCCGACTGCGAACCGGCTTGCGTCACCCCCGGCACGCGCACGTAACACGGCACGTGCATGATCTCCTCGTACACGAACGGACCCTTCGATCGCAGTCCGTGCGAACCACACATGTCGCCGTGGTCGGACGTGAAGATCACGATCGTGTCGTCGTAGGCGCCGCTGCCTTCCAGCGCGCCGAGGACCGTTCCGAGCGACTCGTCGGCCATCTGTTGCAGCTTCACGTAGTAGTCGAGGTGGCGGAGCCACGACTTCGTGTCGCCCGGATCGATGTATCCCCAGAGGCCGTGCTGTTGGTCCCATCGCCACTGGCGATGTGCCGCGGGCTTGTCGAGCAGGTCGTCGGCGAAGTTCGCCGGGAGCGCGTCGCACACCTCGTCGTAGACGGTGTCGAACACAGGCAGGACATCGTCTTCCTTCCACTTCGCCCACTCGAGCACCTTGCGCGCGCGTCGGACCTCCTCGGCGTTGCGCTGGTCGTAACCAGGTTGGTCGATCGGGAACCACATCACGTCGTGCGGGTTCACGAGCGCGACGGTGAGGAACCACGGCTGTTGCGTGGCCGCGGCGTTGGCACGCAGCCACGATGCCGCGTTCGCAGCGATGATCGGATCGAAATGCACGCCGGTGCCGGCCCAACCCATGAAGTGACGATCGTTTCCTTCCCAGTCGGCGAAGCCATACGCAGTCATGTCGGGCGACACGGCTTGCGAGAGGTGCCATTTGCCGATGTAGCTCGACCGGTAGCCGGCGTCGCGCAACATCGAGCCGATCGTCGGGACGGCCGGGTCTAGCTCCTTGTGCTCGGGCATGATCACGTTGTCGACGACGCCGTGCTGCGCGAGATACTGCCCGGTGAAAAGCGAAGCGCGCGACGGCGAGCACGGTGAGCTGTGCGTGTAGTGCCTCGTGAGCTCGAGGCCCTCGGCGCGCAGGCGGTCGCGCCACGGCAACCTCACGCTCGGTGGGAGCCAGCCCCGGTTCCGCTCTTGATCGGAGACGACGAGGAGGATGTTCGGCGCCGAGGTGTCGCGAGTGTTCATCGCGTGTCACACTGCACGGCGTGGAGGGCAGTGTGCCAGTTCAGGCGGTAGAAGAGAGACCGGCCCTCTGGGTCGGGCACGTGGTGCTCGCAACGCACGACGTGCTCCGATCGTCCGCGTTCTATCTCGACCTCGGACTGCGGCAGGTGCACGAGCCGCGTGCGACCGACGTCATCGCGGAGCTCGAGATGCGGGGTGGCACGCATCTCGTGCTCGTACTCGACGCCGAGGCGCGGACCGACGGCCGGAGCGCTCCGTTCGATCTCATGGCCGACGATCTCGACGCGCTCCACGACACGATGGATGCGCGCGGCGTCGACGTCACGCCGATCGAGCGCGGCGGGCACGCCGCCTTCACGTTCCGCGATCCCGACGGCTACACCGTCACGGTGAACGACTCACACGTCTCCGGCATCGTCTGAGCCGCGCCGGGGCCGAACGTCAGCCCGCGTAGCCGTCGAGCAGGCCCGTGAGCCCGCTCGGGTGGTGCGCGCCGAACGCGAGCTGTTCGAGCACGCCGAGGCCGACCTTGTCGCCCGAGCGCGCGCGCATCACCTGTTGGACGTGGATGTTCCACGGTTCGACGTTGTCGAGGTCGTCGACCTTGTGCTCCTCCGAACCGACCGCGAGCTCGCCGTGCCAATGTCCGTGGCCCCACTCGGGATGCGTATAGCCGAGCCCGCGCATGCGGAACGTGATCAGTGGCTCGAGCTCGATCCGCTCCTCGGTGTGATCGTGGCGGAGCAGGCGCAACGTCGCGCCCTGCGACCGGCGCAGACCCGGCGCCCAACGCACCTCGTGCGTCGCGCCCGCGAGATGGTGGATGCGTTCGTCGGCGTCCCACGTGGAATCACCTTCGCCGATGACGTCGAGCTCGGCCTGGCTGCCGACCCAGCGATCGCCGTTGGCGCGTTCGAAGCACAAGAAATGCGTGCAACGGTCTTCCCAGTTGATGGGCGCCCAGAGGAAGAAGATCTGCGGCAAGGCAAGATCGGGCGCCGCGGGAGTCGGACCGCCGACCGGCCGCACGCCCCACGACCGATCCTTCGTGCCGTAGACGCGGTCGATCGGAATCTCGCGGCCTGCGGCCGAGATGCGGCCCGACCACGTGCCCCATTGCGTCATGCGGGTGGAGTCCATGACCGTACGCGTCCCGGTGGTAAGGGTCTGGCGCGGTTCTTCGAGCGCGACCGAACGGGCCGTGAAGGTGACGTCGGCGCCGATGCCGAGATCGGCCGCGTCGGCGCGCACCCGCGTGGTCCGCAGCGGTTCGATGATCTCGATCGACAGCGGACCGATCCGAGTCTCGCCCCGGTCGGCGGGGATGCGGCCCGATGCGAACACCGAACGCTGCACTCCGTCGTGCACTACCGAGAACGCGCCGTCGATGATGCCGCGGTTCGGATAGACGGCCATGCCCGCGGCGAAGTAATAGTCCTCGGTGTAGCCGTTGAACCAGAACCGGTCGTAGTGGTTCGGGTCGCCGCTCGCGGGGTGCGCAAGCGGTAGCGGCGTCTGGTGGATCGGATAGTCGTCGAACGGCGTCAGCACGAGGCGGACGTTACATTCTCATGCGCTCATGCGGCTGCGACGGCGTTGAACTGCTTGCGCAGTCGGGTCATGGCCTCGGGGGCGGCGGCGGCATCGCGCGCGAAGGCGCGCAACGTCACGATCACGTCGGTGGCGCCCGCCGCGACCAGCTCGGGGACCGACGCCATGCTGGCCGTGAGGTCGGGCCGGCCGTCGTCGCCCACTGCCATCCGCAGCGGCGCCTGCACCTGCAGCGCCGCCGGGTCGCGACCCGCGGCCGCGAAGGCATCGCGGATCCGGCCCACTCCCGCCGCGATGCCCTCGACGGTCTCGCCCATGATCGGGATCCATCCCGCGCCGTGTTCGACGACGCGCGCGAGGTTTCGCGAGTGCAGCGTTCCCGCGACCCATATCGGCACTCCGCCCGCCTGGACCGGCTTCGGTTCGCAGTAGATGTCGCGGAACGACAGCGTCGGCGCGTCGAGCTCGGCGGGAGTGTCCCGCCACAGCACGCGACACGCGGCCAGCACGTCGTCGAGGAGTTGGCCCCGGTTCTCGAACGACAGCCCCTCCGCGTCGTACTCCTCGCGCTGCCAACCCGTGCCCACCCCGAGGTCGACGCGGCCACCCGATACCTGATCGAGCGTCGCCACCTGTTTGGCGAGAAGGACCGCGGGACGCAAAGGCGCGATGAGGATGCCGGTCGCGAGCCGCACCCGCGTGGTGACCGCCGCGACCGCGGACAACATCGTCAACGGCTCGAGCCAGGGCGCGTCGGGTGGGACCGGGAACTTGCCCCATGTGTAGTTCTCGGTGTGCGGACCCATGACCACGTGATCGACGACGACGATCCGATCGATCCCCGCGTCGTCGGCGGCGCGACCAAGATCGACGAACCGGCGCCACTCCCCCGGCGGAAAGGTTGCGCCGAAGTTCGCGAGCCCGACAGTCAATGTGGGACTTGCAGACACTACGCGCGCTCGATCGTGAGACGATGGGCGATGGCGCGCGACGAAGTGCCGACGCGCAGCTCGAACTCGCCGGGCTCGACCGTCCACGCGTGCTCGGCGACGTCCCAGAAGGCGAATGCACGCTCGTCGAGTCGAAGCGTGAGATCACGCGACTCGCCCGGATCGAGCCACGCCTTCGCGAACGCCTTCAACTCCTGCTGCGGACGGGCAACCGATGCCTCGGAGTCGCGGACGTAGCACTGCACCGTCTCCGCGCCGCGCACCGAGCCGGTGTTCGTGACCAGTACGTGCAGCGCGTTGCCATCCCACGTGGGTGAACCCAGCTCGAACGTCGTGTACGACAGACCGTGGCCGAAGCAGAAGCGGGGCTCGATGCGCCGGGCGTCGTACCAGCGGTAACCGACGAAGATCCCTTCGCCGTAACGCACCTTCCCGCGCTCACCGGGGTAGTTCGTGAATGCGGGCGTGTCCTCGAGCCGCACCGGAATCGTCGTCGGCAGCTTCCCCGACGGCGAGACGTCGCCCGACAACACGTCGGCGAGGGCATACCCCCACTCCTCACCCGGGAACCACGCCTGCAGGATCGCGGCGGCATCGTCGGCCCACGGCATCTCGATCGGTGATGCCGCGTTCACCACGACGACGACGCTCTGATTGACCGCAGCGATCGCGCGCACGAGCTCGTCCTGCGGCGGCGGTAACGCCATCGACTCCCGATCGTGACCCTCGGTCTCCCAGTCGTTGTCGGTTCCGACGACACACACAACCGCGTCGGCGCGGCGTGCGAGCGCGACGGCGCGGTCCATCAGGTCGGGCGGCGCGGGAGGCCGGCATCCGATCTCGAGCCCGCCGAGCCCGCGGGGCGGCACGAACTCGACCTCCAGCGTGTGCGGCTCGCCGGCAGTCAAAGCGATCGTTCCGGCTGCTTCCGCGCTGCCGTGGCCCATGAACGCGTCGCTGCGCTCGGTCGGTTCCCAGTTGTCGACGATCACGTCGCCGTCGACCGACAGCTTCGCCCGACCGACCTGCACGAGCGTGAATGTCCAGTCCCCCGTCTCGGGTGCAACAACTGTGCCGCGCACCTTGAGCGAGAACTCGCCGGGCACACCGTGTCCGACCGGACCGATGAACGTGAACAGGCCGCGGGCCGAGCCTTCTTCGTACACAGGGTCGCCCGCGCGCTCGCGGCCCGCGAAGTACTGCACCGCAAGCGGGCCGCGTAGCACCGGATCCTCGAGCACCGGCGTTCGCTTGAAGCTGTAGCAACCGCGCTCGTGCGCGACCTCGACTCCGGCCGGGGCGAAGCGGGCGCGCAGCCCCGCGAGCGGCGACACGGGAGGGTGCGGCGTCACGCGCGCGCTGCCGCCGCCTTGAATCACCGTCGCGTCGGCGTTCGGACCGATGACCGCGATCGTCTTGGTCGCGGCGGAGATCGGGAGTGCCGCGCGCTGGTTCTGCAGGAGCACGAAACTCTCGCCGGCCGCGCGCCGCGCGATTGCCCGGTCGATCGGGTCGTCGATACACACTTCCTGCGGACGTTCGTCGTCGAGCCGGCCCGTTCGCTCCATCAAGCTCAGAACGCGGTGGACCTTGTCATCGAGCGCCGACTCGGGAACTTCGCCCGCCCGCACTGCCGCCGCGAGCTTGTGTCCGAACCACTGCGGTGGCCCGGGCATCTCGAGGTCGAGTCCGGCGGTCGCGGCCGAAACGGTGCTGTGGGTGCCGTACCAGTCGGAGATGACGAGACCTTCGAATTGCCACTCGTTGCGCAGCATTGCGAGCAGCTCGGCGTGCTCGCTGCAGTAAGGCCCGTTGACCCGGTTGTACGCGGTCATCAGCGCCCAGGTCCCCGCCTCTTTCACCGCGGCCTCGAACGGAACGAGCGAGATCTCGCGCAGCGTTCGTTCGTCAACCTCCGAGCTGATCGTCATTCGCTCGAACTCGGAGTCGTTCGCGACGAAGTGCTTTACCGTGCAGCCGACTCCCTGCGACTGCACCCCGGTGATGTACGCCACGGCCATCCGCGCCGAGAGCACCGGATCCTCTGAGTAACACTCGAAGTTCCGGCCCGCGAGCGGGTGGCGATGGATGTTGACGGTCGGTGCGAGCAACGCGTGCGCCTGCTTGCGACGCGCCTCGACGCCGAGCCGCTTGCCGACCTCGTGCACGAGGTCGATGTTCCAGGTCGCGCCGAGGGCCGTGCCGCATGGGAAGTTGGCGGAGGGCCGGCCCGACCACTGCTCACCTCGGGCCCCGCTCGGACCGTCGGTCACCTTCAGGGCCGGGATGCCCAGACGATCGGCGCCCGGACCGTGCCACAGGTCGACGCCCGCGGTCAGCGCAGCCTTCTCATCGAGTGTCAGCTCGGCAACCAGCTTCTCGATGCGCTCGCTCATGTCGGGAATCCTCTGCCACGATGCGGCGATGGAACAACTCCAGGGCAAAGTCGCCGTCGTGACCGGAGCCGGAAGTGGTATCGGCCAAGCCCTCGTGCGGCGATTCGCGGGCGAGCAGATGCGCGTCGTCGCGGCCGACATCGAAGCCGCGGCACTGGCCGCAACGGTCGACGGGCTCGCGGGCACGAGCACCTTCATCGCCGATGTCGCCAACTTCGACGACGTCGACGCCTTGGCGGAACACGCCTACGAGACGTTTGGCGCGACCGACGTGCTCTGCAACAACGCCGGCGTGTTCGCGGGCGGCCTCATCTGGGAGCGTCCGCCGTCGGACTTCGCGTGGACTCTCGGCGTCAACCTGTGGGGCATCCTCAACGGCATCCGCGCGTTCGTACCGCGCATGCTCGCCGCGGGCACTGCCGCGCACATCGTCAACACCGTGTCGATGGCCGGCGTGTGCACCAACGCCTTCTCCGGTCCGTACACCGTCTCGAAATTCGCCGCGCAGGCGGCCACCGAATGCCTCGCGCACGACCTGAGCGCGATCGGCGCGCCCATCAAGGTGTCGGCCGTGGTTCCCGGTGCAGTCGCGACGCGCATCGCGACCTCGGGCCGCAACCGGCCGGAAACCCTCGCCGCCCTGCGCTCCGACGACGCGCAGTTCGTCGAACAGGCGTTGGCCGACCTCACGGCGACAGAAGGCGCGCCGCCGGAAGAAGTGGCGACGATGATCGTCGCCGCGATTCGCACGGAGCAGTTCCTCGTCCCGACCAAACCGAGCTACGCGAAACAGCTCCGCGATCGATGCGACGCACTGGTCGACAGAGAACTTCCGCCGATGCCCGATTTCGACTAGCGCGAGTCAGGCGTCTACGAGAAGCTCGTGGTCCGAGTCACACAGCCGAATCAACATCGCGCACGGCGATGACATGTTGCGGATCACGAGCGTGTGACCGCGCCGCACGGCGTACGCGGTCGCGCCCACGAGCACCCGATATCCGGCGGAGTCCATGAACGTAACGCCCGAGCAATCGACGCTGACCACCGCCTCGTCCGAGCTGTCGATTGCGTCACGAAGTACGACGTCAAAAGCCGATGCGGTCGCCCGGTCGATTTCCCCGAGTGCTCTGCAGGTACCAAGCATTTCCTGCCCCTTCGTGTGGGGCGAAAAAGCCGGGGTCCCGGGCTCGGTCGCGTTTCACGCGTTACGACCCCGAACATACACCTTCTTCTCGTCGCCGAGCATGGCCGGCAAGGCGTTTGGGCATAGTCACGCTGTCGTGACGACCGCGGCGGACCCGGAGGGAAGTGCATGAGACCTCTGAACGTGCTGGTGGGGGTCTCGGCCTGTGCGCTCGCCGCACTCACCGCCTGTTCCTCGTCGGGATCGGCTGCGGCCAAAAAGGACGTGACCATCACCGCTTGCACATTCAGCCCGACCGGCGGCCACCCGACCGCGACAGGTCGGATCGTGAACCACAGCAGCAAGCCGAGCCTCTACACGATCCACGTGAAGTTCACCGATTCTTCCGGCAACGGGGACGGAGTGGCGGCGGTGGCCAAAGTCGACCCGGGAACGACAGCGACCTGGCACGCCAACGGCACTCTCAACGCCAAAGGACCGTTGAAGTGCGCGCTGTCCTCGGTGACCCGGAACGCGGTACCGGGCACCTAACCCAAGAGTCGACTCACCGCGCGGGTTCGCCATTTCGGATCGCGGCCCGATGCCTCGGCCCGGTCGATCGACTCCACGAGCTTTCGCGAGAGATTCACGCCGAGCCATCGCAACGGTTCCGGCTCCCAAAGCGGCGAACGGTGGCCGACCCACGGGAGGCGCACGAGGTCGGTGTCGTTTCCGAGCACGAGATCGGCGAGCGTCCGACCGGCAAGATTCGTCGTGCTCACGCCGTCGCCGACGTACCCACCGGCCCACGCGACGCCGGCGGCGCGATCGAAGCCGACCGACGGGTACCAGTCGCGGGGCACGCCCACCGCGCCGCCCCACCGATGCGTGATCGCGGCGTCGCCGAGAGCGGGGAACAGCGAGCGCAACGTGGCGTGCAGCGCGTCGAAGACACGCGGGTCGAGGTCGAACTGCGGCCGTACGCGCGAACCGAAGTGGTAAGGCGTGCCTCGGCCGCCGAACGCGAACCGGCCGTCGGCGGTGCGTTGTCCGTAAATGATCATGTGGCGGAAGTCGGCGAACGTCGGGCGGCTCTCGAGCCGGGCGTCGGCCCAGAACGCTTCCGAAAGGGGCTCGGTCGCGATCATCAGCGAGTAGACCGGCGCGATCGCGCGGCGGAGCCCGCGGAGCTCGGCGCTGAACGCCTCCGTCGCGCGCACGACGATCTCGGCCCGCACGACCCCGTGAGCCGTTCGCAAGCGACCTGGTTCGATCGCGCGCACCGGCGTGTGCTCGTATATCGTCACCCCGAGACGTTCGACCGCGCGCGCGAGACCATGCACGAGCTTGGCGGGATGGACCGCCGCGCAGTGCGGGGTGAACAACGCTCCGAGGTTCGGCCGGCAGCCGATCACTTCGCTCGCGTCTGCGGGCGACAGCTCGCGGTAGTCGTCGGCGCCGAATCCCCACGCTCGATGGTCGTCGAGCTCGTCACGCAGACGGGCGAGGTGCGCGGGCAGGGTCGCGACCTGGACGGTTCCGCCGCGTGCCCAGTCGCACGCGATCCTCTCGTCGACGACGACCCGCTCGATCTCGTCGAGAGTCGCGAACATCGCGCGCTGCATCGCGACAACGGCATCCCGCCCGTGCCGGCGTTCGGTCGCGTCGCGGCTTCCGGCGAACAGTGCCGAGCACCACCCACCGTTGCGCCCCGACGCGCCGAACCCCACCTCCTCGCGTTCGCACACGACGATCCGCAGCGACGGGTCGGCCCGCTTCAGCGCGTACGCGCTCCACAGTCCCGTGTACCCACTGCCCACGATCGCGACGTCGGCGACGACATCGCCCCCGAGTGCGGCACGCGCCACGCGCTCCGCGGCCGGCAACGTCGCACGCCACAAGCTCGCACCACCGCTGCCGAACATGTCCGGAAGTATGCTCCCGCGCATGATCCGCTCGGAAACGCGCGAGCACGTCGTCATCATCACGATCGACAACCCGCCGGTGAACGCGCTGCCTGTCGCCGGCTGGTTCCAGCTCGCCGACGCAGTGCGCGCCGCCGGCCGCGATCCCAACACGCGCGTCGTGATCCTGCGGGCGGAGGGCAAGGGCTTCCAGGCCGGCGTCGACATCAAGGAGCTCGCGGCCGACCCCACGCACGAGTCGCTCATCGGAGTGAACCGGGGGTGTTACGAGGCGTTCGCCGCGGTGTACGAGTGCGAGGTCCCCGTCATCGCCGCGGTACAGGGCTTCTGCGTCGGCGGTGGCGTCGGCCTCTCCGGCAACGCCGACATCGTCATCGCGTCCGACGACGCCACCTTCGGCCTCCCGGAAGTCGACCGCGGTGCACTCGGCGTCGCAACCCATCTCGCCCGCTTCGTGCCGCAACACAAGCTGCGTGCGATGTTCCTCACCGGTACGACGATCACGGCGCAGGAACTCCTCGCGTTCGGCACGGTCGAACGCGTCGTTCCCCGCGCCGAGCTCCTCGACACCGCACTCGAGCTCGCGGCGGTGATCGCGAAGAAGAGCCCGACCGTGATGCGCCGGGCGAAGGAGTCGCTCAACATGATCGATCCCGTCGACGTCAAGCGCTCCTACCGGTTCGAGCAAGGGTTCACGTTCGAGCTCAATCTCCAAGGCGACAGCGACGAGCTCCGCCAGGCGTTCGTCGACAAACGCGACGCCGACCTCGACTGACCAGGACGCACCGAGCGCGTCAAGGTCTAGGGTCCCGCCGTGCAACACGCGCGCCGGTTCTGGGGCTGGGGGGTCGAGGGCGAGGGGCCGTCGACCGCGCAGCAGCGCAAGCTCGGCGAGACGATCGCGGCGCGCTTCGGCGGCGAACCGCGCGATCCAATTCCGCCGCCGACGATCGACGAGCTCGACTTACCCGCGCCGCGCGTCACGCCTCCCGCCTCGCTCGCGCCGTTGTTCACCGACGATCCGTTCGAGCGGGCCGGACACACCTACGGCAAGTCGTTTCGTGACGTTTGGCGCGCGTTGCACCGCGACTTCTCGTGCCCACCCGACCTGGTTGCGATCCCCCGAGACGAAGCCGACATCGTCGCGCTCCTCGATTGGTGCTCCGATCAACGCGTCGCCGCGGTGCCGTACGGCGGCGGATCGTCGGTCGTCGGCGGCGTCGAGTGCGACGTCGGCGACGACTACCGAGGCGCCATCAGCCTCGATCTGCGCGCGTTCGACCGCGTGCTCGAGGTCGATCGCGTCTCGCGCGCCGCTCGCGTACAGGCGGGTGTGTATGGTCCCGCGCTCGAGGACCAACTCCGACCTCACGCGCTGACCCTGCGCCACTTCCCGCAGTCGTTCGAATTCTCGACGCTCGGCGGGTGGCTGGCCACGCGATCAGGCGGTCACTACGCCACGCTGCACACCCACATCGACGACTTCGTCGAGTCGATCCGCGCGATCACGCCGCGCGGCGTCTGGGAGAGCAACCGCCTTCCCGGTTCGGGCGCGGGTCCGTCACCGGACCGTGCACTGCTCGGGTCCGAAGGCATCCTCGGCGTGATCACCGAAGCCTGGATGCGCGTGCAGGATCGGCCGACGTTCCGCGCGTCGGCGACTGCACGATTCCCCACGTTCGAGGGCGCGGTCGAGGCCGCGCGCGCCATCTCCCAAACTGGTCTGTATCCCGCGAACTGCCGGCTCCTCGACGCGGTCGAGGCCGGGATCACCGGGGCCGACGACTCGGGCGACGCATTGCTCCTCCTCGCGTTCGAGTCCGCCGATCACCCGCTCGACCCGTGGATCGCACGCGCGGTCGAATGCGCGCGCGATCACGGTGGCACCGTGGCCGACGACACGATCTCGGTCCGCGACGGAACCCAGGCCGAAGGCGCGCGCGAGGGTGCGGCCGGCTCCTGGCGCAACGCCTTCATCCGCGCGCCGTACACGCGCGACGCACTCGTCGGACTCGGTGCGATCTCGGAGACGTTCGAAACCGCGTGCACGTGGGATGCGTTCCCCGCGCTGCACGAAGGCGTGAGGAGCGCGGTGCTCGACACCGCGCAGGCCGCCGGCGCGTGGCCGGCCGTCGTCACCTGCCGGTTCACGCACGTGTATCCCGACGGGCCCGCGCCGTACTTCACTGTGCTCGCGCAAGGAACGGAGCCCGAGCAGCTGGCGCAGTGGGAGGCGATCAAGGCCGCCGCGAGCACGGCCCTCGGTCGCCACGGAGGGACCATCACGCATCACCATGCGGTCGGGCGCGATCACCGCCGGTGGTACGACCGGCAACGTCCCGATCCGTTCGCCGCCGCGTTGCGCGCCGCCAAGGCGGCCGTAGATCCGGCCGGCATTCTCAATCCGGGTGTGCTCGTCGATCCCGCGGGCACCACGAACGACCTCGACTGATGGCGTACCGCGCCGTGATCTTCGACCTCGGCGGCGTCGTGTTCCCGTCACCGTTCGAAGCGTTCGACTCCTACGACCACGGCAACGACCTGAAGAAGGGCACGATGCGTTCGCTGATCCGCCGGAGCAGCGAGTCGGGAGCGTGGGCCGCGCTCGAGCGGGGCGAGCTGAGCATGGACGAGTTCGCCGACGCGCTCGAGGCCGAAGCCTTCGCCGCGGGCTTCGAGCTCGACGCCCGACGGCTCATGGGCCTGATCGGCACCTCGCTCGGTCCCCGGCCCGAGATGGCACGCGCCATCGGACGAATCCGTTCGAGCGGACTCCGTACGGCCGCACTGACCAACAACTGGACGGACGAGAAGCGCCGAGCGACACCCAACGGACTGCACGAGACCGGGCTCTTCGACGTGATCGTCGAATCGGCGGTCGAAGGACTCCGAAAACCGGACCCGCGCATCTATGCATTGGCGCTCGCCCGTCTGGACGTGCTCGCGTCGGAGGCCGTGTTCCTCGACGACCTCGGCATGAACCTCAAACCGGCGCGGCAGATGGGAATGGCGACGGTCAAGGTCGTCGATCCCACCGAAGCGCTCGCCGAGCTCGAAACGATCCTCGGATTCGCGCTGCGATGAGCGAGCGCTGACGTGGATCTGCTCTGGGTACGCCACGGAGAGCCCGAGCGCGTCGCGCCGGGCACCGGTGTGCCTGCCGACCCTCCTCTCACCGCTCGTGGCCGCGAGCAAGCGGAGCGGCTCGCATCCTGGCTCGCGCTCGAACCGATCGACGTCGTCTTGTCCAGCCCGCAGCGGCGCGCGATCGAGACCGCCGAACCCATCGCCCGCGCCCACGGTCTCGAGATGCAGGTCGTCGACGGGTTGGTCGAGTACGACGTGCGGTCGGACTCCTACATCCCGATGGAGGAGCTGCGCGCGACGCGCGATCCGCAGCTCGCGGCGATGTACGAGGGCCGCTGGGAGGACTTCGGCGCCGAATCAACGGACACGTTTCGCGTCCGCGTCGCCGCGACGCTCGACGAGGTCGTCTCCGCCCATCCCGGACGCCGGGTGGTCGCGGTCTGCCACGGCGGTGTCATCAACGTCGCGCTGGCGGTCGTACTCGGCCTCGACCGACATCTCTGGTTCGAGCCGCACTACACGTCGCTCTCGCGCATGGTCGCGTCGCGCACCGGTGTGCGCTCCCTCGCTTCCCTCAACGAACGCGCGCATCTGGACGCGAGAAGGGAATCCGCATGAACGTCAATGTCGAACACGTCGACCGCGTCACCGTCGTCACGATCGATCGTCCCGCCGTGCGCAACGCGGTCGACCGGGCCACGGCGGCGCAGCTCGCCGACGCGTTCCGCGCCTTCGACGCCGACGACGCGCACGACGTCGCGGTCCTGACCGGCGCCGGCGGCACGTTCTGCGCGGGGGCCGACCTGAAGGCGATCGGAAACGACGGCGGCAACACGGTTCGACCCGAGGGCGACGGCCCGATGGGTCCGACGCGCATGCTGCTCTCGAAGCCGGTCATCGCCGCGGTCGAGGGATTCGCCGTGGCGGGCGGGCTCGAGCTCGCGCTGTGGTGCGACCTGCGGGTGGCGGCGCGCGACGCCGTGTTCGGCGTGTTCTGCCGGCGCTGGGGCGTGCCGCTCGTCGACGGAGGCACGGTCCGGCTGCCGCGCCTCATCGGTCATTCGCATGCGCTCGATCTGATCCTCACCGGCCGCGGCGTCAGCGGCGACGAGGCCGAGCGAATGGGCCTCGCCAACCGGCTCACGGAGCCCGGCGACGCGCGGCGGAACGCGATCGAGCTCGCGTCGGAGCTCTGCTCGCTGCCACAAATCTGTCTGCGCGAGGACCGCGCGTCGAGCTATGCGCAGTGGGGTCTCGGCATCGACGACGCGATCCAGGTGGAGCTCGAGCACGGGCTCCGGGTGCTGCGGTCCGGCGAATCGTTCGCCGGCGCGTCCCGGTTCGCGGCCGGCGCGGGTCGTCACGGGAAGGGCGCGCCGCCGTCCTAGTATTTGGGGCCGTGACCACGGAACGGACGGTCGGCGATCTGATGAGTCAACCGGTCGTCACCGCGCAACCCGCGGAGACGGTCGCGCGGGCCGCGCAACGCATGCGCGAGCACCGAGTGGGCTCCGTCGTCGTCATCGATCACGACGACCGTGCCATTGGGATCCTGACCGAGCGCGACATGATCCGCTTGGCGGCGGCCGGCTCCGACGCGTCGACCGCCAAGGTCTCGGAATGGATGACCGCCGACCCCGACACCATCGGACCCGGGATGGAAGCGCGCGCCGCCTTCGCGAGCCTGTCGGAGCGCGGCTACCGGCACATCCCCGTGGTCGACGGCGGCGGCACGGCGCCGGTGACCGGACAGAAGCTCGTCGGGATCGTGTCGATGCGCGACCTGATGCGCGTTGCGATGATCCAACCCGCCGACGCGCAGGCGCACGAGGTGCCGAAGGGGCTCGAGGGCGTCGTCGTGGCCGACACCACCGTCGGCGACGTGCGCGGCCTCGAGGGTTTCTACCACTACCGCCAGTACAACGCCGTCGATCTCGCGAAGTCGCGACCGCTCGAAGACGTCTGGCAACTGATGTTCGAGGGACGACTCCCGACGGCCCTCGCGGAACGCGAGGCGTTTGCCGCCGACATCCGGCCGCGCCGCGCGATCCCGCCCGCGGTAGTCGACGTGCTCCCCGCGATCGCGCGCGCGGGCGACGTGTTCGTACCGCTCGACGCATTGCGGACGGCGCTGTCGCAATACGGCGCCGCGCTCGGGTTCCGACCGTCGCACGACATCGACGCCGAGACCCTGCGCGACAACGCGATGTCGACGTGCGCGGTCGTTCCCACGCTCATCTGCGCGCTCTGGCGGCAGCGCCGGGGCCTGGATCCCATCGCGCCGCGCGACGATCTCGCGTACGCGGCCAACTACCTGTACATGATGCACGGCGAGGTGCCGACCCCTGAACACGCCGCCGCGGTCGAGAAATACCTCATCTCCACCGTCGACCACGGCTTCAACGCGTCGACATTCACCGCGCGGGTCATCACCTCGACCGGCGCCGACCTCGGCGCCGCGGTCGTCGGCG
The DNA here is from genome assembly GCA_003134555.1 of Actinomycetota bacterium. Lineage (GTDB taxonomy): Bacteria > Actinomycetota > Acidimicrobiia > IMCC26256 > PALSA-610 > PALSA-610. Next base: position 50,643 of record PLBO01000072.1, read on the forward strand.
CGATCGGCGCGTTGTCGGGTCCGCTGCACGGCGGAGCGCCCAGCCGCGCGCTGCAGATGCTCGACGAGATCGGCACGGCCGATCGGGCCGAGCCCTGGCTGCGCGCCGCCGTAGAACGCGGCGACCGGCTCATGGGATTCGGTCACCGCGTCTACAAGACCGACGACCCACGTTCACTGATGCTGCGCGAGGTCGCCGACTCACTCGGCGGCGACAAGATGGAGCTCGCGCGGCATATCGAAGCGACCGCCGTCAAGGTGCTCGAGGAGCTGAAGCCGGGACGGCGGCTGTACACGAACGTGGAGTTCTACGCGGGCATCGTCATGGACCGGTGCGGTATCCCGCGCGAGCTGTTCACGCCCACGTTCGCGGCGAGCCGGGTCATCGGCTGGTGCGCGCACATCCTCGAGCAGGCGGCCGACAACCGCCTCATCCGCCCGAGCGCCCAGTACGTGGGGCCGTCGCCCCCGCAGCCGGTCCCACCGATCTCGAACTGAGCGACGCGAGAAGGCGCGGCAGCTCCTCGGGGTGGAGCGTCTCGCCGGTCGCGACGAGCTCGGCGTGCGTCCACCAGCGATGCGACAGCACAGACCGCCGTTCGACGTCACTCCAACCGGCGTCGTCGATCTCGAAGCGCCGAGTGCGCACGCTGAAGAACTGCTCCTTTTGGCGGTAGCGCACACCTTCGAAGTCGAACACCGCGGTGCGGCGGAACACCACGGGCCCGAGATCGGCGACCACGAGTCCCGTCTCTTCGCGCAACTCCCGCCGCGCGGCCGCCTCGATCGTTTCGCCGTCGTCGAGGCCGCCGCCGGGAGTCATCCACCAGGTTCCGGCCTCGGGCCGCGCCGGATCGCAGCCGCGTAAGAGAAGGAGCGCGCCTTCGTCGTCGACCACCAACACCCGCGCCGCGACGCGGTCGGTCACCCGCGGCGGAATCGGCGGTTCCTCGAGCACGCCGGCCATCCTCGCGCGCAGTCAAGCGGGCAAGAGGTGGAAGGCTGGTCGGCGATGAGCAGTTCCGAACCCGGCTCTGCGACACCGCGGACGCGGCGGGAACCACCGCGGTTTCGGCGCGTCGCGGTGCGCCGGGTCGAACCCAGGAGCCCGCGCCTGATCCGCGTCACGTTGGCCGGCCCCGACCTCGAGGGCCTGACCGTCGAGGAACCGGCGGCGAGCGTGCGCCTGCTGCTTCCGGCATCCACCAGCGACGAGCTCGTCATGCCGAGCTGGAACGGCAACGAGTTCCTCCTGCCCGACGGGCGACGCCCCACGATCCGGACCTTCACGCCGCGCCGCCTCGACGCCGCGACTCTCGAGCTCGACATCGAGGCGGTCGTCCACGGCGACGGCGTCGCATCCCGGTGGGCGGCCGCGGCCGAGCCTGGTGATCAGGCGGCCATTTCGGGCCCCGGCCGCGGATATGCCATCGACCGCGACGCACCCGCCTTCCTGCTCGCCGGTGACGAGACCGCGATCCCGGCGATCAGCCAGCTGCTCGAAGTCCTGCCCGCCCAAACACCCACCCAGGTGCACATCGAGGTCGCCCGACCCGATGCGCGCTTCACACTTTCCGGCCAGGCGCGCGCCACGGTCGAGTGGCACGACCTCCCGGCCGGCGCGGCCCCGGGCGACGCACTCGCCGCCGCCGTTCGCGGTACGAATCTTCCGCCGGGAGTGCGGGTGTGGGCAGCCGGTGAAGCCGCGGCAGTGCAACGAATCCGCCGCCACCTGTTCGAGGAGCGATCGCTCCCCCGCGCCCAGACCACGGTGCGCGGCTATTGGAAGCACGGCCGCGCCGGCGGCGACGGCGAGAAATAGCTGCCACCACCGCTCGCTACCTGCTCGCCGGGGTGGTCAAACGGCCCCGTTCGTGGTTACCGTCGGGGCCGGCACTGAAGAGGAGGTCGGCCGTGCGCATCGAACACTCCGTCACGACTCTGTCGTGGATCCCGTCGTATGCCGTCACGGGCTTGAACAAGGCGCTCTTCGAGTCGGGCTTCACCCACTACGACGACCCGCCGCCCGACGTGCTCTACGACCTCGACGAGATGAAACGCGACGACCGCTTCCGCTACGCCAACCGGCTGCACGCGTGGATCGACGTCGACGGCGGCCGCATCACCGACTACGGCTATCTCGGCGGCAGCATCATGGGCGCGACGACCGTACGGCTGGGTTCGAGGGACCTCGCCCGGTTCCAAGCCGTCGAGTTCGAGGAGCTGCGCGCCGAGCCCGAAGTCACCGACTCGTCGGTGCGCTTCCTGCAGACGTTCGGCGGTCACGTCGCGCTGCCGGCACCGCGGCACGTGAATCGCCCTCCGTTCGTGAAGCTCCAGGCACCGACCGTTTGGACCACGCTCGCGCTCGTGCTGTACGCCGACGGCCGCGCCGAGTGGGAGTTCGTCGGCGCGAGTCCATTCCCTCGTCACTGGGTGTTCGACAACGACGGCAAGCTCGCGGGTAAGGCGGGGCTCGCGAACTTCAAGGAATGGTGGCGCCACTCGTTCGGCAAGCACACGCCGTGGGGCGAGCTCGACTCGCCGGCATTGCTGACCACCGTCGAAAGCGCGTTGGAACGAGAGCTGTCGACGCAGATCATGGCCGGGGGCGAGAAGCCCAAGATTCGCACGATCAAAGAAGGCCAGCTGCTCATGGAGCAGGGCGAGCTCGGACACGAGCTGTACCTCCTGCTCGACGGGGTGCTCGCAGTCGAGGTCGACGGCGAAGTGCTCAGCGAGGTCGGACCGGGGGCGATCCTGGGCGAGCGGGCGATCGTCGAACCCGAAGGACGGCGCACGGCGACGCTGCGCGCGCTCACCAAGTCGCGCGTCGCGGTGGCGGACACCTCACAGATCGACCGCAACAAGCTGCGCGAGATCGGTGACAGCCGACCCACCGCGTCGGAATAGGGTCATTCACGTGCACAGGGAAGTCGTCGAGTCCGCGCGCGCGCGGCACCTCTCCCGGCAGCAGTACTGCGGTTGAGCGACAATTCGACGTATGACGCCGTCGTCGTCGGCGCCGGCCCGAACGGCTTGGTCGCGGCCGCATTGCTCGCCGACGCGGGATGGCGCGTGCTGGTGCTGGAGGCTGCCTCCGAGGTCGGAGGCGGCTCGCGCTCGAAGCAGCTCACGGAGCCGGGCTTCGTGCACGACGTGTGCTCGGCGATCCATCCGCTCGCCGTGGCGTCGCCCGCAATGCGTTCGTTGCCGCTCGCCGATCACGGCGTGAAGTGGATCCATCCCGACGCACCACTCGCGCATCCGCTCGACGGCGGCCGCGTGGCCTTGCTCGAACGCTCCGTCGATGCGACTGCCGCCGGCTTCGGCGCCGACGCCCGGGCGTACCGTCGCCTGGTCGGACCGTTCGTCGACGCGGGCGACGCTCTGGTCGAGTCGTTGTTGTCGCCCCTCGACATCCCGCCCCACCATCCGTTGTTGTTGGCTCGATACGGCGCGATCGGGATCCGGCCCGCGACACTCGTCGCGCGTCGCTTCCGCACCGAAGAACCCGCCGCGCTGCTCTCCGGCCTCGCCGGCCATTCGATGCTCTCGTTGCAGTCACCGATCACGGCCGGCTTCGGACTGTTCCTCGGCGCGCTGGCGCACCACGTCGGATGGCCTATGGCCCAAGGCGGCTCGGGGGCGATCGCCGCGGCGCTGGCCGCGATCGTGACCGCGCGCGGCGGCACGATCGAGTGCGACAACCGCGTCACATCCCTGCGAGACCTTCCGTCGGCCCGGGCCACGCTTCTCGATCTCACGCCTCGCCAAGTTCTGGCGATCGACGACGGCCGGCTGCCCGCTCGCTATCGCCGCACGCTCAAACGCTTTCGTTACGGACCCGGAGTGTTCAAGATCGACTGGGCGCTCGACGGGCCCACGCCGTGGACCAACCCCGAGATCCTGCGCGCCGCGACGGTGCACCTCGGCGGCACGGCCGGAGAGATCGCCGCCGCGGAGCTCGACGTGCAGCGCGGCCGCCATCCCGAGCGCCCGTACACACTGTTCTCGCAGCAGACGCTGTTCGACCCGACCCGCGCCCCAGCGGGCCGGCACACCGCGTGGGCCTATTGCCATGTGCCGCACGGCTCGACCGTCGACATGACTGGTGCGATCGAAGCGCAGGTCGAGCGATTCGCACCCGGCTTTCGCGATCGCATCCTCGGCCGTCACACCATGGGACCGTCGGCGATAGAGACCTACGACGCCAACTACGTCGGAGGCGACATCAATTGCGGGGTGGCCGACCTGCGACAGTTCTTCGCCCGACCTCGTCTGTCATTGCACCCGTGGGCGACACCCGTTCCGGGTTTGTATCTGTGCTCGTCGTCGACGCCGCCCGGCGGTGGCGTGCACGGCATGTGCGGTTGGCACGCCGCGCGCCTGGCATTGCGCCGCCACCATTGATCGCTGTGTGTGCACATGCGGGTCGCGCGCCTTGCACACCGTAGCCACCCTATTTTCCGCCGGGCAGTTGCACGGTCGCGTCGACGGTGCCGAACACATTGCGGCGGCCCGTCGCATGAGATCGGTCGAGAACCGATCGCAGCAGATATGCGCTATCGGTCCTTGTCATGCCTCGGCGGGTAAGGGCTTGGATCAATCTCTTGTTCTGCTGTGCATTCCAGGACTTCGAGGGTCGGATGTTCCATGAGCGCGCGCAGGGTCGCCGGTGCGGCAGCGACGTAGGTCGAGAAGATGTCGAGTTCACTCGCGACGCACCAGGCCCGGTCGGTCGGCCACCACCACGTCGGGCTCTGAAACCACGGCTGCGATGAGAAGGCCGTGGCCGCCGCGACCGGCCCGCGGAACAGCAGGCAATTGCGATGTTCCAACGCGACGCGTGGAGCCCGCTCGCCCAATCGATTCAGAACAGGCCAGCCCGTTCCGTACCCGTCCCACAGACAGAACCAGCACTCATCGGGAGTCGTCGTGCGACCAGCGAGGACTTCCGCGACCGCAGCGCATTCGTCTGGGAGTAACGATCCCGGGTTCGGTTGACCCCACGGCCATGGTGGGGTCTGGTGGTGTGCGTCTGGATGCCAGCCGACGAGTTGGTTGTAGCGGGTCTCGGCACGGAGCGGCTGACCAGTCACCGCGGCGATATCTCCCCAGCGGACGTCACGGGACCTGCTCCGAGCACGGTGAAGGATGCGGCCGTGAGCCGGATAGTCCACCGGGACAAGCGACGAAACGTGTAGCAACTGACGATCGGTCCACGGTCGCAACGAAGCCCGAAGCCAGTCGGCTGGCTCAACCTGGTCACACAAGTCCACACCGGGGAACGCATCAAGCAAGGCGCCAGATTGCCCGATCCCGGTCGCAGGTGCGAGTGCCGATCGGCAGTTATGAGCTCGCCGGTTGTCCGGTCGGCGATTCCCTGCGGCTCGAGGGCGGCGTCGTCCATGCGGCAAGGAACGCCTCTTGGTCGGCGGGGTCATCGAAGAAGGCGAGGGTCCATGCGTGGCTCTCGTGCTCGCGCGCGAGCGCCTCGTAGCGGTGGTTGCCGTCTTGCAGCAAGAGTCGGCCATCTCGATACTGCGCGAGCAGGGGTGGTGGTTCCCAGCCGCGCTCAAGCTCCTCTTGCATCGCTTCGACGTCTCCGTCCCACTCGTCGGAAGGAACGCGAACGAGTGCATCGTCTTCGGGTCCAGCGAGCCGCACGAGGTCGCTGAGCGGTACCGCGATGGGTCCGATCCACCAATGCGGCCGTTGCGCCAACGCGGCCGCGAGTACCACGTTGTCACTACCCCGACTCGCGAGAAACTCTCCGACCCAGATCGCGGTTTGACCCGCAACAGCAGCGGTACGCGCAGACTCGAGGCTGAAACGTCTCACTCAGCTTGTCTTCCCAGTTCGCGTCGCGTTCACTCGGCCCGATCACCAGCCGTCCCGATCGGCAGTTATGGCGTGAGGTGACGTCCGCCGTCGCTATCCGCTGTCATCCGGCGTGGAGGAGCGCGGCGGTGGCTCCGACAAGACCGAAGGCATCGAACGTGACGATAACGATGAGCACGATTCGCATCCGCCGCGGAAATGCCACACAGTCGGCACCGCGCAGCTTCAAGACCCGGTCGCCGACCGTCACCCCCGCACGGTGGCGGCACCAAGGAATGTAGGTCACGGCGAGAACCGCGAACATGAGTCCCGCAAGTGCGAGCCCTTGTCCTACGAGTGCGTCCTCGTTCAAGCCACCGGGACTCGGGATGACAGCTGCGCTGAGCGCGAGAAGGGCACACCAGGCGAAAACCGCGATGACGCCTACGTCAATGATCCCACCCAACGCTCGGCGGCCCAGCGGGCTCCGGACCGTTTCAGCCGTAGCAGCCACACCGGTCATATCGACGCCTTGCGCTATCGAGTTGACCGACGGATGAAACTCCCCGGCACGCGCTTGGCGGCACGACGAGCATCGCACGGGGGCAACCACACCGGTCGGCAGTTATGTACCCGGAGTCGATGCCGCGGCGTCGCTTCCGGGCGGATGATGGATCAGTGAATCGACGGGTCACAGATGCCCGTGTGCCATGTCGATCCTGAGCGCGCCCGACGAGGCAAGATAGATCCTGCATGGTCGAACTTCCGTCGAACATCCCTGCCGAGATGCGCGTCAGCGTGGTAATCGGCTACGCGACGGGTGAGGTTGTACGTCAAGCCGACTGCGAAGTCATTGAGGCGTTCGACCGGCTCGTAATACGGGCGCGCGCTCTAGGTCAAAGCTTGGAGCACACCGCGCTCGACGTGCTCGACGGTGAGATCCGCTTCGACGCCGAGCAAAACTTGCCGCCAGTCGCCGAGCGCGGCGGGTACCCGATCGGCAGTTATGTATCACCCGAGAAGCGTAGGAAGATCAGCCTCGAACGCTTCGTCGCCTCGGTAAACGTACGCAGAGCCTCCACTGCGTTGCCAGCCTTCGGCGAGATCGGAACGGTTGTCGATCAGCAGCGCATCCAAGCGTCCGCCGCCGAAGCCGAGACGGTCGAGAGCCACCTCGCACAGCGTCGTCTTGTCGTCAGTGCCCTCGGAACTCGACACGACGACCGTGTCGAAATGGTCGCCGAGACCGTACGGCCGAGCGATGCGCTCAACGAACGAGTCAGGATTCACCGTGACCAGCGCCTGCGGTAGACGGCGTTCAGTGGCGACCCGCCAAGTGAACGGGTGGAAGGTGATCGAGCGACAGCATGCTTCGACGTGGCGCTCAACGAAGTCGATGCTCAGGCCGGTGCGCCTGCTCATCTCCGCAAACACGTCTCGCTCGCTGGCTCGCCCAAGGTTCCAGTCGTCCGCGCAGCTTTCCATGACCTTGTTCCAGGCGTGGGACCAGTCGGGAAACTCCGCAGGCGCTTGGCGCATAAATCGCTCATCGACGAGCGTGTCACCGAAATCCCACAGCAGCACCGCGACAGGCACCGTCCCATGTTGCCCGATCCCGAGCGTGTCGGGCGAGCGCCGATCGGCAGATCTGTCGCGGCGCGGTTAGCGGTCGAAGCCGGAGCGTTTCTTGATCACGCCTGCGCGTAGGTCGTCGTAGTTCGTGCCGAGTTCGGCGAGTACCCGTGCCGCCAGCCCATCGGTGTCGGCGGCAACAGCGAGGAGAAGGTGCTCGGTGCCGACATACTCATGGCCCAACGCAACGGCCTCGCTGCTGGCCCGAGTGACGCATTGCGTTGCTCGGGGGGTGTACGGACCGGGGGTTGCCGAACTTCGCATGGGCAACGCTGGCACCGTCGTAGCGACGCGTTCTCGCACCGCCTTCCGAGAGATTCGCAACTCGTTGAGGACATGCGCGGCTACGCCACCACGCGGGTCGAACACCCCCAACAGCAGGTGCTCCGTACCCACGTAGTTATGCCCCATCGCGACCGCTTCCCGACCCGCCGCGAACAGCGCGGCTTGCGCCCGATCGGTCAACAGCTCAGCCGTCGGTTCTGCTGCGTTGAATCGCTTGTGCGCGGCTTGTTTCGTCACGCCGAGCGCCTCGCTGATCTCGGCCCAGGACCGTCCACTGCGACGGCATTGGTCGACGAAGAAGCCGAGCGCCGAATCGCTCGCATCGTTCATCGCCGCCACCATCTCTGCCGCCGTGATGAGCTGCACCAGCGGATCTGAAGTCGCAGCATCCGAGCGGATTTCTTCGACCAGTTGGGTAACCGTCGGTGCAGGTGCCATGCGTCAACCATAAGTTGACGAGTCACATCTTGTCAACCGTCAGTTGACGACTCGCGCACGCACCGAATGCCCGGTCGGCGCTCGTTACGCCACACGCGCGGGCCGCACAGAACGCTCGCACCGCGTCGTCCCGGCGGCCCGAACGATATGGGCGCGCGTTCTGGTCGGAGCCACGACCGACGAGCGTGCGCGAGATCGGCAGTTCTGTTTCAGCACGCCGAGACGAGACGGCGTCGCCGTCTGCGAATGACCGCACACGGGCTCCAACTTAGGCAGGGAACCTTTGAAACGTGACGGCGTACGCACAGCGCGCACTCTCGCCCGCCGCGCGTGCGCTCCCTCGAAGCAACTGGTCCGGGTCGACGGCGTCGTCGTCGAGCCCGTCGAGGTAGGCCCGGTGTTCACGCAGCGACGCGACGCCCAGATCGAGGGTGTCGGTGACATCAACGAAGTGGGTAGGTGTCGAACTCGCCGCGACCCAGATTGAGCGCACTCCAGCCCAGCGATCGCCGAGATCGGGGAACAACCACCGGTTTGCCGCGTCGCGAGTAGCGTCGATCGCGCCGAGGCCGACGGCGCGGTGGTCAGCATGGTTCACCGGTGCACCCGGACCCCACGTCAGTTCGAAGTTCATCGTCACAACGATGTCTGGCCGCAACCGACGGATCGCGCCAACGATCGCGCGTCTCAGCTCGATCCCTTCAACGACCAGGCCGTCAGCCAATCCGAGAAACTCGACATGCTCGACGCCGACGATCGACGCGCCACGCCGCTCCTCTTCCTCACGCATCGGTCCGCACAACGCGGGATCGACGCCGTCGATACCAGCTTCCCCGCTCGTGGCAAGCACATAGGAAACATGCTTGCCGTCGTTGGTCCAGCGCGCGACCGCGCTCGCGACTCCGTACTCCAAGTCGTCAGGATGAGCAACGATGGCAACCGCGTCCTGCCAATCGTCGGGAAACGGCTGCAGGCTCACGGCGGCATGCTACGAGAACACACGAATCGCTCGCCGTGGCTTGAGTAGCGCAAGTCGGTGATGACCTGGGGCGCCCCGATCGGCAGATATGGGGTTCTCCTGCTGCATCCGTGGG
>PLBO01000131.1:0-200 GCA_003134555.1 Actinomycetota bacterium
CTCGAGCAGGCGCACGAGCAGGTCGCGGCGTTTGGCCGGCTCGTCGTGCAGGAAGCGCGCGAACTCGCCCTGGGGGAGCACGATGCACTTCGTGAAATGCGCGAACGACAGTCCGAGGAGCCGCTCGACGGCGCCCTTCATCTCGCTCTTCTTCCCCGCGAGCACCTCGGTCGTGCCGTCGGCGAGAACGCGTTCGAGCA
>PLBO01000131.1:225-154577 GCA_003134555.1 Actinomycetota bacterium
GCCCGACGAGCCGCTCGTCGTCGTAGCGCGGAATGCTGCCGTAGAGCGCGAAGCACAGCGCGTCGATGATCGTCGACTTCCCGGCGCCGGTCGGCCCGACCAGCGCGAAGTAGTCGACGTCGTCGAACGACAGCTCGACCGGAGCGCGGAACACGCCGAAGCCCTCGAGCTGCAGGTGCACCGGGCGCATCAGCGGACCTCGGCGAGCGCGTCGTCGTAGAGGCGGGCGAAGAGTTGAAGCAGACGCTCGTCGTCGACGCCTTCGGACGCGGCGTACTCCGCGAACAGCTCGCGCGCGCTCCGGCCGCGACGCGAGCGCGACGGCTCGGGCTGTCCCTCGGGTTCCGGACGCTCGACCCGCACGTCGACCGCACGTGGGAGCAGGGCGCGGACCTCGTCGGCGAGACCGGCCCGGGTCGGTTCGTGCAGGACGACCCGCAACCACGCGTCGCCGACCTCCGGTGCCTGCGCCCGCACTTCGTCGAGCGTGCCTTCGAGCGTGCGCAGCGTCCAGGCACTGCGCAACGGTCGCGTTTCGACGCGCGCCGGCGTTCCCGGCGCGGCCTCGACGAGCAGGACGTGCTTCACGTCGCGCTCCTCGCCGAAGTCGACCTGGATGGGGGAGCCCGCGTACCAGGCCGGCGCGGGCGCCTCGATCCGCTGCGCGCGGTGCAGGTGGCCGAGCGCGACGTAGTGCGCACCCACCGGGAGCTGCACGCCCTCGATGCCGTACTCGTTCGCGACCTGCGCGTCGCGCTCGCCGCCGCCGAGCTTGGCGCCGCGCACGTAACAGTGCGCGGCGAGCACGTTGACCGCGTCGGGACGGAACGCACGGCACAGGGCGTCGATGAGCACGCGCATGCGCTCGGCGTACAGGCCGGTGCTCTGCGCCATGTCGAGCTCGAGCAGCTGCTCGGCGCGCACTGCGAACCGTTGCGAGACGAACGGCACCAACGCGATCACGGCCGGTTCACCGCTCGCCGTGGTGCACTCGACCACGCCTCCCGCGTCGGCACGAGTGGCGTGACCCAACACAGTGATCCCCGCGGCGTGGAACACCGGCGCCCACGCGTCGAACGCATATTGGTTGTCGTGGTTGCCGCCGATCGCGATCACCTGCGGGCACGCGTCGCGCAACGCGAGCAACGCCTCCCAGACGACGCGCTGCGCGTCGGGCGCGGGCGCGGCCGACTCGAACAGGTCGCCCGTGACCAGCACGATGTCGACCTGCTCGGTGCGCGCGATGCCGGCGATCTCCGCGAGCACCGCGCGATGCTCGTCGAGACGGGACATGCCCCTGAGTTGCTTGCCGACGTGCCAATCGGAGGTGTGCAGGATCTTCACGAGGTCAGGCGGGTGGTTCGGAGCCGGGCAGCCCCGAGAACGGATCGTCGGGGAGCGCCGCCGCACCGGTGGCCGAGGGGTTGGCGCCGCGTTCGGACGGTCGGGTCGCCCATGCCGGGAAGGGAAACTCGACGACGAGGGGAACCGGGATCTCGGGCTGCATCACGAACATCGTCCCGGGCTTCGCGATGGTCGCCCGCTTCTGATGCGTGGTGGGCAGGAAGCCGTACTCCGGCCGGGTCGCCTCCGCGGGATCGAGGCGACCGACCACCCGAATCGACGAGTTGGAGATGATGCGCCGCTCGACCTCACTCGCGGTCTGTTGCGCGCCCACCAACACGATGCCGAGCGAACGACCGCGCTCGGCCACGTCGAGAAGGATCTCCTTGATCGGCGAGTCGCCTTCACGCGGCGCGTACTTGTTCAGCTCGTCGAGCACCACGAAGAGCAGCGGCCGGGACGTACCCGACTGCTCCTTGCGGTCGAACGCGGTGCGCAGCGTCACGCCGACGACGAAGCGCTTGGCGCGGTCGGGAAGATTGTGGAGGTCGACGACGGTCACCTGCGCGTCGTCGGTGTCGATACGGTGCTGCGCGGTCTCGGGAATGTCGGCGCGCACGAGCTGGTCGAGCGCGCGTTGCGACGTGAGCAGGCGCCGCACGAACGCGTTGACCGTGCCGGTGCCCGTGGCCGGACCAGCCCAGTCGCGGCGCACGAGATCGTCGTCGCTCTGCACCTTGGAGATCGCGAGGTCGACGAGCTCGCGGTAGGTGCGCAACGTGCGGCCGTCGATCCGCCATCCGCCGTCGGCCGCGGCGACGCCGTCGCGTCGCAGCGCGGCGGCCACGTTGTGCACGACCATCGTGTATTGCTGGCGGTCGTCCTCGGCGTCGGCGAACGCAAACGGCAAGAGTTCCTCTCCGACGAAGTCGGCGAGCGTCCAGTAGAAGGCGTGCACGCCGAGCGTGCGGGTGGCGACGTCGGGGCGGGCGTTCACATCGCCCTTGCGGGGCGGCGCGAACACCGCGACCGACTTGAACGCGCCGGGCATGAGACCGAGGTCGCGGTACTTGTCGCGATCGGAGTCGGAGAGCTCGACGTTGTCGTGGTCGAGGAAGAGGAGATCTTCACCTTTCACGTTGAACACGAGCGCCCGCGTGTTCAACGCCTCTTCGTCGAGCACGCCGGAGTGGAAGACGGCATACAGCAAGAAGGTCGCGTACGTCGTTTTCGTCGCGACGCCGGAGATCCCCGAGATGTTGACGTGCGCGCCGCGGGTGCCGTCGAGGAACTCGAGGTTCGCGTACAGCGGGTGGCCGTCGCGACCGAGGCCGATCGGCAGCTTGCGCTTCATCTGGTCGAAGAACAGTGCGCGGTCGCGCGCCTCGCCACTCGCGCGGTGGACCGCGGTGCCCGGAGTTGGCGGAACGAACACCTCGGGCTCGACGCGCGTCGTGAGCACCTCGGCTGCCTCAACCGGCTCGGCGGGGAGTTGCCCGTCTTCGATCAGGAAGACGTCGGAGTCGAAACGCGCGCCCTCGTGGCGCGCCCGCACCTGCGTGACGATGCCCGACAGGTGTACCGGCTCGTCGCGGCCCGGCACCGTGCGCTCGCAGACGACGACATCGTCGAGTTGGAGGTACTGCTCGGGCGCGATCGCGACCCAGAACGAGAGCGGAGTGGCGTCCTCGGTGCCGAGCACCCGCCCGACCGGCTCCGGACCGTCGATTGGGCGTTCGGGCATGTACGGACCGTACTGCCGGGGTGAGACAGAATCGCGGTTCCCGACGGCCTCGACGGTGCTGTCGGAGCCGTCAATCTCGGGCTATTCCATGAGGAACTCGCGGATCGCGCGTGGGCTGCGCAGCACGTGCACCTCGGCGTCGGGCGCCAGCTGCGCGATCGCGCGCACGACCGTGGGACGGCTGCGGTACCGATAGCGGAACACCCACCAGACAAACTTCAGATCCAACCGTTCGGGACAGCCCTCCGCCTGTACCGCCCGGCCCCGGTTCCCGAGACTGCGCCGCATTACGCGTGGCAACGTCCGCCAGGTCGGAAAGTCGCAGAAGATGACGGTATCGGCGCGGGGGAGACGCTCGTCGAGCGTGGCGCTGTAGTTGCCGTCGGCGATCCATTCGTCGCCCGAGAACAGCTCCTGCTGCACGGCCCGCCACTCGTCGCGGGGCGTCTCGACCCAACCGGGATGCCAGAAGTGGTGGTCGAGGTGCACGACCGGCAGGCCCGTGAGCCGCCCGAGCTCGACGGCAAGCGTGGTCTTGCCCGCCCCGCCGGGCCCGACGATCACGACCCGTCGCACGGCCCCATCTTCCTCTCCGCCGGCCCGGACGGCGTACTGGACACCGATCGACCGCTCCTCTAGGATTTAGAACACGTTCTAAAAACGCCGGTCGGACGGCGAAGGGGAGGATCCACCGATCATGGAATTCGGTCTGTTCCAAGGCGGCTTCGTCCACAAGGACACGGCGGCGAAGAACCCGAACGCCGAGCACGATCGGCTCATGAGCGAGATCGCGCTCTGCGAGGTGGGCGACCGCCACAACTGGAAGTACGCCTGGTTCACCGAGCACCACTTCCTCAAGGAGTACTCGCACATCTCCGCGAGCGAGACGCTCATGGCGTGGGTGCTGGCGCGCACGCAGAACATTCACGTCGCGTCGGGAATCATCAACATCACGCCGCCGGTGAACCACCCCGCGCGCGTCGCGGAGCGGGTCGCGATGATGGACCTCGTCTCGAACGGCCGCTTCGAGTTCGGTACCGGACGAGGTTCGTCGACCACGGAAATGGGTGGCTTCGGTATCACCGATCCCGAAGAGACCCGCGACATGTACGACGAGGCGATCCGCGAGATCGTGCGTATGTGGCGCGACGAGCCCTACTCGTACGACGGCAAGTACTTCTCGATGCCCGAGCGCAACGTGTTGCCGAAGCCCTTCGTGAAACCGCACCCGCCGCTGTGGGTCGCGGCCGGCAATCCGGAAACGTTCGAGCGCGCGGCGCGCATGGGCATCGGCGTCATCTGTTTCACCGGTGGAACGCCCGAGAAGATGGCGCCGCTCGTCGACACCTACAAGAAGCACATCGCGAACGCGGAACCGGTGGGCGAGTACATCAACGACAACATCGCCATCACTACGAGCTTCATGTGTCTCGAAGATCGCGACGAGGCGCGCAATTACATGGCGCATTCGGGGAACGGGCGCCAGCAGACGCTCGTGTTCCACTACCTCGACACGTTCCCCAAGCCGCCGTTCGTGCCCGAGTGGCCCACCGAGATCCCCGACCCCACGCCCGAGGCGATCGAGAAAGGTTTCCGGAGCGGGGCCGCGATCGTGGGCACGCCCGACGACTGCGCCGAGGGTATCCAGAAGTGGGTCGACATCGGCGTCGACCAACTCATCATGGGACCGTCGGGCAGCACCTATCCGCACGAGTTGCTCGAGCGGACGGTGTCACTCTTCGGTGACGAGGTCATCCCGCGGTTCGACAAAGACCCCGAACACTCCACGTCGAAGTACCGGTCGGCCGCGGCCAACTGATGGCCGCTCCCACGGACGGGAACGATCACACCGAGTACTCGGACCATCCCGATCTGACCGGCGTCGCCGGGGTGATGCGCGCGGAGTGGCGCGCGGAGCAGGAAGCCGCCACCGCCGACGCCGCGGCGCAGTGGCGTCACGGCCGCAGCCTCGCCGACTGGTTGTGCGAACGCATGCACGCGGGCGATCGCATCGCGGTGACGGTTACGGAGCAGTCGTTCGTGGGGCTCGTCGAGGAGGTCGGCGACGACCTGCTCGCGCTGCGGTGCGCGTTCGGCCGGGTCGAGATCCATGTTTGCGCCGGCATCCCGATCTCGTTCGAGCTCGTCGAGCACGCGACGCAGGGCGGGACGCGCTCGGTGTTGCGTCGCGGGTTTCGCGACGCGTTGGTCGCGCGTGACGCGCAAGACAGCGTGAGGGTCGGCACACTCCAGCAGCCCGACGGGATCGACGGAACGCTCCTCGTCAGTCGTGACTTCGTCGCAGTGGTGCCTCGCGCCGGTGCCGAATCGCTGGTCCTGATCGCCCAGGTCGCCTGGGTGACGGCCGCGCGGGCCTGATCGACCGCCTCAGCGGGGCGCGTCGAAGAGATAGCGCAGCGAGCGTGACAGGTTGGAGTGCTGGACGGTGACGTGCATCTCGTCGGGCAGGACGATGCTGTCGAGCTCGAGACTGGGGTAGTTCCGGCCGCGCAACGCCGCGACCATGCGCTCGGTGTCGGCGACCATGTCGATGTAGCGAAGACTGGCCTTCGCGCGTTCGTCGGCCGGGAGCCGGCTCGCCTCGCGTTGGCGACCGTCGTGGTCCTCGTGTGCGCCGACCGCGAAGAACACCTTCGCCGGCAAGTCGTCGCGCGCTTCGGCGCAGCGTGCCTCGTAGTCGAACATCATGTCGCCGTCCCACCACAGCGACGGGCTCCCGATGCCGTAGCGCCGGAACGTTCCCGGCGCGGTGAGGAGCACGTACGTCGCGAACAATCCGCCCAGTGAGTGCCCGAAGAAGGCGGAATGGTCGACGTCGACGCGGTATCGCGACTGCACCCAGGGCGTGAGCTCGTCGCGGATGAACGCCAAGAACTTCGGGGCACCACCCATCATCGTGTGGGTCGGGAAGACGTGGGCGAAGCCGGCGTCGTACGTGGGTGTGAAGTCGCGGGCGCGAACCACGACTGTCTCGTCGATGGCGCCCATGCGATAGCCGATCCCGACGACGAGCATCGGCGGGAGCTGTGCCGAGAGCTGCATGAAGCGAACGATGTCGACCGCGCTCGCGAACATCCCGTTCGCGTCGCCGACGTAGAGCACCGCAGGAGGGGCCGAGTCGTGCGCGCCGCAATGTCCGACGAAGATCTTGAACTCGTCACCGACGTGCTCGGACCGGAGGTAGTGCACCTCGGTGTCGGCGAGCGGTGATCGATCGTTCGAAGACACGGCCGCGACTACTCAGACCACCGTGAGCTTCTCGCTGATCTCCCACAGGCGGGCGGCGGCCTCGTCGTCGAGCGCCTGCGCCGCGGGCTTCACGGCCTTGCCCTTGACGAAGTACTGGCCGGTGATGCCTTCGACGTCGGGAGACGACGCGAGATAGATCGATGTGAGCGCGCCCTTCTCCGAGGAGATGGCGAACGGACGGATGATCGGCATGACGACCGTGCCGAGCAGGCCGAAGTCGCCTTCGCGCGCGAAGTTGCTGCCGACGAAACCGGGATGCAGCACATTGGCCGTGAGCACGTCGGGGTCGGAGCGGCGGGCGAGCTCGCGCGTGAACAAGATGTTCATGAGCTTCGTCGCGGAGTAGACGCCGAAACTGGCGTACCTCCGACGCTCCCAGTCGAGGTCGTCGAAGTCGAGACCCTTGCGCGCGGTCTGGTGCGCGAACGACGAGACGTTGATCACGCGCGCGGGCGCGCCGTTCGCGAGCGCGTCGTGCAGCAGGTTCGTCAGCAGGAAGTGGCTGAGGTGGTTGACCTGGAACTGCGTCTCGTGCCCGTCGACGGTCACATCGCGCTTGCGCAGCACGAGGCCGGCGTTGTTGAGCAAGACATCGAGCCGCTCGTGCTTGGCGGTGAACGCGCCGGCGAATTCCCGAACCGACGCGAACGACGCGAGGTCGATCGGGATCGTCTCGACGCGACCGCGCGCGTCGGCGCGGGTCTCGATCTCAGTGAGCGCGGCCGCGGCCTTCGTAGGATTGCGGGCCGCGATCACTACATGCGCGCCCTGGCGGGCAATCTCGACCGCCGCCTCCTTGCCGATGCCGCTGTTGCCGCCGGTGATGACGACGACCTTGCCGGCGAGATCGCTCACGACTGAGCCTTCTCGGCCGCGCTCGGGGAGCGGTCTTCGCCCGGCTGTTCGCGGACCCAGGCAATCAGCTCGTCACGCAGGAAGCGGATCTCTCGCCCGCCCGGGAAGCGGTGCGCGGGGATACGGCCTTCCCGCACCATCCGCCGGAGGTACTCGACGTGCACGTGCAGCAGCTCGGCGGCGAGCGCGGTCGTGAGGATCTCGGGGTAGCGGCTGGCCGCGGCAGGCGAGTCGCCGTCGGGGGTCGGCATGAAGTCGGACGTTAGCCGCCATCTGGGACAACTTCGAGCTATCTGCGACACGCCGCGGCACCACACGTGCCGCCGAACCCAGCAAAACGGCTGCTCTGCACATGAGCGCGATATCGGATGAATTGCCCGTCGCCATCTGCCGCAATCTCAAGTGATCTGCGACATGACTGGTTTGTCCGGACGCTGCATCAGATCGATGCGGGGTGTGACTTGCGCCTCTGCTTCGATGCCCCCAGCTACGGAAGCTGAAATGGCGGGGACGGGGTATCGGTGGGGACCGGGCAGGGCACGGTGGTTGGTCGTACGCGGCGCGGGATCCGCTCTCGGGTGTCCACCGGTCATGTCGTCATGGTGCTCGCCGGCGCGCTCGGCATCCTGCTGACGCTCAGCGTTCTGCGCTCGGCCGACGATTCGCTGCCGGTCCTCGTCGCCGCGCACGATCTGGCGCCCGGAACGGTCATCGGCGACGCGAGCGTTCACGTCGCGCGTGTCCACGTCGACGTGTCGGTGCTGGCGACCCTGTTTCGCGCCGAACAACTCGGAGCCCTGCGCGGTCGGGTTGTCACCACGATCGTGCACGAGGGGGAGTTGGTCGTACGCGGCGCGATCAGCACTCTGGACGCGCATGCGTCGAAGCGCGTGATGAGCTTTCCGATTGCGCGAGCTCGAGCGGTTGGCGGCAAGCTGACTACCGGCGATCGGGTCGACGTTCTCGCCGTCGACCATGATTCCGGACGCGCGGGCTACGTCGTGACCGACGCCGAAGTCGTCGCGGTCGACGGTCGCAACGGCGGCGCGCTATCGGGCGCATCGGACGACGTCACGATCACGCTCGTCGTGGAACCGGCAACTGCGCCGGTGCTCGCGTCCGCGATCGATGGCGGCAAGGTGATCCTCGTGCGCTCCACCGGGGCGCCCGCCGTGCACGGCCGAACATCGTTCGCGCCCAAAAGCACCAAGTGAGAGAGCCGGAGGTCGCGCTCGCTTTCACGGCTGACTTGTGGGTGGAGGAGTTGCACCGACACCTCACCGACCACGGTGGCGCGCGCGTGCGCACGCTGTTGGTCGAGCCCGAAGGCGCGCTCGAGGAGGCGTACGACGTTCTCGTCGCGGGGCATCGGTGGCCGGCGTTGACCCGAGCTCTGGTTGCCGACGTACATGCACACGGCCGTGCTGTTGTCGGCGTGCACGATCGCGAGGAGCTCGCGAGCCGGGAACACCTGCTCGCGCTCGGAGTCGACGCGCTCGTCGAATCAGATGCGGGCGCGGACGCGTTCGTGCGCGCGATCGCCAGCGTGGCGGCTCGGCGTGATGACCGCTTGGGAGCGCGGTCGATCGTCGCTCCGACGCGTGCCGGACGGCTGGTGACAGTCGGTGGTCCGCCGGGTGTCGGGCGAACTGAAATCGCGATCGAGCTGGCGTTGGCCCTTGGCCGCCGGACGAGCGTCGTGCTCGTCGACGCCGACGACATCGCGCCGGCCGTCGCGCCGCGCTTGTACCTACCGATCGAACCGAACCTCCGAACGGCCATCGACGCGGTCGAGCACAGCCGCGGTGAGCTCGACAACTGCGTTCTTGTGGAGGCGACGTCGCACCTGCGGATCGTGAGTGGTTTGCCCAACGCAACTGCGTGGGCACAGGTACGACCGGGTGAGGTCGTGCGCGTCGTCGACCGGCTTGCCGACGACAGCGACGTCGTCGTCGCCGACGGAGCGGGAATGCTCGAGGACGTCGGTACCGGCACCGCGCGAGGGCGGTTCGCGACGGCGCGCACGATCCTCGGCGAGGCCGACGTGGTTATCGCGGTCTGTGACCCATCTCCGCACGCGGTGGGGCGCTTTCTCGGTTGGTCGGTCGATGCGCTCGCGCTGGCACCAGAAGCCTCGATCATCGTCGTGGTAAATCGTGCGCCGAGCGCACGGTTCCGACGGGCCGAGCTCTACGAAGTGATCACGAGGAACCTGCCACTACGCGACGTCGTCTTCGTCCCCGACGACCGGCGGGTCACCGATGCCGCGTGGAACGGGACGGCCGTGGGGCGAGGTTCTTTCACGCGGGCCGTAGATGCAATCGCGGATCGGGTCATGGCTCTACCGCGACGCTCGTCCGACGTAGTGGCGATGGACGAGGCGTCGTGACGGCGCGCACCGACGCTTACGACATCATTCGACGCGACGCAATCACCGGGATCGAGCGGCGGCGATTGCAGCCGGCCGCCCAGCTCGGCGAAGTGCGCGTCGAGATCGAGCGCGCGGTCGACGAGTATCAGCGCCGCGCTCGGCTGGGTGACGAGGTGCCCCTCGGTGACCCGCCGGAGATGGCGCAACGGGTCTTGCGTTCCATAACGGAGCTCGGACCGCTGAGCGAGCTTCTCGCGCGTCGCGACGTGGAGGAGGTGTTCGTCGAAGGAGCCCGCGTCACGTATCTCGATACGGACGGTCGACTGCGCGGGCTCGCCGAGCCGACGACCGAGGAGGAGAACCGCCAGATCCTGGATCGACTTCTCGCCGCGACTGAACGTCAGCTCAATGCAAAACACCCGCTCGTACAGGCACGCGTACTCGACGGCACCGCGCGGTTGACGGCCGCGATCGAACCCGTCGCCGATCGTCTCTCGGCGACCGTCCGACGCTACACGGTCCGCGACGTGACGCTCGACGGACTCGTCGCTCGCGACGCGCTCACCACACAGGCTGCCGACTTCTTGTGGGCGACGATGCAGCTCCGCAGCCGGGTCGCGGTCTCGGGTGAACCCGGTGCCGGAAAGACAACTCTCGCGGCCGCGTTGTTGTCGGCGGTTCCGACCTCTCACTGCGTGCGTAGCTGTGAGGAAATCCGTGAACTCGCGGTGCCCGTACTGCACGGCGGCTACTACGAGATTCGACCGGCAGGGCTCGACGGCACCGGCGAGATCAGCCTGCGTGACCTCGTGAAGTTCGTGCTGGCGATGAGACCCGATCGGATAGTCGTGGGCGAAGTGCGCGGCGCCGAGGCGTTCGAGTTGACGCGTGCGATCAACGCGGGCTGTGGGTTCTTGTGCACGCTGCACGCCAACAGCGCTCGGGATGCCGTCAACGCGCTCGTCAACGCGGCGCTGATGGCGGGCGAGAACGTGACCGAGCGCATCGTCCGACGCATCTTCGTCGAGGCACTCGACCTCGTCGTGCACGTCGATCGCGACGACATTGCCCGGGCTGACGGTCATGTACGCCGGCAGGTCACGGAGATCGCGGCGGTCGTGCCCAGTTTGACCGACGGAGAGACCTACGAGCCGATATTCGTGCGCGACGGTCTCGGTCGGCCACTCGAGTGGACGGGTGCGCTTCCACCTTCGTTCGAACGACGAGTCGACCGCGTCCTGCCCGAAGGAGCGGGTCTGCGACGCCTGCTCGAGCACGGGCGGGTATCGAGATGAGCATCCTTGCCGCGTGCGCGGTCGGCTTGTCTTGCGCACTGCTCGCAGGTTCGCTCATGGGAACGCTTCCGCATCTGCGATTCCCTTCGAAGATGTTCGCACCGCGCCGTGCCGACAATCGCCTGTGGCTCCAGCAGGCCGGCGCCGGTCTGACCCCGACGCGGTTTTGGGCGGGGAGCGCGGCCGCCGGCCTGTTCGCACTCCTTGTCCTCGTGGCCTTGACCGGCTCGGTCTTCGTCGCGTTGGTGCCGTCGGTGGTGGTTGCGCTGTTTCCTCGTGGATACTTCGCGCGTCGGCGCCGGCTGCGGATGCGCGAAGTGCAAACCGCATGGCCCGACGGTCTGCGTGACGTCGTCGCTTCCATCTCGGCCGGACGCTCGCTGACTCAGGCAGTCAATTCTCTCGCCGCAACAGGTCCGCTCGCGCTGCGAGAAGCCTTCGCGCGCTTTCCCGAGCTGGCCCGCGTTCTCGGTACTGGGCCCGCACTGGAGCTCGTGAAGGAGGAGCTCGCCGATCCGACGAGCGACCGCGTGCTCGAAGTGCTGCTTCTCGCGCACGAGCGTGGCGGTCCGATTGTCCGGAGCATTCTCGAGGATCTGGTCGATGCCACAACGCGCGATCTGAAGCTTCTCGACGCGCTCGAGACCGAGGGACTCGAGATGCGTATCAACGCGCGCGCCGTCGTGGTCTTGCCGTGGTTCGTCCTGGTCGCGTTGACCGCGCGTCCCGGACCCTTTCGTGACTTCTACCGCTCGAGTGGGGGTTTCGCGACGCTCGTCGTTGCGGCGTGCCTCACGGCCGTCGGCATGTTCCTTCTCGGCCGGCTCGGGCGCGACGAGGAGGAAGACCGGGTATTCGGTACTTCGGCGGTTTCGCGATGAGTCTGCTGCCGTTCCTCGCCGCAGGAGCTGTCGGCGCGGGGACGGCTGGTGTCGTCGGCATGTGTCGGCCGCCGACCCGACGCCTCGCACCGCGTGTCCATCCCTACGCGGTAGTTGCGCGATCTGCGCTCGGACATGCTCCGGAACCCTTGGCGGCTCGTGAGCCTCACCGTGTCACCGACGCGACGTTGCCGCGGCTGTTCGGCCCGGCCCTACACGCCGGGGCGAAACGCCTGAGCAACGCCATCGAGTCGCGCGGCGACGAACACCTCGAGCGGCTGCTGCGGCAGGCGGCGATCGACGATCTCACGCCCGAGCGTTATCGCGTGCAGCAGCTTGCGCACGCGGCGGTGTTCGCCATGCTTGCCGCCATCGTCGCGGCCGTGACGCTGAGGTCGCCGCTGATCGTGCTGGTCGGCGGTCTGGCCGGATTCGTCTACGGGGCGAGCCGATCGCGCGCCCGCCTCGAGCGCACGATTGCG
Source organism: Actinomycetota bacterium (assembly GCA_003134555.1). Taxonomy (GTDB): domain Bacteria; phylum Actinomycetota; class Acidimicrobiia; order IMCC26256; family PALSA-610; genus PALSA-610. The sequence continues at coordinate 12,468 of PLBO01000131.1, forward strand.
GCGCGCGCGGCTCGCATCCGGCTCGAGCTCTACACGGTGAACCATCTCCTCGCGATGCAGGTGCGAACCGGCTCGGGCGCGATGCAGGCCGTACAACGGGTGGTTGAGCGCGGCCGAGGCGCAGTGGTGCAGGAGCTGAGTGACGTGCTCACCTGGACCCGAAGCGGCCTGGGCGAGGCCGAGGCGTTCCGGCGTGCCGCGGAGCTGACGCCCGAGCCGAGCGCGGCGCGCACGTACCAATTGCTCGCGGCCGGCGTCGAGCGAGGCGTCGATCTCGGCGGTGGGCTCCTCGCGCTGAGCAGTGACATACGCGACTCACGGCGCGAGCAGATGCACAAAGACGCCGTGCGGCGCCGCGCCGCGATGCTCGTGCCCACGATCGCGATCCTCGCTCCGATCATGTTGCTCTTCATCGCCGCACCGCTTCCTTCCATCGTTCTTGGACACCACTGAACCTGAGGAGATCCGTGACTTTCCGTAACCGCGACGAATCGGGAATGACCACCGCCGAGCTACTCGGCAACGCAGCTCTCGGAGTGCTCGCGCTCGTGGTGATCTGGGGCTTGCTCCAGACGCTCGGCGTCGACATCGTGAGGTCGCTGCGCGAGGCCCTGATCCGCTAGGCGTGCGACGGCGAGGTGAACGCGGCTTCACGACGATGCAGTACCTCGTCGCGACCGGCTTCTCATTGTTGTTGTTCGTCCTGGTGGCGAACTTGCTTGTCGACCTCTACGAGCGCGGTGCCATGCGCGACGCGCTCGACGAGGGCGTGCGAGCCAGTGTTCCCGTCGCGACGGACGCAGGCGATTGTCTCGCTCGAACTCGCGAAGTGGTGCAGTCGATCGCGGGCGGTACTTCGCTGCGCGTCGTCGACCTGACCTGCGAGCGCGACGGCGACCGTGTCGTCGCGACCGCGCGGGTCGCGTTGCGCTCGTGGTTCCCGATGCTCCTTCCCGATTGGCGCCTGACCTTGCACGCGTCGGCGCATCGTGAGGGCTGACGTGCGTGCCACCGACCGGAGAGGGTCCGAGCACGGCTTCGTCGCCATCGAATGGGTGGCGGCCATCGCGATATTGCTGCTCCCGATCGTCGTCCTGGTCGCCACCATGCCGGGTTGGGCCGAGCGCAGGCACGCAGCGACGGTCGCCGCACGTGAAGCCGCGCGCGATCTCGTCGACAATTGGCCGAATGGCAATTCGGACTCGGCCAAGCTCGTCGCGCTCGACGTTGCTGCGGATCACGGCGTCGATGCCACCGACGTCGACATCCGCGTGCCTTCGGTAGGAGACGCACGCGGGGACGATGTGGTCGTCGAGGTCGAGGTGACGATGCCGGCGATCGGCGTCAGCGGGATGTCGGTTGGTTCGTGGCACTACGTCGCACGCGCGACTCGCCGGATCGACGACTTCCGGAGTCGATGATGCGACCGCAACGGGCGAACGAGCGCGGCACGATCACGCTGTGGGTACTGGGCCTCTGCATTTCGCTGCTCTTCCTCGGCGGGTTGAGCCTCGACCTCTGGCGCGCCGTCGCCGACCGGCGCCAGCTTTCGTCGATGGCCGACACCGCGGCGACCGCGGCCGCGAACGGCGTCGACGTCGAGGCGTTGCGCGCGGGAGTTCTGCGGCTCGATCCGGTTCGAGCGCGTGCAGTCGCGCGGGCGTCGCTCGAAGGAGATGCGCATGGGCGCCACCTCGACGCGATCGACGTCGAGGTGGTCGGCAACCGCGTGACCGTGACATTGCGCGATCACGTCGACTTCTCGTTGCTCGGCGTGTTCATGGGTGGCCAACGGTTCGACGTGCAGGTGCACGCGTCGGCTGAACCCGAGGAACGGTCGTAGGAATCGGCAAAACGCTTTACGCGAAGCTCTCGATCAGTGTGCGATCACTTGCGTTGACGTGATACGTGCCGACGGCCTTGCAGTTGGTATTGCCGGCACACGCCACGCCGCTCAGGTTGGAATTCGTCGCGTCGGTCGGATCGGGGGTCGCGGCGATCGCCCAGCTCGTCCCGTTCCAACGTTCCAGCAGCATCTTGGTCGCGGACGAGTTCTGGTAGTCGCCCACGGCGAAACAGTTTGTCGCGCTGGCACACGAGACGCCGGCCAGAATCGAATTGGTCGCGCCGATCGGGTTCGGGCTGGTAGCGAGCGACCAGCTCGTCCCGTTCCAATGCTCCACCAAGGTCTTCTCGACTGCGTTGCGCAAGTAGGTGCCGACGGCGAAGCAGGTCGACGTATTCGGACACGACACCCCGTTCAGGATGGCGACGGCGTTGATCGGGGTCGGAGTGGCAACGATCGTCCAGCTCGTCCCGTTCCAATGCTCCACGAAGGTCTTGTCGCCGGCGCTACCGACGGCGTTGCAGCTCCTGATGCTCGGACACGACACCCCCTGCAGCTGGACGAAGCTAGCGCTCGGGTTCGGGCTCGCGATGATCGCCCAGCTGGTCCCGTTCCAACGCTCGATCAACGTCTTGTCGCCCGCGCTGGTCGCGTACTCGCCGACGGCGAAGCAACTTGTTGCGCTGAGACACTTCACGCCGTTCAGGAATACGGACGTTGCTCCGGCCGGGTTCGGGCTCGCGCTGATCGACCAGCTGGTCCCGTTCCAACGCTCGATCAACGTCTTGCTGGCCGAGCTGGTCGCGTACTCGCCGACGGCGAAGCAATTCGTTGCGCCGGAACAGGTGACGCCGTTGAGGGTGGCGGAGGTGGCGCCCGTCGGGTTGGGGGTATAGACCGTCGCCCAGCTTGTCCCGTTCCAGTGCTCCGCCAGCGTCTTTTGCACCGAACTGGTCTGATAGTTCCCTACGGCGAGGCAGTCCGTCGCGCTCGGGCACGCGACCTGTAGGAGTTGACTCTGCGAACTCCTGGCCGCGGGAGGCGAAATCGACCAACTCGCGCCGTTCCATTGCTCGACCAACGCCGCGTTTGCGGAGCTGGTGTCGTAGCTGCCGACGGCGAAGCAACTTGTGGTGGTGGGGCACCTCACGCCGCTCAGGCTGGCCGAGGTTGATCCCGGCGGGTCGGCGTTGGTGACGATGGTCCAGCTCGCGCCGTTCCATTTTTCGATCAACGTCGCGAAGGCCGAGCTGGTCTGGTAGACCCCGACCGCGTAGCAACTCGTTGTACTGGCACACGACACGTCGCTCAGGCCGGTGCTCGTCGTGCCGGTCGGGTTGGGGCTGGTGACGATCGCCCAGCTCGTGCCGTTCCAATGCTCTATCAAGGTCTTGCTTTCCGAGCTGGTCTGGTAGTCGCCGACGGCATTGCAGTCGGTCGTGCTCGCACACGACACCGCCGAGAGCAGCGAGATGGACCCGCTCGGATTGGCGCTGGCGAGGACCGCCCAGCTTCTCCCGTTCCAACGCTCGATCAATGTCCAGTGGGCCGTCGTGGTCGTCCAGTCGCCGACGGCGTAGCAGAGCGTCGTACTCGGGCACGCGACGCTGCTCAGGTAGCTGCCGGTCGCGCCGCGTCGGTTGGGGCTGGTGACGATCGACCAGTTCGCCCCGTCCCAGTGTTCCACCAGAGTCTGGTTTGGGGTCGAGCCGGTCAAGTAGTAGCCGACGGCGTAGCAGCTCGTGGTGCTCGGACACGACACACCGTTCAAGGTGGTCCAGGTCGCGCCGCTCGGGTTGGGACTGGTGATTATCGACCAGGTCGTCCCGTTCCATTGCTCCACCAACGTGCTCCGTGCCGAGCTGGTCGAGTAGCCGCCGACGGCGAAGCAACTCGTGGCACTCGGACACGAGACGCCGCTCAACTCGCTGATGTTCGCGCCAAGGGGGTTCGGGCTCGCGGTGACCGACCAGTTGGTCCCGTTCCATTGCTCCACCAGGGTCGCCTGGTCGGAGTAGCCGACGGCGATGCAGCTGGTCGTGCTGAAACAGGACACGCCGAGGAGGACACCATTCGGTGGCCCGGCCGGACTCGTGCTCGTCTCGACAGTCCACATCGGAGTCGCGCTGGCCGGTGTCGCGGCTGCACTCACCAAACACGCGACCAGACTCAGCGAGACAGCCAACCTGAAAGCGGCCGAAACGCACCGGCGTCGCCGACAGATCCGCCGCTCCATGGCACTGTCACGACGCATACCAAAGTCTCGCACACCCCGGAAACCGAAATTCCCTCGTCGGAACCGTACCGGGTGCCTCGACCCGACCGTCAAAGAGTGAAAGCGATCGTCCTTGTGCAGAACTGTGTTACGGCAGTGGGTGAGTGCTTATTGATTGACGCGCGTCTAACGGCCGCGACGGGCCGACGTCGCGACTGCCCGGAGCTGGGCGGCGACGCGGTCGGAACGCTCGATCAAACTGTCGACCTCGGCGTCGGTCGTCTTGGTCTTCTCATCGAGCTTCTCGAGCTGCTTGAGGAGCTTCCATTTGTTGGCCATCAGGCCTCCAGAGCCGCTTTGGCGAGGGCCTTCGCCAAATCGCGTTCGGCCTGCACCGTTTTCAGCTTGCTCTTCAGGTCGGCGATCACGATTGCGCCGTCGGCGACGGCATCGGCGGCCGCGACACTTGGGCGGCTGAGGCCCCTGAGCCATCTCCCGCCGACCACGAGCGCCGGCACGCTGGCGATCACGTAGAGCGCGAGGAGCACGATGGCGAACCGGACGAAGCCGATGGTGGCTCGGTCCGAGAAGATCTGCTGGGTGAAGGACGGGTTCCCTCTCCTGGTGACGGGCAGGGTCTTGGCGAAGACCCACTTCTCCTGCCCGGCGATGACGAAGGCGGCGATCAGCGTGGCCGCCGCCGCGACCTCCTGCAATACCCGTCTGTCGATCCTGACTGTCACATCGACCCACCCCCCAACCGAAGAATGACGGTTCGCGAAGGCGAACGCAAACAGTGGTTAACAAGCTGCAAGCTGACGCCGACGTCAGCTACCATTCCGCCCGATTCCGACCACCGGAATCCGAGCAACACCGCACGTACGGGGAGCACCAATGCCTGACGCAGTTATCGTCGCCGCGGCCCGCACCGCGATCGGGACGGCCCGCAAGGGCACCCTCCTCGACGTGAGTGCTTTCGACCTCGCGAAGTACGCGGTCGGCGAGACGCTCAAGCGGTCGGGCATCCCCGCGCCCGACGTCGACGACCTCGCGCTGGGTGAGTCGCTGCAAGGTGGGGGAGACATCGCCCGCTACGCGGCCATCGAGCTCGGCCTGGTCGAGATCCCGGGCGTCGCGCTCAACCGGCACTGCGCGTCGGGCATGGCATCGGTGCAGGGCGCGGCCGCCAGCATCATGGCCGGCATGGACAAGGTCGTGATTGCCGGTGGTTCCGAGTCGATCTCCACCTCGCCGCAAACCACGAAGCGCACTCCCGGCACCGACGAGTGGGTGCAGTGGATGTCGCCGTCGCACCCCGCCACTCCCGACGCGCCGGCCTTCGACATGTCGATCACCGTCGGTTACAACACCGCGCAGTCGGCGGGCATCAATCGCGAAGACTGCGACGCGTGGGCGTTCCGTTCGCACCAGCGTGCGATCGCCGCGATCGACGAAGGTCGCCTGCAGGAAGAGATCGTGGCGATCGAGGTGACCATGCGCGACGGCACGACGAAGATCTTCGACACCGACGAGCACCCCCGCCGCGGCAGCACGATGGAGAAGATGGCGTCGCTGAAGCCGTTGCACCCAGAGATCGAGAACTTCCCGATCACGGCCGGCAACTCCTCGGGTCTCAACGACGCGGCGGCGGCGATGATGATCGTCAGCAGCGACTACGCCAAGGCGAACGGTCTCACGCCGCTCGGCAAGATCGTCTCGTGGGCGTCGGCGGGCGTGCAGCCCCGCGACACCGGCCTCGGCCCGATCTCCGCGATCCCGAAGGCTCTCGAGCGCGCGGGCCTGACCATCGACGACATCGACCTCGCCGAGATCAACGAGGCGTTCGCGTCGGTGCCCGTCGCGGCCTGCCGGGTGCTCGGTCTCTCGGAAGACATCACGAACCCGAACGGCTCGGGCTGCTCGCTCGGTCACCCCGTCGCCGCTACCGGCGCCCGCATGATCATCACCACCATGTACGAGCTGCGCCGGCGCGGTGGCGGCATCGGCCTCGCGAGCATGTGCGCGGGCGGCGGCATGGGTTCCGCGACCGTGTTCGAGGTATACCCGGGCTAGTGCCTCGGGAGGTCGTGCGTGTCGTTTCTCCAGCGGGTCACGATCGTCGTCGACGAGTACGACCCGGCCATCGCGTTCTTCGTCGAGGTCCTGGGCTTCGACCTGGTCGACGACTCGTCGTCGCTCACGAACGACGGGCGGCAGAAACGGTGGGTCGTGGTTCGGCCACCCGGCGCCGAGACCGGCATCCTGCTCGCCCGCGCCGACGGCGACGCGCAAGCCGCGGTCGTCGGTAAGCAGCTAGCTGGTCGGGTCGGCTTCTTCCTCCAGGTCGACGACTTCGACGCCACCTACGAACGGATGCGCGCTGCGAACGTCGAGTTCGTCGGCTCACCGCGCGCGGAGCCCTACGGCCGAGTGGTGGTGTTCCTCGACATCGCGGGCAACCGCTGGGACTTGCTCGGTACCTGAACGATCACTCGCGAGCTCAGATCCCGAGGGTCTTGCCCTTGTAGAGCGCGAGACATTGCGCGGCGCCGCGCGGGTCGATGGTCGCGGCCGGGAGTTTCGGCGGCGTCGCGTACGCCGGGTGGGAGAAGTCGAAGAAGTCGGTCATCGGCGCGGCCGCGGCGTCACGGCGCGAGAGTGCCTTGAGTCCGAACCGGATCTCGATCGTGCGCAGGATGCTGGTGTGATCGTGGACGACGTGCGAAACGAAGTGCGGTCGCGACCACGGTGACATGACGAGCACGGGTACGCGCACTCCGTACTGGTCGAACGCCGCGGGAGCGTCACCCGGATTGCGGATGGGCGCGATGTCGTCGGGCTTCGGCGCCTTCGGCGGTGCCACGTGGTCGTAGGAGCCGCCGTGCTCGTCCCAAGTTTGGAAGAAGGCCGACGTCGACCAGTTCGGGCTGCGCATCAAAGCGCCGATCACCTTCGCGCTGAACTGCTGTCCGAGCTGGGGATTCGCGGGCGGGTGCTCGTCGTTCTCCTCCTGCACCTTGCCGATGAACGTCGGCTCGAGGAACGACACGTTCGGCAGCTTGCCGGCGGCCGCGTCGGCGTAATAGTCGGCGATTCCGACCACGTGACCCTTCGAGTGGTCGCGCACGTATGCGAACAGGAGGCTCTCGACGGAAATCTCGGAGTTGTAGATCTTCCAGCTGACGTGCGCGGCGTCGAGTTCCTCGAAGATGGTCTTCTGCGTCCATCCGTTGCCGGACGGGATCGCGTTGTCGACGTGGCCGAACGACGTGCCGGCGATGAGGTAATAGCGGTTCGGGTACGTCGGCCCCGGCACCGACGAGAAGTAGCGGTCGCCGATGCCGAAGGTGCGCGCGAGCCCGTAGTAGTAGGGAAGTTCGCTTGGTCCGAACTGCGCCATCGCGCGTGAGCCGGTCGGGTCGGTCGGGTCGACGTTGGTCGCGGTGAAGCCGTCCATCTTCCCGCCGTTGATCTGTTGGTGCACCGCGTCCCAGCCGTGCGCAAGGTCCGCGGTCTCACACATCTTCGGGTTGTTGAACGACAAGATCGGCGGCGCACTCTTGTCGACCGGATTCGGATTGCCCGCCTGCGACTGGTCGGTCGACCAAAGCCGACCGAAGTAGCTGTCGAACGACCGGTTCTCTTGCATCAGCACGACCAGATGGTCGATGTTCTGCCTCAGCCCCTTCGTCGGGGAAATGGTGGTGGTCGTCGTCGACGCCGCCGTCACGGGAGCCGGGGCAGTCTTCGATCCACCGCTGCTGCAGGCCGTGACCGCCAAGATGCCCAAGCAGACGACTGAAACCGCCGGAGCCTTCACGGTCGCCATTGTGCGCCGCCCGACGAGGCCGAGGCGACTTCTCATTCGTCACATCGCAGTCCAAAGGAACAGACCCCCCGTAAAGGCCGTGACGGATCGGTCCGATTGGAAGGCGTGACGATCGAAACCGACCGATCCGGCGCGCCGCCAGTGGCGGCGTCGTTTCAGAGCCTGGCGGCGAGGTTGTCGCGTGTGCTCGGCGTCGCGGATACGTCTTCGTTGGACGTCGCAGTCAGTACGTGTCTGGAGCAGCTGGGCGCGTTCGTCGACGTCGACCTGGCGTTCGTGACACTCGTCGACGACGACGAGTGCGTGAGCGACGACTGGCATTGGATCCGTCCCGGACGCGTTGCCGCCGCTCCCGAGATCGGCTCACCCATTGCCGCGACGTTCGGGTCGGCGACCGAGTTCCTGCGCCTCGGTCAACGTTCTCGTCGCCTTTTGCGATCTGGACGACTTCAAGACGATCAACGACGACCTCGGCCATCACGCGGGCGACGAAGTTCTGTGTGTCGTCGCCGACGCGCTGCGCCGGGTGGTTCGCGGACGCGATCTCGTGGCGCGCTTCGGCGGCGACGAGTTCGTAATTGTCGTCTCCGGCGTGGAAGGCGAGACCGAAGCGCGGCTCCTCGGCGAGCGGCTCGTCGTCAGCGTTCGTGAGCTCGACGCCCCGGTCTCGCTTTCCGTCGGCATTTGCGGACCCGGACCGGCGTCCGAGACGACGCTCATGCGAAGAGCCGCCGACGAAGCGATGTACGAGACGAAACGGGCCGGCAAGAACAGTTGGACCCACCGCCGATGGGAGCCAACCGCGGGTTGAGCGTCAGCTCTCGCTGACCGCGGCGATGCGCGCGAACTGAGGCGTTCCGAGCTTCTCGAGCTTGGCTTCGAGCGAGAAGAGGTCGCGCCAGAACCGTCGGGTCGCGGGAAGCCCGGCGAACACGTCTTCGACGAAGAAGAAGACGTACAGGGCCACGGCGAGAACAAGACCGATCGCGAGCAGGGCCGAGAACAACAGCGTCAAGAGGTAGGCCAGGACATACGGAAGCACTCGATCTCGCCGGCCGAGCGCGATCGTGCCGCCGACCATCACCACCGCGGGCGCGACGATGATCGATGCGCCGAGCGTCTCGAGATCTCGTTGCAGGACGAGTGCGAAGAGCAGTGCGACGAGCGCAAGCACAACGAAGATCCGCCCGATCCAACGAAGGCGAGGGTTGCTGCGTCGTCCCGGCACGAGACTCGTCATCATCGTCGCCCAGCTGACCGCGCCCCACATCAACCGTCGCCGCAACCAGGGAACACCCAACTCCTCCATCACGAGGAGGAACACTTCGTCGGCGTCGGATCGATCGACGAGTGGGAGCAGGGAGAATACGGCGGAGCCGACCGACGGGGCGTTACGAAAGTTCTGACAGAGATAGTCGTGCAGCACCGCCGCCTTCGTGTACTTGCCGTAGCGCGGAAACAGCCAGGTGAGGCTTCTCGGTACCGACGCAAGGTCGGTCGAGAACGGATGCTCCGGCGACGCGCGCACATCGACCTGACGCACCAAACCATGGAACGTCCCCGACCACGTCAACGGCTCGGTCAGGAGCCACCCGTACGGGTCACCGGCTCCGGCCTCGTGCAGCCCGATCGACTCAGGTACGAACACGGATCAGCGCCGCTGCCGAAGACTCACAGGGCAAGTCTTGCGCGTCCGACCCTTTGGAGCACCTGGCGCCGGTCGTTAATGTCACGGTGGTGTCGTCTCGAAGGTTGCCGTCGGTCGAGCGCCTGACGCTCGCTCGGGTGACCGCGGTGCCGGACTGGCACCCGGAACACGCCACCTTCGAGCCTTTTCCCGTGCACGCTTGGGTGGTTCGTCATCGCGACGGCGTGATCCTCGTCGACACCGGTATCGGGACCGGTAACGCGGTGATCGACACGTGGTATCAGCCGGAGGTCGTCTCACTTCGCGACGCGCTGGGGTCGGTGCGGCTCGAGCCGGCCGACATCACCGCGGTGGTTCTCTCGCATATGCATTTCGACCACTGCGGTCAGCAGCGGTTGCTCGACGCGCCGGTCTTCGTCCACGCGAACGAGCACGTCGAAGCGCGAGATCCTCGATACACCGTCGCCGAGTGGGCCGCGATTCCGGCCGAGCGACTTCGACTCGTGCAGGGCGACGAAGAGATCGTCGAGGGCGTTCGCATCATCGCGACTCCAGGTCACACGCCCGGGCACCAGTCCGTCGTGATCGAGACGCGCGAGGGGCCCGTCGTGCTGGCCGCGCAGTGTGCATTCCGGGCGAGCGAACTGTTGTCGGGCGAGCCGGATGCGACGAACCTCCACGACGAGTCCTGGCGCGAGGCCGCTCACGTCTCGCTCGCTCGGATCCAAGCGCTGGGTCCCGCGGCGGCACACCTGAGCCATGACCCGCACATCGTGCGCCTCCAGTAGAAACACGACCTCTACGATGTTCGGATTCGCTCGATCGCAATCTTGTCGGACCTCGACGGCACACTGATCGATTCCAAGGCCTCGGTCGTTCGTGCTTTCGAATGGTGGGCTGATCTCAGACACCTGGCGCCGGGAGTCGCCGAGCGACTGCCGCACGGGCGAACGTCGACCGCGGCCGCGGCAGAGCTCGCGCCGCACCTCGATGCTGCCGTCGAAGGGGCGATCCTCGACGAGCGTCAGCGCGTCGACACGGAAGGCGTCGTCGCGCTGCGGGGTGCCCGCCGGTTGCTCGAAAGCCATCCGCGGCTGGCCGTCGTGACCTCGTGTCCGATACCGCTCGCCCGTGCCCGTGTCGCCGCCGCCGGGCTGCCGTTGCCGGCGACGCTCGTCACTCCCGAGCTCACGAAGCGCGGCAAACCTGACCCAGAGCCCTATCTCCTCGGTGCCGAGCTGCTCGGCGCCGCGGTCGACGAATGTGTCGTCCTCGAAGACGCGCCCGCCGGCATCGCCTCGGGTCGAGCGGCCGGGATGGTCGTCATCGGCGTGCTCACGACCCATGGCCGCGAGGAGTTGAGTGGGGCAACGGCCTGCATCGCCGACCTCACCGAGCTGGCGGACGTGCTCGACGCACTTGGAATCAACTGACCGTTCGCGGCCGCTGTCTCCCGCTCAGGTGAGGCCGCGGAGCTCGCGCAGCGCGACCGACAACGTTGCGACGTCGAAGACACCGTGGACTCGGATCTCGTCGAGCAACGCGAGCACACGGCCGACGACCGTTGCGCGCGGCTCGACCCACGTCTCGTAGGACTCGGCAGTCAACGCGGCGTCGACGATGCGACGGAACTGCGCGGCCGCGTCCTCGCGCAACGCGTTGCGCGCCAGGTCGTCCCACCGATCGGCGCGGGGTAGCTCGACGATCCGGTCGCCGAGCCAGTCGAAACGGAGCTTGTCGCCGACATCGTCGTAAGTGGCCGCCACGGTCTCGACCTCGACCTTGTGGGCATCGGCCAGCTCGGCGATGTCGAGCGCGCGCGGCAGATTCGCGAGCGCGGCGATCCGTTGGGCGAGCTCACGGGGCACGCCCTGCGCGGCGTACTCCGCGGTGGCGGGTTCGATCTTGGGCGACACGCTCGCCATCGCGGCCAGGCGCGCGACCGGCACCGCGAAGAACGCGACCGTCACGGCGACGGGCAACGGTTGGGGACGATTCCGTAGCAGCCAGCGCGCGCCCCGCTCGACGAGCCGCCGGCTCGCGAGGTACACGCCGGTCTGCACGTCGACGTCGAGCGTGCGGTCGAGCGCCTCGATATCGCGCCACAGCGCGTCCTGGTCGAAGATCGCCCGCGCCGCCTCGTGCGCGCGCACGATGTCGGGTCCGTGGGCGCCGGTCTCCTCGCTCAGCCGGAACGCGAACGTCGTGCCGGCGCGGTTGACCAGACCGTTGACGAGCGCGGTGGCCGTGATCTCGCGGCGCAGCGTGTGGGTGCGGATCCGATCGAGGAACCGTTCTCGCACCGCGTAGGGGAACGTCCGCACCAACTCGGGCATGAAGTCGGGGTCGTCCGGGAGCTCGGACGCGAGCAGCTCTTCTTCGAGCGCGATCTTCGCGTACGCGAGCAACACCGCCAGTTCCGGCGCGGTGAGCCCGAGCCCGAGTTGGTGCCGATCAGCGAGTTGTTCGTCCGTGGGAAGGCGCTCGAGATCGCGGTTGAGATGGCCGCCCGATTCCAGCGCGTGCATGAACCGCGTGTGCACCTGATCCATCACGACGGCCTGGGCGCGCGCATTGTCGAGCGCGCGATTCTGGCGGTAGTTGTCGCGCAGGACGAGCGCCGCGACCTCGTCGGTCATGCTGACGAGCAACACGTTGCGATCGATCTCGCCCAGTTCGCCGTCGCGCACCGCGCCGTCGAGCAGGATCTTGATGTTCACCTCGTGGTCGGAGGTGTCGACACCCGCGCTGTTGTCGATCGCATCCGTGTTGATGCGGCCGCCGGCGAGCGCGTACTCGACGCGGCCGTCCTGGGTGAAGCCGAGGTTGCCCCCCTCGGCGACGCTTCGGCACCGCAAATCGTGGCCGTCGACGCGCACCGCGTCGTTGGACTTGTCCTCGACCGCGGCGTGGCTCTCGGTGCGTGCTTTGACGTAGGTGCCGATGCCGCCGTTGTAGAGCAGGTCGACCGGCGCCTGCAGCATCGCGCGGATGACCTCGGCCGGGGTGAGTGCGTCGACGCCGTCGTCGATCGCGAGCCGCGCGCGCACCTCGGGCGTGATCGAGATCGACTTCAGCGTGCGCGCGTACACGCCGCCACCTGCGGAGATTTGTGCGATGTCGTAATCGGCCCACGACGAGCGTGGCAGGTCGAAAAGTCGGCGTCGTGCTGCGAATGATGTGGCCGGATCCGGGTCGGGATCGAGGAACACGTGCCGGTGGTCGAACGCGGCGACGAGCTGGATGTGCTCCGACAGCAACATCGCGTTGCCGAACACATCGCCCGACATGTCGCCGATGCCGACCACGGTGAAGTCGTCGTGGTCCGGATCGACCTTCAGGTGGCGGAAGTGGCGCCGCACCGACTCCCACGCACCCCGCGCCGTGATGCCCATCGCCTTGTGGTCGTAACCGTGCTTGCCGCCCGACGCGAACGCGTCGCCCAGCCAGAAGCCGCGCCCGCACGCGATCTCGTTGGCAATGTCGGAGAAAGCCGCGGTGCCCTTGTCGGCGGCGACCACCAGATAGGGATCGTCGTCGTCGTAACGCACCACCTGATTCGGCGGTACGACCTTGCCGTCGACCAGGTTGTCGGTGACGTCGAGCAACGCCCCGATGAACAGGCGGTAGCAAGCCTCGACCTCTTCGCGTAACCGCGCGGCATCGGCGGGCGGCCGATTGACGACGAAGCCGCCCTTGGCGCCGGCCGGCACGATCACCGCGTTCTTGACGCGCTGGGCCTTCATCAGCCCGAGTACCTCGGTGCGGAAGTCTTCGCGCCGGTCCGACCACCGGATCCCGCCGCGTGCGACCTTGCCCGCGCGCAGGTGCACACCTTCGACGCGCGGCGAGTACACGAAGATCTCGAACAGCGGCCGGGGCAGCGGAAGGTCGGGGATCGCACTTGGGTCGAATTTCAGCGCGACGCACGGCGGCGGATTGCCTTCGGCGTCACCTTCCTGGAACCAGTTCGTGCGCAGCGTCGCGAGCACGAGATGGAGCAGCGCCCGCAGGATGCGGTCTTGGTCGAGCGAGGTCACCGCGTCGAGCGCGGAGCGGATCTCGTCGGCCAGGCGTTCGGTCGCGCCCGTGTCGCCGCGGGCGCTCGCGCCGCTTTGTCGATCCGTGCCGACGACCCACGGATCGAGGCGCGCGACGAACAGCTCGACGAGCCGGCGTGCGATCTCATTGTGCTGACTCAGCGCGCCCTCGATATAGGTCAAGCTGAACCGAGTTGCGGTCTGGCGCAGATAGCGGCAGTAGGCACGTAAGAGCGCGACCTCTCGCCAGGCGAGCCCGGCGGTGAGGACGAGGCGGTTGAAACCGTCGTCCTCGGCGCGGCCGTCGACCACCGCGAGGAACGCCTCCTCGAAGAGTCGAAGCGCGGCGGGATCGATGACCGTGCCCGCGGGTGCGCGCAGGCGGAACCACTTCATCCAACGGCCGTCGAGACTTTTGGGCGTCAGCGCGTAGGGGTGCTCGTCGTCGACGATGACGCCCATGTTCGTCAGGCGCGGCAGCACCTCCGACAAAGACGGTTGCGCACCGATGCCGTACAGCTTCAGGTCGAGGTGATCGGTGCCGGTTGTGAGCCGCGCCGCGAGCGGCTTGGCGTCGCCGAGCTGTTCGAGCTGGGGCAGGTCGGCGAGTGCCTCGGCCGCGTCGAAGTCGTATTGATACGCACCGGGGTAGGCATCGGCCCAGACGCGCAACGCGTCGAGCCCCGTCTCCTCACCTCGCGACGCGATCAGCGCGTCGCGCAGGTCGTCGACCCACGCGCGCACCGCGGCCGCGACCGACTGCTCCAACTCGCCGACGTCGACGGTGTCGCCGCCCGGTTTCTCGAGGTGCAACACGAAGTGCAGCCGGGCGAGCACCGACTCGGATAGCCGCGTGTTCCACTCGTAGCCCTGCGATCCGTACGCGGCGGCGAGCAGCTGTGCGATGTGCTCGCGTACCTGGGTCGTGTACCGGTCGCGGGGGATGAAGACCAGACACGACACGAACCGGCCGTACGGTTCGCGATGCACGAACAGGCGAACCCGGCGCCGCTCCTGCAGGCGCAGGATGCCCATCGCGTTCTTGAACAGTTGGTCGACGTCGATCTGGAAGAGGTCGTCGCGTGGATACGTCTCGAGGATCTGCATGAGATCCTTCTGATCGTGGCTCGCAGGTAGGAATCCCGCCCGCTCGATGACGGCCGCGACTTTCCGGCGCAGCACGGGCACGTCGAACGGACTCCCGGTGTACGCGCCCGACGAGTACAACCCGATGAACCGGTGTTCGCCGACGACCTCGCCCTGCGCGCCGTAACGCTTGATCCCGATGTAGTCGAGGTGGGTCGGCCGGTGCACCGTCGAGCGGGCATTCGCCTTCGTCAACACCAGGAGGGTCTTCTCGCGTGCCTTGGCGCGGATCTCGGCCGGCAGGCGCGCGAAGCTCGCCGACGGTTGCTCCGGCGCCCCGCGCAACAATCCGAGCCCCGAACCCGGCACCGGCACCAACCGGTCGTCGTCGGTGAGCTCGTAATCGCGGTAGCCGAGGAACGCGAAGTGCTGATCGGCGAGCCACTCCAGGAGCGCCTTGCCCTCGGCGAGCTCCTTGACATCGCACGGTGGCGGCATCTGCTCGAGCTCGGTCACGAGGTGCTGCAGCGCGTCGAGCATCGGTCCCCAATCGCGTGTCGCGGCGCGCACGTCGTGCAGAACCGAGAGCAACTCGCTTCGCACCGTGTCGAGGATGTCGGTGTTGGTCTCGCGGTCGATCTCGATGTGCGTCCACGACTCGAGTAGCACCTGCTCGCCGTCTCGGGCCGGAGCGTCGTCGGGAGCCATCCCGATCAACTCGCCGTCGTGCGAACGGCGTACGCACAGGATCGGGTGCACGACGAGGTGCACGCCGAGATTGCGACGGTCGAGCGCCATCGTGAGGGAGTCGACGACGAACGGCATGTCGTCGAGCACGACGTCGACCGCGGTGTGACCGCGTGCGGGCGTGTAGACGCGCACGAGCACTTCTGCCGGGCCGCGCCGCGCGCCGAATCGCCAGTGCTCCAGCGCCGCGGCTGCGAGCTCCTCGGTCGTCCAGATCGCCAGGTCGTCGTCGCCGAGCTGTCCGTAATAGGAATGGACGAATGCGTCGGCGCCCTCGGGATCCGACGCGCTCACGAGCTCGCAGATCCGCGCCATCACGTCATCGCGACGGGCCACGACGCCGACCATACCGTGCATGGCGTCCTCATCGGCACGTTCGCGCGCTCCCGTATGCTCGCAACGTGGACACCGCCGAGGCATTGGAGCTCGCATTGGAGCTCGCCGATCTGGCCGATGGCATCACGATGGAGCGGTTCCGCGCGCACGACTTGAAGGTCACCACGAAGCCTGATCTCACGCCGGTGAGCGAGGCCGACGAGGCGGTCGAGCGGGCGATCCGGGAGCGGCTCGGGGAGTCGACCGGTCACCTGGTGCTCGGCGAGGAGTTCGGAACCGTTGCCGGCGACGCCCTCGCCGACTCGGAATACCGCTGGATCATCGACCCGATCGACGGCACCAAGAGCTACGTGCGGGGCGTGCCCATCTGGGCAACGCTCATCGGTCTGGAGCGCGCGGGCGAGCTGATCGTCGGTGTCGCGTCGGCGCCCGCGCTCGGCATGCGGTGGTGGGCGGGCCGGGGCCTCGGCGCGTTCCGAGACGGCGAACGCATCTCCGTGTCGTCGGTGGCGGCGCTCGACGACGCGCAACTCTCGTTCGCCTGGGACACCTCCGAACGGTTCTACGCCGACGGTGTCGGGAACAAGCTCGTCGACCTTTCGCATCGCTGCTGGCGCACGCGCGGCATCGGCGATTTCTGGCAGCACCTGCTCGTCGCGGAAGGCGCGTTCGACGTGGCGATCGACCCGATCGTCTCCCTGTGGGACATCGCCGCGCTCATACCGATCGTCGAAGAGGCGGGAGGCCGCTGGACCGCGGTCGACGGGCGCGCCGACGTCGACGCGGGCGGTTTCGTGTGCACCAACGGATTGCTGCACGACGCGGTCATCGCGTCGCTGACATAGTCTCGCCCGCCGTGTCCGAGCTCACGGTCGGGATCGACATCGGTACCTCCTCGGTGAAGGCCGTCGCGGCCGACGCCGACGGGAACATCGTCGCCCGCGCGCGCGTCCCGCATGAGTTCTTCGTTCCGTCGCCGCTCTGTTTCGAGCACGACGCGGCGCTCGCGTGGCACGAAGGCCCGCGCCGCGCGCTCGAGGCTCTCGGCGACGTGAATCCGCGCGCGGTGTCCGTCGCGGCGATGGTCCCGTCGCTGACGGCGGTCGACGCCGACGGCGTACCGTGTGCGCCCGGCCTGCTCTACGGCGACGAGCGCGGCCACGCCGATCGTCCGGGCGCGATCGCCGAGGCGGGTGAGCTCGCCCAGTTCCTGCAGTGGCAGTCGCACGAGTACCCGAACGCGCGCGGCTACTGGATGGCGCAAGCGGTTGCGAACCATGCGCTCTCGGGCGAACCCGTCGTTTCCACGACGGTCGCGGCCACCGCGTACCCGCTCTTCGACTGGAAGCAGTGGGACGAGGAGCGCCTCGCCGAGTGCGGGGCGCGTCCCGACCAGATGCCGACCATCGGGCCCACGGGCCAGCCTCTCGCCGAGGTCCGCGGCCGGCCCGGCTGCGTGCTCGAGGGCGGAACGATCGACGCGATGGCCGAACAGCTCGTGGCCGGGAGCGACGACGTCGGCGACGTGCTCGTGATCTGCGGCACGACGCTCATCGTGTGGGCGGTGATCCCCGAGCCGGTCGAGGTCGCGCGTCACTACACGATCCCGCATACCGCGCGCGGCAAGTTCCTCGTCGGCGGTCCGAGCAACGCGGGTGGTCTGTTCCTCAACTGGGTCGACCGAATGTGCGCGACCGCGACCGCGGCCGAGGCCGGCGCGCCGGCGCGCGTTGTCGATCCGGGCCGGGTGCCGATCTGGGTGCCGTACCCGCGCGGCGAACGGGTGCCGTTCCAGGACTCGTCCCGGCGCGCGCAGCTCGTCGATCTCGCCCTCACACACGACGCCGCGTCGGTTCGACGCGCCGCGTTCGAGGCCGCCGGGTTCGTGACCCGCCGGATGATCGATGCCTCCCCGTCGCCCGCGCGCCGCATCGTCGCCACGGGTGGCGGCACGCGCGTCGAGGCGTGGATGCAGGCGCTCGCCGATTGCACCGCGTTGCCGGTGCACGTTTGCGCGGTGCCCGAAGGAGGCGCGCTGGGTGCGGCGTTCCTGGCCCGCCTCGCCGCGGGACTCGAGACGTCGACGAACGACGCGGCGCGCTGGGCGCGCACCTCGCACGTGGTCGACCCCGATCCGACCTGGGTGCCTGCGGTCGCCGACCGCTACGCGCGCTTCTGCGAGGTCGCGGGTTGAGGCGTTAGCGTGCCCGTGATGGCGCTCGACATCTCGATCGACCGCGACGCGTGCATGGGCTCGGGCAACTGCTCGTTCTGGGCCCCCGGCGTCTTCGACCTCGACGACGACGGGATCGCGGTAGTCGTCGAACCCGCCGCGCAGCCCGACGACAAGGTGATCCTCGCCGCGCAGGGTTGCCCCACCCAGGCCATCACGATCATCCGCGACGGCGAAAAGATCGTCTGAACCAGTCCCCGAGCTGACGTGGGCGTCAGGCGCGCGCGACTATCGACGAATGCCGATCGGGATCACAGAGGAACACGAGCACCTGCGCCACGCCGTCCGCCGTTTCGTCGACGACCACATCGATCCTGGTGTCGTCCGCGCCGCGCTGGACGCCGCGACGCAGGTCCGCCCTGCCTTCTGGGACGCGCTGGCCGAGCCGGGCTGGATCGGTCTCCACCTCGACGAGGCACACGGGGGCAGCGGCGCGGGTCTCCTCGAGCAAGCCGTCGTGATCGAGGAGCTCGGGCGAGCGTGCGCGCCCGGACCGTATGTTCCGACCGCGATCGTCGCCGCGCTGTTGCAAGCCGACGGTGGTCCTGCCGCCGTCGCGCTCCTCGCGAAGTTCGCAGCCGGTGAGCTCACCGGAGCCGTCGCGTTCGACGGCGCGGCGCTCGTGGCCGGCGGTTCCGCCGCCGACGTGATCGTCTGCGCGGTCGACGGCGCGTGGTACGCACTCGACGCCTCAGCCGTCGGCGCAAAGGAAGTGAAGAGCGTCGACCTGACGCGCCGGCTGGCGCGCATCGACCTCGACGCCGCAATGAGTGCCGCCCGTTCGGCGCCCGAACGAAAGCTCTCGAATCTCACCGACGAGCGCGTGCGTCTGATCTCCGCCACGCTGTTCGCGGCGGAGGCGATCGGCGTCGCGCAGTGGTGCGTCGACACCGCGTCCGAATACGCGAAGGTGCGCGTGCAGTTCGGACGCCCGATCGGGCAGTTCCAGGGCGTGAAGCACCGGTGCGCAGAGATGTTGGCGCGTGTGGAGCTCGCACGCGCCGCGGTGTGGGACGCGGCGGCCGCGGCCGACGATCTCGACGATCCCGGTGCCCGGCTCGCAATCGCCGCGGCAGCCGCGCTCGCGTTCGGCGCCGCGTTCACGAACGCCAAGGATTGCGTGCAGACCCTCGGCGGCATCGGCTTCACCTGGGAGCACGACGCGCACATCTACCTCCGGCGCGCGATCACGCTGCACCTGCTCACCGGCACGCCCGACGAGTGGCGCGTCCGCGCGGCCCAGGCCGCGATTGGGGGCGCGCGCCGCCGCCTGGCCGTCGACCTTCCGGGCCACGGCGACGTCGACGGCGACGGCAAGGTCGACGCGTTCCGAGCCGAATTGCGGGCACTGCTCGCCGACATCAAGACCCGGCCCGCGAAGGAGCAGTTGAACCGGCTGGCCGAGGCGGGCTACGTCACGCCGGGTTGGCCCGCACCGTGGGGCCGCGACGCCAAAGCGCTCGAGCTACTCGTGGTCGAGGAGGAGTTCCGCGCCGCGAAGATCACGAAGCCGAACATCGGAGTCGGAGGTTGGGCGTTGCCCAACCTGATCGTGCACGGCACCGCGGCGCAACGCGAACGTTGGATCATGCCGACGCTGCGCGGAGAGATCGGCTGGTGCCAGCTCTTCAGCGAACCGGGTGCAGGTTCCGACCTCGCGTCGTTGTCGACGCGCGCGACGCGCGTCGAAGGCGGCTGGTTGTTGAACGGGCAGAAGGTCTGGACGTCGATGGCCAAGGAAGCCGACTGGGGCATCTGCCTGGCGCGCACCGATCCCGAGGCGGCGAAGCACGACGGCATCTCGTGCTTCATGGTCGACATGCGCATCCCCGGCATCGACATTCGTCCGCTGCGTGAGCTGACCGGCCAGGCGATGTTCAACGAGGTCTTCTTCGACGACGTGTTCGTGCCCGAGGACTGCCTGGTCGGTCGTGAGCACGACGGGTGGCGGTGCGCCCGCACGACCCTCGCGAACGAGCGCGTGTACATGGGCTCGGGCAACACGATCGGTGGCGGTGTGGTCGGAGTGCTGAAGGCGATCGAGGCCCGCGGCCTGGCCGACGACCGGCTCGCGCTCGCGGAGGCCGGCGACCTCGTGGTCACCGGCCACGCCCTGTCGGCGCTCGGGTTCCGACTGACGCTGGCGGCGCTCGCGGGCGCCGATCCGTCGGGCTCGGAAGCGGCCGTCCGCAAGCTGCTCGGCGTGCAGCACGATCAGCACGTTCAGGAGGTCGGCATGCTGGTCGCGGGCATCGAGGCCACGGCCGCGGAGGGTGACGCCTCGGCCTGGTCGTCGTCGTTCCTGTTCAACCGGTGCCTCACCATCGCCGGGGGCACGAGCGACGTCCAGCGCAACGTGATTGCCGAACGTCTGCTCGGTTTGCCTCGGGATCCGTAGCGAATGTCCGAAAAGGACCGGTGGAGACGACCGGGCTCCTGAACTGGGGCGGCGCGACAGCCGTCGCAACTGTGGCAGTAGCCCGATTTCGTCCCATCCGAGTCCGCGGGCGGTCCCGTGTGAAGCGGGAATCCATTGACCTGGACTTGGTGCAAGAGGGTCTGCTTCGCGAGGAGGCAGCCGTGGACCGCGGGATGAGAAGGGAACGACCGATGGCAATGTCAACGCAGCTTCCGATGAGTACAGCCAACGGACCGGCCGCCTCGGCCGCGCCGCCGACGGGTCTGCCCGCCGAGCAGCTCTACACCTGGCTGGAATGGGTGCAGGACGACCTCCGCCGGCTCGAAGCGCGTCTCGACTACCTCGAGTCCGCGCGTTCGCAGCTGCGGGAGCAGGAACGACTGCTCAGCGAGCTCCTGCACGCGTCGGGTCCCTTCGCCAGAAGTTGACGCCGGCGTCAGGGAACCGATAGTCGTAGCGCTCCATGGGTGAGCGCGCGCGCGGCTACACACATCTGTCGGTCGGCGACACCGGACCGGCGATCAGCCACCCGCTCACGCGGACGGATCTCGTGATGTACGCGGGCGCGAGCGGCGATTTCAATCCAATGCACCACGACGAGATCGCGGCGCAAAAGGCCGGCCTGCCTTCGGTCTTCGGCCACGGCATGTTCACTGCCGGCCTCCTCGCGACTGCGATCACCGACTACGTCGGGATCGGCAACCTGAAGTCGTACCGCGTCCGCTTCACGAAGCAGACGTGGCCCGGCGAAGTGTTGACGACCAGCGTCACGGTGCGCGAGAAGCGCGCCGGCAACGAGGTCGTGCTCGACTGCTCGGTCGTCAACGAGCAGGGCGAGACCAAGATCCAGGGCGAGGCCGTGGCGGTTCTTCGGTGAGACGACAGCGCAGCGACCGAACGGGAGCGGAGCGTGGAGTCGACCCAGAATTGTCGGGAATGAAATGACCACTGCTCGGTTCGACCTGCCGTCGACCGACCAAGAGACCCAGCCGTTCTGGGACGCGCTGAAGGAAGGCAAGTTCCTCATCCGGCACTGCAACGCCTGCGGCCGCGACCACTACTACCCGCGCCCGTTCTGCCCGACCTGCTGGAGCGACGACGTCGAGTGGAAGCAGGCGTCGGGCCGGGGCACGATCTACACCTACTCCGTCGTGCACGTGAACGACCTGCCGCCCTTCCACGAGCGCGTCCCCTACGTCGCCGCGATCGTCGAGCTCGAGGAGGGCCCGCGGGTGATGACGAACATCGAGGGCGTCCCCTTCGACGAGCTGCGTGCCGACCTGCCCGTCGTCGTCGAGTTCAAGGCGATCTCGGACGACGTGACGATCCCCGTGTTCCTTCGGAATTCCGCTGACCGGTAGCGTCACGCATCGTGAACGAGGACGAGCAGGACTGGAACTTTCCCTTCGAGGAACCGCTGCACGAGGTGTTCCCGCAGCTGCACGCCGCGCAGAACGCGTGGATGTCGCAGATCGATTCGATCTCTGCGCCCGACCGCAAGACGCACGAGCTCATCCGCCTGGTCGTGACCGTCGGATTGCGCAACCCCGAAGGCGTGCGACGGCACGCGCGTCTCGCGCGCGAGGTCGGTGCGTCGTGGGAGGAGATCCTCGGATCGATCATGTTGACCGTTCCGGGGCACGGGTTGTTGCCTGCGGTCGAAGCGATACCGCACGCGCGCCGCGGTTTCGAAGAAGCGCGCGAAGCCGAACAGGAGTGACCGTGCCCGACGTGGAAGAGGCGGCGCCGCCGTTTCGCATACTGCCCAAGCTCACCGATCGCAACCGCGACTTCTGGACGGCGGGCGCGCGCGGCGAGCTGCGCTTCTGGCGTTGCCAAGAGTGCGGCTTCTACATCCATCCGCCGCAGCCGCTCTGCCCGATGTGCCACTCGAAAAACATGAAGACCGAAGCTGTGTCCGGGCGCGCGACGCTCGCGACCTTCTCGGTCAACCACCAACCGTGGATGCCCGGACCGGAACTGCCCTACATCGTCGCGATCATCGAGATCGTCGAGCAGCCGTCGGTGCGGCTGACGACGAACCTCGTCGACTGCGCGCCCGACGACGCGCGCATCGAGATGCCGCTACGCGTCACGTTCGAACATCACCCCGATCCCGAAGGCGACATCTACATCCCGTTGTTCCGGCCGGACGTCGAGCGGGGGGAGTGACGTCGTGGACGAGAACGACATCATCGAGCGGCGCGCCTGTATCTCCGGAGTCGGCCAATCCGACATCGGCCGGCGGCTGTTCCGCGATCCATTCGAGCTGACCCTCGACGGGTGCCTCGCGGCCATCGAGCACGCGGGCCTCACGACCGACGACATCGACGGCGTCTCGACCTATCCCGGTCCCATGGGGACACCGGCCGGTTTCTCGGGCGCCGGCGCGTACGACGTGATGGACGCGTTGCGGCTGAAGTGCGGTTGGTACGGCAGCGGCCTCGAGACGTCGGGCCAGCTCGGCTCGGTCGTGAATGCGTGTCTCGCGGTCGCGTCCGGGCTCGCGAACCACGTGCTCTGTTTCCGCTCGGTCTACGAGGGTTCGGCCCAGGGCGAGAAAGGGCGCGCCGCGGTGATGCCCGGTGGAGGCGGCGGAGGCGGTGGCGGGTTCAAGGCGTCGGGGTTCATGGAGTGGAACCTGCCGTTCGCGGCGCCGTCGGCCGCGATCTGGATCGCGATGTTCGCGCAACGCCATTTCCACCAGTACGGCACGACCCGCGAGCAGCTCGCGTGGATCGCGCTCAACGCGCGCCGCAACGCCGTCCTCAATCCGAAGGCGATCTACCGTGACCCGATGTCGATGGACGACTACATGGCGGCGCGCATGATCTCGTCGCCCTTCTGTCTCTACGACTGCGACATCCCGTGCGACGGCGCCACCGCGGTGATCGTCTCTCGCCGCGATCGCGCCAAGGATCTGCGCAACCCGGCACTACGCGTCGAGGCCGTCGGCACCCGCATCGACGGTCGCCCGTCGTGGGATCAGTTCGACGACCTGTCGACGATGACGAACCGCGCCGCGGGCCAGCAGTTGTGGGAGCGCACGGAGTACAAGCCGGCCGATGTTCAGATGGCGCAGCTGTACGACGGCTTCTCGTGGATCACGATGTCGTGGCTCGAAGCGCTCGGACTTTGCGGCATTGGTGAGAGCGGGCCGTTCATCGAAGGCGGAACGCGCATCGCCCGCGACGGGCAGCTGCCCTTGAACACCCACGGCGGCCAGCTGTCGGCGGGTCGGCTGCACGGCTACGGCTTCCTGCACGAAGGCGCAACGCAGATGTGGGGGCAGGCGGGGGAGCGTCAGATCGCGACGCCACCCGAGGTCGGCGTGATCGCCGCCGGCGGCGGCAACACCTGCGGCTGCCTCCTCCTCGTACGCGAATAGCGCCGCAGGTTCCGAGCCTCACTCCTGCGCGATGCCGAGACACCAATGTCGATGGACAGGGGTCGTCGGTGTGGTCCACGTCGTCCACAACGCGCGATCGACTCGGAACTCATAGAGAACGTGCGCATCGTCGATGTCGTCGAACGGCATGCGATCGCCGACCACGTCTCGTTCATGTGGATCGTCGACTCGCACGGCGTGGCCCGAGACGGAGAATGATTCGTCGCTCGGTCCGAGGACGCTATGAATCGCGTACCATCCGTCTCGGTCGAGATCTCGCTGCTTGGGCGAACGGATCACGAAGGCCCATAGCCGCCCGCCGACGACGGCGGGTATGAAGGGATGGATCCGAGGTCGCGCATCGGCGCCGACCGAGGCGAGGAACGCGACTGTCGGTATTCCTGCTGGGTCCTCGAGCAGCCGTCGTCCGGCCGCGGCGATCTCGGGCTCCGCAATCACGAGTTGGGACCAAGGCACCATCGAGCAACCAGCTCAGTCGATGGCGAGGGTCGCGAGCTCCTCGAGGTGGTCGTTCGCGGTGCCGAGCGCTTGCGCGACTGTGAGCAGTCGCTTGTAGTACAGGTGGATGTCGTGCTCCCAGGTGAAGCCGATGCCACCGAAGACCTGGATCGCCGTGCCGCCGACTTGCGGGAACGCGTCGGCTGCGAACGCGCGCGCCAAGGTCGACGCCCGGTGCGCCTCCTCGGGTGAGGCATCGTCGAGCGCCCAGCACGCGTAGTAGCCCGTGGCCCGGCCGAGCTCGACCGTGCGCAGCATGTCGGCGCACAGGTGCTGTACGGCTTGGAACGCGCCGATCGGCTTGCCGAACTGCTCGCGTTCCTTCGCGTACTCGACCGTGAGCTCGAGCGCGCGCTGCGCCGCGCCCACTCCGTCGACCGCGGCGGCCACACCGAGGCGGTCGAGCGTGCGCGCGATCGACGTTTCGGCGGCGGCGGCGCTCGAATCGATCCGGCGGCTCGAGGTCCCCGCGAGGACGATCCGCCCCTGCTTGCGCGATCCGTCGACGGTCGGCGTGGGCTCGACGTCGAAGCGCTCGGTCGCGAAGACGCCCAGCTGTCCGTCGTCGTCGAGCGCCGTGACGAGCGCGACATCGGCCGCCGTCGCGTCGGCGACGTGCAACTTGACGCCGTCGAGTCGCCAGCTGCCGCCGTCGCGCGTCGCGCGGGTGGCCGGCTGCTGCCACAGGTATCGGGAACCGGCTTCGAAGATCGCGACCGTGCCGATCGTCGAGCCGTCGGCCAGCACAGGGAGCAGGTCGGCGTCGGCGAGCGAGACCGCTCCGATCGCCGACGACGCGTACGGCGCCGGGCTCACCGCGCGGCCGAGCTCCTCGAGCACCACGGCCGCGTCGA
Source organism: Actinomycetota bacterium (assembly GCA_003134555.1). Lineage (GTDB taxonomy): Bacteria > Actinomycetota > Acidimicrobiia > IMCC26256 > PALSA-610 > PALSA-610. The sequence goes on from PLBO01000131.1 coordinate 37,628, forward strand.
CCATTCCGCCGCCGCCGCCGTGCTCCTCGCCGACGAGCAGACCGACCACGCCGAGCTCGACCAGGCCGTCCCACACGGTCCGGTCGAAGATGGTGGCCTCGTACTCCGCACGCACCGTCGCCAGGGGCGCCTTCGCGCTGAGAAATGCGCGGACCGACGCCCGCAGCATTTCCTGTTCCGACGAGAATTCGAAGTCCACGCGGCCCCCGGAGATTTCCTGACACTGACGTCAGGAAACTACCCTGCGCTCCAATGCGCCTGCGCTACGCACCCGAGGACGAGGCCTTCCGCGCCGAGCTCGACCGCTGGCTCGACGAGCACCAGCCATCCGACGAGCGGGTGCACGAGCCCAAGCAGTCGAGCGCGCACATGCCGCAGTGGGCTCGCGACTGGCAACGCGCGCTGTTCGACGCGGGTTGGCTGGTGCCCGGTTGGTCGCCGGAGCTCGGGGGCCGCAACGCGACGCCGACTCAACAGATGATCTATTTCGAGGAGATGAGCAGCCGCGAGATCCTGCGCAGCGCGAATCCGCAGGGCCTCGGGATCATCGCACCCTCGATCAACGACTACGGCACGCCCGAACAGAAGGAACGATTCCTCGTGCCGACGTTGCGCGCGGAGATCTCGTGGTGCCTCGGCATGAGTGAACCGGGCGCCGGGAGCGACCTCGCGAGTCTCAAGACGCGCGCGGAGTTGATCGGCGACGAGTTCGTGGTGAACGGGCAGAAGGTGTGGACGTCGGGCGCGCACCACGCCGACTGGTGCTTGTGCTTCGTGCGCACCGATCCGGCCGCGCCCAAGCACAAGGGCATCAGCGCGCTCATCATCGACACGACGGCGCCCGGAGTCGAACGCCGACCCTTCCCCGAGCTCTCCGACAACGAATTCTGCGACTTCAACGAAGTGTTCTTCACCGACGTGCGGGTGCCCAAGGAGAATCTGATGGGCCCGCTCAACGGCGGCTGGCCGATCACGCAAGGCTCGCTCGCGCACGAACGCGCGATGTTGTGGATCACCTACGCGTACGACGTGCAACGCGCGGTCAAGGCGCTCGTCGAGCTCGGAAAGTCGGAAGGCCCGAACGGGAAACCGCTCGGAGAGGACGCGCGCTATCGCGACGCCGTCGCCGGGTTCTACGTCGACGCGCAAGCGCTCATGACGATGGGATACCGCGGTTTCTCCAAGTTCCTCAAGGGCAAGTCGGCGCCCGAGCACTCGTTGCTCAAGCTCTACGGCAGCGAGTCGTTGCAGAAGGCGCTGTTGTTCGGCATGGAGGCGCTCGGTATGGAGGAGCTCGATCTCGCCTGCTTCGGGCCGCAGATGTGGCGCGAAGGATCTTGGGCCATTCAGTACCTACGCAGCTTCGGCGCGACCATCCCGGGTGGTACGAGCGAGATCCAACGCAACATCATCGCCGAGCGCGTCCTCGGACTTCCCCGCGCGTGATGGACTTCACGCCGCGCGTCGTCGACGAGCAGGACGCGCGTCGCTATATGGCCGAAGGCTTCTGGGGCGACGACAGCCTCGGTGCGCTTCTCGCCGCCGGTTTGCGCGACGCCGCGTCGCACCCCTTCACCGTGCGTTCCGATCGCATGCCCTATCGCGGCACGCTCGGCGAAGTCGACGCGCTCGCGCGGCGCGTCGCCGCGGGTCTGCGCGGGCGCGGCATCGGGCCCGGCGACGCGGTCGCGTTCCAACTCCCGAACTGGCTCGAAGCGGCCGCGACCTTTTACGCGATCACGTATCTCGGAGCGGTGGTGGTGCCGATCGTCCACTTCTACGGCCCGAAGGAGGTCGGCTACATCCTGCGCAAGACGCGCGTGAAGGCGCTCGTGACCGCCGACCGCTTCGGCCATCAGGACTTCCTCGCCAATCTCGCAGGCATGCGCGACACACTTGTCGATCTCGAATGGGTCGCGATCGTCGGCGATCGAACGAGCGATGCGGCCGACCCGCGCGATCTCGCGTTCGCCGATCTCGTCGCCGACGACCCGATCGACGCGATTCCCGCCGTCGATCCGCGCGCACCCGCGCTCGTCGCCTACACGTCGGGCACGACCTCGGATCCGAAAGGCGTCGTGCACTCGCATCGTACGATCAACGCCGAGATCCACCAGCTCGCCGCGATGCAGAACGATCGCGGCGGCCCGGCGATGATCACGGGCGCGCCGGTAGGTCACGGCATCGGCATGCTCGCCGCATTGCTCGTCCCCGTGTTCCGCCGAAGCGAGATCCATCTCATCGACGTGTGGGATCCCGGTCGGGTGTTGCAGGCGATGCTCGACGAGGGCCTGTCGGCCGGCCAGGGCTCGACGTACTTCCTCACGAGCCTGCTCGATCATCCCGACTACGACGTCGAGCGTCACGTTCCGCTGATGCCCTTCGTCGGTCTCGGCGGCTCGGCGGTGCCGGCCGCGGTCGGCGAGCGCTGCGCGGCGCTCGGCATCGAGATCGCGCGCAGCTTCGGATCGACCGAGCACCCGTCGATCACCGGGAGCAGCCCTGACGCGCCGCACGACAAGCGCGTGAACACCGACGGACGCCCGTTGCCGGGCGTCGAGATCCGGCTCGTCGACGACGACGGCAACGACGTCGAGGTCGGCACGCCCGGTGAGATCTGGAGCCGCGGGCCGGAGCTGTTCGTCGGCTACACGGATGCGGCCGCGACGGAGGCCGCGTTCAGCGCCGACGGTTGGTTCATGACCGGCGACATCGGTGTCGTCGACGACGATGGTTACCTCGCGATCACGGATCGCAAGAAGGACATCATCATCCGCGGCGGCGAGAACGTGAGCGCGCAGGAGGTCGAGGAGCTTCTCGTGCGGATGCCCGACGTCGCCGAGGTCGCGGTCGTCGCCGCGCCCGATGCGCGTCTCGGCGAGGTCGCATGCGCGTTCTTCCGAATGCAGACCGGCCACCGCGCGCCGGAGCCGGCCGAAGTGCGGGCCTATCTCGAGCAGGCCGGGATCGCGCGCCAGAAGTGGCCCGAACACCTGCGCGCGGTCGACGAGTTCCCGCGCACCGCGAGTGGGAAGGTCCAGAAGTTCGTGTTGCGCCAGCGGCTGCGCGACGACGCGAGCTCGTGACGTGACCGGGCTGCTCGACGGCATGCGCGTCCTCGACGCGGGGATCTGGCGTCCGGTCCCGCACGCAACTCAGATGCTGGCTGATCTCGGCGCCCAAGTGTTGAAGATCGAGCCGCCCGGCGGTGACCCGATGCGGACCTTTCCGAACTTGTTCCGCGACGTCGCGGGTCACAAGCGGAGCATCGAGCTCAATCTCCGCAGCGCCGAAGGTAAGGCGCGCGGACTCGAGCTGGTCGCCGAGGCCGACGTGTTCTGCGAAGGATGGCGGCCCGGAGTCGCGGCGCGTCTCGGCCTGAGCTACGACGACGTGCGGGCGCGCAACCCGTCGATCATCTACTGCTCGGTGTCGGGCTACGGCCAGACCGGGCCGAATGTCGAACGCCCGGGACACGACGTGAACTACCAGGCACTCGCGGGCGCACTCGCGCCGCGCGGCGGGGAGGAACCGGCGATCCCGCGTGTCCCCATCGCCGATCTCGCGGCGGGAACGATGGCCGCGTTGTGCATCTGCGCGGCGTGGGCGAAACGGATCCAGACCGGCGAGGGGGAGCGCATCGACGTCGCGATGGCCGACGTGGTCGCGTCCTGGTCGGGAACGAGCTCCGGCAACGTGCTGCGCGGTCGGACTCAGCCGACGCGTGGGTCAGCCGGTTACGGCGTGTTCGCGTGCGCGGACGGCGGGTGGATCACGTTGGCGGTCATCTCCGAGGACCATTTCTGGCAGGCCGTGTGCGACGGGCTCTCGCTGCCGGACGAGCTCCGCGCGCTCGGCCATCTCGAACGTCTCGACCGTTTCGACGAGTGTCAGTCCGCGATCGCTGCGACCTGCGCGCGGCTCACGCGCGACGAGGCGCTGGAGCGGCTGACGGTGGCGGGCGCGCCCGTCGCGCCCCTCCTCGACCCGTCGGAGATGGCGGCGAGCGAACAGTTCCGTGTGCGCGAGGTCGTCGTCGACGCGGGTGACGGAACTGCGCGCCTCGGTTTCCCCGCTCGTCTGCAAGTGCATCCGCCGCGGTCGCCCGGACCGACCCCCGAAGTCGACCGCGACCGGGACGGATGGGCGTGAGCGGCCACACGTTCATGCGCGCGGCGGCGGGCTGAGTCGCGCCAGCAAGGTGACGACGAAAATGTCGAGCGTGACGATCACGATGCAGATGACGGCGTTGCCGGGCGTAAAGTATTCGCCACCTTCCGAGCCTCCCGGGAAGTTGTAGGTGAACTGGTGCGTCTCGGTAATGAGGATCCACAGCCCAACGAGGATGGGAACTTGGAAGCCGACAAGAACGAGTCCGCCAAGGAGTGAGAGGGACCGTTGCGTGCTCGTCGCCCGGACGAACGCGATCATGAACAAGGCGCCCGCCAGCCAGATCGGCACCGCCGCGATCGAAACGATTGCGAGCGGCAAACACGCAATGCCCGCGGCGCCGAAGAGGACCGGGCGGTCGATTGCCACGCCGATCAAGGCCACAATGCCCGGCGCGGCCAGGGCGATGACGATGGCAAGCGTCGGAAGCGGCCCTTCCACGTGGCGTTCCCCGATCGAACCGTGCGTTGCCCGGATCGCCCCGAGTCCCGCCGCCAAAACCAGATCAGTCAGAGCGCCGACGATCGCCGGCGTCGTCCCTGATCGTCGGCGTTGCCGGGTGGCAAGGGCGAAGGGCACGGCTGAACCATACATACGTATGAACTAGCGGGCAACTAGGCTGCCGCCATGGCTTCCGAGACACGTGAACGCTTGGTCGACGCCGCCTGGGAGTGCGTCCGCAAGGGCGGCGCGGTCGGGGCGACATCTCGAGCCATCACGGGCGCAGCCGAGGCCAACCTCGGCGCGATCACCTACTACTTCGGGTCGAAGGACGCGCTCTTGGCCGAAGCGGTCGGCGGAGCCATCGAGGCGCTCGTCGGCCCCGCGCTCGAGGCCCTCCAAGACGAAGCTCTCGATCCCGTGAGCAGGGTTCTCGAGGCCATCGAGCAATTGCAACAGGCTTACGAGCAGTCAACTGATGACGCAGCCGTCTACCTGGAGGTATTGGTCCAGAGCCGGCGACAGCCAGAGTTGCAACGGCGCGTGAGTCAGGTATTCGCCGAGATCCGTTCAATCCTGGCGACGCAGATGGAGGAGTTGCAGGCGCGAGGTTTTCTTCCCGACTGGGTGCAGCCCGAGCCAATGGCGGGCCTGCTCCTTGCCGTCGCCCAAGGGGTGGTGTTGCAGACCGCGATCGACAGTGCCGGTCCGCCCCATACATCAATGGCGGACCAGTTCGCCCGACTGTTATTCGCGAGTAGCGCCCATGCGCAGTGATTCGCCGCGGCGCAGACCGTCAGGACGAGCGCAGGAGCTTGCCGGGCCGGGCCGCGAGCGCGGCGTCGACGGGAGTTCCGTCCTCGCGAATCACGGTGCCGTTGACCATGACGTGACTGATCCCCTCGGGGCGATCGGCAACGAGCCGTTCGCCGTCGGCGGGGAAGTCGCGGATCCGACGAAGTGGCCCGGGCGCGACCTTCTCGAAATCGAGCACGACGACGTCGGCGGCCTTGCCGACCTCGAGCGTGCCGCGATCGTGCAGTCCGAACACCGACGCCGGTTCGCCGGTCAGTTTGTGGATCGCGTGTTCGAGCGGCATGACCTCTTTGTCGCGCACCCAGTTGCCGAGGAGGTCGGTCGCGAAGCACGCGTCGCAGAGTTGCGTGACGTGCGCACCGGAGTCGGCAAGGCCGAGGAGGACGGTGTCCTGGGGCAGTAGCCACGCGATCGCCTCGGGATCGTTGTTCGCGAGCACGCTCGTGAACCGGGTCTCGAGGTTCTCCTCGATCGACACGTCGAGCATCACGTCGAGCGGGGTGACGCCGCGCTCGGTCGCGATGTCCGTCACCTTGCGGCCGATGAGGTCGGGACGGGTCGGCGACTCGGCGACCGCGAGGGAATCGAAGTTCATCGGGAGCGCGCCCCGTGTGCCCTGCATCTCCTCCCACGCCCGGGCCCGCCAGGCCGGGTCGCGATACGCCTTGAGCCGCACGTCGTCGGGACGATCCATCAGCTCTTGGAACGCGGCGCGCATGTTGAACGTGAACGGCTCGCGCAGGTTCATCTGGAACGTCAGCGGCCGGCACGACACCTGGGGCCACACTTCGATGCCCTGGGCGCGTGCCTCGGTGTTCGCCTTCATGATGCGCTCGTGCCACGGGTAGCCCTTCACGGTGAGCAGCGCGGTCCACGTGAGCGGACGTCGGGTCGCGCGCTGGAGCTCGTAGACGTCGGCGTGCGTCACCTTCTCGCCGGGGAGCAGCGCCGCGACACCCTTGTGCGAGTCGCGCAGCGGCTCGAGGAGCGAGCGGAGCTCCGCGAGGTCGGCGACACGTGAGGGCACAGGTCGGCCGCGGTCGCCGCTGTGCGTCGGTGACGAAGAAGTGGCAAAGCCGGCTGCCCCCGCGGCCATCGCATCGGCGATGACCGCCTGCATCTTGCGGATCTCGTCGTCGGTCGCGGCGCGCTCGTAGCCCGCTTCCCCCATGACGAATATGCGCACCGCGGTGTGGCCGACGTAGCACGCGAAGTTGATGAGCGTGCCGCGCGCCTCGATCGAATCGAGATACTGCGGGAAGGTCTCGAACTCGTCCCACGGAACGCCGGCGAAGAGCGTGTCGGGCGACATGTCCTCGACGTGCTGCAGCGTGCGGACGAGCAGTTCGCGGTGTTCAGGTCGGACGGGCGCGATCGAAAAGCCGCAGTTGCCCGCCACCACCGACGTCACACCGTGCCAGCAGCTCGGGGAGAGCGCCGGATCCCAGAAGACCTGAGCGTCGTAGTGCGTGTGGATGTCGACGAAGCCGGGTGTGACCATGTGACCGGACGCGTCGAGCTCGCGACGGCCGGAGAGGCCTTGCCCGATCTCGGAGATGACCCCGTCGGTGACGGCGACGTCGGCGGCCCGACCGGGCGCCCCGGTGCCGTCTACGACCGTGCCACCCCGGACAACAACGTCTGCAGTCATGACTCTCCTCGGAGACTGACGCCCACGTCAGCGTCGCCCGCCAGTCTCGCGCACCAGTTTTCCTCCCAACAGTTTGGTGGAAAACCGGCGCCACGCGTACAGAAGGTCACCCAACTGTTTGGTGGAATTCCGGCGCCACGCGTACAGAAAGTCACCCAACTGTTGGCGCACTTTCCGGGGGGTGGGGGCGTAGTTGACGTGCGTGTCAGGTTCGGGCGACCCTTCTGGCATGACGCACGTGCCCGAGACCATGCCGGCCGCAGTGTTCATGGGACTGCGGGACGTGGCGATCGAGGACCGGCCTACCCCGGAGCCCGGCCCGGGCGAGCTGCTCCTCGAGGTCAGTCACTGCGGGATCTGCGGCTCCGACCTGCATTTCCTCCTCGAATGGGGTGGCCGATCCGGGGTCATCGAAGGCCACGAGTATTCGGGCACCGTCGCGGCGCTCGGCTCCGGCGTCACGGATTGGGCAGTCGGCGATCGCGTGATCGGCGGCCCGTCGCCCAAGTGCGGACGCTGCGAATACTGCCTCGCGCACCGGACCTCGCTCTGCGTCGAGCGGGGCGGGGTCGGAGGCGACGACGGCACCTGGCAGGGGGCATTCGCCGGCTACAAGACGGTGCGCGCGGCCGAGGCGCTGCGCGTTCCCGACGGCCTGTCGCTCAAGCACGCCGCGCTCACCGAGCCGCTGGCGGTCGCGCTGCACGGCATCACGCGCGCGGGAGGCGCCCGGCCCGGCACGCGCTGGCTCGTGACGGGCGGCGGTCCGATCGGCTTTTTGTCGGTGGCGGCCTTGAAGGCGCTCGGCATCGACGACGTCGTGGTCAGCGAGCCCAAGGAGAGCCGGCGGGCTTTGTGCGAGAAACTCGGTGCTCGCGCCGTCGACCCCGCGGATCTCGTCACGCCCGCGATGCCGTACGACTTGGTCGACGAGCCGTTCGACGTCGCGCTGGAGTGCTCCGGTAACGGCCGCGCCCAGGAGTCGGCGCTCGCGCAGCTGAAGCGCGGGGGCACGCTCGTGCTCGTCGGCGCGGGCATGGCCCGTCCGAAGTTCGATCCGAATCGCATCCTGTTGAACGAGCTCGTCATCACGGGCGCGTTCGTCTACGACCACGACGGCTTCCCGCGCGCGCTCGAACTTCTCGCGTCGGGCCGACTGGCGAACGACCTGCTCGTGGAGCAGGAGGACTACCCGCTCAACCGGCTCCTCGACGCGGCCGTCGGCTTGCACGAGGGCGACCTCGCGGCCAAGGCCATGATCGTGCCCCGAGTCTCGTAAGGAGCGCACCGATGCCCACGACCGGACCCGCGTTCACGACGCGCAAGCCCCGCTTCAATCACGTCGCGATGAGCCTCACGCCGGAGATGCTTGACGAGGAGCACCGCAAGCTGCGTGCCGACTTCTTCGGCGACGTGTTCGGCTTCGTCGACCTTCCGATGATGACGATCGACCGTAAACGTCAGGTCTTCCAGGTCCACAACATCGAACAGTTCGTGTTCCTCATCGCCGACGACGACGGCTCGGCGATGGAGTGCCCCCGGCTCGACCATTTCGGGCTGTCGGTGGGGGCGGAGTCGGAGCTCGACGAGATCCTGTCGCGCGCGAAGGCGTGGCAGGCGCGCGACGATCGGGTCGACATCATCGACAAGCAGGTCGACGATCACGGCATGCTCGCGATCACCAGCATCTACGTGCGCTATCTGCTGCCGATGATGTGCGAGATCCAATGGTGGGACTATCACGAGCCCCGTCCCGAATGAATCCGAACCGATTCGAGTGAACCCGGAGGACACTGAGTGACGGCGCCGTTGCGATGGGGCGCGTTCGCGCCACAGGGTTGGAAGCTCGAGTACAGCGGATGGGCTGCGGCCGACGCGTGGGATCGCACGAAGGAGCTGGCGAGGCTCACCGAGCAACTCGGCTATCACCACCTCTGGGTCTACGACCACGTCGAGACGGTTCCGCGCCGCGAGCCGACGCACGTCTTCGAGGCGTTCACCACCCTCGCCGCGCTCGCGCAGCACACGACCACAATCAAGCTCGGACAGATGGTGACGTGCGCGGCGTACCGCAACGCCGGTCTGCTCGCGAAGGAAGCCGCGTGCGTCGACGTGTTCTCCGGCGGACGGTTGATCCTCGGCATCGGTGCCGGCTGGTACGAGCGCGAGTACCAGGCCTACGGCTATCCGTTCCCGAGCGCGGGCACCCGGTTGCAAATCCTCGAAGAGACGGTCGAGGTGGTGAAGCGACTCTGGACCGAGGAAACCGTCACCTACCAGGGCAAGCACCTGGCGTTCGACGGCGCGTACTGCGACCCGAAGCCGCTGCAGCAGTTGCCGGAGCTCTGGATCGGTGGAGGGGGCGAGAAGGTGACGCTGCGTATCGAGGCGCGGCACGCCGACAAGACGAACTGGCAGACCGGCCTCGAGGGGTTCGTGCGCAAGTCGAATCTGCTGCGCGGGTACTGCGACGAGGTCGGTCGCGACTTCGACTCGGTCGTGCGCACGCACGGTCCCGATTGCCGCGTGTTCGACACCGAAGCCGACCTGCAACGATGGCTCGACTCACCTCAGGGCGGCTCGCTGTGGGGTGGAGGCGATCCCGACGAGTACGTCCGCGACAACCTCGTCGGCACGGCGGAGCAGGTCGCGGAGAAAGCCCAGGCGTTCGTCGACGCGGGTTGTCGAGAGTTCGTGTTGTGGTTCCGCGACTTCCCGTCGTCGGAGAGTCTGGAGGCAATCGCGCACGAAGTCGTGCCGAACGTACGGCTCTGAGCGCGCCCCGGCACTAGGTTTCGCATCCGTGACGGCCCTCTCCGACGCGCCCTTGCGCAAGACCGGGTCGACAGCGCCGGCGCTCGACCGGCGTCCGGTCCCGCGGCTCGTGGTCGCCGCATTCGTCGTGATCGGATGCGCGGGTCTCGTCTTCTTCTCGTACACGCGGTCCGCACTCTGGCTCGACGAGGCCCTCACCGTGAACATCGCACGGTTGCCGCTGTCGCAGCTGCAAGAAGCGCTGAAGCACGACGGCGCCCCGCCGCTCTACTACGTGTTGTTGCACTTCTGGACCGAAGTGTTCGGCACGGGCAACGTGGCCGTCCGCTCGATGTCCGGCGTGTTCATGGCCGGTGCGGTCGTTGCGACATGGTTCGCGGCGCGGCGCTTCGCCGGCACCAAGGCCGCGTGGATCGCGGCGGCGGTGATGGTCGCCAGCCCGTATGCAATCCGCTATGCGACCGAAGCGCGGATGTACTCGCTCGAGATGCTTCTCGTCGCGTCGGGCATCGTCGCGTTCCAACGGGCGATGGAGAAGCCGAGCGCATCGCGACTGTTCGTGGTCGCGCTGCTCGTTGCCCTTTTCGTCTACACGCAGTATTGGTCGTTCTACCTACTCGTCGTCGTCGTCGGCCTGCTCGTCTGGATGGTGTGGCGCGGGCAACAACGAGACGCGGCGCGACGCGTGCTCGTCGCGGTCGCGATCGGCGGTCTGGCGTTCGTACCGTGGGTGCCGACCTTCCTCTACCAGCGCGCACACACGGGGACCCCGTGGGGCACGCCCGTGCTCCCCGGGATTCCGCTCGGCTACACACTGCGCGACTTCGCGGGTGGCGCGAGCGGAACCGCGGCCGACCGCCAGGAAGGCTGGCTGCTGTTCTTCATCCTCCTTCCGATGCTCATCCTGGGCGTGTTCGCGCACGCAATCGACGAACGACGGATCGAGATCGATCTGCACATTCCCCGCGAGACTCGGGTGATCGCATTCGTCGGTGGCGCCGGACTCGTCGTGGCCCTGACGCTGAACTACCTCGCCGGCGGCGCGTTCCAATCGCGTTACGGCGCGATCGTCTTCCCCTTCTTCGTGCTACTCGTCGCCCGCGGCTTCACGACGTTGCGCGACACGCGTGTCCTTGCGGGAGTCCTCGCGCTGGCGGTCGCGCTCGGCTTCGCCGGGGGAGTGCGCAACGTGATCACTCAACGCACGCAGGCCGGCGCGGTCGCGTCGGTGCTACGCCGCGAGGCGAAGCCCGGGGACCTCGTGGTCTACTGCCCCGACCAGATCGGTCCATCCGTGCACCGGCTCGTGCAGCCCGGTCTCGACGAGGTCGTGTACCCGAACTTCGCGCGACCGGAGTTCGTCGACTGGGTCGACTACAAGAAGCGGCTCTCCGTTGCCGATCCGGCCACGTTCGCGCGAGCCGCGCTGAAACGTGCGGGCGCGCACACGCTCTGGTTCGTGAGCGCTCCCGGTTACATCACGCACGTCGGCACTTGCGAGACTCTCTCCGACGACTTGGCGGCGGCGCGTACCCGCGTGCAGCGCACGCTCTCCGACGACAAGATCTTCGAGAAGCCCGCGCTCCAGATGTTCCCCGCGCCCGCAAGGAGCTGAATGCGCGCCCTTCCTCGCGCCGCCCGCTCGGTGCTCGTCCCGTTCGTCGTCTCCCGGTTCGTCGTGCTCGGTGCGCTCGTAACGATCCGCCACATCATCACTACCCGCCACTTTCTCCCGGTACCCGCCGAGATCCATTCCGGGCTCCTCGCGTGGGACGCGGCCTGGTACCACGACATCGCGCGGTTCGGTTACGACCGCGTGCCAATGGAGGGGTTGCGTTTCTTCCCCGTGTTCCCGCTCCTCGCGCGCGCCGTGTCGTGGCTTCCCGGAGCCGACGCCGGCTTCGGTGCCGTCTTCGTCGCGAACGCTTCCGCGCTGGCACTGGGCTTCGCGCTCTACCGGCTGGTGATGCAGGAGCGCGGCGACTCCGCGCTCGCGCGCCGCGCGGTTTGGCTCGTCTACCTCGTGCCTCCCGCCTTCGTGCTGGTCATGGGTTACGCCGAGGCCACCTTCATGACGTTCGCAGCTCTCGCGCTCGTCGGTTTGCGATCGCGTCGCTGGTGGCTCGCGGCCGCCTTCGGCTTCTTGGCCGGCCTGACCCGACCGGTCGGCGCGCTGCTCGCGGTGCCGGCCGTCGTCGAAGGCTGGCGGACGCGCGACTTCAAGGCCGCGGTACCCGCGGCGGCGCCGGTCGCGGGTCTGTTCGCGTACCTCGCCTGGGCCGCGCGGCGCACACACGACTTCTGGTACCCGCTGCGGGCGCAACAGGATCCGACGCGGCGCGGCCGTTGGGTCGATCCGGTGCGCGCGGTCGCGCACAACGTGCACGAGTTGTTCGTCGGCGACCACGTGAGCGCGGGCGTGCACGTCGTGAGCGCCATCGTGTTCGTCGCGCTGCTCGTCGTGATCGCGCGGCGCTGGCCTCTCTCCTTCGCGATCTACGCGGGCGCGGCGCTCGTCGTCGCGCTGAGCAGTCGCAACCTCGACTCGCTGGAGCGCTACGGGCTGGCGACCCTGCCGTTCGTACTCGCGGGCGCCGACGTCATCGCCGAACCGGGACGGGAACGCGTCGTCTTGTGTCTCGCCGGTGCCGGCCTCGTCGCCGCTTCGATGCTCGCGTTCAGCGGCGTACTGGTGCCCTGATCAACCCGTCCGCCGGAGACGGCATTGAGCCGGCCGGTCACTACAATCGGCCGGTCATGTCGACCGCGGAAACACCGGAGCCCGATCTGTCGGTCGTGATCATCGGCGCGGGCCCGGCCGGTCTCACCGCCGCGTACCAGCTCATGAAGGCCGGGCACGCGGGCAACGTCACGATCCTCGAGTCCGACGACGTCGTCGGCGGCATCAGTCGTACCGTCCAGCGCGACGGCTGGCGCTTCGACATCGGCGGTCACCGCTTCTTCACGAAGGTGCGAGCGGTCGACGATCTGTGGTGGGAGATCCTCGGGTCGGAGAACTTCCTGAGCCGCCCGCGCCAGAGCCGCATCTTCTACCACGGCAAGCTCTACGACTACCCGCTCGTCCCGATGAACGCGCTGCGCAATCTGGGCCCCGTGGAGGCGACGCGTTGCGTCGCGTCGTATCTGTGGGCGCGGGTCCACCCGCCGAAGAATCAGGACACGCTCGAGGGATTCATCGCGGGCCGGTTCGGCTGGCGTCTGTACCGCCACTTCTTCAAGACGTACAACGAAAAGGTCTGGGGTGTGTCGGCATCCGAGATCTCGTCCGACTGGGGCGCGCAACGCATCAAGAACCTCTCGCTGTTCCGCGCGGTCTGGGAAGCATTGAAGCAAGCATGGAAGCCGAAGCGCTCCGGCTCCAAGCGCGACAAGTCGAAGATGGTCACGAGTCTCATCGACGAGTTCAACTACCCGAAGTACGGCCCGGGGATGATGTGGGAGGTCGCGGCCGAGAAGGTCACGGCCGCGGGCGCGACGATCGAGTTCGACCGTCGCGTCACCGCGATCCACCACGCCGACGGTGCCGCGACCGCGGTCGTCGCGGTCGACCGCGACGGAGTCGAGCGCGTCTATCCCTGCACGCATGTGATCTCGTCGATGCCGATAGGCGCGCTCTGCAACGCGATGCAGCCCGGAGTCGACGCAACGACGCATGCCGCGGCCGGCGATCTCCGTTACCGCGACCACCTGACGGTCGCGCTCGTCGTCCCGCAGGAGTACTCGTTCACCGACAACTGGATCTACATCCACGACCCCGACGTCGAGGTCGGGCGGGTGCAGAACTTCGGTTCGTGGTCGCCGTACATGGTGAAGGACGGCCGCACGTGCCTCGGTCTCGAGTTCTTCGTCAACGAGGGCGACGACATGTGGACGAAGTCCGACGACGACCTGATCGAGCAGGCGAAGCGTGAGATGCAAGTGCTGGGGCTCGTCGCCGATTCGAGCCGGGTCGAAGCGGGCTATGTCGTGCGGATGCCGAAGGCGTATCCGGTCTACGACGAGATGTACCAGGGCAACGTCGAGTCGATGCGCAAGTGGCTGGCCGCGAACACTCCCAACGTGTTTCCGTGCGGTCGCAACGGCATGCACAAGTACAACAACCAGGATCACTCCATGCTGACCGCGATGCTTTCGGTCGACAACATCCTGGGCGCCGACCACGACGTCTGGTCGGTGAACGTCGAGGCCGAGTACCACGAGGAGCGCGCCGACGACGCCAAGAGCGGCCGCACGGGCCGCGACGCGCCCTTCTTGCCCCGCACCTCGTAAGGCCGCGCGCGCGGCGATTACCGCGGGAGGCGGTCGCGATGCAGCACGCGGTCGCGGAATCCCCACCAGGTGACGAGCAGCATTGCCTCGGCGACGATCCGCCACGACATCTTCGAGTTGCCGCGCACGCGGTCGGTGAACGCGATCGGAATCTCGTCGATCTTCCCGCCCGCGGCCAGGACGCGGTACGTCATCTCGATCTGGAATCCGTATCCGGTCGAGTGCGTGGTGTCGAAGTCGATCGCGCGCAAGATCGACGCGCGGTACGCGCGGTAGCCGGCCGTCGTGTCGCGCACGCCGATGCCGAGACAGAACGCGGAGTAACGGTTGCCCGCAACCGACAGTGCGAGCCGGTGCCGGGGCCAGTTCGGCACGCTCCCACCGGTCGCGTAACGCGACCCGACTGCGAGGTCGGCTCCCTGCTCGACCGCGGCCAGGAGGCGCGGCAGGTCGGCCGGGTTGTGCGAGAGGTCGGCGTCGATCTGGATCATGAGGTCGAAGCCGCGCGCGACGCCGACCGCGTGGCCGGCCCGGTACGCGCTGCCCAGACCCATCTTCTTCGGCCGCCGCAATACCTCGATGCCGCCGAGCTCCGCGCCGAGGGCTTCGGCCTTCTCGGCGGTTCCGTCGAGGCTGTTGTCGTCGACCACGAGGATGTGGGCGGCCGGAACGGCCTCGCGGACGCCGCGGATCAGCCGTTCGATGTTCTCGACCTCCTCGTACGTCGGAACTGTGACCCACACGCTCGGATCGTCGACCTCCGGTTCGTTCGAGCTGCGGCTCGTCACCCCCGGCTCGCTTTCACCCGCGGGCGCCGGGCGATCGCGAACAGGCCCGGCGTGCGTTCGTCGACGTGCTCGGTGGCGAAGAAGTTCCGCTCCGACAGACCCGAGCCGATCCCGGTGCGACCGCGGCCGAGCATTCGATACGCGAGCGGCAACACGTGTTCGTACGTCCACACGTATGCGGGCCTCGGCATGCGCTGCCGCAATCGGAACACGTCGAGGCGGAGCAGGCGCTCACCGCCGGCGCGGCGAGACGCGAAGTCGGTGTGGAGGGCGTCGTCACCCTCGAGGCCGAGGCAGGTCACCTCGTCGAAGAACAGCGAAAGCAGCGACACGAGCTGCGCCCGCTCGAACAGGTAGACGTGAAACGGGTTCTCGAAGTCGGCGGGCGCGTTCGGTGTGATAACGAATGCCGTGCCGTCGGTGCGCAAGGTGCGCGCGAGGTCGGCGACGTGCGTGACCGGGTTGGTGAAGTGCTCGATGATGTGCGACGACACGACGAAGTCGACGCTGCGGTCGCGCACGGCGAGCGCCGAGCCGTCGAACGCGCAGAATCGCAGCCCGTCGACCTCCACGTGTTCGGCCGCGGCCGCGCGCACAGTCTCCGCGCTGTAGTCGGCGCCGATGACGAGCCGGTCGGATGCGGCGAGGCGCCGCGTCTCGTCGCCGATGCCGCAGCCGACGTCGATCGTGATGCCCGGGCCGAGCCGCGCGAGCACTTCGCGGTATCCGGCGTCGTGAAACGCGAGCAACGAGTCGGGTGTCGCCCCCTGCATCGGGCGTTCGCCCGTCAGCTTCATGTCCTCGGCTCCGTCACCTCGCCTACAAGGCGGTCGAGCGTACAACGGAGGGTGACCGGGGAGGCGGTCGCCGAGCAGGAAGGATGTGAAGAAGGAGAAACAAGCGGGACCGGCTCTAGACTCCCACGCCGTCCTCGTTGTTCGTCCGTGCCGCGGAGGCCCACTTCCTTGACCGATCCCGCCCGTATGGGTGCCGGCTCCGACGACGTTGCCCAACTCGGCGATATCGCAGCGGCCGCGGGACTCCGGAGGATCGCGATCCTCGCGTGGCGCGACATCGACGATCCCGAGGCGGGCGGATCGGAGATTCACGCGTCCCGGGTCGCCGCGCTCTGGGGTCAGGCCGGCATCGAGGTGACGATGCGAACGTCGTACGCGCCCGGAGCGGCTCAGGTCCGCTGGCGAGACGGCTACCGCGTCATCCGCAAGGCGGGCCGCTACCTCGTGTTCCCGCGCGCGGCGTTCAGCGAGATGATGGGTTGGCACGGCGCGAGCGACGCGCTCGTCGAGATCTGGAACGGGATGCCCTTCTTCTCGCCGGTCTGGGCGGCCAAGCGCCCGCGGGCGGTGTGGTTGCACCACGTGCACGACTCGATGTGGGAGATGACGTTGCCCCCGCGTCTCGCGCGGCTCGGACGCAGCATCGAGTTCCAGATCGCACCGCCGATCTATCGACGATCACGAATCGTGACGCTGTCGGAGTCGTCGAAGGAAGAGATCGCGCGCCGGCTACGCCTTCGGCCGTCGAACATCACGGTGGTGCCGCCGGGGGTCGATCCAACGTTCCGTCCGGGCGGAACGCGTGATCAATCACCCCTGGTTGTCGCCGTCGGGCGGCTCGTGCCGGTCAAGCGCTTCGATGTTCTCATCGACGCGCTCGCCGAGGTCAAGGTCCGCCGGCCCGAGTTGCGCGCGGTGATCGTCGGTGAGGGCTACGAACGCGACGCGCTCGAGCGCCGGATCGCGGAGCTCGACGCGGGCGGATGGATCTCGCTGCCGGGTCGCGTCGACTACGCCACGCTGCTCGACCTCTACCGGCGCGCCTGGGTCCTGGCGAGCGCGTCGCGCCACGAGGGTTGGGGGATGACGATCACCGAGGCGGCCGCGTGCCAGACGCCGTCGGTCGCGACCCGCATCGCGGGTCACAGTGACGCGATCGTCGACGGGACGACCGGACTCCTCGTCGACGACGACAAGGGTCTTGCCGCGTCGCTCGATCGCGTCCTTCGCGACGACGCGTTCCGTGCGCTGCTCGGGAAGAACGCGCTCGAGCATGCGTCGAAGTTCACGTGGGCGGCAACGGCGCGAGGAACCCTCGAGGTGCTCGCCGCTGAGGCCCAGCGCCGCAAAACGGCGTGAGCGCACTCTTCCGTTCGCGCCGGCAGCGGTCGGCGCTCGGCTACTCGTTGCTCGCGCTGCTCGCGTACGTTCCACCGCTGCTCACCGCGCGCGGGCGCGTCGGCGCCGACACCAAGCAATACCTCTACCTCGACCCCGGCCGGCTGTTGTCGCGTTCGGTCTCGATGTGGGATCCGCACGTCGGCATGGGCACGGTCACCCACCAGACGATCGGATACGCGTTCCCGATGGGGCCGTACTACTGGCTCCTCGATCAACTCGGATCGCCGGCGTGGGTCTCGCAACGGCTGTGGCTCGGTTCGCTGCTCTTCGTCGCCGCGCTCGGAGTGTTGTACCTCATGCGCACGTTCGGCCTCCGCGGTCCGGGCATCGTCATCGCCGCGATCGCGTACATGTGCACGCCGTACGTTCTCGATTACGCGGCCCGGATCTCGGTGCTGCTGATGCCGTGGGCCGCGTTGCCCTGGATGATCGCCGTCATTCGCAAGGCGTTGCGCGAGAAGGGGTGGCGCTATCCCGCGATCTTCGCGCTCATCGTGCAGGTGGTCGGCGGCGTGAACGCGACCGCCCTGATCTTCGCCGGGATCGGACCGGTGCTGTGGATCCTGTACGCGTGGCTCGTCGCGCGCGAGGTCGACGCCCGACGCGCGCTCGGCGTCGCAGTCCGTACCGGCGCGCTGACGCTACTTACTTCACTGTGGTGGATTTCCGGTCTACGCATGCAGGGCGCGTACGGCCTCGACGTGTTGAAGTACAGCGAGACCGTCCAGGCCGTCGCGCTCACGTCGACACCCAACGAGGTCTTGCGCGGCCTCGGCTACTGGTTCTTCTACGGCCAGGACCGGCTCGGGTCGTGGATCGAGGCTGCGCACGACTACACCCAGCACTCGTACGTGATCCTTGCGGGCTACGGCCTCGTCGTGCTCTCCCTCCTCGCTGCCGCCTTCACGCGCTGGCGCCACCGCGCCTTCTTCGTGCTGCTGCTCTTCGTCGGCGTCGTCATCGCGGTCGGCGCGCATCCGTACGCGAGCCCCACCCCGCTCGGTGGATTGTTCAAGTCGTTCGCGAACGCGTCGACCGCCGGCCTCGCGCTTCGCAGCACGGGGCGGGCGGCTCCGCTGGTCGTGCTCGCACTCGCCGTGTTCCTCGGACTGGCCACGAACTCAGTGTTCGGCTGGTTGCAGGCGCGCCGAAAGGTGGCGTTCGCATACGCCGTGCCCGCGCTCGTCGGCGTGCTGATCTTCGTGAACTTCCCGGCACTCGTCGACGGGACGTTCTACGGCAAGAACCTGCAGCGCGCCGAGAAGCTGCCGTCGTACTGGACGCAGGCGATCGCCGCACTCAACGGCGGCGACCACCAGACCCGCATCCTCGAAGAGCCCGGTGCCGACTTCGCGTCGTACACGTGGGGCAACACGGTCGATCCGATCACACCCGGCCTCACCGACCGGCCGTACGTCGCGCGCGAGCTCATCCCGTACGGGACGCCGGGCACCGCCGATCTCCTGAACGCGATCGATCGCCGGCTACAGGTGGGGGTCGCCGATCCGGGCGCGTTGGTCGCGTTGTGGCGGCGGATGGGCGTCGGCGACGTCGTCGCGCGCAACGACATCCAGTACGAGCGGTACGACCTCGTGCGGCCCCAGAATCTCTCGGCGGTGCTCGCCGCCACGCCGGGACTCGGTCGGCCGACCGGATACGGAACGCCTTCGAAGTTCCCGTTGCCGGCGGGATACAGCGACGAGATCAGCTTGATGACGCCGTCGAACGCGCCGGCGGTCGCGCCGGTCGAGGTCTATCCGGTCACGAATCCGACCAGGATCGTGCGCGCCGAGTCGGTCGATCGCGGGTTGATGGTGAGCGGCGACGGTGAAGGTCTGGTCGACGTCGCCGGCGTCGGCCTCCTCGACGGCGCGGGGGTCGTGCGTTACTCCGCGTCGTACCCGACCGCGGCGTCGCTGCGCGACGCGACCTCGTCCGCCGACGTGCTGGTCGTCACCGACAACAACCGGTTGCGGGCGCGGCGCTGGACGAGCGTGAACGAGACCCTCGGGTTCACAGAGCAGCAGAACGCGGCAGATCGACCGCTCACCACCGATCCCGGCGACGCGCGACTCGACGTGTTCCCGGGTCAGCAGCCGTCGGCGCTGACGACGACCCGCGACATCGGCGTGCAACGGGTGGCCGCGACCGCGTTCGGCAACACGAACACGTACTGGCCCGAGGATCGGCCGTCCGCCGCGCTCGACGGCGATCCCGCCACCGCGTGGCGCACCCAGGCGTTCGGAGACGCGCGCGGTCAACGCATCGAGATCGATCTCGACGGCAAGATCACCACCGACCACGTCAACCTCGTGCAGCCGATCAACGGCGGGCGCGACCGATACATCACGAACGCGGTGCTGACGTTCGACGGCGGACGAGCGGTGAACGTCGTGCTCGACGGCCGCTCGCGCACCGCTGCCGGACAGACGATCACGTTCCCGAGCCGGACGTTCCACACGCTCTCGATCCGCGTCGTCCAGGTGAACGACCACCGGCCGAACCTGTTCGGTCAAGCCGATCCCGTCGGCTTCGCCGAGATCCGCCTGCGCGACGCGCATGCGACTCACGATGTCCGGCTCCATGAGATCGTGCAGATGCCGAGCGACCTGCTCGATGCGCTCGGACCGGCGTCCGGCGAACATCCCTTGGCGCTCGTCATGAGTCGAGACGCAACCCGTCCGGTGCCGCCCCGCGACCAGCCCGAGTTGTCGATCGCTCGACAATTCACGCTTCCGGCCGCGCGCACCTTCGACCTGACCGGCAATGCGACTGTGAGCACCGAAGCGCCCGACGCCGCGATCGAGAACGCGTTGCGGCCCGGCGCCGTCACGCCGGGCCGGCGCGTCTCGTCGAGCGCGTTCATGGCCGGGTGCCTGTCGTGTCGAGGTGGCGGAGCGTTCGACGACGATCCGACCACGGCCTGGCAGACGCCGTTCGACCACGTGCGGGGGCAGTGGGCCGAGGTCGACTCCGCGCAACCGGTGACGATCGATCATCTCGACCTCGGGGTGATCGCCGACGGCCGGCATTCGGTACCGACTCGGCTTCGGCTCGACGTCGACGGCACCAGTCGCGAGCTCACGGTGCCGAACATCGTCGACGACCCGGCCGGGAACACGCCCACCGCGGTGCATCTCGCATTTCCGGCAGTACGAGGGCGAAAGATCCGGGTGACGATCGAGAACATCCGCGAGGAGCACACGCGGCTGTTCGCGACCGCCGCCACGCGGGTCGAACCGGTTGGCATCGCGGCGTTCGGCATACCGGGAGTGACGGTGAAGCCCGCGAACACGGGCACGGTCGACAGCGGGTGCCGGTCCGATCTCGTCGCCATCGACGGCAACGCCATCCCGGTCCGCGTGACCGGCACGGCCACGGGTGCCCAGAGCGTGATGGGCCTCGCGGTGACGCCGTGCCGCTCCGCGGTCCGGCTGAGTGCGGGCCCGCATGTGCTCACGACCGCGCGCGGGAAGGACGTCGGCTTCTCGATCGACCGGCTCGTCCTCGCTTCCGGCACCGCCGCGACACCCATGACAACGGCGAGTGGTCACGTGCGAACGCCCGCGCAAATGCAGGGGCAAGCACCCGCCGGCGGCGCGCAGGCGCCCGTCGTCGACGTCGTGCACAACGGCGACACCAAGGTGCGCGTGCACGTGTCTGACGCGACGAAGCCGTTCTGGCTCGTGCTCGGTCAGTCGCGAAGCCCCGGCTGGCACGCGCATCTCGTCCGCGGCCCCGATCTCGGTCCTTCGCAGCTCGTCGACGGGTACGCGAACGGATGGCTGGTGACGCCACCGGCCGGCGGCGCGTTCGACGTCGTGTTCGAGTGGACGCCGCAGCGGCAGGTCTGGGCCGCGATCTGGCTCTCGCTCCTCGGTGTGCTCTTGTGCCTGACGATCATCGCGTTCACCTGGACGCGGCGGCGGTCCGTCGTCGCTACCGCGGCGACGCCCCGACCCGGCGATTCCGAGGTCGATCTGGCGTGGTCCGCACGCGCACCTGCGACGCGGGCGGGCACACGCGTCCGCTGGCTGGCACCCTTGGTCTCGGGATTGCTCGGTGCGTTGGTCGTGACACCTTGGGTCGGCGTGCTCGCGGCGGCCGTCACGTTCGCGGTGCTCGTGCGACCTCGGCTGCGGCCGCTGGCGATGCTCGTGCCCGCCGCGCTGCTCGCGTTGTGCGCGCTCTACATCGTGGTCCAGCAACATCGATACCGGTATCCCTCGGTGTTCGAGTGGCCGACGGTGTTCCCCCGCGCGCGCACACTGGCGTGGATCGCGGTCATGCTCCTCACGGCCGACGGCATCGTCGAGATCTTGCGCTCTCGCCCAGGCGTGGAGCCGAACGGGAAAAGGGGACCGGGCCGAGATCCTGGCGCGCCATAATTGTCCGTGCTCCAGGTGCGCGATCTCGCAGTCGAAGTCGGTGGGCGGTTCACGCTCACCGACGGCTCGTTCTCGCTGCACGCCGGCGACAAGGTCGGGCTGGTCGGCCGCAACGGCGCCGGTAAGACGTCTCTCTTGAAGGTGCTCGCGGGTGCAACGCCGGCCGCGCACGGCGTCGTACTCCGTCCGGAGTCGGTGGGGTTTCTTCCGCAGGACCCACCGGCGCGCGGTGCGGGCCTCGACGGCACCGCACTCTCGCACGTGTTGTCGGGTCGCGGTCTCGACGTGGCCGTCCATCGTCTCGAGGAGCTCCGCGCGAAGCTCGACGCCGATCCGTCGGCGCGCAACGTGAAGGCCTACGGCAACGCCGAGGACGCGTTCGCGTCGGCGGGCGGATATGCGGCCGAGTCGGAGGTCAGGCGGATCGTGGCGGGCCTCGGGCTCCCACCCGACCGGCTCGATCTCCCGATCAGCGCGCTGTCGGGGGGTGAGCGGCGCCGGGCCGAGCTGGCGCGGATCTTGTTCGCGGGCGGCGACCTCATGCTCCTCGACGAGCCGACGAACCACCTCGACGTCGACGCCAAGGCCTGGCTCACGTCGTTCCTGCGGACGTACCGCGGCGCGTTGCTCGTCATCAGCCACGACCTCGCATTGCTCGACCAGTCGATCACGCGTGTCCTGCATCTCGACGAGGGCGAGATCATCGAGTACCGGGGCACCTACTCCCAGTACCTCGTCGCGCGAAAGGCCGACGAGGTGCGGCGGGCGAAGATCGCGACTCGCCAGGATTCGGAGATCCGCCGGTTGAGCACGCTCGCCGATTCGATGCGACACCAGACCCAGAAACGAGCGCGCATCGCCAAGACTCTCGACCGCCGGGTCGACAAGCTGAGTGCCAACCGCATCGAGCTCGGCAAAGCCGATCGCTCGCTGCGCGTGAAGCTGCCCGAACCGCCTCACGCGGGGAAAGTCGCGCTCGAGGTCGTCGACCTCGCCAAGGCGTTCGGTCCCAAGGTCGTGTTCGAGGACGTCTCGTTCGAGGTCGGGCGCGGCGAACGGCTGCTCGTGCTCGGGCTGAACGGTGCGGGCAAGACCACGCTGCTGCGGTCCCTCGTCGGTGAGCTCGAGGCGGATCTCGGGGAGGTCGAGCTCGGATACCAGGTGTCGATGGGTTACTACGCCCAGGAACACGAAGGCATCACGCCGGGCCGCCCGGTGATCGAGCACATCCGCGAGGCTTCGGGCGAGGGCGAGCAGTACCTCCGGGGCCTGCTCGGGATGTTCGGGCTGCGCGGCGAGCTCGCGTTCCAGGATGCCGGCACGCTGTCGGGGGGCGAGAAGACGAAGCTCGCGCTCGCGATGCTCGTGGCGGGCCGTCACAACCTGCTGTTGCTCGACGAGCCGACGAACAACCTCGATCCGCCCTCGCGCACCGCGATCGGGAACGCCCTGCGCGAATGGACGGGAGCGATGGTGCTCGTCAGCCACGACCCCGAGTTCGTCACGGAGCTCGCCCCCGATCGGGTGTTGCTCATGCCCGAAGGAGTCGTCGACTACTGGTCGGACGACCTCCTCGACCTGGTCGAGCTGGCCTGATCTCCCGACGGCGAGCCCGGTATACCTGACACGAGCGTCAGGCGTGCTTATGATGCGGGCCGAACGGGGGAGGTTGGGATGAACTCACGACGGTGCTTCGTCGCATTCACGGTTGTCATCGCGCTCGCGCTCGCCGCGTGTGGAAGCAGCAACAAAGCCACGGTTGCGCCTGCGGCCACCACCACCACGACTGCGCCGGTCGTGTCGAAGGCGCCGGGAACCGGCGTGACCGCGACGTCGATCAAGATCGGCATCTCGCTCGTCGACTTCAAGTGCATTCAGCAGTTCATCGACTTCACGCGCCCCAACCAGCAAAGGGTCTACCAGGCGTTCATCGACGACGTGAACAAGAAGGGCGGCATCAACGGCCGCAAGATCATCGCCGACTTCCACACCGAGTGCCCGCTCACCCCGACGAGTGACTTGCTCGTGCAGGTGTGCACCAAGTTCACCGACGACGACAAGGTCTTCGCAGTGATGGGCAACCTCAGCGACGCGGCGCAGTCCGCGGCGCTGCACGTCTGTATCGCCAAGAAGCATCACACGCCCGTCGTCACCTTCCAGGTGACGCAGGACATGCTCAAGCAGGTTCCACCCGGTCTGATGGTCTTCCCCGGCACGACACCCGAGCGTTCGGATGCAGTGCTGTTCCAGCTGCTGAAGAAGCAGGGCACGCTCGACGGCAAGAAGGTCGCCGTGCTTGCGCAGCAGACCTCCGAGCCAGCGGTGAAGGCGGTCGTGCTGCCCGCGATCAAGAAGATCGGCGTCGCGACCGGCACGCCGGCCTACCTCACGATCAACGGTCCCGACACGACTGCGGCGCAGTCCCAGCTCGACAGCTTCATCGAGCGCTGGAAGTCTGAGGGTGTCAACGCGCTGTTCGTCACCGGTCAGGACGCCGTCACGAAGCAGTTCATCGAGAAGGTCGTGAAGCAGATGCCGGGCGTGATCCTCCTGACCGACGTCAGTGACGCGTTGCCGCAGGGGCAGGACGAGACCAAGGCCGGCGCGAACCCCAACCCGTACGAGGGCCTGTATCTCGCCGGCGGTTACCGGGCGGCCGACTACGCCAAGAGCGACAACTGGAAGTACTGCGCCTCGATCTACAAGGCCGAGTTGGGCAAGGACTCTCCTGGGCCGCTGGCGAACATCAAGGTCAACATCGGTGGCAAGGTGCTCCAGGACCAGACGTACAACCTCGTCAACGACGCGTGCCAGATGGTCTCGACGTTCCAGGAGATCGTCACCAAGATGGGCCAGTACGTGAACGCCGACAACTGGGTCGCGACCGTCAATTCGTACGGTCCGATCGTGAACCGCGGTGGTGGTCCGTACGCCGCCCTCCGGCAGGGCAAGTACGACACCGACGACACGTTCCAGCTCCAGCAGTTCGATTCGACGCTGCCGCCCAACGGCAACTGGAAGGCACTGGGCGAGTATCAGAACATCTCCAGCTAGTTGACGGAGGCTCCCGCTGAGAGACGTCGCCCGCGACACCCGCCGTATCCGGCGGGTGTCACTGGTCGGGTTGCTCGCCGTCGTCACCGCTGCGTGCGGTAGCGGTGCGCATCACGCAGAAGGGGGTAGCGGCACCACGGCCAGTGGTACGACGCGGCCGCAAGACACCTCGCTCGGGACCGGGGTCACCGCGACGCAGATCAAGATCGGCATCATGATGATCGACTTCTCGTGCATCGAGCAGTTCGTCGACGCGGTCGAGCCCGACCAACGCCAGGCGTACCAGATCTTCATCGACGACATCAACGAAAAGGGCGGGATCAACGGCCGCAAGATCACGCCGGTGTACAAGTCGTACTGCCCACCCGAGCTCCAGCCCGCGGAGGAGCTGACCGCGTGCACCTCGCTCACCGACGACGAGAAGGTGTTCGCCGCGATCGGCACGCTCTACGACCCGAACGGCACCGCGCAGCTCTGCTTCGCGAAGCAGCATCGCACGGTGGTCGTCGGCAGCCCGCTGACGCAGTCGGTCATCGACCGCGGACCGCCCGGGTTCATGCTGACTCCCGACATCACGCCGGAGCGGCGCCTGAACGTGATCATGGCGTTGCTCGAGCAGAAGCATACGCTCGAGGGGAAGAAGGTGGCGATTGTCGACATCGCAGCCAATCGGCCGCGCGTCAATTCGGTCGTCGTTCCCGCCCTGCGCGTTCTCGGTGTGCGGCGCGGTACCGATGCGACGCTTACGATCGCGAGCTCCGACACGACCGCGGCATTGGGCCAGCTCGACAGTTTCATCGAGCACTGGAAGTCCGACGACACGAACGCGTTGATCCTGGTGGGCGACGAGGTGTCTTCGAAGCAGTTCGTCGAGAAGATCAAGGCGGCGATCCCGCAGATGACACTCGTGGCGGACACGACCGGTGTGCTCACCGGCGCGCGCGACGAGCAGAAGGCGCACGTCTCGCCGAATCCGTACGACGGCATCATCACCGCCGAGGGTCAGACCGGGGTCGAGCACACCGAGACGCCGCACTTCGCGTTCTGCCGCGACATCTGGGAGAAGGCGACGGGGAAGAAGGTGCCGTCGCCGAACGAGGTCGTGAAGCTCCCGAACGGCAAGCAGAACGACATCTACAGCGAGGTCGAGGACGCCTGTCTCTACACGAACTTCTTCGCCACGATCGCCAAGCGGGTCGGCCCGTACCTCAACACCGCGAACTGGGTGAACACCGTCGACAACTTCGGACCGATCGACGACATGTCGACGATCTACGCATCGATCCAGCGCGGCAAGTACGACGCAGACAACACCTACGGCTTGGTCGCCTACGACCCGACGATCGGCGCGGCCGGCGACTGGAAGCACGTCACGCCGGTCGAGAACGTCTCCGGCGGCTGACGGCCGGCGGTCAGGCCTTGGCGACCTCTGCCTTCGCATTCGAGCGTTGGATCGCCCGCTCGTCGGTGCCGAGGTACGACGCGACCACGCGCGGATCCGAGCGCACCGCATCGGGGGCGCCGTGCGCGATCACCGCACCTGCCTCCATGCAGTAGATGCGGTCGCTGATCGACATGATGAGCGGGAGGTCGTGCTCCACGACGACGAGCGTTGCGTCGAGCTCGCGCTGGACGCGCTTGATCAGCGGTCCGAACGCCTCGGCCTCGCGCTGCGCGACACCGGCGGTCGGCTCGTCGAGGCAGACGACGCGGGGCGCGACCGCGAGCACCGACGCGAGCTCGACGATGCGACGCGTTCCCGTCGACAGCTCGACGATGAAGCGGTCGGCGTAGCGCCCGAGGCCGAGGAAGTCGATCAGCTCCGCGGCTTCGGCTCGCTTGGCGCGCTCCTTGGAGATCGACGGGGGATAGAAGAGCAGCGATCCCCAGAACGACGTCGCGCCGCGGGCCTCGAGCGCGAGCTGCACTGTCTCGCGCACGGTGAGCTCGGGGAACAACGTCGCGGCCTGGAAGGTGCGACCCAGGCCCGCACGTGCGCGCAGGTGCGGCGGTAGGCGCGACACGTCGTCGCCGAGGAGCTCGACCTTGCCCCGGCTGGGGACGTAGCCGCCGATCGCGTTCAGGAGCGTCGACTTGCCGGCGCCGTTGGTTCCGATGAGTCCGATGACCTCGCCGGGCATCGCGTGGAACTCGATGTTGTCGACTGCGACGAGTCCGCCGAAGTCGACGGCCAACGCACTGGTCGCGATCGCGCTGCCGTCGGCGTTCGTTGCCATCGTCACGCCGGCGCGGCGCGCGAGCGAGACCGGCGGTGTCGTGACCGTCTTCGTCGGCTGCTCGGGCAGTCGTTTCTCGAGCCAGCGCAGGATCGTGCCGCGCAAGGAGTAGCCGAGTTGCGTGAAACCGCCGGGTAGGTAGAGCAGCACGATCAGCAGGCCGATGCTCGACGTGAGAAGGCCGACGGTTTGGTTCTTCGGCCAGAACAACGGGAGGCCGACGACCCACAGCGCGCCGGTGACTGCGCCCGCGAGGCTGCCGAGTCCGCCGATCACGGCCATCGCGACGATCGACAGCGAGTCCTGGACGCGAAAGAACGCGTCGTGGTAACCGAACGTCTGGACCGTGCCCGCCAGCACGGCGCCCCCCAGTCCCGCGAGGAAGCCGCCCAACGCGAACGCCGTGAGCTTCGCGCGTGTCGGCGACACGGTGAACGCTGCCGCGCCCGCTTCGTTCTCGCGGACGCCGACGATCGCGCGGCCGATGCCGGTGCGGCGCAGGTGCCCGACGAGGAGGAGGACGATGACGAGGGTGCCGAGCGCGAAGTAGTAGTACGCGCGGTTGTGCACCGTCAGGTCGAGGGGGCCCAGCTTGCCCCGGTCGACCTCGCCGATGCTCGAGCCCTCCGTGCCGACGAGGATCGGGCGGGGAAAGATGTAGACCTCCGCCGCGATGGCGAAGGCCATGGTGCTGATCGCGAGCAACAGGCCCCGCACGCGCAGCGCGCCGGTGCCGACCGCGGCGGCGACCATGCTGCTGACGGCCGCGCCCAGGAGCACCGCGAGCACGAACGGCACCCGGTGCATGCTGCCGGTGCGGTCGATCGCCGCGGGGAAGACGACCGCGCCGGCGACGATGCACAGCGCAGCGGCGATCGCCGCGATGACGCGGACACGAGTATCGCGACGGCGCGCGAGAGCGACTCCGATCGCGATGGCCGCGACCGCGAGGAGGGCGAGCCCCCCGGCCATCGGAAACGGGCGAACCGCGCCCCTCGCGAGCCGGTTCGATCGCCAGCCGATGTCGAGCGTGACGCCGCGGATGAGCGCCGCGGCGCTCAGCGCCCCGAGCCCCGCGAACGCGGCCTGACCGAGCGACAGCTGCCCGGCCCAGCCGGTCAGCACCGTGACCGATACCGCGATGATCGCAGTCGCCAGGACCAGTGCGTAGGCCTGTTGGTGCGACGACTGGGTGATCAGGAACGGCACGATGATCGCACCCGCGAGCGCGATCCACGCGGTGAGATTCGGTATGCGCCGCACCCACCACACCTCCCGCAGGCGCTCGGGCACCGGGGGCACGCGCGGCGCGAACGCGAAGCTGTCGCCGAGGGTTCCGGCGTCGGCGCGGCTGATACGGGCGACGAGAACGAGCACCACCAGGAAGAGCACGAACTCGACCAGGCCCGGCGAGTTCGGGAAGTTGTACGTGAGTACCTGGTAGAGGATCCCGATCCCGATCGCGCCGGCGGCGGTGCGCGGGAACGACGTCATGCCACCGATGAGCGCGGCGGTCAGGCCGAGCAGCAGCGTCTGGGGACCGACCTGGACGAGGTCGGTCGTGCCTCCCTGCGTCGCGTAGAGCACGAGCGTGATGCCCGAGAGGAGACCGCCGATCGTCCAGATCGCGGTCGACATCAGCTTCGGGCTGATCCCGGTGAGGCGCGCGAGATCGGGGTTCGTCGCCGACGCGCGGACGGCATCGCCGAACACTGTGCGACCGAGGAGCCACCAGAGCGCGAGCGTGACGATCGGCACGACGATGAGCGCGAGCACTTGCGGTCCGGTGACGACGACGTTCGTGACCTGCAGATGGAAGCCACCGAGGTGCAGGTGCCCGAGTGAGGAGATCTTCCAGTTCGAGTTCATCGGGCTCGGAAAGACCGTCTGGAACTTGCCGGTGCGGTAGTCGGGCAGCGTGCGCACGAGCGCCTGCACCAACTCGGCCACGCCGATCGTCGCGACGAGCACGATGACGCGCGGGGCCTTGGCGAGCCGGCGGATCACGATCATCTCGATCAGCGCCCCGCCCGCGGTCGTGGTGAGGAGCGCGAGCGCGAGAGCCGGCCAGTAGGGGAAGTGCGAGCGCACGACCATGATTGCCAGCAGCGCGGCCGCGGGGACGCCGATGTCGGCGACGGCGAAGTTGATGACGCGGGTCGAGCGGTAGATCAAGACGATGCCCATCGCCAGGACCGACACGATGAGGCCCTGGACGAGGCCGATGAACAGGAGGTTCGACGTCGCGATGTGGGGCTGGAACAGCGACGCCACCATCAGCCGCCTTCGGTGCCGAAGAAGACGGCGCGGGCGAGGTCGTCGCGGTCGAGCAGCTCCTGCGCGGAGCCCTCGAACTTCACCTCACCCTTCTCGAGGAAGATCGCGCGGTCGGAGATCGCGAGCGCGACGTTGAGCGACTGCTCGACGATGAGCATCGTCTGGCCGCGCGCTCGGAGCCGGTCGACGAGCTCGAGCATGCGCTGGACGACCACGGGCGCAAGGCCGAGTGAGAGCTCGTCGATCAAGAGGATCTCGGGCTCCTGCATGAGCACGCGCGCCAAGGCGAGCATCTGCTGCTGACCGCCGGAGAGGCTGCGGGCCAACTGTTTCGGCCGTTCGGCCAGCTCGGGGAAGAGCTCGAGGACGTCGGAGATGTGAGCGTCGATCTCGGCGCTGGTCCCGCCCCGCAACCGCGCCGCGATACCGAGGTTCTGCATGACGGTCAGGCTCGGGAACACACCCTTGCCGCCCGGCAGCTGCACGATCCCGTGTCGGACGCGCTGTTCCGGGGCCACGAACGTGATGTTGCGCCCGTTGAGTCGTGTGACCCCGCGCTCGGGCACCTCGAGACCGCTGATGACGCGCAGGATCGTCGACTTGCCGGCCCCGTTGGTGCCGAGCAGCGCGACGCACTCGCCGCGGTGGATCTCGAAGTTGACGTCGAAGAGCACCTGCACGGGCCCGTAGGAGAAGTCGGTGTTGACCATCTGCAACACCGGAGTGTCGACGCCGTCGACGGCGCGCTTGCGTTGCTCCTCTTGTTCCTCGAGTAACTCCTCGACGACGAGGGAGAGATCGTGGCGTATGAACCGCGCCCCGTTCATCAACAGCAGGCTGCCGATGATGCTGGTGGGAACGAGCAGGACGAAGACGGTTGTGCGCACTCCGAACGAGTTCGTGAAGAAGTCGGCGAGGATGCTGCCGCCGAACCCGCCGATGAGCACCACGTACATGACACCCATGGCCACGCCGAGCCCGCGCAAGCGGTACGGGCACACGGCCTGCAGCACCGGCGTGACCATCGCGAACGCGCACGCCGTGAGCACCGATTGCGGGATCCCGAAGATCACGAACCACACGGTGCTGTGCGTCGAGACCTGCAAGGGTGTGAACAGCGCCGACGGCATGATCAGAGCGCCGACCAGCACGAGGGCCTTCGCCGGGTCCTTGCGGTACGTTCGGTCGAAGTAGCGGCCGACGGGATACAGGAATGGCACCGCGGTCCACCCGGAGAGGCTGAGGATGAAGCCGCGCTGCAGGATGTTGGTGACGTGCAGCGTGTCGTTGAGGTACAGCACCTGCAGCGCGCCGAGCGCGAACACGCCGAACCCGAGCGCGGCGAAGGCCGCGATCGACGTGCGGATCGTCGCGACCTTCTTCAACCGCGCGAACGCCGCCTCCATCGACGGCTGCGCGGGGTTCTCGTCCTCGATGACCTCACCGAGCACGTCCTGCTTCTCGTACTGCCCGCGCGGCGGCTCGCGCAGGAAGAACACCGCGATGGCCATGAGCGCGCCCGGTATCCCGAGCACGAAGAACGCCCAGCGCCAACCCTCGACCCCGCCGGCCCAGGTCGCGATCGCGCCGACCACGACGGGGCTGAGGTTCCCCAGCACCTGCTGGCCGATGTTCATCGCGGCCGACATCCGGGCCCGGATACCGATCGGGTAGTTATCGGCGAGTAGCGGCTGGTGCACGGCGAGGTTGTTCGCCTTGGCCACGCCGGTGAGGCACAGCGCCCAGAACAAGACGAACGCGCTGCCCGCGAGTCCGGACAAGAAGGTGAAGAGCGCCGCTAACAACGTGGCGAAGCCGACGATCGGGATGCGACGCGTGCGATCCGCGAGCCAACCCATCGGGATCGCGCCGAGCGCGTAGAAGAGGCTCGACGCCGAGGCGATGAACACGACTGCGCCGCTGCTGATGTGGAAGGTCTGGCGCAGCTCGGGCTCGATCGTCTGCACCGCGTTCAGGGTCAGCTGGTCGAGCGACACCAACAGCCCGAGCACGACGAACATGCTCACGCCGCCTTTGGCGAACGCGCCCCGGAGACTCACCGGCTCGGAGTTGACCCCCGGGAGGAGGTCGTCGGGGAAGATCACCTGCTCTTTGGCCCGGGCCTGCGCTTCTTGGCGGGCCGCCTCTTCGTCGAGAACTGCCGCCGCGAGCGACGCGGCGCTGCCCTCGGGTTCGCCAGGTGTCTGCAGATCGGTCACGGTCTCTCCATCGCCGGCAGCCCGTTGCCGGCGGCCCGCGATGGCGGCGGGTGCTCGGATCGTACGCGCTAGCTGACATGCGTGTCAGGCGCGGATGTACCTCCTGCGCCCCCGCTAGCGTCTCACCATGGCAGCCGCGCGTCCTCCGAAGTCGTTTCTTCTCTCGTCCGAGCTCGCCGACTACATCGTCTCGCACGGCACACCACCGGATGGCGTGCAGCAGGCGCTGATCAAGGAGACCGCCGCCCTCGGCGCGGTCGCGGGCATGCAGATCGCGCCCGAGCAGGGCGCGTTCCTCACGGTGTTGACGCGCCTGATCGGTGCGCGGCGCGCGATCGAGATCGGCACGTTCACCGGCTACTCGGCTCTGTGCATCGCCCGAGGACTCCCCGACGACGGCCGGCTGCTGTGTTGCGACGTCTCCGAGGAGTGGACGGCGGTGGGCAAGCGGGCCTGGGCAACAGCGGGCGTGGCCGATCGGATCGACCTGCGAATCGCGCCCGCGCTCGAAACGCTCGCGGCGCTCCCGGCCGACGCCCAGTTCGATCTGGCGTTCATCGACGCCGACAAGCCGAACTACGCGAACTATTTCGACGCGCTGCTGCCCAAGATGCGCACCAACGGTGCGATCCTCGTCGACAACGTGCTGTGGGACGGTCGCGTGGTGAAGCCCGACGCCGACGACGAGAACACGGTGGCGATTCGCGCCTTCAACGACAAGGTGACACGCGACGATCGCGTCGACACCGTGATGCTGCCGATCGCCGACGGACTCACGCTCGCCCGCAAGCGGTAACCAATAACAGGGAGACGAACCCGTACCTCTTGGCGCCGGTTTTCGCTCCCGGTGCTGGCGTCACCCGTGAGGAGCCCTCTACCGTGACCCGGGGGCGGATATCCATCCGGGGGGACAGAGCTGTGAAGACGACACTGGGCCGGAGTGAAGGCGGCATCGCGTGGGACGCACCGCACGAGGCGCTTCTCGCTTTCGTCGCTGAGCTGCACGACGCCGGAATCCCGCTTTGCGAGGAATTCTCCGAGATGATCCTCGTCTACCTGGGCGACGACAACCAGGCGGTGTCGCCGAGCCAGGCCGTGGCCGAGTTGTTCGCCGAGCCCATGACGGCCGCCGAATCGGTGTCGACCCTGGTGCTCGCTACGGCCGCCGCCCGCGCCCGCGATGCCGGCCTCGACGACGAATCGCTCCTACGGCTGATGGCGCTCGCCACGGTGTTCGCCGCCCGGTTCGACTCGTTTCTCGCAGAGCGTGGCGCCGTAAACCGCGCTTAGCGTCGCGTCCGTTCTCCCCGGGCTCTACACGGGTCTTCACAGACTCGCAATGCGAGATCCGCAAAAATATCGCGCCAGGGCACTAAAATGGGGGCAAATCGGCGGTAACTTTTTTCTCGAAAACTCTAGGGATATTCCCGTGCGAGGGGCATAGTCATGACGATCGGGACCACGCGTCGGATCGATCAGCTGGGACGAGTCGTCGTCCCGGTCGAGCTCCGCAGGACGCTCGCGATCCGCGAAGGAGACCTCCTCGAGGTCACGGCCGAGGACGGCCGACTCATTCTGCGCAAGGTCGCGCCCCAGTGTGCGCTCTGCGGGCGCCATGACAACCTGATGGACCTGCGCGAGAAACCCCTGTGCCGTGATTGTGTGCGCGAGATCAGGCTCGAGCCGGAGTGCGCGGTGTGCGGACGGCTCGACAACCTGGTCGAGCTGCGCGACCAGCACGTCTGCCGCGACGGCGCGCACGAGATCAGCATCGTCTGAGCGCGTCTCGAGCGCGCCCGGACGAGCGGGGTCACATCCCGCGCAGCATCTTGTAGATCGGCGCCATCTTCTCTCGCGTCGAGTCGGGAAGTGGCTGGATCTCGCCCAACTGCCGGGCGCCCCAGATGATCTCCGCGGTGAGCTCGACGAGGTTTGCGATCTTCAGTGCATCCTTCGGCGTCTTGCCGACGGTCAGCAATCCGTGGTTCGCCATGAGCACGGCCGCGCGGTCGCCGACCCATTTCGACACCTCGTCGGCCAGCTCCTGAGATCCGGTGAACTGGTAGTTCGCGACGGGCACGTCGCCGCCGACGAACACCTCGACTTCTTCGATCGCGCAGGGAATCGGTTGGTGGGTCAGCGCGAACATCGTGCAGAACTTGGCGTGACAGTGGATGACGGCGTGGATGTCGTCGTACGCGGCGAGGCACGCGAGGTGGAGCGCCTTCTCGGTCGTCGGATGGCGAGTGCCCTCGAGCACGTTGGCGTCGAGATCGCACACGACGAGATCGTCGAGCGTCATCGTCTCGTACGCGAGCGATGACGGCGTGAGCACGACGTTGCCGTCGGGCAGGCGCGCGGAGAAGTTTCCCGCGGTCCCGTGCACGAGGTTCGTGCGCAGACTCTCCTGGGCGACCCAGAGCAGCTGCTGTTTGATCTCCTCGCTCGTTCCCTTCGGACCGGCCATCAGCGAAGTACCTCCGGATTCACACAGTTGACCGGCTTCTCGCCGCGTAGCACCCG
Organism: Actinomycetota bacterium; assembly: GCA_003134555.1. Taxonomy (GTDB): domain Bacteria; phylum Actinomycetota; class Acidimicrobiia; order IMCC26256; family PALSA-610; genus PALSA-610. The sequence continues at coordinate 71,455 of PLBO01000131.1, forward strand.
GACTACGTCGTCGGCGATCAACCGGGAGTGGTTCGCCTCGGTGTCGTAGGTCGCGCCGCCGATGTGCGGGGTGAGGACGACGTTCGACATCGAGCAGAGCGGGTGGTCGATCGGCAGGTTCTCGCCCGTGAAGTGGTCGAGACCCGCGCCGGCGAGGTGTCCCGACTGGAGGGCGCTCACCAACGCATCGGTGTCGTGCAGCATTGCGCGCGCGGTGTTGATGTAGATCGCGCCCGGTTTCATGGCCGCGAATTGTGCGGCACCGACGAGACCTTCGGTCTCCGGGGTGACGACCGCGTGTACCGAGACGACGTCGCACTCCTGCAACATCGCTTCGAGGTCGTCATGGTGGGTCGCGTCGGGGTTGTACGGGTCGTACGACAGCACGTGCATGCCGAGGCCGGCGAAGCGCCATGCCGCGGCGCGCCCGACTGCACCGAGACCGACGACCCCCACGGTCCGTCCGGCAAGCTGCCACGCCCGGTAGCGCTGGTAGGGAATCGTGCCGCCCGAGTAGACCTCGCCGGCGCGTACGTCGCGATCGGCGGGCACGATCCAGCGGTTGACCGCGAACATCATCGCCATCGCGAGCTCGGCGACCGCGTCGGCGTTCCGGCCGGGCGCGCGGAGCACAGGGATCCCGGCGGCAGTGGCGGCCGCGATGTCGACGTTGTTGGGGTCACCGCGGCACGACCCGATCACCTTCAGCGGGAGATCGAAAACGGGCCCTTTGACGGAGTCGGACTCGACGATCAGCACGTCGGCCCCTTCGGCGGCCAGTCGGGCTGCGAGCTTCTCGCCGTTGTAGAGGCGCAGGGGGACTTGCTCGATCCAGGGGTCGTACACGACCTCGGCGACCGACCGGAGGGTCTCCATTCCGGCTCCTCGAAACGGCGCGGTCACGAGGGCGACGGGGCGAGCGGTCACCTCGCCATCCTCGCGCGCGGCTGACGTGGGCGTCAGGTTGTGGACCGATTCGCTCGGGCGGGTCTCAGCGTTCGGGCGGCAGCATGAACAGAAGGCGCATCGACAACACGTCGGCCGAAGCGCGCGACGGGCGCGACCCGTCGAAACGGCGGGCGCCCAGCCGGCCGTTGGTTCCCCACATGGCGGCGGTGAGCTCCTCCGAGCTGCGGCGCCTCGCCGGAGCCTCATGCGAATTCGGCGCGTGGCCCGACGCGATCAGCTCTCGGACCACCTGCTCGAGGTCGGCGATGCGCGCCGCCAGTTGTTGGTCCGGTGCCGCGCTCAGGCGTTCCATCGCCCGGTAGCGTCCTTGCGTCATGGCACTTCGTTCGGCACGGACGGCCCTCCTCTGGAGCGGAGGTTGGCGCCGGTGTCCGGCGTCGACCCGGGTGGCGCACCGACTCGCCGCTGTGGCGCTCGGGGGTGCGCTGGTGTGTGCCTGCTCCGGATCGTCGCCGTCCGCGGTTCGTCAGGCCGGCCCCGCCCCGCGCCCGACCTCGACGCCTTCGACCGTGCCCCGGGCGCACAAGCTCTCCGTCCCCGACTCGGTGGACGCGACCGGGACGTTCGACATGACCGCAAAGCTGCAGCGGTTCCTCGCATCGGTGCCCGACGACAGCGTCGTCGAGTTCCCGGCGGGTGCCCGCTACCAGGTGAACGGGACTCTCACCCTGAAGAACCCGCAGCACTTGACGATCGAGGGCAATCGTGCAGTGATCGTCGCGACCAGCCGGGGCGACGCGGCCCGTTCGCAGTGGCGCATCGAGAACGGCGCCGACGTGATCTTCCGTGATCTCGTGGTGCACGGCGCCAATCCACACGGCGGCGTGGGCAAAGCGGCTTACGTCCGCAAGCTGGAGACGCAGCACGGCTTTCAGCTCGAAGGGGTACAGGGATTCGAGCTCGACCGCGTCACCGTGACCGACACCTTCGGCGACTTCGTGTACGTCGGCCGCGACAGCCACAAGGTCTCGTCGACGAACGTATGGATCCACGATTCGACCTTCGCGCGCGACGGCCGTCAGGGTATTGCGGTCACTTCCGCGTCCGGCGTGATCATCGAGCGCAATAGCTTCACGGACACACGACGCTCGACCATCGATCTGGAGCCGAACGCCCGGAGCTGGCTCGTCTCCGGCGTGTTCGTTCTCGACAACGTGGTCGGGAAGGGCCGGTTGCTGTTCGTCGCATCACACGGCCGCGGACCCGTCGACGACGTCGTCATCTCGGGAAACCGCCTCGAGGGTCATTCGCTGACGGTCGACACCGTGGCGGCCGAGAACAAGCGCCGCTCGAACTGGATCGTCACCGACAATGTGAGCGACACGACCGTGCGGAGTCGACCGATGCGATTCACCGGCATCGACGGGCTGGTCGTGCGCGGGAACCGCCAGCCGGTCGCGGGCGGGCAGCCCGCGGCGGCGCTGACCGACGTGTGCGGTGCGCAGGTCGACGGCAACGACTTCGGCGGCGCTGCGGTCCGATCCTCCGGGCGGAAATGCGCGGCCAAGCTCAGCATCCCCCAGCCGCCCGCGATCGCGGGTCGCCCGGCGTCGCAAATTGCACTGCCGGGACCCGGTCACCAGTCGCACACGCGGACGGTGGTGCTGTGGATCGTGGGGATCGTCGCCGTGCTCTCGGGCGTCGTCGTGCTCGTGCTCGCGCTCCGGCGGCGGCGGCGACGCCGTCGACGCTCGACCGCTAGCGAGGAGTCACCGTGATCGACCAGTCTCCGTCGCAGGTGACGGCGACGAAGAACGGCCCGTCCGGGAGGTTGACGACGGTCGACCCCGGAGCATCGAGGCGTGTCAACAACGAGAGCCCGATCGAGCTGTAGGTGCGCAGCACCATTGTCGATCCGGAGGTGAGGGAAACGGTCGCCCGCCCGCGCTTGCCTTCGTACGCGAGGACGGTGTCGCCCTTTCCGCCGCGCTGGCTCGTGAAGGTCGCGGCGAGGGTCGGATCCCCGATGTCGAGGTGCCACGCGTCGATCGCGGCGACTCGGATGCGTTTCACCGTGACCGAGCGCGTGCTGACGAAGTTCGCCGCGAACGTGCCGTCGTAATCCCCGAGGGCCGCCGCCAGCAGATCGACGTCGTGGCCGTTCGAGTCGACGCTATGGACACTGAACGAACCCTTGCCGTGATGCTCCGCGTGGACGATTGCGGCCGCGGATCCGTGCGGTAGGTCGACGACGCGATTACCGGTGCCGTCGATCGGCACGACCAGCGAACTTTCCGGAAGCGTCGACGAACTGCCGTTGCTGTTGGCGTTCGACGTCGGCGAGGACGATGACGGCGCCGACGGCGACGTGGGCGTGCTCGCGGCCGGCTGGTGCTGCGACGAACACGCCGCGGCACCGGCTACCACGAGAGCAAGGGCCGACGCGAGCCGCAGCGTGGTCGCGGCGGTCATCATGGAATCGACGCTACCGGAGTGGCCGGCCCGGACAGGACGCGCACAACCTTCGCGTCACGTACCGGCGAGCTGGGCGACGATCGGCGCGACCACTGCCGATGTGGCCGCAGGTATCGCCCAATAGGAGACACCCCAACGCTCACGATATTCGAGGAGCGCGGCCGTGATCTGTTCGACGCTACCGATCCAGGCATGCGGCGACGCCAGCACTTGTTCGGGCTCGAGGCCGAGGTTGGCGGCGACCCGCTCCGCTCGCTCGGTCCGGTCGTTCGTGACGATCACCGGAAAGGCGACCATGTTGAGCTCGAGCTGCAGGTAGCGGTCGCCGGCGGCGACTCTGAGATCGTCGAGCTGCCGATCGATCGCGGCTTCGACCGTCTCGAGCGGAGGACGATCGCCGATTCGCCGTCCGCGCGGGCTCGGCGCGATACCGACGATGTCGGCTTCGCGCGCCGCGATCGCCAACACGCGTGGTTCCGCGCCACCGACCAGCAGTGGTGGGTGTGGTCGTTGTAGAGGTTTGGGCTCGGCCGCGAGACCGCTCGTGCGGTAATGCCGTCCGGAGAATTCGACGGTCTCCTCGGTGAAGTACCGCTTCATCAGGGTGATCGACTCCTGCATTCGGTCGACGCGCGTCCCGGCCGGATCGAAGGGCATTCCGGCGGCGGCATATTCGGACGCCAGCCAGCCCGCGCCGATGCCCCATTCGAACCGGCCGCCGGAGAGCAGGTCGAGGGTCGCGATCTCTTTCGCGTGCACCACCGGATGCCGGAAGTCGTTGCACGAGACGAGCGTGCCGACGCGCAGGGTGCTCGTCGCTTCGGCCGCGACGGCGAGAGCCGGCATTGGTGAGAGTTGCGCGCCCAGATGGTCGGAGACGACGAGGGTTTCGAAGCCCTGCCCCTCGACCCGACGAGCCAGCTCACGCCACTCGTCCGCCGATGCCGCTTGGTGCGCGCTCGCTGCGAAGCGAAACGGTCGGCTCACGGGACGCGGTGTGCCCGCGTGGTCACGGGAGTCACAACGATCACGGACGGGTACGGTAGCGGCACGTGTGGCGGTCGTCGCGAACGCGCATTTGTAGGCGTTCTGGGTGCTTACGACCGCTGTCTGGTGGCGCGCGCCCGTTACTAGAATCTGGGTATGTCTTGGTCCGGCCGCCTCGGCCGTCGCCGTCGAGGGTGGAGCGTGTTCGTCTGCCTACTGCTCGCGATCGTGCTCGTAGGAGCCGCTTGCGGACAGAGCGCGAGCAAGGTGAAAGTCAAGGCGAAACCGAAAGCCCACGCGTTCGCCAAGCCGAAGAAAGTCTCCTTTCGAGTCTGCATGGCGAGCAAGGGCGTGCGGCTACCCGTTCCCCCGCCTGTATTCATTCGGTCCCCGACCACCGTTCCCCTGGTTACGAGGCTGCGCCGTACGCCGGCAGGCGTCGATCGGGCCATCTACTGGGGTGCGCTGGTTTCGTGCATGTTCCCCGGCTCGTATCGCGCGTGCATGGCGAAACACGGCGTGACCGTCCGGGTCGTCCCCCCGCCGGAGACCGGGCCGATCAAGGCTCCGCAGTCCATCGCGGCGCAGCTCAACGCGCGACCGAAGGGGGTGAGTCCGGCCAAGTTCAAAGCGGCGCTCGCTCCATGCATGGCAGCCGCCGCCCGAGCGAAGCGGCTCGCGGCGAAGATCAAGGCGAAAAAAGCCAAGGCCAAGGCCCCAACCACCACAACCACAAAAAAGCCCTGACGACATCTCACCCGAAAGATGGTTAGCGCGCTCCGTGGTTGGTAGATTCTGTCAGGGCTCGTCTTCGGAGTGAGCCGGTTGGATCTGTGCGCTGGGGGGTGGGGGCAGATGAGACGCGTCATAGGTCGATTGCTCCTTGCCGCGGCCGTAGCGCTGCCACTGAGCGTCGCAATTTCGGGTCAGTCCGCCCAGGGTTCGGTCGGGTCTGGAGATGGCACGGCCGTGATGAAGTGTCGCCACTTCCAGGACGCGATGAACCTGAGTCCAGGGCTCTCGCACACGCCGGCGAACCAGACCGTCGAGGCCCACGGGCGGGTATTCGGATGCAACAAGGCGGGCGGCGGCGGCCACTTCAAGGCGTCCTTCCGTATGACCAACGCGACGTGCGACAGCCGTCGCATGCAGGGCGGCGCGACGTTCTCCTGGGCGAATGGCACGACGTCGGAGGCCGCGTTGACGTTCACTCCCGCGCCGGTTGCGCCGAGCAAGGTCGAGGTCGAGGGCGTGATTGTCAAGGGTCTGTTCAAGGGTCTTCTGGTGCACTCGTTCGTACGGTTCACCAACTCGTTCACGGGAACCGGTCCGGGCTGCAGCCCGACGAACCTGCTGAAGCGCATTGACTTTACGAACAGTCAAAGTCTGCAAGTGTTCGTTCCGCAGACGACGACGACCACCACCGTTCCGCAAAGCACCTCGTTTACGACCGCGCCCCAGACCACTGCGCCGCAAACCACTGCGCCGCGAGCGACCGCAAGCACGGTCGGTCTGCGAGGAAGTACCGCGCGGCCGGCGACCTCGCCTCGCGCGTCCGGGGGCGGCGGTGGCCGTGGCGGAGGCTTCGGCGTGACGCAGGCTCCCGCTAACCCGAGTTCGGGTGGCAGTCTCGCGTTCACCGGCTCGAACTCCGCCGGCGCGTTGTTCGGCGCCGAGTCGTTGATGGTTGGCGGCGCGCTCTGGGCTCTCGGCGACCGGGGCCGCAGGCGCGACCGGACGCGACCCCGCGCGCGTCGGCGCCGCAGCCGTCCGCGACCGTGGTTGATCTTGTCGTTCCCGCCCGACGTTCGCTGACCGAACGGCGACACGCCACCGAGGTGCGGGCAGACTCAGCTTCGTCGTCGCCACCAACGAAAGCGCTGGGTTTCGTCCCGCGCTCGCAGGGCCTCGGCATAGCGCGCGGCCTCGTGGCGCACGTGCGCGGGTATCTCGGCGGTCTCGACTTCGGGCGGTGCTTGTGGAGTCGGATCCGGCGCCGGCGCCTCGGTGGCGGCCGGCGAAACTACCTCCGCGCCGAATGCCCGGGAAATGGTTCGGAGAGCGAAGTCGGCGCGTTCGAGTGCTTCCGCTCGCTCGCCGGCTACCGCGCGCCACTTGTCGGCCTCCGCACGCAGGATCGCGAGCTCGGCCGCGGCGACCGCCTCCGCGAGGTCCGAACGCAGCCGAGCGAACCGGTCCGTACCGATCACCGACGCGATGCTCGGCCGCTCCGGTTGAGCAAAGGGCAGCCGGACGAGGCTGTCGACGTCGTCGGGAAGGAGCCCGGCGGTCTGCAAATCTGAGATGGGGATCATCCAGTGCTGCTGGTCGGGCGACTCCGGGTCGTCGACCTTGTGCGCGCCCGGAAAAGCTCCCGCCGCGAGCCGGCGGCGAATCGACCGGCTCGGCAACTTGGTCGCGTCGGCCGCGTCACGAATGGACAACACACGCGGCTCCGGCTCGGCATGTCCATCGGCCGGGTTCGTGCTCACCACGACGACCTTCCTCGTTCAGCTCGCGCCCCGCACGCGGATACCGACGTGGTTCCGCATTCCTGCCCTAGCCTCCGTCGGAGATGGACCAGGGACATCCGCTGCAACCGAAGGACTGGCGGTCGAGCACCCACGAGGATCGCTTCGCGCGCGTCCGTGGTTACTTCGTTGAGCGGTCGGTTCTCGATGTCGGTGCCGCGACGGGCGCCGACCGCGCCGACTGGGTGCACGCACTGATCGCGGGGGTCGCGAACGATACGATCGGCATCGATCTCGATCAGCGACTCGTCGACCGCGCGCGAGCGAAGGGTTTCGACGTCGTGGTCGCCGATGCGCAGACCTTCTCGCTCGATCGATCGTTCGACGTTGTGTTCGCCGGCGAGCTCATCGAGCACTTGTCGTGCTGCGGTGATTTTCTCGACCGCGCCCGCGAGCACCTGGAGCCGGACGGGCTGCTCGTCCTCACTACCCCAAACGTTTTCTCGGTCAGCAACTTCGTCTATCGAGTCGGCGGACGCCCACGCGTCAACAAGGGTCACACCTGTTGGTTCGACGAGGTCACGCTCGGGCAACTCCTCGAACGGCACGGCTACCAAGTGCTCGAGGTGGATTACATCCGCCACCGCACACCCGGACGCGTGCGCGCGCTCGTGGCGCGCGGTGTCCGGTCGATGCTTCCGCATCATCTCGCGGAGAACACGCTGTTGGTCGTCGCCACGCCGAAAATCTGAGCAAACATGTCAGCGCACGGCTTCACGCCGGCGATTTCCTGTTGCCGACTCGCTTGCGTCGCCGCGTGAGCGGGATGTGCCAACCGAAGTCGCTGGCAACCAACTTGAACCCGAGGAAGGCGACAGGGAAGAGCAGCAGGAGCACGAGGATAGCGAAGCGTCCCGCCCCGCTGTTTCCGGCCGCGATCGCGGCACCACCGAGGTCGATCAGGGGCGTCGGCACGAAGGAGATCCCGCTGTGCGAGAGGTGCGGACTCGGAAAGAAGTCGAACGGTCCGCCGCCGAAAGCCCGGTCGGGGCGGTGAGTAACCGCAGAGTGCACCTTTGCATCCGATCGCGTCTTCACGACGGGCTTGAACGGCTTGCGCTTCTTCCCCGTATGACGAGGACGAATCTTCCGCTCGGGCGCAGCCGTCGCGTGCCGAAGTTTCCGCGCTCGCACGACCGGGGTGGTGCCCGACGCGGTCGGAGGCGGACGCTGAGCGACTGTCGGGGTGGTAGTGGACGGCGGGCGAGTGGTCGGCGGGGGATCGATCACGGTGCTGATCGCCAGCGTCGAGATGATCGATGGCACCGGCGCGGCGGCGATCGTCGCGGGTTGGATGGCGGAGAGCCCGAACCCGAATACCGGCGGCCCGACGGTGGTCGTCGTCGTCGTCGAGTCGGTGGCCGTTGTTGTCGTTTGGCCCACCGTGGTCGTCGTCGGGGACTCGGTGGTCGAGGTCGTGGGCGGCAGTGTCGTGCTCGTGGTTGTCGTGCTCGGTTGCGGCGGGAGGATGGGTAGCGAGAGCGCAGCGTTGATCGCACGCTCGCGGCCGTCGCATTGCTTCTTCCCGCTGGGAACGGCAGGCACGTTCAAGGAGTCGTCGACGAGCGTCGCGGTCGCGTTCGAGGGATCGAGTCGGGCGCCCCCCGGTGCCGACGTTGAGAGCTGAACGAGGAAGGGTCCGACCGGGCAATCGAGCATGCGCCGAGTGGTGAGCGGCTGCCCGTGACGGAGGGGCACCGACCACAACAGCATCATGGCGCCGTCGAGGGTCACGGCGCCGGTCGCGGCGTCGATGGTGCCCGACAAATCAGTCGTGGCCGCGGCGCGGACGGTGGGTGTCCCGATCGCGGCGTCGGCTGGGGCGATCGGGACCGGAATCGAGGCGAACGCGAGATCCCGGCTCGGAATCGTGAATTTCCCCTGGGGGCTCACCGTCACGAGCGACGGGAACGGCGTCACGAGGGTCGCGATGCTGGTTCTCGGGGTGCGCATCGCCACGCTGAGCGATATTCGAGCCCGCTGGGTGCGAACAGTGGAGGCGCCGACGACCTGGGGGGACAATGACATCGGCAGCACGACGGTGAGCACGACGGCGTAGTACGCGCCCAGCACCACCATGCGACGACGAGCAGTTCCACCACGCAGCAACGTCTGCTCCCTCGCTTCCCCCGATATACCCACGTCAGGATAGGCGAGGGGTCTCGCGTCCTCCAAGGGGCGCGGCGCCCGTTGTGACACCTGGCGCCCGGGCATTGCGCGCGAAAGGTGCGATTGGGGTGCCGCGCGCAGTTTGTACAGAGGGCGTGGTTGACTCCTCGCTCCGCCGGGGAAGCAAGCACGGGATCCTCACAACGAGAAGGGCCTCTTCATGTCGAGCGTCGCTCGGATGCGTCTCGTGCTGCTCGCCGTAGGCATGGCATCGGTCCTGTTCGGCCTCGCATGCAGTTCCTCACACCCCGCGGCCGCGCCGGCGCCGCCGCTGCCGACGCCGGCAACCCGACCCGCGATCGCGCCGGGAATCCACAAGATCCGTCACGTCGTGGTGATCATGCAGGAGAACCGCTCGTTCGACAGCTACTTCGGAACGTTTCCCGGTGCCGCCGGCCTGCCTCGCGACGCGCGGGGTTTGACGTCGTGCGTGCCCGACCCGGGCGCTTCGAGTTGCGCTCGCCCGTTCCACGACGGTCACGACGTCAACGCGGGATCGGCGCACGGGATTCGTGACTCCGCGATCGCAGTCGACGGCGGGAAGATGGACGGCTTCGTGCGCGTGGCGCGCCGGGTCTCCACGAAGTGCGCGGCCGCGCAGGTTCAGGATCCGAGCTGCACCCACGCGTCGCAGGTCGACGTAATGGGCTACCACGACGCTCGTGAGATCCCGAACTACTGGAAGTACGCGAGTGACTTCGTTCTCCAAGACCACATGTTCGCTCCGGTCGCGTCGTGGAGCCTTCCGTCGCACCTCTACGAGGTGTCGGGATGGTCGGCCGCGTGCCTCACGGCCCGGCCGAGAAGTTGCGTCAACAACGCCGACCTGAGCTCGACGCTCACGGTCGCGCGGAACGGGCTCCAGTCGCCCCTGCACTACGCGTGGACCGACCTCACGTACCTGCTCCATGCGCACCAGGTCTCGTGGGGGTACTACGTCGAGAGCGGAGCCGAGCCCGACTGCGCCAACGACGCGGCGATATGCAAGGCCGTCGCCCAAGACGCGAGCACTCCCGGCATCTGGAATCCGCTGCCGCGCTTCGAGGACGTCCGCGAGAACGGTCAGTTGAGCAACATCCAAAACGTCGGCAATTTCGAGGTCGCGGCGTCGACCGGCGCTCTACCCGCGGTGTCGTGGATCGCTCCGTCGCAGGTGCACAGCGAACATCCACCCGCGAGCGTTCACGCGGGCCAGGCGTGGGTGACGAAGCTCATCAACGACGTGATGCAGGGCCCGGACTGGGCCAGCACCGCCATCTTCGTGTCCTGGGACGACTGGGGCGGCTTCTACGACCATGTCGTGCCGCCGCACGTCGACCGTAACGGTTACGGCATCCGAGTTCCCGGCTTGGTTGTGAGTCCGTACGCGAAGCACGGCTACATCGACCATCAGGTGCTCAGTCACGACGCCTACTTGAAGTTCATCGAGGACGACTTCCTCGGCGGTCAGCGAATCGATCCGCTGACCGATGGCAGACCCGATCCGCGGCCGACCGTGCGCGAGAACGTGGGGGTTCTCGGCGACCTCTCCTCGGACTTCGACTTCCACCAGACGCCGCGCCGGCCCGAGATCCTTCCGACCGATCCGCCGCCCGGCGCGGCGTCGTCGCCCTAGCCGTGGGCGTCGGTCGCTCGCTACGGGCCCGACGGCGTCGTTCTGGCGGGTCGACGAGGCCTTCCTGACCCGGCTCGAGGATTTCGCTCGCCCGGGCGATCGGCCGGACCTAGGAACTTGGAGTCAGGCGGATGTCTCTCGGCGGTTGCGTCGGCGTAACAGCACGAGCAGCAACCCGACCACGCAGGCCACGCCGACGAGAACGACCACCAGCACGACGGCAGTCGATGTCGAGGAGCCTGAGGCCCGGCGGGGGACCGGCGGTGGCGTCAGGGGCGCGACTGCGACGGGCACCTTCCCGTTGAACACGGTGAAGATGTCGGCGCCGAGCGGCGTCCATGTGTTCGGCTTGCCGGTCCCGCTTCCCCACACTTTGGTGCCGTTGCGCGCCAGGAACGAAGTGTGCGTTTCCCTCGCCGTCGCGGCCGTCTGGTACGTGACGTCGACCTGATACGTCGGCGTGTTCGCCGGAATCGGACCGAGGGGCGGATTGCCGAACACGGTGAGGCGTACCCAACCGACGAGGAAGTTGGTGGCTTCGTTGACGTCGAGCGTCACCGGCTGCGCCAACACGCTCCCGGTCACCCTTCCGCCGTAGACCTTCAGATCGGGAGGCAGGGATTCGCTCGCCGGCGTGGTCGTGGTCGTCTGCGCGCTCGCCGGCGCGATGGAGACGAACGAAGCCAACACGGCAAATCCGGCCAGGAGTAGGCATGCCCCGGTCAGGGTCGGGCGTCGAACGGTGGAGATCATCGGTGCATTGTACGACGCGGCTTTTAGAGGTTGCCGAGTCGGACCGCTACTTGCTCCTCGTCGCCTGGACGCGTCGAAGGGGCGAGCACGCTTGGTGCTCGCCCCTTCGAATCGAGTGAAGGATTTGTTTAGCCGAGCCCGCAGTTGAATCCGGGGTTGTTCGGCGTCTGCTGCGTCACGGTACACGTTGCCGGGTTAGCGCCGACGATAGGCGTACCGTTCGGGGTTTCGACCTTGGCCGTGGTGGCCGAGTTGACGTTGATCGTAGTCAGCGGGTCCAAGGAACGGACCGGGCCCGTGCCAGGCGACCCGAAACCAGTCGGGGTTTGGGCCTGGTTGGACGTACCGCCGTTGATGCTGATGGCTTCGGCTACGGCGTCGAAGAGAGCACCCGTCTTGCAGTCGGCGAGGCCGATCGGTGCGAACGTCTCGACGAAGTCGTAGTGCGGGAACGCGTGGAACGTGTCCGTCGCTACCTGCACGATGTACGCCGCGAACGGTGACGTCCCATTGCCGAACAGGATCTGCCCGATGGTGTTTCCGGTCGTGGGCGGTGTGCCACCGAACACGGACGCCGCCTGGTTGTACGACCCGGGGTTGTTCCAGGTCGCTTCGATCTCGAACCCTTCAGGCTGATTCGCGATGCACGAGGGCGGTGTTCCCACCAGCGCCGGGTTCAAGGTGATCTCGGCGTCGAGCTTGCCCACTACCTCGCCGAGCCCAGGACCAGTTTGCAGCGGGGCCGTGGAGTTTACGGAACCGATCACGACCTGCTGCGCCGCGGCGTTAGCAGTAATCGGCTTCGTGGTGACCACGACGGCTGCGGAGGTGACGGACTTGATGAACGAACCGACGGGGATTCCAGGACCGCTGATTGCGGTACCGGCGTCCGACGCTACGAACTTCGCATTGTTGGACGTCACCGTGCTTCCCGCTATTGCGGTGGCGGCGTCTTGAACCTGACGGGTTGTACCGGCGTGGTTTCCGCCACCGATCGAGGTGATGTTGCACTTGTTGACTAGTGCGACCTTGGTGCAAGCCGCGGGCGGCATGTTCGTGTCGGCGTTCAGCGAAATCGTACCTGTGGTACGGCTGGTAACCGTCGCGATCTTCGCGCCCAGCGGGACGCCGGGACCTGTGACGGTCAAGCCGATGTCGGAGTTGACCACGACCCCGGCGTCGAACGGAGCACCCCGGAAGTTGCCCGTTGACTCGTCCGTCGCAAGGCCGGCATCGGTGAAGTTCTTGCTGCCTGCGGTCAGGACGAGATGGAACAGCTCACGCGAAGGTGCGTTGTTGATGATCACCTTGGCAACGGCGCTGGTCGCCGTCGAGGGGTACGACAACGTGACGGCCGTACACGGTGCCACGCAGCCGGCGGGCAGTGGCGCTGCCGCCAAGATAAATGCGCCGGCCGGGATACCTGGTCCGGTCACGACGTGGTTGACGTCGTTCCAGCCGCAACCGGCGTTGATCGGCGAGCAGAACTGGAACAGCGCAGTGTTCGACCAAATGACGGCAGAGCCGATTGTCGTGTGCGCATCGGTGACCGTACGGGCCGATCCGTTGTGCCACCGGGCCGAGCCACCTGTTGCGGCTGCTGCGAAGTCGTGAATCGTCTCGGTGACGCCCGAGCCGTTGACGAATGTGCAGGCGACCTTCAACGCGGAGTTGACCGAGGCCGTCACGGCCGGGAACTCGCCGACACCGACGTTGCCCGCCGGCGCGCAGGTCGTGACCGTCGCACCGGCGGTACCCGGAGCGCTGAGGACCACGAGGGGAACTGCCAATAACACGGCAGCCAGAGCCCCTCGAGACTTGCCGAACGTCTTCCTGGGTCGCATTTAGGCTCCTTCAGCCGATGTACGAAGGCGGCTCGTGCCGCACGCCGTATCCCCTGTGTCTAAGCGATGTCGTTGGGCACCGCTTCTTCCCCCACACCCTTCGGCGACTAGCCGTTGAAGTGCTTACTCATGTCGATTGCAGTTCTTCGTCTGCCTTGTTTTACCAATCGCTTGGTGGTCAGCGCAACAACCCTCGACCGAGTTCTCGACGTTTCGTGACATTTCGGACGACCCGCTTACCGGTGCCCGAAGCGTCGTTTCCCGCGAGTGGCTGCGCCGATTGCAAGGAGTCCGAGCTCGATCAGGATCGCGGCGAGCACGAGCAGCGGGGCGCTAGTCGATCCGGTGCGCGGTAGCGCCGTCGGTGCGATGCGGGCTGCAGTCGTCGGCGCCTTCGGGACCGTGGTGCTCGTGGAGGTCGTCGTCGCCAGGGTCGAAGTCGTCGGGATCGCGGTGCCCTGTGCTCCGAGGCTGAGGAACGTCGGCGCGGACGCGGGCGTGCAGGCGAACGTCACCGTCAGGATCCCGATCCCACTGCTCGTGAGGTCGATCTTGGCGATGATCAAGAGTGATTTCTCGGCGAACGACACCTGAACCTTGTCGTTGACGGGCGTCCAGGTTGTGTTCGGGAGCAGGACCGTCGAAGTCAGAGGTTGAGCCTTGCCGCCCTTCACCACGATCGTCGAGGTGGCCGGGATGACGTAGGTGTGGCTCCCCTGTTTCGTGCCGTTGCCGATGACGACCAGGGTGACCGTCGACGGAATCTTGTCGCCGGCCTTGATGATGCCCGCGTCGATGCCCAGCTGCAGCGTCGACGCGGGAATGTTCACAGTCAGCGCAGTTTTCGAAAGGGTGATCGGGTCGCCCCGGTGCGGCTGCGGGAAGCCATCGGTCGCCAACGTGACGCCGACGAACAACGTCCCGGGCGCCACGACAGGCGGATCCAAATTCGAAGTGCAGTTGTTCTTGTCGGCCGTCGACCCGTGGATTTTCACCTGCGGCGGGAGAGTCGTCGTCGTCGTGCTCGCAGTCGTCGTCGTGCTCGCAGTTGTCGTCGTTACCGCCGCTGCGGCACCGGCCGCCACGGCGAACAGCCCAGCCACCACAAACAAAGCTGTCGCGTAGACCGCGGTGCTCCGCTTGACGCCTCGGCTCGAGAGGACGCGCTTTCGCCAGTCGATCTTCACGGTCTACCCCCAGTGATGCTGCATGTCCCAGGATGCGGCGCGAAGCGCGCGACACTCGGCCGGTAGCTTGCCCCATTGCGCGTGACGTGGCAAATGCCGTCAGCGCAAGACCGACGAGATCGATCTGACGGCGAATCGGTGGAGCACGCCACCTAGTTCCGGAGCGCGAGCGTCACGTGATCGGCGGCGAAGACGCTGTTCCAGTCGGTACCGGTACCGATACGCACGGGCGCGTGCTTTGCGACCAAGGTGCCGTCGCCGAGCTCGCCGGTGCTGTTGTCGCCCCAGGCCCAGAGACTGCCGTCGGTCCCGGTCGCGGCAGTGTGCAACGCGCCCGCCGACACCTGCGACCACGTGGTGAGCGTTCCGATGTGGGTGGGCGTGCTGTGCTGGCTCGTGGTGCCGTCGCCGAGCTGGCCGGCGCCGTTGCCGCCCCACGCCCAGAGGCTGCCGTCGATCTTGATCGCAGCAGTGTGGGTGCCGCCCGCGCAAACGGTCTTCCAGGTCACGGTGCCGATGTGCACCGGCGCGCGGTGCGGCGTGGTGGTGCCGTCGCCGAGTTGCCCGCTGCTGTTGTCGCCCCAAGCCCACAGCGAGTTATCGGACTTGATCGCGAGCGCGAAACCGTTGCCGGCGCTGACGGCTTTGAAGGTCGCCAGGCCACCGATGCGGACGGGCGCGTGCCGTTCGGTGATGGTGCCGTCGCCGACCTGGCCCGAACTGTTGTCGCCCCATCCCCAGAGGCTGCCGTCGGTCTTGAGCGCCAACGAGAACAGCGGTCCCGCGGCCACGGCCTTCCAGCCGACCGCGGTACCGACGCGCGTGGGCATGGAGTGGTTGCTGATCGTCCCGTCGCCGATTTGGCCATAGCCGTTGTAGCCCCAGCCCCATAGCGTGCTGTCGGATCGAACGGCGAGCGTGTGGAATCCGCCCGCGGCCACGGCCGTCCACGTGGTCACTGTTCCGATCTGTTCGGGCGCGGCATGGGCTGCGGTGGTGCCGTCGCCGAGCTCTCCCGAATCGTTGCCGCCCCACGCCCAAAGGGTTCCGTCACCGCGCACGGCGACCGAGTGCGCCGCGACCGACAGCGCCTTCCACGGCCCGGCCGCGCTCACCTGTACGGGAGTGGCGCGTATGCCGATCGGGACCCCGAGTTGGG
Organism: Actinomycetota bacterium; assembly: GCA_003134555.1. GTDB lineage: Bacteria > Actinomycetota > Acidimicrobiia > IMCC26256 > PALSA-610 > PALSA-610. The sequence goes on from PLBO01000131.1 coordinate 87,084, forward strand.
CGCCCGTGTTGTCTCCCCATGCCGATAGCGTGCCGTCGCTGCGGACACCTAGGGTCAATAATGCCCCAGCGGCGAGCTGCGACCAGTTCGTCGCCACGCCGACCTGGGTGGGCGATGTACGGGCGGTCGTCGTTCCGTCGCCGAGCTGTCCGGAGTCGTTGTTTCCCCACGCCCACACGGTGCCGTCGGTGCGCTTCGCGGTGCTGTGCGTCGCTCCGCCCGAAACGGCTGCCCACGTTGTCGCGGTCCCGATGTGCACGGGTACGTGCTGTTCGAGGGTCGTTCCGTCGCCGAGCTGTCCGAATCGATTGTCACCCCAAGCCCAGAGGCTGCCGTCGGTGCGCGTGGCGAGCACGTGGCCGGGCCCCGCCCCGAGCGTTGCCCAGGTCGTGACGGTACCTACGTGAACGGGCGCGTGGTGTTCCTCGATCGTGTTGTCGCCGAGTTGCCCGAAGCTGTTGTTGCCCCAGGCCCAGAGGCTGCCGTCGGTACGGGTCGAGACCACGAAATCGAAACCGGCCGCGACCGACGCCCACGTAGTGACCGTTCCGATGTGAACGGGAGAGTGCCGTTCGGCCACGGTGGCGTCGCCCAACTGCCCGGACGTGTTGTCGCCCCAGGCCCAGAGACTCCCGTTGGTCTGGATGCCGACGGTGAAGTCGAACCCGGCGGCGATCGCCTTCCACGTCGCCGTACCGATGTGCCTCGGAGTGCCGTGCCGGCTGGTCGTGCCGTCGCCGAGCTGCCCGACAGTGTTGTCGCCCCAGGTCCAGAGGCTGCCGTCGGTCTGCAGCGCGACGTTGTGCTGTCCTCCGGCGACGACTGTCTTCCAATTGGTCGCGGTCCCGATGCGCACCGGGAGTGGCCGGTTCACGGTCGTGTTGTCGCCGAGTTGGGCGAAGCTGTTGTCGCCCCAGGCCCAGAGGCTGCCGTCGGTTCGAATGGCCTCGAAGTGGCTGACGAAGCTGTGGGGGCTCGTCGACACGCTCTTCCAGGTGGTGACTGCGCCGACCGCGCGCGGCGTAGTGAGCCAATCGGGTGTGACCGCGGGATCGCCGAGCGCACCGGTGGCGTTCGTTCCCCAGCTGAAGATACGGCTCGGGAGCGTGTCGTCGGTCGTGATCGTGCCGGTGCCCGTCGCGGCCGTGATCGTCGCGCCCACGGGCGCCGAGAGCGTGACCGTGAACGCCTCGTTCGGCTCGAGCGTCAGATCGCCGACGACGGTGACGGGCACGAAGCCCTGTACCGATGCGGCCGGGATCGTGAGGTTGCCGGAGGTCGAGGTGAAGTCGGTGGCGGCCGTCGCCGTGCCGGGCGCGGTCGCGTAGTGCACGGTCACGTTGGAGGCCGAAGCTTGCGACAGCGTGACGGGAAACGACACTTGGTGCGTTCCGCTGTTGCCTTCGACCGTCGACACCGATCCGATTCCGACGAGCACACCGCTCGAGGGGTCGTCGTTGATGATCGTGCCTGTGCCGATCGCGCTGCCGATGGTGGCGCCGGCCGGCGAGAAGATCTGAATCGTGAACGTCTCGTTGGATTCGACTGTGGTGTCGCCTTTCACCTGCACGTCGACGAACGCCCCGGTCGCGCCGATCGCGAAAGTGACCGTGCCGGTCGTGGCGACGAAATCAGTACCGCCGGTCGCCGTTCCGGCCGCCGTCGCGTAATGAGCGGTCACGGTCGTCGCCGAAGGCTGAGACAGGGTGACGGCGAACCGGGCGATGTGCGTGCCGACGTTGCCTTCCAGCACGGAGACGGATCCGATCGAGACGACAGGAAGCGCCGTGGCGGATGCCGGGCTCGCTATGAGCGTCGCGCCAACCGTCAGTAGTCCGGCCACGCCGACTCGTGCCCATCTCGATCCGCGACGTCCGTACATGAAAAGCGCCCCCCGGCTTCCGGTTCGTGAGCACGGGATGGTATGGGAGTTCCTGGAATTACGAAAGGGCCCCGTCAGGAGACGAGGCCCTTTCGCGTAGTGCGGTTTGATCAGATCACGTGTGCAGCGAGATCGACGTGATCCCGAAGCTCGTGAGCGACGAGGTCACGCTGCAGTCGCCACCGCTGGCCGTCGAACGCAGGCCCTTGTTGAGCACGAAGGCCCCGGTGATCGTCTTGCCAGAGGCGAGGTTGCTGCCGCTGGTCGTGACCTTGCCCGAGATCGTGCCGGACGTTGTGTGCCCGGCCGTGCCAGTCACCGTGAAGTTCAACTTCGCGGTGCTCTTGCCCATGTTCGCGGGTGCGGTCCACGTAAGCGTTCCCGCGCCCTTCGCGGACGCACCGACCATGCCACTGCAACGCACGGTGGGTGTCTGGCCCGAAGCCGAGAGGTTACCGCTGGTCACGAAACCGCCCGTGCACGCGAGTGCACTCTGGGAAACTGCAACCGTCTGCGGCTTGCTCGTGGTGAGCAGGAAACCGGGACTCGCGGTCACCGTTCCCCCACCACCGCTACAGGCGAAACCGCCGCCGGAAGCTCCAGCTGAGCCCGCGGCAACAATGCCCACGGGTACCAATAACGCGGCCGCCATAGCGAGCCGCCCAAAAATGCGCATTCCCAACCCCCTGTGAGTATTCCATCCCGGATGCCCCCCGTTGGGAGGTTGCCAGTTTTTACCTGACTGCGCCCCTGCGTGTCCACCACTGCAGCGACATCGGCGCACATCTCTTGTTGGTTTCTTGCCGAAACCGCGCTGGAAAGGGTGTCCAATCCCCATAAACGGACAATCACGGCGATGCGTTGCCACGCGTACCGTCCCTCGCATGGCACGGGGAGTGGAATGTCACGGTTCCTTGACCGTGGCCCGTGCGGCAGGGTTTGCTATCTCCTCGGTCGAACAAGGGGCTGTCCGCGGTGCGGTTGGGATTTCGAAGGTTCGGAAGGGTGACCGACCAGTCCGCGCGCCGTCCGGCCGCCCCGGCCGCCGACGCCGTAGCCGAACGGGCGGAGCAGTTCTTCTTCGTGCACGTGATGAAGACCGGCGGAACGACCTTGTTTCGCCACATCACCAAGAACTTCGGTCGTGAAGCCGTGTTCCCTCGTCGCGAGGACCGCGCCTTTCCCGGCGACATGGGACCGAACAGCGACATCGCGTTCCTCCTCGCGCTTCCTCCCGAACGGCTGCGCAGTATCGGGCTGTTCACGGGCCACTTCCCATATGTCGTGTGCGAGCAGCTGAGCATCGACCTCGTAACGGTGACCATGCTCCGCGATCCGGTTGCGCGGGTCATCTCGCACCTGAAGCACACGAACCGCGAACTTCCTCAATTCCGGGATCGGAGTCTCGAACAGATCTACGAGGACCCGATCGTTTTCCCGTGCTTCCTCGACAACCACCAGACGAAGGTCTTCGCGATGACCATCGACGATCCGCTGCGCGACATCATGGATGTCGTCGCCATCGACGACGCGCGGCTCGCCATCGCGAAGGCGAACCTCGAGAAGGTCGACGTTATCGGCCTGACCGAACGTCACGCCGAGTTCCTCGACGAGTTGCAGGGTCGGTTCGGCTGGAGGTTCGGAGCACAGGGGGCCGAGAACGTCAGCGTCGAGGCGGGCGACGTGTCACCGGCGTTCCGGCGCCGGATCGAGCGCGACAATCGTTTCGACATCGAGCTGTACGCCCACGCGCAGCACTTGTTGGAGACGCGCCGGCGGGCCCGTTCGCGAACGTGAGCGAAGACGTGTCACAAGCGAGCGAAACGAACGATGCTGGGAGTCGGGCGTTGAACGACGGCAAGCAACGCGGCGCAGGACCATCGCTGATCCAGGAGATCCGCGCCAAGCATCCACCCTTCCTCGAGGCACTCATCGCCGACGCCCGCTTGACGGCCGGCTACCGGGGCGAACGGGCGAAGTTCCGGTCGCGTGCCGACGCCCTCGTGCAAGCCGTGCGGCTGATGGTGGTCAGCGACGCCTTCCTCGGTCAGGCGCTGTATCGCGGGAAGGCTCGGCTCCAGCAGCTCGGAGTGCCGATCGTCCCGCGGATCCTGCATCGCCTGGCCATGGTTACGGCACAGATCTGCATCGGTGACCCCGTCGTCGTGCAACCGGGGATCTACATCGCTCACGGGCAGGTCGTCATCGACGGCGTGGTGGAGATCGAGACCGGCGCGGTCTTCTTCCCCTGGATCACCGTCGGACTGCTCGCCGGCAACTTCAAGGGCGCGACGATCGGGCGCCACGTACACGTCGGCACCGGTGCGAAGATCATCGGCCCGGTCACTATCGGCGCAAATGCACGCATAGGCGCGAATGCGGTGGTTCTCGACGACGTCCCGGCGCGCGCGACCGCGGTTGGCGCGCCGGCCCGTATCGTTCACAAGGCGGCGCCCGGCGCATAGCGCCGCAACCAGGAGGGTTTGATCATGCGATTCCGACTTGGACGGCGGGCCGAGGAAGACGCGGGCAGCGTACGAACGTTGGCGCCGCACGATGCCGACGGGGCACTCGAACTGGCCGCGACGCTCACCCGGGACGGCCGCGTGTTCGACGCGATCGAGATGCTGTCGGCGGCGAATCGCGTCTCGCGCGATCCCCGTGTCGAAACCCAATTGCTCGAATTGCGATACGACGCGATGTCACAGATCGCCTGGGACCGGGAGCGCCCCAGCTGGCCTTCGGACGTCGAAGACCTCTTCCCCGGCGTCGAGGGCATTCCGGAGGTGCCGGCCGCCGATCTCAGCGCCGAGACGATCCGCAGCGGGATCGAGCACCATGGTTCCTTGCTGGTCCGGGGCCTCGTCCAGGGCGAGCGAGTAGCACAGCTCGTCGCCGACATCGATCGCGTGTTCGCGGGGTACGACGCCCGAGCGCGCGGCGCGGCTGCGGAGGAGACCGCGCCGTGGTTCGCGCCGTTTGCCCAATATCCCGACTGGATCGCGCGGCGCTGGGCGCGTGACGGCGGGGGAGTGTTGACGGTCGACTCACCGCCGGCGATGTTCGATGTCATCGAGGCTTTCGAGGAATCGGGCCTGGGCGAGGTCGTGGGCGACTACCTCGGCGAGCGCCCCGTGCTCCTCGCGAAGAAGTGGACCCTGCGGCGGGTTCCGCACGACGCCGGCGTGGCCGACTGGCACCAGGACGGCGCGTTCATGGGCCGCGACATCCGGGCGCTCAACGTCTGGCTGTCGTTGTCGCACTGCGGAGACGACGCGCCGGGTATCGATGTCGTGAGCCGCCGCCTCGACGACATCGCGCCGACCGGCGTCGAAGGCGCGCGCCTCAACTGGACCGTCGGTCCCGGGACCGTCGAGCGGCTGGCCGCGGGTCGCGTCGTGCGACCGATCTTCGGGCCGGGCGACGCGCTGCTCTTCGATCACATGATGTTGCATCGCACGGCCGTCGACGCGGGCATGACCCGTGATCGATACGCCATCGAGTCGTGGTTCCTGGCGCCGTCGACCTATGGCTCGATGAAAGCCGGAGGGGACAAGGACGACCCCACGCGCCCGCGCGACCAGTTGCCGGTGGTGTATTGAGAGTGGTCGAACATCAATAGCTACGCCGAAGGCGGGTCGGAGGTGTCTGCCGCGAAGCGCGGCGCACCGAGCCGTTCCAGTTCACGCCTCACGTTTTCGGCGGGATCGAGGTCCTTCTTGGTCGGCGTTCGGATCCGTTCGTTTGGATCTGGGGTTTTCGTGGACGGTTTCGAGGCGCGCGAGCGCGCCTCGAAACCGTCCTTCAAGCGGAGGAACGGTCGCTCGATCAGGAACCACGACGCGAGGGTGAACGCGGCGGCCAAAGACAGCGCCAAGATCACGCGCATGCCTCCAGGGATGCCTCGGCCGTAGCGGAAGACGGCGGCAAAGACCGGGAAGTGCCAGAGGTACAACCCGTACGAGACCTTCCCCACCGCTCTGAGAGGTGCGAACTCGAACGGCTTCGCGAACCACCTGCATTCGAGGACGGCGAGAAGCACGGTCGCCGCACAGATGGCGACGATCGTGTAGCCACCTTTGAAGAAGAAGGGGTTGTTCGCGTTCATTCGCAAGCACCACGCGAAAACGGCGGCCGCGCAGCAGCCGGCAACTCCGAGATACCGGGTCGGGGTCTTGCGGCGCACCCAGAGGATGGCGAGCAACGCACCGACGAGCAGGGAATCGGCGCGGGTATCGGTTCGGACGTACAGATACAGCCACGTCGTGCCGTCGGAGTACAGAACCGCGCGGTAAATCGCTATCGCGACGATGGCGACGGTAAGAACGGCGACCGCCGAGTACAGTCGCCGTCGCATCCCGAAGAAGAGCGCCAGAAGGACCGGCCACACAAGATAGAACTGTTCTTCGATCGCGAGTGACCACATGTGACCCAAGCCGGGCGGCGCGGCGGCATGGGCACCGCCGTAGACCGCTCTCCAGTTCGAGTAATAGAACACCATCGACCAAAGCGTTGCCGCGACAGGGCGGTCAAGGTGAGTGACCGCCGCGTATAGCGCGTAGGCGAATACGAGGGCGAGGAGCGCGGGAAACAGCCGAAGTGCGCGCCGGCGATAAAACGCGCCGAACCGCACCCCGCCCGCGTCGTTCTCGCGCAGCAATATCGCCGTAATCAAAAAACCCGACAAGACAAAAAAGATGTCGACGCCCAAGAACCCACGAGGCACATGACGACTCAACCGGGGATCGACGTCGGGGAGATGCACGACGACCACGAGCAGCACAGCGATCGCGCGCAGGCCATCGAGTGCCGGCGTGTGGCTCAGCCGCCTCATTCCTTCGCTCGGCCTTCCCCGCATCCGACGAAGAGCCTCGCGCTCCGGGTGCCGCGATGACAACCCCGCGCGGTGTTCCAACCCGTGGCAGCAAACCGGACGAATACGGCCTTGTGCCAAACGGCGGTGTCCCGCGACGTGGCGGCCGGCGCCCGGCCTACGCTCTCGTCCGTGAACGAGCGACTGCACCCGTTTCGCCGAACCGCCACGGCGTGCTCGTGCGGTTAACCACGCCCTCCGAGCACGGCCGTTCGGTGATCGCCCTGCTGGTGGCCGTCGCGGTGACGCTCGGGCTGGCGGCCGGATTCACGATCGCGATCGAGTCGTTTCACGTCGGCAAGTACAACTGCGGCAGCGTCATCTCGCCGAACGACCCTCGCGCCGGAACCACGACAAACGATCTCGCGCCGCTCTCTCTCGCGCACAACCAGTGCGAATCGCGACGATCCGACAAGCAGCGATCCGCAGCCGCGCTCGTGATCGCAAGCGCCGGGTTCGCGATCTTCTCGTTGACTGTGCCCCCGCTCTTTCGACGGGAACGACGCGCGATGAGGCGACGGCGGCGCGCTCGGTACTGAGCCGGAGTTCTCAGCGTTTCAAGTATCGCTGGAAAAACGCGGTGATATCCGCACGGACCTGAACCCGAGTGGGCAACACGAACCCACGGCCGACCGGGACGAGTCCATGGCCCGCATTCGAGACCATCTCGAGGGTCGACGGCACTCCGCTGGCTTGGAGCGTGTTGAAGAAGTCTTGTGACTGGTAGGGCTCGACGACTTTGTCCGAAGCACCTTGGATGATGAGAAACGGTGGTGCGCTCGAGGTGACCCATGCGATTGGCGAGTACCACGTCATTGCGCTGAGGTCGGTCGTGCCGAAAACCGTGGGCAGATACGGAATGTCGACCGCGAGCGTGTCATCGAATTCAGCTGGACCCCATTCGTCAACGACCACTTGTGGTCGGCTCGACTGGTCGAGGTATTGACCGACGTCGAAGCCGGCCTGCGCCGGGGCGGTGGCCAGCAGGGAGACGAGCTGCCCTCCTGCACTGTCGCCCATTGCGCCGACTTTCTTCGGGTCGATGTTCAACTGCGTGGCATTGGCACGAAGGTAACGAACGGCGCAGGCGATGTCTTGAATCGGCGTCGGGAACTTGAACGCCGGAGCGAGCCGGTAGTCGACGGACGCGTACGCGATGCCGATCTTGTTGAGATCGGCCGCTTCGAAATTGCCACCGCTCGTTCGATCACCCTGCGTCCAACCACCGCCATGCACACGAAGCACGACCGGCCAGGGCCCGCGCGTCTTCGGCAGGTAGAGGTCCATCAACAACGACGTAGTGTGATCGCTGAAATCGGAATCGTTCGGTGTGCAGTAAGTCACCGTGCGAGCGGGCCGCACGACCGAGGGGGCGACGACGGGCTTCGTGGTGACGGTCGGGGCAGGCATACTCCGCGCGCATGCCCCGAGCAGAAGAAACGATGCTGCGATCAACGTGCGGGCCCGTCGGGTCACGACTTCAGATACTTGGTAAAGAAACGGACGATTTCCGAGCTGATCTGAGCAGTCGTCGGAGAAGGGGTTCCACCGGCGCGCAACAACTCGTGGCCCGCATGCCGAACGAGTACGAGCACCGAGGGAACGCCCGCTGACGCGAGTGCATGGTCAAAATCGATCGCCTGCTGCACGGGAACGACCTGATCCTGCTCACCGTGAATGATCATGAAGGGAGGCGCGCTCTTGGAGACGTGGTCGATCGGCGCGTACCTGTTCATCGAGGCGGGATCGTGTGTTCCCAACACGCCGTACGTGAGCGGAAGTTTCTTCAGCAGCTGCGGATCGAATCGCATGATCGCCGAGATGGTCACGACCGCTTGCAGGCGGCTCGACTCATTCGAATATTCCGAATCGGCGTGTGTAGCAGGAGCCCCGCCGGTCGCGATGAGCGCCACCAGCTGTCCGCCGGCGCTGTCTCCTATCCCACCGACGCGTCCAGGGTCGAGGCGCAACGTCCGCGCGTGTGCGCGAAGGAATCGGATCGCGCAGGCGACGTCGTCGACCGGCGCCGGGAACTTGGCCGGCGCGAGCCGGTAATCGACCGAGGCGACGGCAAACCCCGCGGCGATCAGAGCCACGACTCCCACCGCACGGACGCCATCCGCGCGACCGCCTTCGATCCACGCGCCGCCATGAGCACGGACGACCACAGGGAACGGCCCCGCACCCGCAGGCACGAACAGGTCCAACAACAGCGGCGCCCCATTTGGCGTGCAGTAGCGGAGGGTCGTGAACTGAAGCCACCCTGCGAATGTCAGGATCCGGCCAACGGTCGGCTTCGGCGGTGCGGTAGTCGGAACAGGTGATGCCGCACCTGATCGCATTGCCGTCGACCCACATGCCGGAAGCAACGCAAGCGCGCACAGGACGGTCACGATCGCGCACACTTCTCTGAATGAGGTCGCGCGCGCGCGCCGATGACGAGGCGCCGGCGCTTCATGTTGTCGAAGCCCGTTGTGCACTCGTTACTCTCGCTCAGCTCGGCACGATCGCAATGGACGCATAAGGATTGCATGGCTATGCCGTTGCCGTTGGTCGCGGTGGCTCACGTGTCGGTTGGGCGCTCGTGTTCGTCGGCCGCCGGCTCTCTCGTCGCCCCACCCGAGGCAACATCGTCGGCGCTCCGGTCTGCGACGGGCTCATTTGCAACGCGCTGCTGTCGACGCAGAGTCAAGCCGTAGCGCAGCGTGTTATAACGCGTGAGCAGCCGTTCCTTGCGGCTCAGCGGTTCCTCGTGGATGAGGTCGGTGTGCGCCGCCCCCTCGAGCGCCTGTCGGAAGTCGATCCGGGATTTTGTCGGGCACAAGAACCACAACGCCCGAAAGGTGTACTCGTAGTCGGTGGCGAAGCGCGGAAACTCGAGCAGGGTGTGCGGGATCTCGTGCTCCGCGAGTGCGTACATCAGCTCGTACAGCATGATCGCCAACGCTTCTCGCTGTTTCGTCGCGCGCCAGGTCCCGAAGAGACCGCCACGTACGAAGATGTTGCGGCCGTACCTCGAGGCACGCACACGGCTCGCCGCCGCGATATCGAGCTTGCGGATCGGGATGATGACGTGGTCGATCTCGAGCTTGCCATCGGCGAGCAGGTCTCCGAGCCGGGTGCTCAGCGTCGGATCCTTGATGACCCGTGGTGCCTGCGGATCGTCGATGTACCACCATTCGAGCCCACCGCGCGTGCGCCAGTCGACGCGGCTGACCTGTCCCGACCGGACGCCGGTGAACATGTCGAGACGAGTCAACATCTGCATGAGCAGCGTGGTGCCCGACCGGCCGGTACCGGTGATGATGATCTTGCCGCCGGGCACACGCCCGGCGCGCATGGGCCTCCGGGGATGATCGCCCGAGGGCGCTTCCGATTCGGGCATCGTCACGCGCGCCGCAGGAAGCCGCCCCGGTTGAACGTGAGTCCGTAGCGCTCGGCGTCCTCGTCGGCCACGAAGTCCTTGTGGCGGCTCAGAATCGCGCGCACGGCCTCCGCCGGGCCTTTGCCGAACGCGGGCCAGACGGGATGGCCGTTGACGATCGTGCCTTCCACGACGACGTAGGAACCCGTCGGAACGAACGGCTCGTAGGCGTTGAACTCGGCGCGGGTTTGCTCCGTTCCCAGCCACGATCCCAGGACGACGAGCGCGCGCCCGTCGCCGGTGAGCGCGCGCACGCGCTCCACTGTCTCGGCCTCGTACGTTGATCCGGTGAGGTATTGAACACGCGGATGCATCGGGCGGTGGGGGTCGGAGTCGGCGTCGATCGACACGACCTGCCCGGTGCCGAGGAGCTCGCAGACCGACGCGAGGAACAGGGCGCGTCCGCCGGTGCCGGTGCCGGTCTCGATGATCCAATCCGGCCGGACGCGCTCGATGAGCTCCTGATACGCGAAGAGGTCGGTCGGTGCTTTGTCGACCTTGGTGCCGAGCCAACTTGCCTGTCGCCATGAGAGGCTGTGCCAGAAGGCGTCGATGAAGCTCCACTTCGTCTCGTCGGGGATGATCGCGGGCTCGCGAGGGATTCCGTTGCCGCTGTCGTTGTCTCGTCCCCCGAGGAACGCCGGCGCGGCCAGGTTGCGGGCACGGGTTCGCAACGCCGCGGGCACCATCGTTCCGACATAGTGAATCGGCTTGTCGGGATGCCGGTACATGCGGCCGCGTAGTTGCGTGTAGTCCTGGCCGAACGTGAGTATCGCGTCGCGCCGTCCGGAGGAATCGGAGGTGTTGGTCGTGGTTCCGCCGTGGAACTGGTGGAACGAACCCTCGCCGAGCAAGGTCGTGAGATTGACCCCGGGCGTCGAGGCGATGCGCTCGAAGAAATCGAGGTTCGCGAAGCCACCGCCGGGCACCGAGAAGCTCTCGTCGAAGCAGCCGGACTGCTCGAGGAGCGAGCGAGGAACGAACAGGCAATTGCTCTCCCACAGGGTGTCGAGCCAGTCGCGTTCGCCGATGAAGTGGCCGATCTCGAAGAGCCGGTAGCCGTCGAGCGGCCACTGGATCTTCTTGAACAAATTGTCTTCGTACGCCTGGTTGTAACCCAGGCGGCCCGTGTCGGGCTGTTGGCCGGGCCCGAGGTACCAGAGCTGGGTCGCGACGATCGACGGCGCGTAGGTGTCGATGCCGGCCATCCCGTGGTGCAGCACGCCGGGCGTCACAACGTGCGCGCCGTCGATCATGAACGCGATCGTGGTTCCGGCGGCGATCGACGCGCCGCGATTCAGCGCGTCGGCGGGCGAGGGCGTGGCTTCGTCGGCGAGGTCGAGGAGCCGGAACTCCGGACCGAAGCTCTGCACGAATTCCTCGGTCAGACGCTGGTCGGGCGAGGAGCCGTTGTCGACCGCGATGATCTCGTAATCGAGATCATCGACGTCGCGCTGGTACGCGCGCGACAAGGAGTGCAGAGTGCGCTCGGCCTCGCGGCGCATGTTGTAGAAGACGACGACGACCGAGAGGTCTTTGCTCCCGAGCGCCGGGACCGGCCGGGCCTTGGCGCGGCGTGGCGACGGCGGTTGGCGTGGCGTGTGGGTTGGCCTGAGGAAGATTCGCCGGGCGAAGCGGCCGGCGCGAGATGTCGTGACGGAGCTGGCGTGCTCGGCCTGGTGCGTCTTCCGCCAGAACACGCCCGCCGCGTCGACGCGCTCGATCGGATCGGTGATGGCGTGCCGGGTGCGGAACGCGTCGACGGCCTTCTGGCACTGCGGGGTCGCATAGTCGTCGATCACGACGAACCCGCCGATTGAGACCCGCCGGTAGAGGCGATTGAGCGCGGCGCCGGTCGTCGACCCGAGACCTCCACCGATCCGAATGAGCGCGACCTGCTCGATCGGCGCGTCGGTCAGCGTCTCTTCGGGCGCTCCCTGCAGAAAATGCACCTGTTCGTCGAGAAGATGGAACCGGTCGAACGCCTCGCGCACCACGTTGATGTCGGTCGAAACGTCGAGGAGTCGTTTGGGGTCGGGGTCGTCGGACACCTTGAACCGGTCCGCAACCCAGACCGCGCGGCCGCTCAGCTCGTGCGCGTCGATGTAGCCACGAAGGAAGATGGCTCCGCCGCCCCGTGCGGTCCCACATTCGACAAAATCGCCCGCTACGCCTTCGCGGCGCACGGTGTCGAGGCACTGCTCGAGCTGGTCGAGTCGCCGGCGACCCATGTCGGTGAATGGGAGCAGCGATGCGGCTTCACCCCGCCGGTAGCCGGCCGCGCCCGTCCGGCGCGCGTTCACGAGCCGCTCCATCTCCTTGGACATCGTGCGCATCGGGTCGCGCAACTTCGCCGGCTCGGGCCGGCGCTCGTTGGTGGTGCACGAAACCAGGTACTTGAGCCGCGCCTCGTTCTCGAGGTAGTGCTCGTCGAGGAGCGAGCCTTTCAGCAGGTCGAGGTAGCGCTTCGCGCGCCGTTCGAGCCGGGGATCCTGCCCGTAGAACATGTTGTGGTACGTCAGCAGCGACTCGAGCCGGAGCGACTCTGCGAGCTCGAGGAGCTCGCCGCGTCCTTCGGCGCCCTCCAGCCAGTCGAGCACCTCCTCCAGCTTCGGATGGCGGTCGAGCTGCTCCTGCTCGACGACGATCGCCAGCCCGAAATAGATCGGGAGCACGACGCGGCGCAGCGGGCGGTCGTACTCCTTCATGAAGTCGTCGAGCGCGGTCATGACGCCGTTGCGTTCGCCGCCTTCGAGCGTCGCATTGTCGAGGGTCGGGCTCAGGCCGCCCTTCGGGAGGAGCTGGGACCGCCCGGGGCGCATGCCGAGCTGCTCGTGCGGCTGGCGGAACTCGGCCGGGACCCGCTCGGGCGTGTAGTAGAGGTCTCGGCGTCCGTAGGGCCACAGGACGTCGTGCATGACCAGCACCGGCAGGGGTTCGTCGGCCTTGCGGGCGACGTCGGCCAGCATCTTCAGCTCGTGGTAGACGGTGTACCAGTTGTGGTCGCCGTCGACGAGCGCGACGTCCATCGGTGGCAGCTGCGGGAGCACGTTGTGACTGATGTCGCGATGGAAGACGTAGCGACCCGGGAAGCGCCGTTCGTGCTCGCTCGGATCGAAGTCGGGTACGGGGTCGATCACGTGGAACTCGGCGTCCGCACCCAGCCCCTCGAGCATGCGCGCGGTCGTGTCGCCACGCAACGCGCCAATCTCGACGACCCGCCTGGCGTCCGCCGCCCGAATGATGGGCTCGATGGCGATCTTCCAGAACGGATACATGCGATGTCCCCCAGCAGGCCTTATTGCGGATTTGGCGCTAGCCAGAAAACGCTAACAGATGGAAAGCCGGGCCCGTTCGTACGCGTACCGGGAAATTGCGCCATTTCCCCGGCGAACGCGTCGCTTTGACCGAGCGTGTCCCGTATGGATCTTGCCCCGGCGCCGGTATCTTTGACGCGATGACGACGGTGGGGCGAGGCATGCGGCTCGGGATCGTCGAGCCCCACCTCAAGACCTTCGGTGGCATCCGGCGGATGGTGGAGTTCGCGAATCGCCTCGTCGCCCGGGGGCACCACGTCGCGTTCTACCTTCCCGACGGCGAGGAGCTCTCGTGCACCTGGATGCCGTGCTCGGCCGCGATCAAGCCGATGTCCGAAGGCTTCGGCGACGTGCTCGACGTCGTGATCTTCAACCACGAGCCGCAGTGGCATCTGCTGGAGCGATTCCGCGGCGCTCGACGCCGGGTCTTCTATGCGCTGCACGACGGTTGGCTTTACGGCAAGGAAGGGAGCTGGGAGAGCGCCCGGGCGCCGGTCGACCTTCAGCTCGCGAACAGCAACTGGACGGCCGACCGCCTCTTCGCCGAGACCGGACACCGCCCCGTCGTCCAGCTCGGGGGAGTGAATCGAGACACTTTTCGACCATACGGAGGTCGCAAGAAGTACCAGGTGCTCTGCAGCGGCGAGGAGCTGCGCGACTGGAAAGGCACCGACACGGTGCTGACGGCGGGCCGCCTGGCCCGCGTCAAAGTCGAGCGCTACGCGCCCAAGCGTCTCGACCAGCCCGATCTCGGCCGGGAGTACGACGCGGCGCGGGTGTTCGCGGTCGGTAGCTGGTTCGAAGGGTTCTGCCAGCCCGGACTCGAAGCACTCGCCTGTGGGGTCCCCCTCGTGACGACCGACAACGGCGGCTGTCGCGAGTACGCCGTCGACGGCGAGACGGCGCTCGTGGTTCCGCCCCGCGACGCCCCCGCGATGGCGGCGGCGATGCGGCGGCTGTTGGGCGACCCGGCGTTTGCTCAGAGGCTGGTGGCGAACGGTCTCGACCTCGTGGCTCGCGACTTCGACTGGGAGCGGCGCACCGACGAGTTCGAGGAGGTGCTCGACGGGGTGTGCGCGGGCCGGGTCTCGGCCCCGCCGCTGCCACGTCCGGAGACGCCGACGGATCCCGAGCTGAGCATCGTCGTGCTCGCCTGGGACAATCTCGTCTACACGCAACACTTCGTGGAGACAGTGCGCCGACACACCGACCTGTCGTACGAGCTCGTCATCGTCGACAACGGATCGCACTGGGAAGCGGCGAACTACGCCCGGGTCGCGGCCGACCGGGCGGTGCTGAACGATGCGAACCTGGGCTTCGCCCGAGGCATGAACCAGGGCCTCGCCGCGGCTCGGGGCCGCTTCGTGGCGTTCTGCAACAACGACACTCTCCTCCCGCCCGGGTGGGCGTCGCGCCTCGTGGAAACGGCCCGGGCGCACGATCGGGCGGCGATCGTCGTTCCCGCGCTCACCGCGGCGCGCAACCAGGTGAACGTCCGTACCGAACCGGGCACCGGCGTGCAGACCCTCGACCCGTTCTCGGCCCCACCCGCGGCGGTGGTCTACGTCATGCGGCCCGAACTGCTCGAGAAGCTCGGTGGATGGAGCGAGGTATACGAGATCGCGAGCGGCGAGGACGTCGACCTCTGCTTCAAGGTCTGGGTGAACGACCTCGACATCGTCTACGACGAGCGCGTCCTCGTCGAGCACGTGGGCAAGGGCTCGGCGTCGCGGCTCGACGACTGGCAGGCGCTCTGGGCCCGGAATCGCCGGCTCTTCCTCGACATCTGGCAGGGCGACGGCGACGCCGGGATCCCGCGGTTGGCGACCTGCACGCCCGACGTGTTCGCGCGCAACCGGGCGATCTCACGTTCGGTCGCCGGGTGGATGGATCGTTACTTCTCGATGCGTGATCGCGAGGATCGGCGCAATCGCCGGCTGTTCGCGCGCAACGGGCCCGTCCGCACGGGCGCGTACAACCAAGCCCGCACCGTGTGGCGCCACGTCTGGCCCCGGCTTCCTCCGCGAGCGTTGCGCGTCGTGCGCAAGGTGACTCGCCGCCGGCGATGAGATGGCGCTCGCGCTCGCGTGCACCGGTGCGTACCGACGCGGGTGCGACGAAGGTGACGGGGCCGGCGCCGCTTCCGACGTTCATCGTCATCGGCGCGCAGAAGAGTGCGACGCGTTGGCTGCGCACCAATCTGATCAAACACCCCGAGGTGTTCACCGCTCCGCGTGAGCTGCGATTCTTCAGCGCCGCCGATCGGTACGAGTCGCTCGGGATCGACTGGTACCGCGCGCAGTTCGAGGGCTGGGCGGGCGAACGTGTGGTGGGCGAGGTGACGCCGAGCTACATGATGTTCCGCCTGCAGCCGGCCGAGATCGCAGGCCGTATCGCGAGCGTGGTGCCCGATGTGCGGCTCGTCGCGATCTTGCGAGATCCGGTCGAGCGTGCCTACTCGGCGATGTTGCACCACATCGAGCAGGGTCGCCTTCCGGCGGACTCGGACCTGCTCGAACTCGCGCGGCGCACGCAGCCCGAGGACGACGAGCTCGATCTCATCAGCGGCGGCTGGTACGCGGCGAGCCTGCGACCGTACGCGGATCTCTTCGGCGAGCGGCTGTTGGTGGTCTTGCACGACGACATCCGCACCGAGCCCGACGTCGTGTACCGGCAGGTACTCGCGCATGTGGGCGCCGCCCCGGATTACGTGCCGGACGGCCTCGATCGCGTGCGCTTCAGCAACCGAAAGAACGCCCCCTCCGAATCGGCGCCGAAGACGGCCGGCCTGACCCCAGAGGCGCGCCGCGCACTCTTCGCGTACTTCCGCGACGACGTGGGAGCGCTCGAGCAGATGCTCGGGCGAGATCTCTCGGCGTGGAGACCGGCGACCTAGTCGTTCGCGTCGCGGCGCGCCGCGATGCGGGCGCGCCGGCCCAAGGTCTTCAGCTCCCCGCGTCCCCGAAGCGCGTGCCCGAGCCGGCGCAGTTGGAGGCGACCGGTCAACGCGTCGTGGAACCGCGCTCGGGAAACGATTGCCAGCGAGAGATTCAGCTCCGGACCCTCAGGGAATCGTTGCATGTCGGCCGCGTCGACGGGATGTGGCAGCGGCAGCCCGCGCAGCGGCAACCGGCGGCCACCCGCGATCACGAAAGGTGCTCCTTTGGGCCCTTCGAGCACCTCGACGGGCGGCCCGGGCGACCAACTGCCCGCTTCTTGGTCGTCGACTTCGCGCGGTTTTCCGAAGACGCCGGCGAGACCCGCGACCAGCACGGCCGACGGCACCGGTCGGGCGACGTCGCCTTCGACGAGCAGGTTGCCGCGATCGGGCGCGTGCGCGAGGAACGGAGTGTGCGCGCCCGCGACGAGTCCGAGCTGCTCGATCCACGTCGCGCCGAGCCCCCCGCGCCGGGCGCCCGTGGCCGATACGCGACGACCGCCGGCCCGATGTTCGGGCTCCAGCGTGCCGGGCGGCGGCGCGATGGCGCGCACGTCGGTGCCCTCGAGGTCGGCGTAGAGCTGCCGGTTGAGGGCGGCCAGCGCCCGGATGTGACGACGCAGTCGCGCTTCGTTCGAACTCATCGTTCCGCTCCATTCGTGCGCACCGGATCCGAGGATCGGTGGCGGTACAAGCGCGCGTAGCTCTCGGCTGTCGCGGCGACCGGCTCGAGGGGTACTTCCGTCGCTCGTCGCGTCGTGCGCAGCACTTCGTCACGGCACGCGTCGAGGTCCTCGACGAGCTGGCGGATCTCGTCTTGATCGTCGGGATCGATCGTCCACCCGGCGCCGTGCGCGCGGATGCGCTCGGCGAGGGCGCCGTACCGTGCGGCGATCACCGGCAGACCCGCAGCCAGGGCTTCAGTCATCACGTGCCCGAAGGTCTCCGCGTAGGGGCCGGGCAGGAGCACGATGTGGATCCCGGCCTGGCGGAGCAGGTCGGGTAACACCTCGTTGTCGTACGGCCCGTGCGCGTGCAGTTCGGCCGATGCCTCGTCCTTCAGCTCGCCGAAGTGGTGTATCTCGATGTCGGAGTCGGCAAAGTCGTCGGCCAGCCGGTTCACGATCGCCAGACCCTTCTTCACCCAACCCATGCCGACGAACGCGAGGCGCAGAGGTTCCTCGTACACGAGCTCCTCGTCGACTGCTCGCTCGCGTCGGCCGACGGCGATCGTCGCGCCATGCGGAATGATCTCGACGCGAGCGGGGTCGAGGTCGTAGACGCGATCGAGATAGTCGGCGGCGCTGTGGCTCGCGAACACCCACGTGTCGACGGTGTCGAGGTGCGCGCCGACGTACGCACGGAATTCGCGGAGCTGTTCGGCGTCGGACGAGCGGGTTTCCGCGAGGCACCGATCGCATACCGCGAGGTCGTCGGGGATACCGCACCCGATCTCGTTGCGGTACAGGAGCGAATGGTTCGGGCACGCGAGGTAGAGATCGCGCACGGAACAGACGACCGGCCCCTCGAACGAAGCGAGCACCTCGAGCGGCGCGAGCGAGTGCCCGATGAGATTGTGGATGTGCACCGCGTCGAAGTCGAACATGTCGAGTGCGGTGGCGAGCGCGTCGGCGGCGACGGAATCGTGGAGCGCCGTCGTCTGGCGAGGTCCGCCGGGCAGGAGGAACTCGTGCTCGACCGGACGGGGGCCACCGACCTCCCACATCGTGTGCAGCACGAAACCGCCCTCACTCGGGTGGAGGATCGAGAAGTCGAATTCGTCCCGCATTGCCTCCACGAGCGCCCGCAGATGCTTCTCGGAGCCGCCGAGCTCGCCGAGCGAATTGTGGAGCAGGTGCAGAACGTGCGGACGATCCTCGCGACGTTCGGCGAGTCCGAGCTCGAGCGCGGCGAACGTCGGCGCGAGGGGATCTCGGGCTCGCTCGGCGCGGTTCGCGGCGCGAAACCAGGGGTAGCGAGCGCGAATGACTTCGGACGCGGCTTGCATCAGTTCGGCGCGCTCGGCGCCGAACGATCCGCCGCCGCGGTGGTACACGAACGTGTCGTCGGCGACGAGGTGTCGCAATCCGAGCGCGGTCGCTCGTAGGCAGAAGTCGACTTCCTCGCCGTAGCCACGGCCAAACGCGGCGTCGTCGAGCTCGCCGACGAGGTCGAGCGCGGCGCGCGTGATGTAGAGACAGAATCCGACGCCCGAGATCACTTCCGGGTGCAGGCCGATCGAGTGTTCGAGTATGAACGCCGCGCACTCGTCGACGCGCGGATCGCTGCCCGCGAGCGCGAACGCGCCGATGATCGTCGGCGGCACGGTGCAGATCGATCCGAAGTTGGAGAGCGGTGTGACGGTCGCGACATCGGGGAGACTCGTGGTCGTTTCGACCATGCGGTCGAGCCATCCCGCAGTGACGACGGTGTCACTGTTGAGGACGACGACGTCGCCGCGAGCGTGACGCAGACCCCGGTTCACGGTACGCACGAAGCCGACGTTCTGCGGATTGGCGAGCACCTCGACCGCGACCGGGTGTTGCGACGACGCGAGGTGATGCAGCACCGCTGTGACCTGCTCATCCGGAGCGGCGTCGTCGATGATCAGGACCCGGTGCTCGACTTGGCTCGTCGGTGCGTGCTCGAGAACGCTGGCGATGCATCGTTCGACGTCGGAGGCTCCGCCGTACACGGGGACGATGACCGTGACCGGCGTGGCGGGAGAGCTCAACTCAGCCTCCCGCGCCGTGCCCAACCACAGAACCGGTTCACGATCGCGCTCGCGCTCGCGGGATCGAGGAGCCCGTCGGCGTGTCGCGCGGTCTCCCGCGAGCGTTCGCGCGCCGTCTCCGGCGAGTCGAGCAACTCGCGCAGCGCTTCGAACCAGTCCTGCGAGTCGTCGGGATGCTCGACTGCACAGCTCGAGCGCGGCGGCTCGGCTCCGCGTTGCGGCGTCTGCGCGCAGATGGCCGGCACTCCGAGCACGGCGGTTTCGGCGAGTGCGATCTCATCGCCGATGTCGGCAACGTCCGCCGCGCCCGGCGTCCACACGTTCGCCGCCCACGTGGAGCGCACCGTGAGCCCTTCGGGCGCTTCCATCACTCTCTCGATGGACAGTGCGGCCGCGATGCGGTCGCGATCGCCGACGACGTGGATCAAGAGGTCGGATCGCCGATCGAGCAGCTCGCGCAGGGCCGCCGCCACGGCGTCGAGGTAGGGCGTGGCCGCGCCGGTACCGAGGTGCCACCCGACTATTGCGGAGGGGGTACGGGCGCGACGCAGCGTTCGGGCCTCGAGCACGCGCGCGCGCGGGAGCACGACCGGAAGGAGCTGCGCGCGAGCGCCGAGGGAGCGAGCCGCGTCGCGAACGGCGACGCTGGTCGAGGTGGCCATCGAGGCCAAGCCGATGAGATCGGCGGTCGCTCCCCTCGGCACCAGGATGCCTTCCGTCAAGGTCTCGGGCCCGAGATCGATCACCGTGGCGAGCCCCTCGCGCGCTCGAGCCTCGATGAGCTCGCGCAGGTCGTCATCAGCCCTCCCCGGGCGTGCGATGAGGAGGTCGGCGTGCAGGGCGTCCTCGTACGCCGCGCGCCCGAGGACACCGACGGTGACGCGACCACCGAGCGCGCCCACGTGGTCGGCGAAGCCCTCGAAGCGCGCGGTCGCGCTCTCGTCACTCGGCGCAAGTGCCGCGATCGTGCAGGCGGCTGCGGGTTTACGCGGGGAACGGAAGCGTCTCTGGGTCCATTTCGGGCGGTCGGGCGGCGCGATGTCGAATCCCGGTGGCAGCGGGTGCGGACCCGCGCAGAGGCGCCTCGTCACCTCGGCGAGCCGGCTCGCGTCGACCGGTCCGCCGATGTGGCCCCGCAACCGACGGTCCGTCCCGCCCACGCGAAAGCGAGACAGCTCGAGGATCGAAGTGCTCGAAGGCACTCGCGCCAGCACGAAGAACCAGTGGTCGTCGCGGAGCCAGGTCGCGACGTTCGCGCGTGCCGCGTCGTCCACCGCGATCACGAGATCGGGCGAGAGCGCTCGCGCCGACTCCTCGACCGGAAGACACGGGCGCGTGAGATGCAGCCCGGTGGGAACGCGGTGCGCGGCGAGGCGCGCCTCTACGTCGGAGCACTCGAGATCGTTGGTCAGCGTTCGCATCCACTCGAGCGTTGCCAAATCGGGTTCCGGGTCGCAGGCCACGAGAAGCACGACGGGCCGCCGGGGAAATGGCGGGCGTCCTTGCGGTTCGGCCACGCGTAGCGGGCCCGGGGATCGGTTCGGATCGTGGGCGCAGGCGCCGTGGTCGATGCGCAAGCGGCCGTGATCGGTCTCGACGAGGGAACCGCGCATCTCGTGTGCGATCTCGGCGCGCAACAGCGCGGCGCCGGGCGAGACGAGCTCGTCGACATCCTCGACGTCCGAATACGCACCCGTCGCGCGTCGCTCGGCATGGACGCGGTAGCTCGAGCCGGGCGGGAGGTCGCCCGAGAGGGCGACGACACCGCCGATATCAGCCGGCGCCACCGCGAGCTGGCGCGCGAGCCGCGTCCGCGCCGCGCCGGCGACGACCCAACCTTCGGGTGTTACGAGCACCGGCGCGCCCAACTGCGGCCCCTTCATCGGACGATCCGTTCGGTGGTCCGATGGGACTCGCGTCGCGCGCCGGGCTCTAGCCGCGTAGTCCGAACGCCGTGAGCGCCTGAGTCGCCTTGGGAGTCGCGAGGAACGCCATGAACTTCGAGACCGAGCCGCCGGCGTGGACCCGGCCGATCGCGAACTGGATGGCCGCATTCGTCTTGAGCGGAAGGGCGATTCGCGTCGTCTTGCCCGCACGCTGCATCGCCTGTGTGCGGAGCACGAGCGCGGCGTCGAGCTTGTTGTCGGCTACGGCATTGACCAGGGCGGCCGGGGCGTCCGTCCGGTCGGGGTGAAGGTCGACCTTCGCGGCCTTCGATGCCGTCGTGGTGAACGCGAGACACCGTCCTTTGGGCTTGCAGGTACCAGAGGTGATGGAGGTGTGGGTGCCGAAGACCGTCAGATCGGCCTTCACCTTCTTGGGATTGCCCTTCGCGACAACGATCGTCAGCTGGTCCGAGCCCAACACTGCGGGCTTTCCCTGGAGCTTGACGGACTTCGCCAGTGCCACGATCTGCGGACGGGTGCCGATTGCGAGGTCGGGCTTGTCCTTCTTGACAGCGGCCGCGAGGGCGGTCGCGGAGACGAAGTTCGTGGTGACTTTGATCCCTTTGTTCTGGGCCTCGAAATCCTTCAGCAACTTCGTGACCGCGCCCTTGAGCTCCTGCGCGACGTCGATTTTCAGCGCGTTCGCCTTCGAAATGTTGCTTGTCTTCGACTTGCCGCCCCGTCGCGAATATGCCAGCGCGCCGCCGGCAACGGCCGCGATGAGCACGACGGCCAGGACGACCACCATCCATCTGTGGATGGTCAGGTTCCGGATCTTCAAGGCGTCCCCCAGATCTGTCGGGCGCCGCGGCCCGAAGCGGTCTCGTTGCAGCGGCGAGACAATAACCGGCTGGGGAAGCGCGTGACGGTCGGCTCATGCCTCGGCCGCCCCGGTTTCGAGCGGCTCGGACCGGTGTCTCGCCAAGAGCTCGAGGAGCGTCGCCGCGCGTCGGTCGAACGTGTGAGAGCGCAGGACCGTCGCGCGACCGCGATCGGCTCGGCGCTGCGCTTCCTTCGGGGTATTGAGCACGGATTCGACGTGTTTACGAAGTTCAGCCGGATCCCGGTATACGAGGACCGCGTCGCCGAAGAGCTCCTCGAGCTCGGGGAGCTCGTCGGAGACGACGGGGGTCCCGCAGGCGAGGGCGTCGAACACGCGGTTCGACACGAAGCCCCACTCCCGCATTGTCTCCCAATGATCGTTGAGGAGGACGGCGACCGAGGCGTACAAGGCCGGAAGCTCGTCGTTGGGGACGTAGTCGCGCACGATGAGATCGCGGTCGACGAACTGCTCCCACCCGGTGCCATAGATCGCGGGTCGCAATCCGGCTGTGAGCGCGTCGGTCACGATCGGACGCGCGACACCGCGGGTCTTCCCGACGACGGCGACCTCCCGACCTCGCGGCCCCGACGTGGGCCGGAATCTGCCGGTGTCAGTCGCTTGGAGGAAGACCTCGACGGGCGTCCGCGAACGAGCGCGAAGGTGTGCCGCGAACCGGTTCGATGCGACGAGGACGAGGTCGGCTTCGTCGCATTCCTCGATTCGGACGAGTTCGGGATGGCTGATGATCCAGAGCACGTGACGTTGACCCGGTGTGCGGCGTACTGGTTCGAGACCCCGCAGGACGACGTGCACGTCGGCCGACCGTACGGCCAAGGAGTTGGCGAGATCGAGCGTATGTACCGTGGCCTGATGGCCGAGCCGCTCCAGCGCGCGCGCCAGGTCGCTCGCCAGGTGCCAGTCGCCCCACCGCTTGGCGATCTTGGCCGACGGGGCGGCGACCGTGATGGCGAACACGAGTCGGGCCGGGTCGGGGCGGCCCACCGATCGCCGGAGGAAGGCCCCGTGGTCCTCGACGACCGAGCACCACGCCGCGCCTCGAGGGTCGAGCGCGTGCGTCAGCTCGCGTGCCGACCTGACGGGCCGGTGATCGACGACGACGCAGTCCGGAACGCAGGCGATGCTCCCGCCCGACGCGCGCAGGCGCGTGCAGAGGTCGAACGCGGCGAGATCGAGGTCGGAGGTCGGCCGAAGGCCTCCGGCCCGGTCGTAGGCGCCGCGCTCGACCAACAACACCGCGCCGGTCGAGCCGGCGACCTCGACCGGCGGTCCTCCACTGAGCCGTTCGCCGGCATGGCGCGCGATTGCGACCGGCGCGCCGCCAACGAGCGCGACAAGGAGCCCGGCCGCGCGTACGCGCTCGTCGTGGGGCGTCGCGTCCAGGAGGCCGCGCCTCGGGTGGACGACCGTCGCCGTGGTCGCGACGGTGTCGCCGTCGATCGCGTCGGCCAAACGCGTGAAGCCGGCCGCGTCGACCGGCTCGCTGGTCGGCGGAAGGAGGCACACGAAGCGCGCATTCGGGTCGACGGAGTCACCGGCACCGGCGACGAAGGCGATCAGCGGCGCGGATCGTGGCGATGCTGATTCGACGACGGGGAGGGTCGAAAGACCCGAGCGCGATCGTGGCAGCAGTCGCTGCGGCAGGGCTCGGAGCGCGAGGGCCGCGCGATCGGCCGCGGGACGTGACTTCTCGGCCCGGCGTCGGGCGGAGAAGAGGAGGTCCCGTCCCCACCGCGCCGCGGCGAGGGCCGGTCGGGCCGCTCGGTGATCGCGGATCACAACAGCTCGACGTCGCCCATCGCGAGGTCCCAGTCTCGGCGCGCGGGCTCGACGGCTCCGGGTCGAACCGCTCGCCACGTGAGGATCGGACCGAGACGTGCGAGGGGAACGAATCCGAAACGAGGTGACGCCCCGAGCCGGACGACATAGTCGGCGCCGCTCGTGCGTGCGACCTCACGACACAAGTGACGCTCGACACCGGCGGCTCCCGCGGGCACAAGCACGTCGCACAGTGTGGCTTCCGTCGCTCGTCCTCGGGCCCGCAATCGAAAGATCGCGACGCCTTCCTCCACACCTCCGGACGCGGCGAGCGCGCGGTAGCCGAGCTGGGGGAGGCCGTAGCGCCATCGGAGGAACTCCGCCGTCCGCCGAGTTCGCAGCCCCCGCGGGGGCGCCATCCGATCGACGAGGCCGGCAGTGCGCGCGTCACCGAGCACCGCCGAAGCGATGTCGCCGGCTTCGCTCGCGAGTGGCCACCGGCCGGCCGGAACGCGCGCTCCGAGCATGCGGATCGCGGAGCGGACACTGCGGGGCCGGGCCGCCATCGAGAGCCGACCGACCTGCGACCAGCCCATCGACCGATAGCCGGGGAGGCTCTGGGCGTTCGGCGTGTTGAACACGAAGTCGACGCCTTCCGCACGCAATTCTTCCAGCGCGCCCAGCGTCAGCGTTCGGAAGATGCCGCGGCCCTGGTACTCGGGGTGGGTGGCGGTGTCGACCGCGCGCACCGCGCTATAGGCCTGATCGCGCGTCTCGAACTGCCACCGCAGGAACGCGCGAAACCCCACCACCCGATCGTGGTCGACGGCCACCCACCCGGGTGAAGGTCCGAACGGGCTCTCCTCGTGCTTCCACTCGAAGAACCGAGCGAACTCGTCGTTGACCTCCCAGTGGAGCGACGCCGCGAGTAGGCGCAGGATGGCGGCGCGATCGCTGCCGCCCGCCCGCCGTACCTCGATACCCGGCACTCGATCAGTCGCCGACGAGCTCGTCGTACACCGCCTCGATCTGCCGCACTGCCCGTTCCGCGCCCAGCTCGGGTGCACGGGCCCGCGCCGCGGCCGCCAGACGCTCGCGGCGCGGCTCGTCTGCGAGCAGCGATAGCAATGCGTCGGCGAGGAGGTCAGGTCGCTTCGGAGGGACGAGCACGGCGTCGACATCGTCGCGCAACAACTCCGGAACTCCTCCGACGGTGGTCGCGACGATCGGAAGTCCCAGCGCGAGCGCTTCCATGAGCGCGATCGGCAGCCCCTCGTGGTGCGACGCGAGGCAGAACACGTCGAACGCCGCCGTCACGTGCACCGCGTCGTTCCGAAAACCGAGAAAGCGAAACCGTTCGCCGAGGCCGAGGTCGCTGCTGCGGCGGCGCAGTTCCTCCGCCAGCGGGCCCTGGCCCACCGAGACGAAGAACACGCGATCGTTGACATCGACGACGCGGCGAGCTGCAGCCAGGAGGTCGGGATATCCCTTGGTCGCGCGTAGGTTCGCGACCGTGCCGACGACGACCGCGCCGTCGGGCAGGCCGAGCGCGGCGCGCGTCTGCTCGCGGGCCGACGCCGCGGCTCGGATCTCGTCGAGCTCCACTCCGTACCGCACGACGCGAGTGCCCGGTCGGAGTCGCGCCGGCATCGAGGCGCGCACGGCATCCGAGACCGCGAGATGCAGATCGTCGAGGTTTGCCGTGAGGAAATCGGCGACTCGAGTGGGCACCGTGTGACTCGACCAGACGTTGTGCTCCGTCGACACGAGGCGGGGCCGCCGTCCGGCAGGGATCGTGCGGAGCGCGAGCCGGGTCGCGATCGCCAAGACGGGGGAATGCACGTGCACGACGTCACACTCGCCGCTCGAGAGCAGCCGACGGAGTTGCCCCAACCATCTCGGGTCGAGCCGGCCACCCGTCGCGAGGCAGGTCGTGGGAACGCCCGCGGCTTCGAGGGCGGGGACGAGCGCTCGCTTGTGAGGAAGGAGGTAGCCCACGCTGAGCGCGACGTGCGCGTCACGATGCCGTGCGCTCGAGAGCAGGAGGCGTTCCGCTCCACCGCGGCCCAGGCCCTTGATGAGCGCCAGCACGCGAATTGTCCGTGTTCGCGAGCTTTCTCGCGCGCCATGCGACAGCACCACTCCGAGTAGTATGTCGCTCTAGTATCGGCGTCGCCAGAGACTCTTTTCCGTCGCTTGCCCGGCCGATGCAGAGTCTGATGTGGAGGACGTGCTCTGAGATTCAATGACGTCGTCGGCGCCGTACGACGTCGCTGGCGACTCGCGGTCGGCATCTTTTTACTCGCCGTCGTCGGCGTCGGGTTCTTTGTCTTCGCGCGCAAACGCAGCGATCCTCCTGTCCGCTACCGCAGCTCCGTCAAGGTCCAGGTGCTCCGGCAGGCTCCGAAGTCGGCCTCCACGTCAGGCAAGAAGAGCAAGAAGAGCTCGACGTCGACGACGGTCGCCGTTCCCAGCGGAACGGCGGGCCCCGAGAAGCTCGCGATGGACACTGCGACCCGGCAGGCCGCGCTGCGCGCGTCGCAGCTGCAACCGACCGACACGAGCGTCGCATTCTCCGCGAAGACGACGTCGACGCAGGACGTCGTGACCCTCACCGTGACGAGTCGCGCGAAAGCGCGCGCCGCGGTCGTGGCGTCGAACTGGGCGAAGGCGTTCGCGTCCGCTCGTAGGCAGGCCGCCCTCGAAGCGAACGTCACAGAACAGCAGGCGCTGGTCGACAAGGCTCGTTCTCTACAAACGACCCTGAAACCGATCAATGACCAGCTGAACAAGATCTTCCCCGGTGGCCACGTGCCGCCACCCGCCGGCTCCGCCCCGTCGGGCGGCGGCAAGACCACACCGACGACCGGGAATCAGACGATACCGGTGGGCGCGCAGTTCCTCCTGGCGCAGCGCGACCAGCTGGTCGCGGAGGTCAGGGACGCCACGACCAAGTACGGGAAGCTCGCCGCGGCCAGCGTGCTCCCGGACTCGTTCGCGAGGACCGAAGGTCAGACTCCCGCCGTACGCATCACCAAAGTCAAGTCCACGACGGTTCCGGCTGCAGTGGGTCTGTTCGGTGGGTTGGTGCTCGGGCTCCTGGCCGCCATCGCCGCCGACATGCTCGACCGCACGATCCGCGAGCCGCGCCGCGCCGCCGCGGTGTTCGACGCGCCAGTTTTGTCGATCATCCCCGCCGACAGGGACAACGGCGATTTCTCGGTGCTCACCGCGCCCCAGTCCTACGCGGGGCAGGCGTATCGCAGCCTCGCGGCGACATCGGTCGCGACCGACCGGCTGCCAAAGGCGATCATGGTGAGCTCACCGCACGGTGACGCCTACGGTGAGGTCGCCGCGAACTTCGCAGCCGCACTCGCTCGGCTCGGTCTGCGGGTTGCGCTCGTCGCGACGTCGCCCGAACAGGCATGGTTCCTCGAGTCCTTCACTGCTCCCCTCGACGGCGCGGTGACGCTTCCGGAGCTCTTGACCCAGGCGCACGACGGCACGTTGAACGGCCAGCTCGAGCGCTCGCTGCCGGGGACGGATCTCAGTCCCAACCTCGTAGTCGTCCCGCCCGGGCCCGATGAGTTGATCGAGCTGCCGTTAGACGGGCTCCCAACACTTCTCCAGGCCCTGGCCGACGCAGGCATCGACGTCGCCGTGGTCGCAGGCCCGCCGCTGCTCGAAGATCCGCAGGCGACGATCATCGCCTGGGCGACGCGCACCGTTCTCTGGGCCGTGCAGTCCGGGGAAATCACGGAAGAGGAAGCGCGCGCCGCCGCGACGCGCCTCGAGCTCGCCGGCGTTACGCCGTTCGGCGTCGTCATGGTCGGACGCCGCCGCGCCGAGGTCTGACCGTGGTCGATCGCCCGCGGACAGTGCGGGGCTCGGGCCTCGACCGCTCGCAGTCGGGCGGGCAGTGGTGGAACTACCGCCGGCCGTCGGTGCCGGCCAAACAAGCGGCTCCGGATCCGAGCGTCTCCCGCGAGGCGATTTCGCCTCCCCCCGACAGCGGGTCGAGCGCGGACCGCAGCCCACCCGGCCACTCGGCTCCTCCGTCGTCGTCGGCGGGCGGCGCCACGCTGATCGCGGGCACGCTCTTGGTGGTCGTGCTGGCCGCGGCGCACTTCGCCCAGGCTCCGATACTCGCGCGGGTTCTGGTGCCGGCCGTCGGCCTGTTCGGCACGATCGCGTTCGCGCAGCGCCTCGCGCCCCGGCACCCGGACGAGCCGTGGCTGGCGCGGTTCCTCGTGCTCGGGATGGTCGTGAAGCTCGTCGCGTCGGTGCTCCGGTACCGCACGCTCGTGAACTCGTTCGGGAGCGTGGGCGACGCAACGGTCTTCGACACCTTCGCTCGACGCTACTCCGCGGTGTGGCTCGGGCACGGCGGCGTTTTGCCGCATCTCGACAACTTGCGCAAGAGCAACTTCCTTCGATGGTTCACCGGCGTCGTGTATTACCTGTTCGGTACCGACATGATCACCGGGTTCTTCGTCTTCGGGCTTCTGGCCTTCCTCGGCTCGTACCTTTGGTATCGGGCGACGGTCGAAGCCGTTCCCTTCCTCGACCGGCGGTTGTTTCTCCTAGTCGTGATGTTCGTGCCGAGCATCGTGTTCTGGCCGTCGTCGATCGGCAAGGAAGCGCTGATGCAGTTCGCCATCGGGAGCGCGGCGCTCGGCACCGCGCATCTGCTGAACGGCCGCTTTCTGCGCGGACTGCTCGTCGCGATCCCGGGCGCGTGGTTGCTATGGGTCGTTCGCCCGCACCTGCTCGCCATCGTCACGCTCGGCGCCGCGGCGGCGTACATCTTGGGGCGCGCGCCGCGGCGAGCGGCGAGCGAGCGGGGCTCGATCTTCAAACCGATCGGGATGATCCTGGTCGTGTTCCTTGCCGTGTTCGCGGTCAACCAGGGCGCCAAGGGACTCGGGATCCAGAGCCTCTCGCTCGGATCGGTGCAAGCCGAGCTCGACAAGACATCCGCGAGTACCGGTCAGGGCGGGTCGGCGTTCAGCAACGGAGGGAACTCCCTATCGCCGCTGCATCTCCCGCAGGACTTCGTGACGGTGCTGCTCCGGCCGTTCCCATGGGAGGTGCAGAGCGCGCTCCAAATTCTCGCGTCGTTGGAAGGGATGGCGCTCGCGGTCTTCATCGTCGTGCGACGCTCGTCGGTCGCGCTGTCGTTGCGGCGTTTGCGATCGTCACCGTTCCTTGCCTATTGCTGGACGCTTACGTTTCTCTACGCGTTGACGTTCCAGTCGTTCTCGAACTTCGGCTTGCTGGTGAGAGAGCGTTCCCTCGTGCTGCCTGCGATGTATCTCCTGCTCTGTCTCGATCCGGCGCGTGCCGATGCCGGCCGCGAACCCGATCCGCGCCCGATGGCGACGGCGGTCGGTCCCACGCGTGATCGCGTCGGCTAAGCGGCTCGCCCGCCGCGCGCTCAAGGCCGCGGCGGCCGGGGCGGATCGCGTCCGGCCGCCCGTTCCGGGGGTGGTCGTCCTCGTCTACCACCGCGTCGGCGGAGGTACGGGTCTCGAGCTCGACCTTCCCGTCGCGCGCTTCCGCGAGCAGATTTCAGTATTGGCCGAGTCGGGTCTCGTCGTGTCGCTGGGCGACGCGCTCGACGGCGTCGCCGGGCGCGGCTCGCGCTCCGAGGGCCGCCCCGAATGGTCGGTCGTCATCACGTTCGACGACGGCACCGCCGACTTCGCCGAGATCGCGGTGCCGATCCTGCAAGCGCACGCGCTGCCGGTCACGCTCTACGCGGCCACGGCCTTCATCGACGAGCAGCGGTCGTTTCCGTACGACGGCCGGCCGCTCACCTGGTCGACGCTGGCGGACGCCTGCACGACCGGCCTGGTCGACGTCGGCTCGCACACGCACCGGCACCTCTTGCTCGACCGCGCCGCGCCGCTCGTGGTGTCGGAGGAGCTCGATCGCTCAGTCGGATTGATCGAGGAACGGCTCGGCCGCTCCGCCGTCGATTTCGCGTACCCGAAGGCGGTCGCCGGGTCGGCGGCCGCCGACCGGGCGGTACGCGCGCGGTTCCGATCGGCGGCGCTGGCCGGGACGCGGCCGAACGTGCCGGGCCGCGCCGACCTGTTCCGCCTGGCCCGCTCACCGGTGCAATTGAGCGACGGCATGCGCTGGTTCGACGCGAAGGTCGCCGGCGGAATGGCGTTCGAGGACACGGTGCGGCGTCTCGCCAACCGGGTGCGGTACGCGCGAGCCCGCGCGTGAGCATCGGAACGCGGCCGCTTCTGCTTCACGTCACCACGACCGACATAAGCCTCGAGATGCTCCTCGGGCCCCAGCTCGAGGCGTTCCGCGACGCGGGCTTCGACGTTGTGGGCGTGTCGGCGCCCGGGCCGTATGTCGCCGCGCTCGAGTCCCGCGGCATCCGGCACGTGCCATTGCAGCATGCGACCCGCGCCCACGCCCCGAGCGAGGATCTCCGCGCCCTGTTCGAGATGTTCCATTTGTTTCGCAGACTGCGCCCGAGCGTCGTGCATACTCACAACCCGAAGCCCGGTGTGTACGGACGGTTCGCAGCTCGCGCGGCGCGGGTGCCGGTGATCGTGAACACGGTGCACGGGCTCTACGCCCTTCCCGAGGATCGAGCAGCGAAGCGTGCCGTCGTCTACGGGCTCGAACGGGTAGCGACGACATGTTGCGACGTGACGTTGCTGCAGAATCCCGAGGACCTTCCGGTCCTTCGACGGCTCCGGGTTCCCGAACGCAAGCTCCGATTGCTGGGCAACGGCATCGACCTCGGCGCGTTCGATATGTCGAAGGTGACGCCGGAGGCGCGGGCCTCTGCACGCGCGGAGCTGGGTGCCACCGAGCCAGGCGACATCGTCGTCGGCCTCGTCGGCCGGCTCGTGCAGGAGAAGGGCTACGCCGAGGTGTTCGACGCGGCGGCGCGACTGCGACCGGCGTTCCCGAGCCTCCGCTTCTGCGTCATCGGCCCCGCCGACGCCGACAAGTCCGATGCGTTGACGGCGTCCGACGCGGCGCGGGCGCAGGACGCGGGAGTGCGCTTCCTCGGCGCCCGCCACGACATGGCGAGGCTCTATGCGGGAATGGATCTCTACGTGCTCGCGTCGCACCGCGAAGGCTTTCCCCGCTCCGCCATGGAGGCTGCGGCAATGGGGCTCCCGGTCATCGCGACCGACATACGCGGTTGTCGTCAGGTCGTCGACAACGACGTGACGGGCTTGCTCGTGCCGGTGCGCGACGCGTCGGCTGTAGCGGACGCGATCGCGAAGCTCGCGGCCGATCCGGCCCGTCGAGAGACCATGGGCGTCGCGGCGCGCGCGAAGGCGGAGCGAGAGTTCGATCAACGCCGGTGCATCGACCTCACACTGTCGGTGTATCGCAAGCTGCTGGGGGAGAAGGGCCTGACGTTCGGGTCAGTCGTCGGAGAACGTCCGTGATGTCTACTCCGCCGGCAGCTTCGGCGATCGAGCTCCGTCGTGCGACGGTCGCCGACGCGGCGGCGCTGGCGAACCTGCATGCGAGCGAGATCGACGAAGGTTTCCTCGTCGCGCTCGGCGGGCCGTTCCTTCGTCGCATCTACCGTCGAGCTGTGCTCTCGTCGCGAGCGTTCGCGATCGCCGCGGTCGATGGTGAGCGGGTGGTCGGCTTTGTCGCCGCGGCCGAGGAAACCCGCGCCTTCTATCGCGAGTTCCTCTCGCGAGATGCGATCGTCGCCGGGCTCGTCGCCCTCCCGCGGATCGCCCGGTCTCCGCGCCGGGTCTGGGAAACGCTCCGCTACGGCGTACGCGACGATGGCGACGATCTGCCCGACGCGGAGATATTCGCGGTCGCGGTCGATCCCTCGCAGCGTGGCGTGGGAGTCGGGGGCCGCCTGGTTGTCGCCGCGCTCGACGAGCTCGAGGCTCGGGGCATTGTCGGCGCGCGGGTGGTGGCGGCCGCGGGCAACGGAGCCGCGCTCCGCATGTATCGCGGCGCCGGCTTCCGGAACCGAGCGACCATCGAGGTCCACAGGGACGTGCCGCAAGAGGTTCTCGTATGGCCCTGATCGTGGCGCTCGTTGCCGCCACGGTCTTGACCCCCGTCGCGGCGGTTCTCGCGCGGCGGGTGCACCTCGTCGACAATCCCGGTCCGCTCAAGGTGCACGAATCATCCGTGCCCTATCTCGGCGGTGCCGCCGTGATGGTCGCCGTCGCGCTGGCGATCGGGCGCGATCGGCCGTCGCTCCTCATTCCGCTTGCCTGTGCGTTCGCGCTCGGCCTGCTCGACGACGTCGCGGGTCTGCGACCGATCCTCCGTCTCGTGGTCGAGCTCGCGATCGGTGTCTCGGCCGCGTTCGTCCTCCCGGCCGATGGAGTCGGCGCGTTCGCGCTGGTCACGGCCGCGGTCGTGCTGCTCTTGAACGCGGTGAACCTGCTCGACGGTCTCGACGGCCTCGCCGGCGGGGTTTGCGCGGTCTCGGGGATCGGCTTCGCGGTCGTGCTGTCGGGCCCGGCGTCGACGCTGGCGCTCGCCGTCGCGGGAGCGTGCGCCGGTTTCCTCGTTTGGAACCGACCCCCGGCGCGGATCTATCTCGGCGACTCCGGCAGCTACCTCCTCGGTACTGCGCTCGCGTTGCTGCTTGCACGCGCGCTGCTTCACGGAGCCGCGTCGGAGGCGAGCGCCGCACTCTTGCTGGTCGGCGTGCCGGTCGGCGATACCGCGATCGCGATCCTGCGCCGCGTCAGAGCCCGCCGTTCGCTGTTCGGCGGCGATCGGAGTCATGTGTACGACCAACTCGTCGACCGCGGATACTCACGTGGTTGGGCGGTCGTGACCTGCGTGGCGGCTCAAGCGATTCTCGCACTCGGCGCCATAGCGATTTCCTCGCTCAGCGCCGCGCTCGCCGTCGCGGTCTCCGTGAGCGTCGTCCTCGTCGTGGGTACGTCCGCAGTCGCGGTCTTCGTCGGCTTGGCACCGACGGACGAGGTTCGCTAACCGAGTCGCAGAGACCGGTCGTCGATATCCCTCGAGCTGAGGATCGCCGAGAGGGCGTCGGCGTGCACCGCGGCGGTCGAGATCGACTCGGCGACGCGCTCGATCTGCTCGTCCTGCAAGTCGGTGTAGATGGGAAGCGAGACGACGCTCGAAGAGACGGCGTCGGTCACCGCCAAGTCGGCGTGCACAATGTCGCGGTACGAATATTGACGGTGCACCGGCGGATCGAAGTAGTTGCGCGTCTCGATGTTCTCGGCCGTAAGCACTGTCACGAGCTCGTCGCGCGTGAGCCCGAACTCGTCCGCGTCGATGGCGATCGTGAAGTCCTTGACGCTGCTCTCGTCCCCGGCCGAGATCGACTGGAACGCGACGCCCGGTACTCCCTCGAGATGCCTGCGGTACAGCGTCGCGATCTCGCGGCGCCGGGCGAGCGACGTGTCGAGCAGCTCGAGGGATTCGAGTGCCATCGCCGCGTGGAACTCGGACATACGCGCATTGAGGCCGGCGAACCGAGTGTCGTAGTCGCCGGGGTTTCCGTAGTCGCGCCCGATCCGCAGCCGTTCCGCGAGCTCGGCGTCGTTCGTCGCGACGAGCCCGCCCTCACCGGCCACGAGAACTTTGGTCGGTGTGAGGCTGAACACTTCGGCCGCCCCGAACCCGCCGATCGGCAAACCGTCAGTTGTCGCGCCGAGTGCATGGGCGGCGTCGAACAGAACGGGAACACCCATACTGTCGGCGATCTCGACTACCGAGACCGGATCGCAGGGTGCGCCGAAGATGTGGGTCGCGAGCAGGGCACTGGCGCCCTCCAACACGCGTTCGGCGCGCTTCGCATCGATCTGGAAAGAGTCCGCGAGGCAGTCGACGAAGAGCGGCTCGCGCCCGTTCCACCGGATCGCGTGTGCAGATGCGGAGAACGTGAACGACGGCAGGACGACCGGCCCCGGCCGCCGTTCTACGAGCGCTTGCAGCGCCAGCATCAGACCCGAGGTGCAGGAGCTCACCGCGACCACGCGCGCGACGCCGAGACGCTCGGCGATTCGTTCCTCGAGCTCGCTGACGAGAGGTCCGTTGGTGAGCATTCCGCGTTCGTACGACGGACCGACGCGCTGCATCACCCGCTCGAGCGTGGGTCGGGTCGGTCGTGAGAACGGGAGATCTGCCGCGAACATCGGATCGCTCCCCAGCAACGCGGGACGCCGCCGCGGCAGCGCCTTACGCACGGGCAGGTCGGGCCCGCGCAAGTCGATCTCGACCGACGGGACGGGATGCACGGCGTGGCGCGATGTCGACTCGAGCGCGACGACCTCACGGGGCGCACCGACCTGCAGGCGGCAGTCGACGCCGCACTGCCGCAGAAGCTGTTCGAGCAGAGCGGCGACGATCTGATCCTCGGCGGCGGCGCACTTGCGCTGCAGGAGCTCGAGGAAGAAGAAGAGGGTCTTGCGGTCGACCGGGACCTTCGGTGTCAGGGCCCGGATCGAGGGGTGCGTCGTCGGCGTCATCGTCTCGGCGTCATCGTGCAGCCGCTCGTGCAGCCGTTCACCGGGGCGGGCCCCGGTGAACTCGATCTTCACGTCGACGTCGGGCCGCAGTCCCGCGAGCCTGATCATCTGCCGCGCCAACTTCATGATCGCGACCGGCTCGCCCATGTCGAGGAGGAAGCCCTTGCCTTCGTCGGTCATCGCACCGGCCTGGAGCACGAGGCTGACAGCTTCGGGGATGGTCATGAAATATCGCGTCATCTCGGGGTCGGTCACGGTGACCGGGCCGCCCTCGACGATCTGGCGGAAGAAAGTCGGTACGACGCTGCCGCGGCTGCCGAGCACGTTGCCGAAGCGCACTGCCGCGAAGGGCAGGTTCCGTTCGGCTGCGACCTCGAGCACCACGAGCTCGGCGACGCGTTTGCTCGCGCCCATCACCGAGCACGGGTCGACCGCCTTGTCGGTCGAGATGTGCACGAAGCGCGCGCCGTACTCGGCGGCGATCTCGGCGAGCCACCACGTCCCGAGCACGTTGGTCATCACCGCCTCGACCGGGTGATTCTCGAGGATGGGTACGTGCTTGTGCGCGGCGGCGTGGAACACGACGTCGGGTCGGCAGGTCGCGAAGATCTCGCGGAGCCGCGTGCGGTCGCGAATATCGGCGAGAAGTACCTCCCCGCCGTCGACCCCCGTCACGGTGTCGTGCAGGAGCGTCTCGTCGCGGTCGAGCAGGAGCAGCCGGCCCGGACCGTAACGGGCGACCTGACGGCAAATCTCACTCCCGATCGATCCGCCGGCGCCCGTGACGAGCACCGTCGCGCCACTCAGGTACTTCGCGATCTCTTCGGAGTCGACCGGCGCGTGCTCGCGGCCGAGAAGGTCGGCGACGTCGAGGTCGCGCAAGCTGCGCACGAGCGGAGCGCTCAGGAGGTCGGATGCGGCGTGCAGAACCTTGACCTGCGCGTCGGTCTTCAGCGCGCTCTCGACGATGGCTTGTACGTGGTCGCGTGGCGCGTCCGGCAGAGCGATCAAGACGAGATCAATCGATTCCTTGTTGCACACCTGCTCGAGCTCGTCGATCGTCGCGAGGACGGGCAACCCGTGTACCGAACGCCCGACAAGACGGGGATTGTCGTCGGCGAATCCGATCAGGCGAATCTCGGTGTCGTTTTGACGACGGAACTCTTGCGCAAGCGCTGCGCCGGGATCGCCCGCGCCGACGATCAGCGTTCGGAGTACACGCCCGGTGCGCGCACGCTGACGTTCGAGTGCGAACAGTCGAGCCTGGAAGCGAATTCCGCCGCACCCGAGCAAGATGAGGAGCGCGGCGATGGGCGGCGCGCTCAGCAGCGGAACCTGTCCACCGATGATGTCGGAAAGCCATGCCAACTCGAGTGTCGCGATGACCGTTCCCGCCGCGATGGCACCGAGGACACGTGCCGCTTCGTCCACGGACGCGTAGCGCCAGATCGGGCCGTAGAGACCGGCGAGCCTGTTGAAGAGGAGTTGCGTGACGACCGGGATCAGGATGATCGCCGCGGTGTGACGCACGCCGAACGGGATCGCGCCGTCGAAGCCGGCAAGAATGCCGAGGAGCCACGCGGCCGTGACTACGCCGGCATCAAGGATCCAAAGGCTCGCGTTTCCCCGCCCGTGAGCGACTCGATAGACCCTTTGTGCTACATGCGATTGTTCGGTGCCTGCCCCCGATGCACCCGCCCCGCGTCCTTCGTCACGTGGCGAGTCTGGCCCCGTTCGAAACACCTGGTCTCCCCCCGAGCCCATATCGCCGCCCCGCTTAACGCGGTCCCTGGAAGATTCTGGCTGGCGAGTCTGCAGGCGGTCAACAAGGAGTCCGTCACGTTTCGTATGTAAATTCGTGCGGATGTGCGCGAAGAGTGCTTTTTTGATGATCGCGGTGCCTATCTCCGGTCAGAATGTCCGGCGCGCGCCGGGGCATCGGCGATCAACGCCAGGAGGCGCTCGGAGTATTCGGCTGCCGCCGCGCTCGTCGAGAAACGACTGCCGCGCCGCCCCGCCTCGGCTCCGTAGCGGAGAAGCCGTGCGTCGTCACCGAGGAGCCGGCTGACGGCGGTTGCCATCGGATCGACGTCCGATTCCGGCAGGACGATGCCCGTCTTGTCGTCCTCCACAACGGTTCCCACGCCGCCGACCGCAAAGGTCACTACCGGGCAGCCCGTCATTTGCGCCTCGATCAGCGACCCGGGGATGCCTTCGGCGGCGCTGGTCAAGAGCATCACATCGAGACCTCCGAGGATGTGGGCGACGTCCGCGCGCTGACCGAGGAAATGGACGCTCCGATCGAGACCGCCTTCGCGAACCAGCGCTTCGAGCTGTGGGCGCAGCGGGCCGTCGCCGGCGACCACGAGGTGCGCGTCGATACCAGAGGCGCGAAGGCGCGCGAGCACCTCCAGCGCCCGGTCGGGTCGTTTTTGCTCGGAGAGGTGGCCGACGAGACCGAGCAGCCGGGTGGACTGGCCGACGCCGAGCTCCGCTCGGAGGCTCCGCGCCGCCTCGGCGCGATCGATTCCCGCGAATCGCTCCACGGGACGGAAGTTCGGGATCTCCCAGACGGGTCCGGCGAACCCCAGATCGCGGAGCTCACGTTCGAGGTCGGGTGTCAGCGCGACTGCGGCGTCGATTCTGGTGCCGATCCACCGCCACCATCGCCGGCGGATCCGTCTGTCGACTGCGGGCGGGAAGCCGAGGATCCGTTGCCAGACGACGACCGGCTGTCGTCGACGTCCGCGCGCGACCGCGGCGATCTGAACCGCGGAACCACCGTGCGCCAGGACGACGTCGACCGGTCGCCGGCGGAGCACTGTTCGGACGCGCGCGGTCGCGACCAAAAGGGTGAGCGCGTCGATGCGCGTGCGCCGGGTGATGGTCGCCAGCGCGGGATCCAGCGAGCCGTCGAAACCGGGCGCGACCGCCAGAACCTCGTTGTGGTGGCCGAGCCGGTCGAGTGCGTCCGCGAGGTCGAGCGCCACCTGTTCGGCGCCGCGGCGTTGGCTGCGTGCAACCAGGTGCAAGACTCGCATCGGCTCATGCTCCCACGCGCCGGCTGGTCGGCCCGTCGCCGCGACGTCTGCCCGCCTGCCCTCGACGCAACCGTCCGCTCGCTAATCTCTGCACTTTCCCGAGTCGTCCGCGCCTTTCGATCGGGCCGGGAAGCAGCGTCTCGGTAACGACGGAGAGCGGAGCTGCGCGAACCATCGTCTCGTCGGGCGGCGATCTTGGTGCTGGCCGCGACGGCCGCCGGCCAACAGGGTCCGGTGGCCGCGCTCGTGAGCACGGCGGGTTGGGCCGCGGCGGCCGAGCGCGTTCNNCCGCGCCGACGCTGACGCCGGCGTCGCCGAGAGCGTTGCGGCGGCGGGCTCCCGTAGAGCTGAAGACCGCGGTCAAGGATGTCCGGCAGTGGCAGCGCGCCCGGTCGTTCTCTGTCGATCCGACAGGTCCCTGGTCGGGCGCTGACGTCGCGTTCGTCTGGCAGCGTCACGATCTCTTCGTCACCGCAGGCATGGATCTCGCCCGGGCGCTCGGAGTGCCCTCCGTACTCTTCGTCCCGGCGACGCTCGTGTGGCAGGCGCGCCAATGGGGTGTGCGACGCCGGCTGTGGGGGAGCGCCCTGGAGCGTCTCGCCGAACGTCCGGCCCTCGTGCGCGCGGACGTCGTCGCGTGCGGCTCGGAGCTCGTGGCTCACGAGGTCCGGCGGATCGGGGTCGCCCCCGACCGCGTCGTCGTCACACCCAGCGGCGTCGATCTCGAGCGGTTCGCTCCGGGCGCGACCGCGAACCGGCGCGACGAGCTGGGCTTGTCGAGTCGATTCGTCGTGGGGTGGGTCGGCAGCTTCCGCGGTTTCCACGCGGTGGAGCAGGCCGTAGAAGCGGTGGTGGGCCTCGACGACGCGACGCTGCTGTTGGTCGGTGACGGTCCTGAGCGCTCGCGCATCGAACGGCTCGCGCTCGACCGAGGCGTCCAGGCAGTGTTCACCGGAACGGTCGGACACGCCGAGCTTCCGGGATATCTCGCGGCCATGGACGTGGCCCTGATTCTCGGGTCGCCGAGCGGCCCCTTCCACTACTCGCCGTTGAAGCTCGGCGAGTATCTCGCGGCCGGTCTTCCGGTCATCGCTCCACGCGTCGACGAGCTGTCGAGCCGGCTCATGGACGGCGAGCAGGCCGTCTTCGTCCCGGTGGGTGACCTCGACGCATTGCGCGGGCGTCTACTTGAGCTTCGCGACGATCCGCGCCGGCGCGCATTTCTGGGTGCGAACGCGCGCGCCGCGGCCGTCGCGACGTGGGGATGGGATCGTGCCATCGAGACTGTCCTATTTGCCGTGAATCGCCCAGAGACAGCGCGCCGGGAGGTTGAGTAGCCTTTCGGGATCGTTCAATGACGATGACCTGATCGGCGAGCAATGCCTCGCCACCCCTGCACAGGACCAGGAATGGCCACGGCACAACCTCCCCGAACACCGTTGGTATACGAGCCGACGGAGACCGGGCTGCCGTTGCTGCGGCCCTATCTGCGCGATCTGTGGGCGCGCCGCAACTTCATGTGGCACTTGGCGCGTACCGACCTGAAGGCGGAGCACTACGACACGGCCCTCGGGCAACTCTGGATCGTCCTCGATCCGCTGCTCATGGCCGCCGTGTACTACCTGCTGCGAACAGTGGTTCGGCCGGCCGGCTCCTCGGGGGTCGGCCGCAACGCCCTCATCGCGCACGTGCTCTGGGGCGTGTTCTTCTTCACCTTCACGAGCAATTGCCTGACCGCCGGTGCACGGTCGGTGATGGTCGGGAAGGGGCTGGTGCTGAACGCGTCGTTCCCGCGGGCGTTGTTGCCGCTCGTCGCGATCATCAAGGCATCGGTCGATTTCGTGCCGACGTTCGTCGTCTACCTCGCATTTCACGCGTGGCTCGGCCAGCCGTTCACGGTTGCGCTCCTGGTAGTCCCGATCCTCTTCGCGTTGCAGACGGTTTTCGGTCTGGGACTGGCGTTGCTCTTCGCCCCGCTGATGGTGTTCTACCGCGACACCGGCGGCTTCTTGCCCTACCTGACGCGGCTCTGGCTCTACCTGACGCCGGTCTTGTACCTGGTCTCGGAGATCCCGCCGAACCTTCGCCCCGTGTTCCTCGTGAATCCCTTGTATCCGTTCTTCGGTGCCTTGGGTCAGATCTTCGTCGGAGCAGTGCCGTCGCCGTGGTACCTGCTCGGTGCCGCGGCGTGGGCGTTCGTGACCTTCTTCGTCGGCGCGGTGCTATTCCTCGCTCGGGAGCGTGAGTTTGCTGTCCGTCTCTGAGCCGCGCGAACAGCCGGCCCGGCCGCCCGCGGTTCAGGTCGACGACCTTTGGGTGAGCTTCCGCTCGACGCGCGAACAATCGCGCAGCTTTCGCAGCGCCGTCGCCGGCCTCCGTCGTCGGAGCCATTCGGCGATGATGGTCGATGCGCTGCGCGGCGTGAGCTTCGCGGTCGAGGCCGGATCCGTCTACGGCGTCATCGGCCGTAACGGCGCGGGGAAGACGACGCTGTTCCGCACCATCGCCGGAATCCTGCCGCCGTCGGAGGGACGCGTGACCGTATGGGGTCGCGTGACGCCGTTGCTCTCGCTCGGCGTCGGGTTCAACCGGGAGCTGACGGGGCGCGAGAACATCCTGCTCGGCGGCCTGGCTGCCGGTCTCGACGAGGAAACCGTCTACGAGCACTTCGCCGAGGTCGAGGAGTTCGCCGGCCTCGGCGAGGCCATCGAATTCCCGATGCGTACGTACTCCTCGGGCATGTTCGGCCGCCTCGGATTCTCGGTCGCGGCGCACCTGAACCCCGACATCCTGCTGATCGACGAGGCCCTCTCGGCGGGCGACGCTGCGTTCCGGCGCAAGTGCATGCCGAAGATCGTCGAGCTCTGCGAGCGTGACTGCACAGTGATGATCGTGTCGCACGGACTCGAGTTCGTGAAGCAGCTCGCAGACCGGTGCCTGTGGATCGATCGCGGTGAGGTCGTTTCCGAAGGTCCTGCCGGCGACGTCGTCAACGAGTACCTCGCCGCCGACAGCATTGATCCCACGAGCGCCGTCGCGCTGGAGGACGTCTAAATCGTGATCGCCCGCAAGATCGCATCGCGCAACTACGAGATCTCGAAGCGATACGCCCTGATGAAGATGCGGCGCGGGAGCGGAACGCCGACGGTCGTGTTCAGCATGGGCAAGACGGGCAGCACCTCGATGGCGCGGTCGCTGCGCGACGCGATCGGCACCCCGGTATTCCAGGTGTTTCGGCTGGACGCCGACGATCTCCACGCGGCGGAGCGCCGCTACCGCGATTCGCTGCGCCGAGCCCGAGCCCGATCACACGCCGCGACTCCGGCCGGTTATCCGGGCGCATCGCACCTGTGGGAGTCGCAGTTCCTGCTGCGCCGGCCCCCGACTCCGGATTCGCCGTGGAATGTGATCACGATCGTGCGGGAACCAATGGCCCAAGCCGTGTCGGCGTTCTTCCACTCGGCGGGCCGTCTCGGACATCTCGACGAAGGAGCGACGGTCGAGTCGCTCACCGCGGCATTTGTCGACAACGACTATCACCGGCCGCCATTGCGGTGGTTCAGTCGAGAATTCAAGCGTTCGCTCGGGCTCGACGTCTTCGGGCAGCCCTTCGAACCGGGACGCGCCTGGGGCGTCGTGTCGACGCCTGCGGTGCGCGTCCTCCTCCTCCGGCGCGAGAACCTCGACCTCGCGCCGGCCGCTGTGGCCGAATTCCTCGGGCTCTCCGAGCCGCTCGCGATGACGCGCGAGAACGTTGCCGGCGACAAGTCCTACGCGGGGCTCTACCGAGATTTCGTGCGCGAGGTTCGCCTGCCCAAAGAAATGCTCGAAGCGGTCTACGCCTCCCGTTTCGCCCGGCATTTCTACGCTCAGGACGAGTTGTGCCGATTTCGGGAAGCGTGGCGTGTGGCGTAGTCGGGTGAACGGGATCTCGGGCACGCGCGTTCTAGCTTGCGCGGCGAGATGTATGCCCTTCGCCGCGTTCGCGAAATCGGAGTGGTGCAGGGCGACGGTGTGAAGGGTTTTCGACGGCTGCGGCGCACACGTGCCGCTCGGGCAACGGGGACAATCCAATGAGCGATTCTGGTAACGGCGGGCAGGAAGGCAAAGGCGGCACCTCGGCAGCGGGCGGCGGGCCCGGGAACGGTGATGCGGCACTCATCGGGGGTGTCGTGCGTGATCCGCGCGGAAGTTCGGGTCCTCGCCGGCGGTCGCTGACGGGCTATGCGTGGGCGCGCGCCCGAACCGGAATCGGTTCGGTGTTCGAGGCCGTCGGCCTCAAGCGGGTGCGCAATGCCGACGGGACGCTCCAGCCCCGCGCGTGGAAGCGGCTCGGCATCCTGGTGGGTTCGGCCATCTTCATCGTGTTCGTGTGGACGTCCGTGCACATCGTCCAGCCCGGCACTGTCGCGGTGCCGATCACGCTGGGGCACCCGGGCAAGCCCTTGGGCCCCGGCATTCACATCACGTTGCCGCTGACGACCACCTACGGGCTGACGGTCCGGACGCAGAACTACACGATGACCTCCAACAAAGGTGAGGGTGCCAAAGCGAACACGGACGACTCGGTGTCGGTGCTCGGCGCCGACGGCGGTGCGGCTCAGGTGAACGCGACGGTGCTCTTCCGCCTCGACTCGAAGGAGGCGACGAACGTCTATCGCGAGCTGGGTACCGGCTACGCCAACGCGATCGTGCGTCCGTCGGCCCGGGCGTGCATCCGATCCGAGTTCACCAACCAGGACATGGTCACCGCCGCGACGACCAGCTGGCATGCGATCGAGGTGCAGGTAACGAAGTGCATGA
This sequence comes from Actinomycetota bacterium, assembly GCA_003134555.1. Taxonomy (GTDB): domain Bacteria; phylum Actinomycetota; class Acidimicrobiia; order IMCC26256; family PALSA-610; genus PALSA-610. Next base: position 129,116 of record PLBO01000131.1, read on the forward strand.
AGGCGAAGATCGAACCTCGCGGCCTACAGCTCCAGGACTTCCAGCTCCGCGAGGTGACGCTGAGCACGCAGCTGCAGAATGCGGTCAACACGAAGGTCGCGGCTCAGCAGAACGCGGAGCAGCAGAAGTTCGACCTGTCGACCGCGGAGCAGATGGCGAACATCTCGCGGGTGCAGGCGCTCGCCACCGCCGACAGCCAGCAGATCCTCGCCTGCGGCGGACACCTCGATTCCAACGTTGTCGCGGGCCAGACGGTGGACGAGGTCGTGCCCAACAAGATCAGCCAGTGCTCGCAGGCACAGCTGACCCCGCAGTACCTGCAGTACACCTACATTCAGGCCTTGAAGCAGCTGGTCAACTCGCCGAACAACAGCACGATCATCCTGCCGTTCGACAAGAACCTCACGCCGCTCCTGAACGTCGGGAACAACGCGAGCACCCCGGGCGCGACCACGACGCCCACTTCGGTGGCAACCACCCCGTAGAGAGACAGCCTCGCCGGCGGGCGCGACCCGCCCGCCGGCAGGCCGATGAAGCGGCCGATCAGTCGCGCCGCGTTCGCAGCCAGTCGACCGTACGCGCCAGACCTTCCTGAATGCCGACACGACATCGAAAGTCGAGGTCGCGTGCCGCCGCGGACGGATCGGCCAGGCTCGAACGGACGTCGCCGGGGCGCGGTTCGGTGAACCGAGGTTGCGACGCGACGCCCAGGAGCTCGCCGAGGATGCGCAGCAGGTCGAGCAACGACGTCGAATCGCCGAGCGCGATGTTGTACGACTTGCCGCAGCAGGCGGCAGCGGGGGCGGTGGACGCCGCAAGGTTGGCCGAGACGACGTCGGAGACGTACGTGAAGTCGCGGGATTGGCGCCCGTCGCCGTGTACCTCGAGCTCCCGGCCGCGCAGCAGGGCGTCGACGAAGAGCGGTATCACCGCGGCGTAAGCGGCGTCCGGGCGTTGGCGCGGCCCGTAGACGTTGAAGTAGCGCAGCGCGACCGTCTCGAGGCCGTGCAATTCGGAGTAGACGCGGCAGTAGTGCTCGGCCGCGAGCTTGGTGACTGCGTACGGCGATCGTGGGCAGAGCGGCGCACTCTCGGGAGTCGGCAGCGCGGCGGCACCGCCGTACACGCTGCTCGAGGACGCATGAACGACCCGCTCGACCCCGACCTCGTGGGCCACCTTGAGGATGGTCAGCGTGCCGTGTGTATTCGCGGTGTCCGTCGCCAGAGGTTGTTCCACGGAGCGCAGCACGGCCTTGTGCGCGGCCTCGTGCAACACCAACTGGCACCCTTCCATGGCGTCGCGTACGGCCCGCTCGTCGGCCACGGAGCCCACGACGAGACGAGCGGACGGGTGCACGTTCGCGTCGAAGCCGGTACTCAGGTCGTCGAGCACGACGACGTCGTCGCCCCGGGCCACGAACGCTTCGACCAGATGGGAGCCGATGAATCCCGCTCCGCCCGTCACGAGGACCCGCATCCCGGACGAGACTACCGGCCGAGCGATCGCGGTCTTACGTTGTGCGCGACCCTCGTCACGATCGCTACGGTCCGCGCCGACGCGGCCGAACCAAACGGGGGAGCGCATGCCGATCCACTACGAGCAGGACAGCGAGCACGTCGTCCTGATCACGATCGACCGACCCGAGACGCGCAACGCGGCAGACATGGAGCACTTCAAGGCGTTGCGCGAGGCATGGGAGCAGTTCGCAGCCGACGCCGGCGCGTGGGTGGCCATCGTGACCGGCGTCGGTGAGGCGTTTTTCTCCGGCGCGGACCTGAAGACATACGTGCCGGAGATCACGAAGTTCCAGAAGGAGATTTCCGAGAAGGGCGCAACCGAGCTGAACGGTTTCCGGCTCGACGACGGCACGCGGGCGGTCTTGCGCAACTGGCCGCTCTACAAGCCGGTGATCGCGGCGGTCAACGGGTTCTGCACTGCGGGCGGTATGGAGATGCTCGGCGGCTGCGACGTCCGTGTCGCCTGCCCCGAGGCCAAGTTCGCGGTGATGGAGCCGAAGCGCGGGCTCTTCGCGGGCGGTGGCACCACCGTGCGTTTGCCGCGTCAGATCCCGTGGGCGCTGGCGATGGAATTCCTGCTCTGCGCCGATCTCATCCCCGCAGACCGCGCGTTCGAGATGGGGTTGCTGAACGCGGTCGTACCGCGTGGCGAGCTGCTCGACGCGGCCCGCGAGTACGCGCGACGGATGATCGCGAACGCACCGCTCGCCGTGCAGGCGACGAAGCAGAGCGCGCTGCAAGGTCTGTACTTCGACGAAGACCTCACGAAGCAACTGCGCGCCGCGGTTCGGGCGCTGCGCCAAGTCGCGGCCGAAGGTGCCGACGCGAACGCGGCGGCGGAAGTTCTCGAACGTCTCGGCCGCGACCTGCGATCGCCGTTCGAGAAGGAATCGAAGCTCTCGAGCGCGATCTTCCAGACCGAAGACGCCAAGGAGGGTCCGAAGGCGTTCGCCGAGAAGCGACCACCGATCTGGAACGCGCGTTGACGAGCGGCCCGCGACGATGAGCATCGATCCGCGGGCGCCGTGCATCGTGGGGGTTGCGGCGCGCACCTGGCATCCCGACGAGGTGGGCGAGCAAGGCGCGCCCGAACCGCTTGCGATGTGGGAAGTCGTCGCCCGTGCGGCCGCGGCGGATTCCACCCGGCCGGCATTGCTCGAGCAACTCGACAGTGTGCAGATCGTGTACTGCCAGACGTGGCAATACGACGACGCGGTCGCACGGCTCTCGGCGCGACTCGGCGTCGAGCCCCGTCATCGTCACTACTCGGGGATCGGCGGCACGACGACGCAGCAGCTCGTGAATGCGACGGCCGAGCGAATGCTCCAGGGCAAGCTCGACCTCGCGTTGATCACGAGTGCAGAGGCGCTCGCGACCCAGCGATTGTTCAAGAAGCGGGGGGATCGCGTTCCGTACTCGTTCCGGCCCGCCGAGAAGCGACCGTTTCCGTGGGAATCCCCCCCGGACCCGATCGAGGTCGCGCACGAGGTCTTCCAGGCGTGGCTCACCTTCGCGGTGTTCGACAACGCGCGCCGGGCGCACCACGGCGTCGACCTCGACGAGTACCGGGCCGGCATCGGGCGGATGCTCGCGCCGATGACCGACATCGCAGCCGCGAATCCTCACGCGTGGTTTCGCGTGCGTCGTACGGCGGCGGAGATCGCCGACGTCCGGCCCGAGAATCGCATGGTGGGCTATCCGTACACGAAGTACATGGTTGCCGTCATGGATGTCGACATGGCTGCGGCGCTGATCGTGGCAACCCACGAGCGCGCCGACGACCTCGGTATCCCGGCCGATCGTCGCGTGTACTTGCGGGGATGGTGTGGGGCGAACGACCCGGTGCTCGTCGCCGAGCATCCCGACCTCGGCGCGTCGCCGGCGATGGCGGCCGCAAGCGCGCGGGCGCTCGCCGCCGCGGGCGTCGGGGTCGACGACGTCGCCCACCTCGATCTGTACTCGTGCTTCCCGAGCTCGTTGCATTTCGCGGCGGACGCGCTGGGCATGCAGTCCACTGATCGGCGGGGCTTCACGGTCACCGGCGGCCTGGCGTACCACGGCGGTCCGGCGAGTGGATACCTGACCCACTCGATCGCCGCGATGGTCGAGCGACTGCGCGCCGACGCCGGCGAGGTTGGGCTAGTGAGCGGCGTCGGCATGCACATGACCAAGCACGTCTTCGGCGTGTACTCGAGTGAAGCGGGTGCCGTGACACCACCCGCCGGCGTCCCGCCGCCCGCGAAAACCCCGGTGGTCGCCGCACACGAGGGTGCGGCGACCGTCGCGGCGTATTCCGTCGTCCACGACCGCGCCGGCGGTCCGGTCCGGGCGCTCCTCGTCTGCGACCTCCCGGGGGGTGCGCGTACTTACGCGACACTGACCGACGTCGACGCCTGCAGGCGCGCCGAGGAGGAGGAGCTGGTCGGCGAAGCGGTCCTGCTGCGGAGCGTTCGCGTCGACGGCGATCTCGGTCCGGGGCCGGTCAATCGGGCGGAGATGCGTGATTGACAAGGCGCGAAGCCATCCGTAGGTTCCACCGTTACACTCCTCGAATGTGACGTCGGTCACACTCGACGGAGTTGTTTCGCAACATCGGTCTGATACGTCGGGGCGCGAGCTCCGACTCGAATCGGGGGGAACCGTGGTACGGAGTCGCAGGTCGCGCGCTACGACCGCCATCGCAGTCGTCGCCGCGCTCGCCGTGATCGCGTCCGCATGTGGGAGCAGCAGCAAGAAGGGCGCCCCCAACACCAACAACGGCTCGACGACCACTCTCGGTGTCAACAACGACACCGCCCCCGGCGTTCGCGGTGGAACCCTGACCTACGGCATCGAGGCCGACACGAGCGGCGGGTTCTGCCTGTACAAGGCCCAGCTCGCGATCGGCGGTATCCAGGTCGCGCGCTCGATCTACGACACGCTCACCATGCCGGGCGCCGACGGCAAGATCCACCCGTACCTGGCGCAGTCGGTAACCGGTACCCAGAACAACACGATCTGGACGATCAAGCTCCGGCCGGGAATCAAGTTCCACGACGGCACCCCGCTCGACGCGACGGCGGTCAAGGACAACCTCGACCACTACCGCAAGGACAACTTGCTGTTCGTGTTCGTGTTCGCCGACGTCACGGCGGTCGACGTGGTCGACCCGCTCACCGTGAAGGTCACCAGCAAGGTGCCGTGGACCGCGTTCCCGTGGTACCTCTGGTCCAGCAGCCGGGTCGGGATCATGGCCGAGGCGCAGATGAAGTCGCCCGACTGCAACACCAAGCTCATCGGAACCGGACCGTTCGAGTACGTCTCGTGGACGTTCGGTGACAAGTTCGTCGCCAAGCGCAACCCGAACTACTGGTACAAGGACCCGAAGACCGGTCAGCAGTTGCCGTACCTCGACGGGATCACCTTCGTACCGCAGGAAGACGGCGCGAAGCGCACCTCGTCGCTCGAGGCCGGCGACTTCCAGATAATCCACACCTCCGACGCGCTGCAGATCGTGAAGATCCGTAGCGACAAGGCGGCCGGCAAGCTGAACGACACGGAGTCCGACAAGTTCACCGAGGTCGGCTACGTCATGCTGAATGCCACGAAGGCTCCGTTCAACAACCTGGCGGCGCGCCAGGCGGTCGCGTACGCGGTCGACCGCGACACGTACAACAAGCTGCGCAACGACGGCATCTTGACGAACGCCTCGGGTCCGTTCGGCCCGGGGGTCGACGGGAATCTCGCCGACTCGGGTCTGGTCACGTTCTCACCCGAGAAGGCGAAAGCCGCCGCGGCGCTGTACAAGCAGCAGACCGGCAAGGACCTCACATTCACGCTGAACCACACCGCCGACCCGTCCACGACGCAAGACGCCGTGCTCGTTCAGCAGATGGTGCAACAGAACGCCGGCGTCAGCGTGCAGTTGAACTCGGTCGCCGACCAGAGCACCTTGATCAACATCGCGATCGGGCGAAAGTTCGACGCCACGCTCTGGCGCAACCACCCCGGCGCCGACGATGACACGCAATACGTGTGGTGGCACTGCGGTAACTCGGGAGCGGTGGGAAGCGACCCGAATGGCGCCCCGGCTTGCGACAACCCGGTCAACTTCGGCGGCTTCAACGACCCGATCATCAGCAGCGACTTCGACAAGGCCCGGCAGAGCAACGTTCCCGCGGACCGCACCAAGCTCTACGAGGACATCAACCGGGAGTTCGCGAAGCAACTGTGGAACTTGTGGGCGCAGTATTCGCTGTGGACCGTGGCCTACAAGACGAACGTCCACGGCATCCTCGGCCCCGACCTCCCCGACGGCGCGAAGCCGTTCGCAGGACTCCCGACCGGGCACCCGGTCAGCGGACTGTGGTGCACCGGCGGAAAATGCTGATCAACGTCTGACGGTAGGCAGGAGCGAAGGAGAGGACTGCAAGTGCAGGTGATCGTGCGACGGGTGATCCAGCTCATCGTGGTGCTGGTCGTCGTCACGTTCTTCACCTCGATCCTCACCGCGCTCCTGCCCGGAGACCCGGTCACCACGATTGCTCCGTTCTCGTCGGAACAGGACCGGGCGAACATCCGGAACCAGCTGAACCTGAACGAGAACATCGTCGTGCGCTACGGCAAGTGGCTCGGTCACTTCATGACCGGCGACATGGGCCGCGAGTACGCCGGAACGGGCGTGCGCGGTCAGTCGATCTGGGGTCGCATCAAGGACTCGCTCCCGCGCTCGCTGCTCCTGATGCTGTACGTGCAGATCCTGACGCTGTTGATCGCCGTTCCGTTAGGCGTCTATACCGCGTACAAGGCCGGGACGAGGCTCGACGACTTATCCAACGGCATCGCATTTCTCTTGCTGAGCATTCCCGTGTACGTCACCGCCACGTTGATGCTGTTGTTCCTCAGTGTCCAGCGACATCTTCTGCCAACCGAGGGCTGGGTCTCGCTCGGGAGCAACCCGGTCGAACACTTCAAGCACCTCGCGATGCCCGTGCTCGCAATCACCATCGGGCAAGTGGCGGTGTATGCGCGCCTGCTGCGAAGCGACATGGTCGCGACGCTGCAGGAGGACTACATCCTGATGGCCAAGAGCAAGGGCATCAGCGACCGACGGGTTCTCTGGCGTCATGCCCTACGACCCTCGAGCCTGACATTGCTGACCGTCGCCGGGCTCAATGTCGGCCAGCTCATCGGTGGGGCGTTGATCGTCGAAGTCATCTTCCACCTGAACGGCCTCGGCTTCGCGATCGGCGACGCCATCAACCGCCGCCAGTACATCGCGTTGCAGGACTACATCGCCGTCGTGGCTATCGTGTACGTGCTCGTCAACGTCGCGGTGGACACGCTCTACCGCGTCTTGGACCCGAGGATCCGTGGTGCTCGAATCGGCTGACACCGAGCTCACTGCCGGGAGCGTGAGCGCGGCGGCCGCCGTCGAGGAGCCGCCCGACGAAGTCTTCGAGAAGCGCGGGATGGGCGTGCTCGCGTGGATCGGCATTGGTTGGCTCTCGCTGGTCGTGCTGATCGCAATCCTCGCCCCGGTCCTTCCGCTCAAGGCGCCGATGGTGGGTGACTACCTGCATCCGAAGGCCGGACTCTTCTCGCCGGGTCACCTCCTCGGCAGCGACGACTCCGGCCGCGACGTGCTCAGCCGCGTGGTCTGGGGTGCGCGTGCGTCCCTGCTCATCGCCGTCGGTTCGATCGCGTTCGGAACGCTCATCGGCGGTTTCCTCGGTCTGGTGGCCGGCTTCAAGGGTGGCCTCACCGACACTGTGCTCGGTGCGTTCTTCAACATCTTCTTGGCGTTCCCGCAACTGGTGCTCGCGCTCACTCTCGTGGCGGTCCTGGCGCCGGTGAAGCCGTCGGGCGGTGCGAGTTCCGGCGAATGGGGCCATCGCATCCTCGTCGTCATCCTGGCGGTCGGGATCGTGTCGGTGCCGCTGCTCGGACGCATCACGCGCGCGAGTGCGATCTCGTGGTCGCAGCGGGAGTTCGTGATGGCGGCACGCGCGCAGGGCGCGACGAGCCGCCGGGTCATGCTCCGGGAGGTGCTGCCCAACGTCGTTCCCGCGATGGCGTCGATCGCGCTACTCGGTGTGGCGATCGTGCTGGTGCTCGAGGGTGCCCTCGCGGTGTTCGGTGTGAGCATCCAGGAACCCAACCCGTCGTGGGGCAACATGATCTACTCCCAGCTGAGCAACCTCAACTCCGCCCCTGCGGTTTGGATCGTGCCCTCGGTCTTGATCTTCCTCTCCGTGCTCGCCCTGAACTACCTCGGTGACGTCGTGCGCGCACGCTTCGACGTGCGCGAGAGCGCGCTATGAGCCGACGAAAGCGCGGCGCCGCGCCGGGCAGCGAGCGATTCGCGGACGCACCGCTCGACGGTTCGCTGCTCGAGGTCACCGACGTCAAGACTCAGTTCAAGACCCCGCGCGGACTCGTGCATGCCGTCGACGGCGTGTCGTTCAGCCTGGAGCGGGGGAAGACGATCGGGATCGTGGGCGAGTCGGGCTGTGGCAAGTCGGTGTTGTCGCGCTCGATCATGGGATTGCTACCTCGCAACGCCGTGCGGCACGGGAGCGTGACCTTCGAGGGGCGCGAGATCGGCAAGTCGACCGGCAACTCGATGCGCCAATACTGGGGCACCCAGATGGCGATGGTGTTCCAGGACCCGATGACGTCGCTCAACCCCGTGATGCGCATCGGGAACCAGATCATGGAATCGCTGCGGTTCCACTTCGACGTCACGAAGGATTACGCCGAGGAGACGGCGCTCGCGCTGCTCAATTCGGTCGGGATCCCGGAGGCCGAGCGGCGGCTGCGTGAGTACCCGCATCAGCTTTCCGGCGGTATGCGCCAGCGCGTGATGATCGCCATCGCGCTCGCGTGCGGTCCCAAACTCTTGTTCGCCGACGAGCCGACCACCGCGCTCGACGTGACTGTGCAGGCCCAGATCCTCGATCTGCTGCAAGAGCAACAGCGCGAGCGCTTCATGGCCATGGTGCTGGTCACTCACGACCTCGGCGTCGTCGCGGGGCGTACCGACGACATCGCCGTCATGTACGCGGGCCGCGTCGTCGAGCGCGCGCCGACGCGCTCGCTCTTCGAGCAGACGCGCCATCCGTACACCGAGGCGTTGCTGAAATCGATCCCGAAACTCGGTCAGCCGAGCCACTCCAAGCTCGACGCGATAGCCGGCCGTCCGCCCGATCTCGTGAAGCCGCCGCGCGGGTGCAAGTTCGCCGCGCGCTGCCCGTACGCGCAGCCGAAATGCATCACCGACGAGCCCGAGCTCGTCGACGCCGAGACTCCCGGACACGCCTTCCGGTGCTTCTTCCCCGTGGGGAGCCAGGCGGGAGCCGAAGCCCTCGCGCGCAACCTCTCGGCCGGCGAAACCGCGACGGGCCTTCCGGTGCGCAAGGAAGGCGAAGCCGTGCTCACAGGGGTCACGGTCTGATGGCGGGTACGGGAACCGCGCACTTGCGCCCACCGGGCGAAACGATCTTGCGGGTCGAGGATCTCGTCGTCGAGTTCCCGGCGGGGCGCAGTGGGCTGAAGGTGCATGCCGTCTCGAACATCAGCCTCGACGTCAAGGAAGGTGAGACGCTCGGCCTCGTCGGCGAATCGGGTTGCGGCAAGTCGACGACCGGCAAGGCGATCATGCAATTGCCCCCCCCGAAGTCGGGGCAGGTGCTGTTCGAGGGTCACGACATGGCGAAGCTCTCGGGCGAGGAGCAGCGGCGCACGCGCACCGCGATGAAGATGATCTTCCAGGACCCGATCTCGTCGCTGAACCCGCGGCGCAAGGTCGAGGACATCATCGCCGAGGGTTTGCGCATCTGGAAGGTCGGTACCCCGCAGGAGCAGCAGAAGAAGATCGACGACATGATGCTCGCCGTCGGCCTCGATCCCGTCCTCCAGCGCGGACGCCGGCCGCATCAGTTCTCCGGTGGGCAGTGCCAGCGCATCTCGATCGCGCGAGCGGTAATCACCGAGCCGAAGCTCATCATCTGCGACGAGCCCGTGTCGGCGCTCGACGTGTCGGTGCAGGCGCAGATCCTGAATCTGCTCGAAGAGATGAAGACGCGCTACGGCCTGACCCTCATCTTCATCGCGCACGATCTCGCAGTCGTCAAGAACGTGAGCGACCGCGTCGTCGTGATGTACCTCGGCAAGATTTGCGAGGTCGGATCGCCCGACGTCATCTATCAACAGCCCTCGCACCCGTACACGCGGGTGCTGCTCGACGCGATCCCCATTCCCGATCCGAGTATCCGGCCCGAAGCGCGTGCGAAGGTCATCGGCGAGATCCCGTCTCCGGTCGCGCCGCCGTCGGGTTGCCGGTTTCGCACGCGCTGCCCGAAGGCGCAGTCCAAATGCGCCGACGAAGAGCCGAAGATCAAAGAGATCCATTCCGGGCAGTTCGTCGCCTGTCACTTCCCGCTGGCCCCGGGCGAGACGCTCCCCACGAGGAACGGTTCCGGTCCTCTCGCGAGCTGAACGTCGCGCGGCGCACTAGCTGCGCGGCATACCGAGAATGCGCTGGGCGACGATGTTCTTGTTGACTTGGGTCGTGCCGCCCGCGATCGTGAGCGCGCGGCTGTAGACGCGATCGCGGGCCCACGAGCCGTCGAGCGCGTCGGGGCCGAGCACCTCGGACGCGACCTCGGTGATGTGTTGTTCGGCCTCGCTCCAAAGCAACTTTGCGACGCTGCCTTCCGGGCCCATCGCGCGGCCGTGCAGCTCGGCCGACAGCGCGCGCTCGGAGATGAGCTTCAGCAGCTCGCCTTCCATGTAGACGCGCGCGACGTGCCGGCGCAGGACCGGATCGGCGGCCGCCGTACGACCGTCTCCCATAGGTGTGCGTTTCGCCTCGTCGATGAGCCGTTGGATCTTGGCGCGGGTGCCGAGGTGGAGCTTGGCGACGGTGCCGCGCTCGTACGCGAGCGTCGTCATCGCCACGCGCCAACCTTCGTTCACCGGTCCGAGCGTGCAATCGACGGGGACGCGCACGTCGGTGAAGAAGATCTCGTTGAACTCCTTCTCGCCGGTGATCGTGACGAGGGGCCTGACTTCGACGCCCGGCAGGGTCATGTCGACGAGCAGACACGTGATGCCCTTGTGTTTGGGGACGTTCGGATCGGTGCGCACCAGCAGCTCGCACCAGTTCGCGAGATTGCCGAGCGTGTTCCAGGTCTTCTGGCCGTTCACGACCCAGCAGTCGCCGTCTCGCACCGCCGAGGTGCGCAAGGACGCGAGATCGGAGCCGGCGTTCGGCTCGGAGAATCCCTGACACCAGATGTCGTCGCCGCGCAGCATCCGGGGCAGGAACGTGGTCTTCTGCTCCGGGGTGCCGTGCTCGATGATCGCGGGGGCGATGTTCGACAAGCCGAGCGGGTTGAGCGTGCCCGGCGCGTGCGCGCGGTGCATCTCCTCCGCGTAGACGACCTGTTCCATGACGCCGGCGCCGCGGCCACCCCACTCCTCGGGCCAGGCGATCGCCGCGAAGCGCGCGTCGGCCAGCGTGCGGTTCCAGGTGCGCAGGCGTTCGAGCCGTTCACCGTCGATCTCCATCGAGCCGCCGCCGAGGCCGTCGCCCGCGAGCTCGGCCGGCAACTTGGCTTCGAGCCAGGCGCGGAACTCCTTGCGAAATGCCTCGGCCTCGGTCGGGTAGCGGAAGTCCATGTTCAGCGGCTCACTTCTCGATGCCGCCGCGCGCGATCTGCTCGTCGAGCTCGCGTTGCTTGGCGACGTTCTCGGCGTGCAGCTCCTCGGTGGTGCGAACCCGGCCTTCGGCCTTGAGCTCGCCCATGATGTGCACTTCGCCGAGCGTCTCTTGCATGTAGGTCGGCCCGTCGGCGGTCGGCACGAACCAGCCGGTCGGGCACATGGTCAGAACCTCGACGAACGTGAAGCCCTCGCCGCGTAGCTGCGATTCGAACGCCCGCTTGAACATCTTGCGCGTGCGGGCGACGGAACCCGCGTTGTGCACCGATCCGCGTGCGACGTACGACGCGCCTTGGAGCTGCGCGATCAGGTCGCCGATGAGAATGGGATATCCGTGGTACTCGGCGTCACGGCCGTCGAGCGAGTTCTTGGTGCGTTGACCGATGACGCTCGTCGCGGTCATGTGGCCGCCGGTTTCGCCGAACACGCCGTTGTTCAGGAGGATGCACGTCACCTTCTCGCCGCGGGCCGCGGTGTGGAGCACTTCTTGAAGACCTTCGTTGACCATGTCGCCGTCGCCTTGCAACGTGAAAACGAGGGAGTCGGGGAGCATGCGCTTCACACCGGTGGCCACCGACGGAGCCCGCCCGTGGAGCGCCTGCACGAGATCGACGTCCATCGAGCCCGAGAACGACGTGTAGCAACCGATGCCGGCGACTGCGATGGTGCGCGTGGCGACGCCGAGCTCCTCGATGGTCTCGAGGAATTGCCGCACCGCGAGAGGCTCGCCGCAGCCCGGACACATGTGGTGCTCCTGCGTGAGCAGGAGGTCGGGCTTCAGCGCCTCGACCTTGCGCGCGGGGACGGTCGGAGCCGACGAGGTGTCGATGATGCTCATTTCTGGTGCTCCTGGATCTGGTACGAGTACTGCTCGTAGCCCGGGATGAGTGGCAGCTCGCGGTCTTCGTGCAACGCGAGGATGCGATCGGCGATGAGCTCGACGTCGAGGATGCGACCGACGCCGAACCCGGAATGGTCGGTCGAGACCCCGCCGATGAACGTCACGGGCGCTTGGCCGCCGACTCCGATGCGCACATCCTCGACGAGCTGACCGGCGGAGAGCTCGAAGCTGCCGACGCGGCGCACGTTCGGGCCGCCGGCGGCGGCGGCAACCGCCGCGTACGGGAACGGCCACAACGTGATCGGTCGGACGTAGCCAATGCGGTGCCCGGCCTCGCGCAGCTGCGCGATCGCGTACTTCACGAACTTGGCCGGTGAGCCGAACGCGACGACGACGGTTTCGGCGTCGTCGCAGTAGCCCTGCTCGACGCGCACCTCACGTTCCATCAGGGGGATCTTTGTGGCGATGTACTGCGCCTTGCCCTCTTGACCCATCGCCGGCTCGCCGACCTTGCTCACGCCGAGCGACGTGACGCCGCGGCTGCGGCCGCTGCCGGAGAGCGACCCGTCGACCGCCCAATCCTTCTTCGGAAGCTCGGGGAAGGCGACGGTCTCGATCGAGATCGCCTCCTGCGTGTGGGCCAGCAGGTAATCGCCGTAGATCAGCACGGGATTGCGCCACTTGTCGGCCAGGTGGAACGCGAGCTGTACGTGCTCGACGCCCTCGCGGACGTCCTGCGGCGCGAGCACGATATGGCGGTAGTCGCCGTGGCCCCCGCCCCGGGTCGCCTGGAAGTAGTCCTGCTGCCCGCGCGCCATGTTGAAGATGACGAGCGGGAGCTCCGCGAGCGTGAGCTCCGAGAACGACTCCTGCATGAGCGAGAGACCCTGTCCGGTGGATCCGGTCGCGGCGCGTGCGCCCGTCGCGAGCGCGCCCCACGCCATGCCGACGGCCTCGAGCTCGGACTCGGCGTTGATGCAGACGCCGCCGACCTCGGGGAGCAGGCGCGCGAGATGTTCGAGCACCTCAGTGAACGGTGTCATCGGATAGCCGGCGAAGAAGCGGCAGCCCGCCGCGATCGCGGCGCGCGCGAGCGCTTCGGAGCCCTCCATCAGTACGCGGTCGCTCGTGGTCGTCGCGCTCATTGCTTCCTCTCCGAGACCTCGGTCACGACCGGTTGCTCGAAGCGGTACACCTCGAACACGAAGTCGGGGCACACGTACAGGCACGCCCCGCAACCGGTGCAGCCCGGATACAGCTCCGGGTAGCGATACCCCATGTGGTTGACAGCAGTCGACATGGTGAGCACCCGCGGTGGGCATGCCGGGATGCAGAGCTCGCAGCCCTTGCAGTGCCCGGCATCGATCGTGATCGTGCCCCGGCTCTTGATGCTCACGGTCGGCTCGGACATCGGCGTCTCAGACATTTGCCGTCTCCCATGCCGGGAACTCGTCGGCGGGCAGGAGGTGGGCCCCGGCCCGAAGCGCGCGCTCGTTGGCCTCGATGTGCTGCGTTCGGTACGGAGGGATCGACGCGCGCATGGCCGCGATCAGAGCCTCTTCGCTCACGATGCCCGTAGTGGCGCAGAACGCGCCGAGCATCACCATCGAGCCGGACAGCGGGCTTCCGAGATCAGTGGCGACCGTCGTCGCCGGTACACGGTGGACGACGACGTCGGCGCGCACCGCGCTGGTGAAGGTCGTGTCGTTTACGAGCACGAGGCCACCGGGTCGCAGTTTGGCTTCGACGGCAGGCCAATAGTCGTCGTGCATGGCGATCGCGGACCACGCGCGCGAGACGACCGGGGGAGCGAGGATCGGGGCGTCGGCGACCACAACGGTGCTGTCGGTATTGCCACCGCGCATCATGCCGCCGTACAGGCCGAGATACATGACCTCGCGACCCTCGAGCGTCGCCGCGCGCGCGAGCACCTGCGCGGCGAGTTGCACGCCCTGGCCACCGATGCCGGTGATGAGCAGTTCACGTTCCATGTCGTACTCCTGCGAGACAAAACTCGACGAGGTGTTCCACCTCTTGGGCGTTCGGGCTACGGCGATGGGCGATCGCGTCGTTCATGCGGGCGAGCGTGAGTTCGCAGACGAACGATGCGTCATCGTCGCGGCCGCCGAGTGCTCGCACGGACGGCGCGAGCGTGGTGAGGAGCTCGGCGCGCGTCGCCGCGAGATCGTCCGGGTAACGATCGGCCAGCCGCGCGCCGTTGATCGCGAACGGGCGCGTCGCCTCGGCGGCCGCGGGATTGCGGGCCTGCGCCAGCACGCCTTCGATCCAGCGCCGCACTTGGGACTCGGGGTCGGAGGTCGAGCGCACCCGCGACAGCAGGTAGTCGACGAGTTGACGCTGGCCGTCGGCGAGCACCGCCATGAGCAGCGCGTCCTTCGATGCGAAGTGCCGGTAGAAGGCCTGGTTCGAGAGCCCCGCGGTCTTGACGATGTCGCGCACCTGCGGATCGATGTCACCTGTCGCCCGCATCACCGAGAAGGCGGCATCGATCAGGCGCCGCACCTCGGCTGCGTACTGCCCACGGCGCTCCGCCAGGGAGGCATCCGCCAGGCGTTCCTCGAGCGGAACAACGTTCTGCACTTCCAGAACACTATTCCACCGAGCCCCGACCCCGCCACCGCCCGCTCCGAGCCTGAAACTCCCCAACTGTTGGGAGCAAAAGTGGGCTCCGGGCGCTGGGTTCGCGCCCAACTGTTGGCGCGCTTTTAGGGGGGTTTCGGGGCGGACTGGAGGCGCTCGACGATCAGGGTCCGCTGGACCTGGCCGGTCGCGGCGGTGCGGGGGAGCGCGTCGACGACCGCGAGGCGCCGGGGTTGCTTGAAGGCGGCAAGCCGGCCGGTGCAGAACGACCGGAGTGCGTCGAGGTCGGGCGCGGTCGTCCCGGCCCGAATGACGACGACCGCGGTGACCACCTCGCCCCATTGCGCGTCGGGGACGCCGACGACCGCGATCTCGCCGATCGCGGGGTGCGAACTCAACACCGCCTCCACCTCGGGCGGAGCGACCGTCTCACCGCCGGTCCGGATCACGTCGCGCGCCCTCCCGACGATCGACAGGTAATCCTCTTCGTCGAACGCCCCGAGATCGCCCGTGTGATACCAGCCGCCGTTCAACGCTTCGGCCGTCGCAGCCGGGTCGTCGAAGTAGCCGTCCATGAGGAACGGGCTCCGCATCACGACCTCGCCGCTCTCGGCCAGGCGTACGTCGACACCAGGTTGCGCGATCCCGACGCTGCCCGGCTTCCGGAAGAGGTCCGCGTCGCCGAGTTGCAGTCCGGGCCCGGCCTCGGTCGAACCGTAGAAGACGCGCGTCCGGGTATGCGGGAGCGCGTCCTTGAGCGCCCGGAGCAGTTCGGGCGGCGTGGCAGACGTACCGGTGTCGGCCTCCTCGAGGCTCGACAGGTCGACATTCCGGATCCCGTGCTCGAGGATGCGAGACCACACCGCGGGGATGCAGTAGAGCCGAGCCGCGCGGTGGCGAGCGGTGGTGTGCAACAGCGTCTCGGCGTCGGGCGTACGCACGAAGTGCACTGGCCGGCGTCCCTGCCACGCGCCCATCGCGATCGTCCAACCGGCCATGTGGAAGAGCGGGAACATGCACACGGTCCCGGCGCCCCCGGCGGTGGTCGTCGCGCCGACGTACGTACGTAACCAATTGGTTCGGTGCGACAACACGACGCCCTTCGGCCTGCCCGTGCTGCCGCTGGTGAAGAAGATGACGTGAGGGTCGCGCTCGTCGAGATCGGGCGCGTCGGGCCCGTCGGCCGCGCCCGTCGGGATCTCCGGCGAGAACGGCACGTCGACTCGGATGGCGAGCTCGGCGCCCGGTTCGACGTGTGAATCGCCGCACAGAAGCAGCCGCGGCCGGGCATATTCGGCGACCGGCGCGATCTCCTCGACCGACGCCCGTGCGTTCAGCGGCGCGAACACCGCCCCGATCTTCGAGAGCGCGGCAAACACGGGAACGGCCTCGATGGAGGTGTCGCCCCACCACAGCACCCGGTCGCCGCGTCCGACCCAGAGCCCGCGCAGCCCGTTCGCGATGCGATTGGCCCGCCGATCGAGCTCGCCGAACGTCAGCGCGTCGTCGTCGAGTGTCACCGCGATCGCATCCGGAGCGACGCGAGCGGCGTTGGCGAGCATCTCCGCGATGTGCAGCACGCAGCAATATCGCGCGCTCGGGAGGCGACTTGCTTGTCGACAAGCATTGTCGTTAGTGTGTCGATGTCATGAAGAGCAGCGAAGCGCTCACCACGATCTTCCGCGAGCAGGGCCTGCGGGTCACGCCGCAGCGGCAGGAGATCTTCCGTTTGCTCGACGGTGACGATTCGCACCCGACGGTCGAGTCGTTGTTCGATCGCGCGCGCGCCCACATGGCCACGATCTCACTGAAGACCGTCTACCAGACCGTGCACGATCTCGAGGCGCTCGGCGAGGTGCGCGTTCTCGATCTCGGCACGGGTAGCGTCCGCGTCGACCCGAACGTCGAGGACGACCATCACCATTTGTTGTGCACCGCGTGTGGCCTCGTGCGCGATCTGCCGGTGGAGCTTGATGGCTTGCACGTTCCCATTCGTTACCGGCGCGATTTCACCGTCGACGACGTCCAGGTGATCTTCCGCGGCCGGTGTGACCATTGTTCCGATCGAGTCTGACCAAGAAGGAGATATATCGATGCCCGATCTCAAGGGAAGCAAGACGCACGACAATCTGAAAGAGGCGTTCGCGGGAGAGAGTCAGGCAAACCGCCGTTACCTCTACTTCGCGCAGAAGGCCGACGTCGAGGGATACCCGGATGTCGCCGCGCTCTTCCGCTCGGTCGCCGAGGGTGAGACGGGACACGCCTTCGGACACTTCGACTTCCTTGCCGAGGTCGGCGACCCCGTGACGGGAGTCGCCGTCGGCGCGACCACCGACAACCTGCAGTCGGCGGTCGCCGGCGAGACCTACGAGTACACCGAGATGTATCCCGGCTTTGCGCGTACAGCCCGCGACGAGGGCTTCGAGGAGATCGCGGAATGGCTCGAGACGCTCGCTCGTGCCGAGAAGAGTCACGCCGGGCGCTTCCAGGCCGGGCTCGAGAACGTTTCCTGAACCGAGTCCGTCTCGGTCGATTGCTTCCCCGCCGATCGCGGAGCAGCTGACGATGGCGCAACATCTCTACGATCCGCTCGACCCTTCGTGGTTCGACGTCGACGCGACGCGTACCGAGCGCGACCGCACGTTTCACATCTGCAGCGACTGCCGGATCTGCGTGAAGCTGTGTCCGAGCTTCCGCTCGTTGTTCGAGATGGTCGACGACCTCGGCGGAAACGACCACGCCGGGGAGCTGGATGATGCGCAGCACAAGCGCGTCGTCGACGAGTGTTACCAGTGCAAGCTCTGCTACGTGATCTGTCCGTACACGCCCGGACAGCAGCAGGAGTGGCGGGTCGACTTCCCCCAGCTCATGCTGCGTTCGCTCACGGAGCAGAGCAAGGCCGGCGACGTGTCGCGGTCAGCACGGTTGCTTGCGCGCACCGATCAGCAGGGCAAGCTTGCGACCACGTTCGCCCCGATCGTCAACGCGACGGCGAAGCTTCGCCCGGCGCGGGTTGCGATGGAGAAGGTCACCGGCATCGCCCGCGACCGGCTCCTGCCCACGTTCGACCGGGTGCGGTTCTCGAAGTGGTTCCGCGGCCGCGAATCCCGGGCCATCGTCGCGGCCGAGGCCGACCGCGGTCCGGTGGCGCTGTTTCCTACGTGTCTGGTCGAGTACCAGCAGCCGGCGATCGGCCGGGCGGCGGTCGCCGTCTTCGAGCACAACGGTTTCACGTGCGAGGTGCCCGAGGGTCAAGTGTGCTGTGGCATGCCGTGGCTCGACGCCGGCGATGCCGACAAGTTCCGTGAGGCCGCGCAGCGCAACGTCGACGCGTTGCTACCGGCGGTCGAAGCCGGGCGTTCGATCGTGGTGCCGCAACCGACTTGCGCGTACACGCTCAAGGACGAGTATCCGGCATTCCTCGGTACGGAGGCGGCGCGCAAGGTTGCGGCGGCGACGTTCGACGCGTCCGAGTTCCTGATGAACGAGCACAAGACGCGCAAGCTCGACACGAACTTCACGGGTCGGACGTACGAGTCGATTCTGTGGCACTCGGCATGTCACTACCGCGCGCAGCAGATCGGGCCGCGCAGCTCGCAACTCATGCAGCTCACCGGCGCCAAGGTGCAGATGGTGGAACGCTGCAGCGCCATCGACGGGACGTGGGGATTGCGGGTCGAGAACGTCGAGCTCGCGCGGCGCGTCGCGAAGCCATTGCTCGAGAAGGTTCGGGAGTCGGAGGCGCAGCTGGTCGCCGGCGACTGTCAACTGGCGAATGTCGCGATCGAGGAAGGGAGCGGGAAGCGGCCCGTTCATCCGTTGCAAGTCCTGGCCCGCGCGTACGGACTGGAGGAGCAGTGATGCGGAAGCTGACCGTCGACGACATCGTCGACATGCGCGCGTACGAGCGCGAACGCGACGAACTCCGTCGCCACATCATCGACCTGAAGCGGGTTCGTCGCGTCGCGGTCGGTCCGATCATGACGATGGTGTTCGAGAACACCGTCACGATGCGGTGGCAGGTGCAGGAGATGGCGCGGGCGGAGCGAATGCTGCGCGACGACCAGATCGCGCACGAGGTCGAGACCTACAACCAGCTCATCCCCGACGCCGACGAGCTGTCGGCGACGCTCATGATCGAGCTGACCTCCGAGCGGGAATTGTGCGAGTGGCTGCCTCGGCTCGTCGGGATCGAACAGCACATCGCCGTCGTCCTGCCCGACGGGACACGCGTGGTCGGCGCGCCGTCGGAGGAGGACGAGTTGCGCCTCACCCGCGACGACATCACCGCCGCCGTTCACTTCCTGAAGTTCCGCTTTACGCCGTCCGACGTCGAGATGTTCGCGAGCGGTCCGGTGCACGTCGTCGTCGACCATCCGGAATACGACGAGGATGTGCTGCTCACGCCCGAACAGCACGCGCAGCTCCTCTCCGATCTTCGCGACCCGTCGTAGCCCGACGCGTCCTGGATAGCCTCACGGCATCCCGCTGAGAATCCGTATTCAACGTCTCGATCCCGATCTTCCGCTTCCGGCGCGCCGACACGCGGGAGACGCCGGTTACGACCTGACGGCCCGCACCGCGGCGCGCCTCGAACCGGGGGGCGGTCGAGCGCTCGTGCCGACCGGAATCGCGGTTGCGATACCGGACGGATTAGCGGGCTTCGTGCAACCCCGCTCGGGCCTGGCGTTGCGTCACGGCGTGACCTGTTTGAACACCCCGGGCCTGATCGATGCGGGCTACCGCGACGAGATCAGCGTGTTGCTCGTGAACCTCGACCCTCAGGTCGCGTTCGACGTCAACCGTGGCGATCGCATCGCGCAACTCGTGATCCAGCGAGTGGAGGACGTCACCTGGCGCGAGGTGGCGGCGCTCGACGATTCGGCCCGCGGGACGGGCGGCTGGGGATCGACCGGACGGCGCTGACCGGCTCTCGTGAGCCGGACGGGCTCTTGTAGGGTCGCCCGATGCATGATCGCAGGTTCCGTTTCGGCGTCGCCTGCAGCAAGGGCCGGTCTCGTCAGGAGTTCACGGAGCTCGCACGCAAAGCCGAGTCGCTCGGCTACTCGACCCTCTTCGTCCCCGATCATTTCGTCGACCACGATCTCGCGCCCACGGTCGCACTCGCGCACGCGGCGGCCGTGACCGACGACCTGCGCGTCGGCACTTTCGTGCTCGGCAACGACTACAAGCATCCGGTGGTGCTGGCGCGCGAGCTCGCGACGCTCGACTTGCTCTCCGACGGTCGGCTCGAGCTCGGCATCGGCGCGGGTTGGATGACCGCCGACTACGAGAAGGCCGGTATCCCCCTCGATCGACCGGGCGTACGGATCGCGAGGCTGGCCGAGGCGATCACGATCATCAAGGGACTGTTCGCGCCGGGTCCGTTCACGTTCCACGGCGAGCACTACCGCGTGACAGATCTCGACGGCATGCCCAAGCCGGTGCAGCAGCCGGTGCCGTTCTTCGTCGGGGGCGGCGCGCCGAAGATCCTGGCCCTCGCCGCGCGTGAGGCGCAGATCGTCGGCGTGAACGCGAATCTGCGCTCGGGCGACGGCACGTCACCCGACGCGGCGCGCTCGATGACCCCCGAAGCAACCGATCAGAAGATCGGGTGGGTCCGCGACGCAGCGAGGGACCGCTTCGACGATCTCGAGCTCCAAGCCCTCGTTGGCTTCGTGTACGTCACCGACGACGCGAAGCGGATCCTCGAGGGCATCGCGGACGCGTTCGGCGTCTCCGTTGATGACGCACGCGTCGCGCCGCCGTGCCTGGTCGGTACCGAAGACGAGATCGTCGCGTCACTCGAGGAGCGACGCGAGCGCTGGCAAATGTCGTACCACGTCATCGACGACGGCTCGATCGACACGTTCGCGCCGATCGTCGCCCGTCTGGCGGGAAAGTAGGAATCATGAAACCGTTCCGGTTCGGAGTGCAGGTCTCGCAGGTGGGTTCGGCGTCGGAGTGGCGCGACAAGGCCCGCAAGCTCGAAGACCTCGGATTCTCGACGCTGTTCATGCCCGATCACTTCGGCCAGGAGCTTGCGCCTCTGCCGGCGATCGCGATGGCGGCCGCGCACACGACGACCTTGCGGGTGGGGTCGCTCGTGTTCGACAACGACTACAAACATCCCGCGATCCTCGCCAAGGAGGCCGCGACCATCGACCTGCTCTCCGACGGCCGGCTCGAGCTCGGCCTCGGCGCGGGTTGGATGCGGACCGACTACGACCAGCTCGGCCTGCCGTACGACCCGCCCGCGGTGCGCGTCGACCGCTTCGAAGAAGCGCTGCACGTCATCAAGCAGTGCTTCACCGGTGAGCAGTTCACGTATCACGGTGAGCACTACCGCATCACCGACTACGCGTCGTGGCCCGAGCCCGTGCAACAGCCGCGTCCGCCGCTGCTGATCGGCGGCGGCGGCAAGCGCGTGTTGTCGATCGCGGCGCGCGAGGCCGACATCGTCGGCATCAATCCCAACCTGCGCGCCGGTGAGATCGGCCTCGAGGCGGCGAAGGACTCGCTGCGGGAGCAGACCGATCGCAAAGTGCAGTGGATCCGCGACGCCGCCGGCGATCGGATCGACGAGATCGAGATCCAGATGCGGTTCTTCATCACCAGCGTGAGGCCCGATCGGATGAAGCTGGCCGAAGCCCTCGCACCGACGTTCGGTGTCTCGCCCGAGGAGGCGCTGGAGTCGGGCGCGGCGCTGGTCGGCACCGAAGACGAGATTGCCGAGCAGCTGCATCGACGCCGGGAAAAGTGGGGCCTCTCTTACGTGGTCGTCGGCGACGACAACGTCGACGAGTTCGCGCCGATCGTCGCCAAGCTCGCGGGTACCTAGCCGCCGGCCGCGGCGAAGCGCTCCGGTATCCAGACCGAGAGCCGCTCGCGCAGTTCGGTCGCGGCCTGGGTGAGGAGGTGCCCCGCGCCGGGGAGCAGCACCACCTCGCCGTGGCCCGCGAGCATCTGAACGACTGTGCTCGTCTCGGCCGGCAGGATCTCGTCATCGGTGCCGTGCAACAGGAGTAACGGTGTGTCGCCCAGCTCGGACGCGTGCTCGCATCCGGCCGATTGGGTCGCGAGCGTCACCACGCCGTGGCAGTGCGCACCCAGCACGGTTGCGGCCTGGATCGCGACCGCGCCGCCGAACGAGTGACCGATGACGACGAACCCGCGCGCGCCGGAGCGGCTCGCGAGGTCGGCCGCAGCCGCGACATCGTGGACGCAGCGCGAGAGGTCGTTGGGTTTGCGATAGCCGACTCGCATCGTTGCGATCCCGTGCGCGTCGGCAAGCCGGCAACCGAGCGCGTGGTAAAGGCCGTCGGCAGGACCGAGCACACTGCCCATCCCACCGCCACAGGTAACGACGACGTCGCGCGCGTCGCGGGGACCGTGCCAGAGCACGGTGAGGAGCCCGTGCAATGTGTAGATCTCGAGGTGCGCGAGCCCGGGCGTGATCTGGACTTCCTGCACCGCGAGCGCCTCGAGCAACTCGAGGGGCGAACGTGGTTCGTCCGCGCTCACAACATCGACTTCAGCAGCGCCCGCGTCTGCGCGCGCTCCTCTCGTGACCCGAAGATGGATGCGACGTACTCGGTGACTCCGGCGTCGACGAGCGCCCGCACGTGCTTCTCGACCGCCGCTTCGTCGCCGACGATCGCGACGTCGGCCGGACCCTCGGCTCCTTCGCGGTCGAGCATCGCTCGATATGACGGCAAGAACCCGTACACCTGGAAGTCGCGCGCCGCGCGTTCGCGCGCCGCGGCGACGTCGTTCGTGACGCAGATCGGCAGTGAGGCCAGGATTTGCGGTGCCGGTCGCCCGGCTTCTTTCGCGGCGGCCGCGATGATGGGGACGGTGTGTGATGCGAGCGTCGCCGGCCCGGTCATCCAGGTGACCGTCCCGTCGGTCAGGGTCCCGGCGAGCTTGAGCATCTGCGCGCCGAGCGCGGCGACGAGCACCGGGCACGGGATGCGGGGTTCGACGCCGATCGTGGCGTCGGTGCTGATGGTTTCGCCCTTGAAGGAGGCCTTGCCTTCGTGCAGGAGCGGCATGAGCACCGAGAGGTACTCGCGCATGTGCCGCACCGGCTTTTCGAAGGACAGGCCGAACATGTTCTCGATAACCATCTGATGCGACAGGCCGATGCCGAGCACGAACCGGCCACCGCTCGCGGCCTGAACGGTGAGCGCCTGCTGCGCCATCGTCAGCGGATGACGACCATACGTCGGCACCACGCCGGTTGCGAGAGTGACCCGCGGAACTTCGCGGCCGACGACCGAGAGCACGCCCATGGCGTCGAGAGCGAAGATCTGGGGGAGTGCGTACGAAGCGAAGCCGTCGGTCTCGGCGGCGCGGGCGTCGGCCACGACGTCGTCGATCGTGCGGCCGGCGGTGTCGCCCCCGAAGATGCCGATGCGCATGATTCGGAGGCTAGCGGTCGGCCGCGAGGAGCACGAGTGAGCCTTGTATACTGGCTGGCTACGCGGACGTGGCTCAGCTGGTAGAGCACAACCTTGCCAAGGTTGGGGTCGCGGGTTCGAATCCCGTCGTCCGCTCTCGGAGAGATCGGCAATCGCGCCACCCGGCGCTTACTCGATGCCCATCTCGCGGACACGGGACGCGCTGTGCGTCGTCCTGAGCGCGAGGGACTGCGGTGGGCATCACGGTGTCGGAGCTGCTGGAGCAGTGGTACGAGCGCACGAGGTACGACTTCGCGACTACGACGCGCCAGACCACCGAAGGCGCGATGCGCGTGCTCGTCGAGGACTTCGGGGCCGTTTCCGTCGATGCCCTCCGACCTCGCCACCTCGACGACTGGCACACCACCCGACGCGCCCAGGGCCACTCCCGCTCGTACTCGGTGCGGATCTCGGGCGTGCTCTCGGCCGCGTGCGCGTGGGGCATCCGGCGCGACCTCTGCGAGACGAACCCGGTCGCCAGCGCGCGCCAGAAGCGTGAGAAGGGCCGCAAGGTAAAGACCCCGACGCCCGAGGCCGTCAAGGCCGCGCTCGCGCTCGCCGCGAAGACCGACCCGGCGCTGTTCTGCTTCGTGCGTATCGGCGCCATCATCGGCGCCCGGCGCTCGGAGATCCTCGGGCTCACCCGCGCTGACTTCGACCCCGACCTGAGGACGCTCACGATCCGTCGGGTGGTCATCCCGACCGCGGGTGGCCTGGCGATCGAGGAGCGCACGAAGAGCGACGCGGGGGCGCGTGTCGTCAGCATCGACGAGGACACGGTGACCGTGATCGGCAAGGCGCTCGCTGCGCACGACTCGCCGTGGCTGTTCCCCGGGCGCGACCCGACCCAGCCGATGCACCCGCGGACGATCACGCGCAAGGTGGGCAAGCTCGGCGAGGTGCTCGGCGTGCGGATCCACCCGCACGCCCTGCGCCACTACTGCGCCACCCAGTCCCTCGGCGCCGGTGTGCCGCTGCCGATCGTGGCCGCGCGCCTCGGCGACACGGTGGGCACCGTCACGAAGGTGTACGCCCACGCGCTGCGCTCGGACGACCGAGGTGCGGCTGACGCGCTCGCGGACACGATCCGCTGATCACCAGTCGATGGAGCCCTCGACGTCGGCGCTGAGGTAGCCCCCCATCCGCTTGGCCGCTCGGAACGTCGATCGAGTCGGTATCGCAGCGCGTTCGGGGTGTGCTCGTCTCGGCGATCTCCTTCTCGGGTGCGGCGTCCTTGCCGAGACCGCGACCGCGCGCGTTATGGATGCAGTTCTGCTCGGGTCCGCGCATCAGCGTCGGGCGCCGAACGGCAGTTATGGCGCTCGCTTGCTAGGCGTCGACTCCCGCCGCGGTATCGTCTTCGTGCCTAGCGGCGTTGGTCCTTATGGTCGACGTCCGGACCGGTTGATCAACTGTTCCCAGGGTCTTCGTCGAGCCGCCAACGGCAGCATCGCGTTTCCGATCCAACGCTTTGGGTTGTCCCAGGACGCGGTCATGCCCGCTCCTACGGCTTGGAACAACTGACGGGCGTCGCGTGGCCGGTGGGCCCCAGCCGAGAGATCCCACGCGTGCAGATGCCATTCGCCAGCGGCGAGCCCCGCGTGCAGGCCCGCGGTGATCGTCCCGAGTGGTGTCCCATACTGCAGATCCCACGCGCCAACCACACGGATCGCGTACCGCCTCGCCTCCGCGGCGAACACTTCCAGGCGTTCATGTCCGTCGCTTGGGCCAAGTGAGGCGAGCGCAGCATCGTTGTGCGCATCGATTTCGTCGGCGGCGAACGGAATGCTCGCGTCGCCAACCTCGGCACGGTCCAACCACGAGTGATACCAGCCGACATCGCATATGAGATGTCCGGCAACATCGATGCCGGTCCATGTCCCGCACGTGCGACGCGACCATCGATCCGCCGACCAACCGCCAACCGACTGCTCGATGGCGGCGATGCCCTCTTCGTAAAGAGCAAGAACCAAGGTTGGATCCACCGACACAGATTGCCCGATCACGCGTCGTCGTAGCGAGTGCCCGATCGGCAGTTATGCGTTCTCGTTGCGGGTCGGGTCGTCTCCCGCGAGACGGACGAGGCCGAGTCGATCACCTTCGCCCACGACCACGAAAACGGTGAAGGTTTCGCCGTCGTCGGCCTGTCGCTCAGCCCAGTCGAGGATGGCGACGATGTCGCCGCCCGAGACCTCGAACTCACGGGACCACCAACCGGTAGGTGAGACGGGCCGCCAGAAGTAGACCCGATACGTCGGACGCCATACTTCCCATCGTTGGTCACGCGGATCTATCGGCCGAGAGATGAGCTTCGACATGCGCACATCGTCGCGCAC
>PLBO01000121.1 GCA_003134555.1 Actinomycetota bacterium
TACCGCGACAACTGCAAGGTCGGCCAGCCGCTGTCGACCCAGAAGAAGGCGACCGATTCGCTCACGCAGGAGGTCGAACGGATCGTCGAGACGGTCATCGTGCAAAAGCCCGTGCGCCAGAAGCTCCCGCGTACGCGCACGAGCAAGACCTTCTCGTTCCGGGTCGCCGACTGCCAGGGCTACGTGACCGTCGGCGAGTACGACGACGGCCACCCGGGTGAGGTGTTCCTCAAGGTCGCCAAGCAGGGCTCGACCCTCGCCGGCATCATGGACGCGTTCGCCATCGGCCTCTCGATGGGGTTGCAGTACGGCGTCCCGCTCGAGGCATACATCGAGAAGTTCACGAATGTGCGCTTCGAGCCCGCGGGCATGACCGACGACCCCGACATCCGGTTCGCGACGAGCCTCGTCGACTACATCTTCCGGCGTCTGGCGGTCGAGTACGTCGACAAGGACAAGCGTGAGGCGATGGGCATCATGACGGTGGGCGAGCGGCTGCAGCCGACGTTGCCCGGTGTGGAGGAAGCGACGACGCCGAGCGCGACGTCGATGGACCTCCCCATGGAAGACCGCGCGCCGTCCGATGCGCTCCGCGTCCGCAACGAGCACCCGTCATCGGCGGGACGCGCCACTCCGACCCGCGAGATGGTGTTGTGCCACGTCTGCGGCGACATGATGCAGCGCGCCGGCAGTTGCTACGCCTGCCCCAGCTGCGGCAGCACCAGCGGCTGCTCGTAATGAGTCGTTTCGTTGCACGGCGACAGTTCGGCGGCGGTGCGGAGGCATTTCGCGAGCGAGCGCGACGTCTCCGCCTCGATTTCGATCTATAGCTGTACGACCCAACGCGCTGGCGCATCGAGACCAACGCGCGGCGTCGGTGATTCTTCAACAGCGCAGATCGCGCAATCCCGACAGCTCTATGCGAACCACTACGCGTTCGGGGCGACCGGTGAGGAGCTGGTGTCGACCGTGCAGCTGCGATTCCGAACCGTCGAGGAACTGGCCCGGTCGCTCGCCGACGCAGGCTTCGCGATCGAGCGCGTGTACGGCGACTGGGACCGCCGCGCCGCCGGCCCGGCGACCCGGGAGCTGATCGTCGTGGCCGCGTCGCGTCTCACTCCTTGACGGGTTGTCCGGCGAATCGCGACGGGTCGGCGTCGAAGCGCTCTCGGCAGTGATCGGAGCAGAAATAGTAGGTGTGGTGGTCGTGCCGGCTACGCGCCGGAGCGGTCGCCGTTCGGACCTGCATGCCGCACACGGGATCGAACGCGTAGCCCACGCCCCCGCCGAGCCGCTTCCGGTTGTGGTGCAACCAGTAGAGGACGCCGAACACTGCGAGGAAGATGATGTTGAGGAACGTGGTGTAGTTCCACTCGAAGTGCGTCGCGGCGATGGTGCCCGGCCGAGTCGAGGGAATGAGACCCGTCCAGCTGAACAATCCTTCGACGATGAGCCCGGCGGCCGACATCAGCGCGTAGAACCACACGAAGAGGCGGAGCGTGAGCCGCGTGCCGTAGTACTTCCGGTAGATCAGCACGAGCGGCAGCGCGATGAGGTCGGCGAAGATGAAGCTGATGACGCCGCCGAAGCTGATACCGCCGTGCCACAACGCCGCTGCCATCGGCACGTTGCCGATCGAGCAGACGAAGCTGATGAACGCGATGAACGGGCCGACGACCACGTTCTCGAGGCTCGTCCAGAATCCGTGACCGCTCAGGAAGACGTCGTTCCATACGTTCATCGGGACGAGCACCGCAAACAAGCCGGCGACGACGTAGCCGATGACCAGCTCCCTGCGAACCATGGTGATGTCGGCCATCGTGTAGCCCGCGGCGTCGGCCCAGGCGGCCTTGCTCGTGAGCTTCTCGCCCCACGGCGTGTGCTCGAGCTCTTCCTGTCGTTCGTCGCTGACGCCGACCATCGCCTGATGGTCGTGACCGCCGACGTTGCCCTCCTGCAGCCGTTTCCTGGCGCGTTCGACGATGCCGCCGCGCACGACGAAGCCGGCCGTGAGCGCGAGGAGCCCGATCATGATCGACCCACCGACGAACTCGGCGGCCGCGAACTGCCAGCCCATCAACACGACCAACACGACGCCCAGCTCGATGACGAGGTTCGTCGACGCGAACATGAACACCATCGCGGAGACGAAATCGGCGCCCTTTTGGAACAGCGACTTCGCCATCGCGGACGCGGCGTACGAACAACTCGACGACACCATGCCAAAGCCTGAGGCGCGCGCCACGGCCGCCGGCCGATGATCGCCGAGCGCACGCTGCATCTGGTCTTTCGACACGAAGGCCTGCACCGCGCCGGACAGACCGAAGCCCAGGATCAGCGCCCAGAGCGTCTCCCAGAACATGAAGAAGCTCTCGCGCAGGCTGTCACCGATGTCGGCGACGGAAACGAGTCCGAGCAGGTGCGGCATCACGATCGCACGATGCGCGCGATCGCTTGCGACGCCTCGCGCACCTTTTCGTTCGCATCGGCGCCACCGGAAGCGAGCGCGTCGGCGACGCAGTGCCCGAGATGATCGTCGAGGAGCGCGATCGCGACGGCCTGCAGTGCGCGCGTTGCCGCGGCGACCTGATCGAGGATGTCGATGCAGTATCGATCCTCGTCGACCATGTTCTGGAGCCCGCGCACCTGTCCTTCGATGCGTCGCAGCCGCTTCTGAATGTCAGCCTTGTTCGAGCTGTAGCCGGTCATTCGCGACCTCCTTCGCCGGAGGTCAGTATACCCAGGGGGGGTAGGGTGACAAGGGCGGGTTCGGGCCGACTTGCCGGAAGAACTCGGACGCGCCGTACCCGTGCCGATGCAGGGGAGTAATACGACGTTTTCCCCTATCGGGGCTACGGAGAGTGTTGGTAAAGTCACATGATGCGGGTTGGGATTTCTCCGAAATTGTCTAGCGCTGCTATCGCGCTCGTTCTCGTCGTCGGCGGTGGCGTCGTTGCCGCCGAGGCCGGCGGCGCGGCACCGGGTCACGTGTCGACGGGCCGGGGCAGGGCTGCAGTCCGGACGCGCGCGGTCTGCGGGGCCGTTGCGGGCCCGCGTGCGCGTTGCGCCGCGTTCGAGGTGCTCAATCCCAGCGCAGTCGTGCGCCGCGCGAGGAAGCCGCCGCCTCGATCGACCACGACGACGGCGAGCACGTCGACGACCAAGGCGACCACCACAACGGTCTCGACCACGACGACGACAACTTTCCCGGGGAGCACCACCACGGTCCCGTCGGCATCGTGCACTACCGCGCACTCGGGCTACACGCCGTGTGATCTGCAGAGCGCGTACGCGCTGCCGTCGTCGAGCGCGGGCGGCGGCCAGACCGTTGCGATCGTCGATGCCTTCGACGACCCGAAGGCCGAGTCCGACCTCGCGGTCTACCGCGCGGCGTACGGCTTGCCGCCGTGCACCACCGCGAACGGCTGCTTCCGCAAGGTCGACCAGACCGGCGGCACCGTGTATCCCGCCCCGAACACCGGCTGGGCCGAGGAGATCTCGCTCGACCTCGACATGGTGTCGGCGGTATGTCCGAACTGCCACATCCTCCTCGTCGAGGCGACCTCGAACACCATCGGCAACCTGCTCGCCGCCGAGAACACCGCGGCGGCGCTCGGTGCCACCGTCATCTCGAACAGTTGGGGCGCGAGCGAGTTCAGCTCCCAGTCGCTGTACGACAGCTATTTCCAGCACGGGATCCCGATCACGGCGAGTACGGGCGACTCCGGCTACGGCGCGTCCTGGCCCGCGGCGTCGCCGTACGTCACCGCCGTCGGTGGCACGAGCCTGTACGGCGCCACCAATGCGCGCGGCTGGGCCGAGACCGCATGGAGCGGCGCCGGTAGTGGCTGCTCGGCCTTCGTTTCCAAGCCCTCGTGGCAGACCGATTCGGGGTGCGCCCGCCGCGCCGTGGCCGATGTCTCGGCCGTCGCCGATCCGAGTACGGGAGTCGCTACCTACGACTCGTACAACGAGCCCGGTTGGATGGTCTTCGGTGGCACCAGCGTGGCTGCGCCGGTCATCGCATCCACGTACGCGCTGGCCGGCAACGCGGCAAGCGTCGCGACTCCGGGCTACGCGTATGCCCACGCCGGAGCCGTCTTCGACGTGACCTCGGGAAGCAACGGCAGCTGTGGCGGCACGTATCTCTGCACGGCCGTCCCCGGCTACGACGGACCGACTGGGCTCGGCACTCCGAACGGAACCGGAGCCTTCTGAGCCGCCGGTACCGTGCGCGCCATGACGATTGATGGCGAATACGAGCCCAGCCCTTGGGACTGGGTGCGCGAACAGGTCGAGACGTACGAGCGCACCGGCGGTCGTGAGGCCAACACACTGCGCGACACCGGTCTGCCGGTGATCGTCGTCACGACCCGGGGCAACAAGTCCGGCAAGCTGCGCAAGACACCGCTGATGCGGGTGGAACACGACGGTGAGTACGCGCTCGTGGCGTCGATGGGTGGCGCGCCGAAGAACCCCGTCTGGTACTACAACCTCAAAGCGCATCCGGATGCGGTGGTGATCCAAGACGGGGCGGAGCCGTTCGAGGCCGAACTGCACGAGCTCAGCGGAGACGAGCGCGACGTGTGGTGGAAGCGCGCCGTAGCCGCGTTTCCCCCGTACGCCGAGTACCAGGAGAAGACGGAGCGCGTCATCCCCGTCTTCGTCGCCCGCCCCCGCGCCTGAACCTCGAACCTGGGTCAGGACGCGAGCGGGCTCGAGCTGTGCTCGAGTCCGAGGAACACGAGCGCCTCCGCGAACGGCATCGGCTTCGAGAACAGGAACCCCTGTCCGTAGCGGCATCCCACCGCGCGCACCGCCGTGAGCTTCGCCTCGGTGTCTATGCCCTCGGCAACGACCGCGAGATCGTAGGTGGTGCCGAGGTTGACGATCGCGCGCAGCATGGCGTCGTCGCGCGCCGCCGACCCGAACGACCGCAGGAACGAGCGGTCGATCTTGAGCGAGTCGATCGGGAGCAGCCGCAGGTAGGTGAGGGAGCTGTAGCCACTGCCGAAATCGTCGAGGGAGATGTGCACGCCGAGCTCGCGGACCCGGCGCATGATGGCGGCATTGCGCTCGGTGTGGTCGAGCATCACCGACTCGGTGATCTCGAGGGTGAGCAGGTCCGGTTCCAACCCGCTACTCGTGAGTGCGTCTTCAACGGTCCACACGAGATCGCCCGAGTCGAACTGCCGCACCGAGACGTTCACGGAAACGCCGACGCCCGGCGCGACGCTCTGCCAACCCATGCAGTCGGAGGCGGCGCGGCCGAGCACCCAAGGCCCGATCTCGGTGATGATGCCCGCTTCTTCTGCCACCGGAATGAAGTCGTCTGGTCGGATGAGCCCGACGCCGGGCCGGTCCCAACGGACCAGTGCTTCGAAATACGACGGCTGTCCGCTGTGTAGATCGACGATCGGCTGGTAGTACGCGAGCAACTCGTCGCGCCCGACCGCTTGCCGGAGCGCAGACTCGAGATCGAGCCGGTGTGCGGCGCGCTGCCCCATCTGCGCGTCGAACACCTCGATACCGGTGCTCCTTTCTGCTTTCGCGCGATACATCGCGGTGTCGGCGGAGCGCAGGAGCTCCAGCGGTGTTTCCGACCCAGTGCCGACGGATACGCCGATCGACGCGCCGACGACGACCTCATTTCCCGCGATCGCGAACGGCAGTGCGAGCACCTCGAGGATCCGGAGGGCGACCACCTTGATCGCGTCGAGGTCGGAGGCGCTCGGGCACAGGACGACGAACTCGTCGCTTCCCAGACGGGCGACGACATCCTGGGCGCGAATCGCGGCGGCGATCCGATCGGCGACGAGCACGAGGAGCTGATCGCCGGCGTCGTGACCGAGCCCGTCGTTCACGAGCTTGAACCGATCGAGGTCTATGAACACCATCCCGACGACCTCGTTCGTCCGGCGCGCCTGCACGCACGCAGTCTCGGCGCGATCGAGCAAGGTGCGACGATTCGCGAGACCGGTGAGCTCGTCGCACGTCGCGGCCATTCGCAACGCCTGCTCCATCGCCCGCTGGTCGCTGATGTCGCGCACCACCGCCGTGTAGAGGATGTTCTCGCCAACCTGCACCTCCGACACGGCTACCTGCGCGGCGAATCGCTCACCCGACGCTCGAACGGCGATGGTGTCGATCTGCTGGCCGACGCGTCCGCTCTGTCGCGCGCGCCGAACGATGTGGCGCGAGTCGGCCGGGAGGAAGCGGGTGTAATACAAGCCGATCGTGTCGGCGGCGCGGGTTCCGAATATGTGCTCGGCCGCCCGGTTGAAGCTTTGGATGATCCCCTCATGGTCGACCGAGATGATGGCGTCGGCGGCCGCTTCGACGATGCTCCGATTGCGTTCCTCCGACAGGCGCAGGGCGGTCTCGGCCGCGCGCCGATCCGTGCTGTCCCGGAGACTCATCACGAGCCCGCGAATCGCCGGATTGGCGAGCTGGTTGCTCCCGCTGCCCTCGAACCAGCGATACGTGCCGTCGGCTCGACGCAGTCGCAGATCGATCGGCGGAGCTTCGGTCTTCGTCTGGGCCACGAAGTTGAGGAGCCGCGCCGCGACATTGGCGTGGTCGTCAGGATGGACGAGGTCGAAGGCGGAAACATCGACGAGGTCGTCCGGCTCGATGCCGAGCCCTTCGCGCACTGCGCCCGAGACCCACATGACGCGCCCGTCCGCATCGCAGATGACGATGACGTCGGCGATCGCGTCGGCGACCGCGGCCAGCCGGGCCTCGGCTGCGACCACGGCGGAGACGTCGTGCATGTTCAGCACGATCCCGCCGATCGAGGAGTCGCCGGACCAGTTCGTCGCGGTGACGTCGCACGAGTGCACCACGCCGTCAGGTGCGACGAACCTCAGTGCCAGCGATCGTGCCTCGGTGCCGGAAGGCAGCGCTCGCACCTCGTCGAACCAGGCTGCGGCCTCGTCGCGATCGCCGGGTGCCACCCTCGACAGCGGCGGACCGAGCTCCTCGCTGGTGTAGCCGAGGAACGCCGTTCCCCACGACGGGGCATAGACGACCGTGCCGGCTGCGTCCACGACGCAAGCGAGATCGCTCGAACGAGCAATAAGTCTCGCGAAACGCACTCGGCGTTCCAACGACTCACGCGCGTCTACTTCCGCCGTTATGTCGTGCGCGACGACGGCGATGGTGTCGAGGTCGACGGCGACGATGTTCATGTTGCGCCACATGCGTCGACCGCCGGGCACGGCGAGGTGGAGCTCCGCCGTCAGGCACGCGCCCGTCGACAGCGCCTGCTCGTAGAGAGGAAGAACGGCCGTGTTGTCCGCGGCGGCATTGAGCTTCGAGAGGAGCGCGCCGACGACCTCTCCGCACGCGGGCGCGAACGCCTTGCGCACCAGCGAGTTCGCCTCGACGATCTCGAAGTCGACGATCTCGCCACCTTGGCGAACCGCGTGGAGCACTACGAAGCTCCCGTGCATCCGGTCCATGGCCAGGCGGTGGTGTGCGAGTGCGCGAGAGGTCATGGCGGTCATGGATCCGGTCGAGCTGAGACCTTGCTTGCGCGCGTACATCGCCTTGTCGGCCTGGCTCAGAAGATCGTCGGGGGAACGGGTTCCGTCGTGATCGTCGACGACGCCGACACTCGCCGTGATCATGTTCGGCGCGATCATCGGCCACGGCTCCGCGAGGACGTCCCAGATCCGCTCGACGATCCGGCCCGCGTCCGGCGCGTCGCGCGACGACTTCACGAGGAGGACGAACTCGTCTCCGCCGAACCGGGCGATCATGTCGTCGGCGCGTACGACCTGCCGAAGCCGCGACGCGACCTCGACGAGAACGTCGTCGCCGGTGCGATGCCCGAAGGTGTCGTTGATGTCCTTGAAGTTGTCGAGATCGACGAAGGCGAGGATCGCGGGTTGGCGCTCGGCGCACGAACGCTCCAGCGTATCGGTGAAGGCCGCGCGGTTGGGCAGCTGCGTCAGCGAGTCGGTCGCGGCCTCGTGCGCAAGCCGCTTCCCGCGTTCGCGCACCTCGTGCTCGACCGCGTCGCGCGCGGCGAGGATGCCGCTCACGACCCACAACACGACCGCGAGGAGGAGGAGTTGCGACGCAGCCATCGCGTGGGAACGGGCGCTGCTCACCATGGACGGAGCGACGCCGGTTGCGATTGCTACCTCGCCCGCGGTGACCCCGGCGACGCACCAGCCGAACACCATCCGCCAGTCGGCCTTGCGCAGCTGGGCGAGCAGCTGGACCGCGCAGAGCGCGTAGCCGATGCCGAGCAGCGAGCCCCAGCCCGTCGCGTACAGGATCACCGTCGTCGCGCCGGCGGGGACGGCGACGCGCACCTGTTCCCGGACGCGGGATTCGGGTCGGCGCCGGTACCAGTACCCGCTCGCGACGTCACTCGCGATCGCCGCCGGGATGAGGAGCAGGAACGCCCAGAAGGGGGGTCCCGCGATGAAATCGTGCTCGTCGAGCCACCAGAGCGCGAACACCGCAACCACGCCGCAGAGGTTCCCTCCGGCCACGACCGCCAGGACGGCGGAGCGCGACGTTTTGGCCCGCGCGCGGTGGGCGTCCTCCTGCATCGCGATTGCCACGTCACACGTTCGTCACGCCGACGGGCCCGATCCAGCGGGGGACCGAGTTTCTGACCTTTGGGCTCAGTCGATCAGCTGGTAGTCGTCGGGATCGGGTGCGAGCGTGCGCTGCCAGTACTCCAGCAGCGTGAACGGCCAGTTCTGGGCGACGTGGCCGTGCTCGTTCTTGTACCAGCTGTTGACGTCGGACCGGCCCCAGGCCATGAGGGCGTTCTCGGCGTCGACGCGCTGGTTGAACTCGTCGTGCACGTCCTTGCGGACGTCGAGGGCGCGGTGTCCGCCGGCGAGCAGGAGTCCGAGACAGCCGAGGACGTACCGCACTCCGCATTCGGAGAAGTAGACGATGCTTCCGTTGATCACGATGTTCGTGTTCGGACCGTAGAGGCAGAAGAGGTTCGGGAACCCGGGCACCGTCACACCGAGATACGCGCGGGCGTCGCCTTTCCAATGCTCGTGCAGGTCGACGCCGTCGCGGCCCGTGACCGTCATCGGGGTGAGGAATTTCGAGGCTTGGAACCCGGTCCCGTAGATGATGACGTCGACGTCGTGCGCGACGCCGTCGGCGGTGACAACGCCCGTCGGCGTGATCTCGCGTATCGCGTCGGTGATCAGCTCGACGTTCTCGCGCTTCAAGGCATCCGCCCATACGCCGTTGTCGCGCAACAGGCGTTTCGCGCCCGGGGGATAGGTCGGCAGCACCTTCTCGCGGAGATCGGGCCGGTCGGCGAACTCTGCGTCCAGATATGCGGTGAGCAGCTGGCGGAGCATGTCGTTGAACAAGCCGACCGCGTGATCCTTGGGTTCCCAGTCGGGATCGACGCGCACACCGGCGAGCACGCCGTCGCCCATCTTCCAGAAGATGTAGAAACGGTTCCATTCGCTGTACGACGGCACGTGCGCGTACAGCCAGCGCAGTCCGGGCTCGACCGCGGCGTGGTAGTTGTCGGTCGGCCCGAACCAGGGCGGCGTGCGTTGGAAGACGAGGAGCTCCCCGACGTTCGGCGCGATCTCGGGAATGAACTGCACCGCGCTCGCGCCGGTGCCGATGACTGCGACGCGCTTGTCGCGCAGATCGATCGTGTGGTCCCAACGCGCGGAATGGAAGCTCGGACCTTCGAACGACTCGCGGCCTTCGATGTCGGGGAAGAGCGGGCGATTGAGTTGCCCGACCGCGCTGACGACCGCGTTCGCCTCGATCGCCTCGTCGCGGCCGTCGGCATGCTGCACCTGGACCGTCCAGCGCCGATCCACCTCCGACCAGGTGGCGGAGCGCACCACCGATTCGAACCGGATGTGCTCACGGAGGTCGAACGTGTCGGCGCAGCGGCGGAAGTAGTCGAGCAGCACGTTCTGCGTGGAGAAATGCAACGGCCAATCGTGTCGCTGCGCGAACGAGTAGCTGTAGTTGTGGTTGGGATTGTCGACGCGACAACCCGGATAGCTGTTCTCGAGCCAGGTGCCACCGACGTCGTCGTTCTTCTCGTAGATCACGAACCGGACGCCCGCTTGTTTCAGGCGGTGCGCCGCCAAGAGGCCCGACATCCCGGCGCCGATGATGACTACTTCGAAATCGACGTCGGGGGCCACGTCGGCCTTGCGCCAGCTCGGCGCCCGACGGTCCTCACCTCGTACTGCCAGCTCCTCTTCGAGGAGCGGCAGGTACGGCGCCATGTCGGATCCGCCGCCGACGGCGAACTCCATGATCTTCAAGATGTCGGCATCGGAAGGCGTCGTCGCGGCGCGACAGCCGCCGTCGCGGAACCGGATCAGAACCTCCAGCGCCAGCGCGCGGGCCTCGTCGAGCTGGTCTTCGGTGAGGCCACCCTGCGGCATGCCGAGCAGGAGCGGGTCGGGGCGCAGTCCTTCGCGCAGAAGGGAGAGATCGCCGGTCAGGTAGGCGAGCGCGGGCAGCAGCGGAGGGACCTCTGCCTCGGCGAGGGCCGCGCGGATCTCGGCGTCGGACTCGACGATCGGCTCGACTTCGCCGACGAACGGGCTGGACGTGAAGGGGCTCTCGCGCACCCGTCCATCTTGGCACCGGAGCACCCGCCGAGCATGCGGACCTCCCGCGGTGGTACAAGGTCTCATGGCAATTACGACGACGAATCCGGCGACCGGCGAGATCGAGAAGACCTTCGAGGCGCTGTCCGATGCCGAGGTCGACGAACACATCGCCCGGGCCGCGGCGACGGCCGTCGAGTACCGGCGCACCACCTTCGAGGAGCGAGCCGGGTGGATGAACGCCGCCGCCGGTGCACTCGAGGCGGCGTGCGACGAAATCGCGCGCGTGATGACGACCGAGATGGGCAAGACCATCGTCGCCGCGCGCGCCGAAGTGATGAAATGCGCCAAGGGCTGTCGCTTCTATGCCGAACACGCCGCTTCGATGCTCGCCGACGAACCGGCCGACGCCGCCGCCGTGGGCGCGACGAGGGCCTACGTGCGTTACGAGCCGCTCGGTCCGGTCCTCGCAGTGATGCCGTGGAACTTCCCGCTCTGGCAGGTCATCCGTTTCGCCGCACCGGCGTTGATGGCCGGCAACGTCGGACTGCTCAAGCACGCGTCGAACGTTCCGCAGACTGCGCTGCTCATCGAGGACACCTTTCGCCGCGCCGGGTTCCCCGATGGCGCTTTCCAGACGCTGCTCATCGGCGCGTCGTCGGTCGAGCGGATCCTGCGCGATCCGCGCGTGCGTGCGGCCACGCTCACCGGCAGCACACCCGCGGGTCGGTCGATCGGAAGTATCGCGGGCGAGGAGATCAAGCCGGTCGTCCTCGAGCTCGGAGGCAGCGACCCGTTCGTGGTGATGCCGTCGGCCGACCTCGAGAAGGCCGCCCACACAGCCGTGACTGCGCGCGTACAGAACAACGGGCAGAGTTGCATCGCGGCGAAACGGTTCATCGTGCACGTCGATGTAGCCGACGCATTCGAAGAGCTCTTCGTGGCGCGGATGAAGGCGCTGCGCGTCGGCGACCCGATGGACGAGAAAACCGACATCGGTCCGCTGGCGAACGAGCAGGGTCTGCTCGATGTCGAGAACTACATGGCCGACGCGCTCGCCCACGGCGCGCGCGTGCTCTGCGGCGGGCAGCGGATCGATCGGGCGGGGTGGTTCTATCCGCCGACCGTCGTGACCGATCTCACGCCCGACATGCGCATGTATCACGAGGAGGTCTTCGGACCCGTTGCGCAATTGTTCCGCGTTCGTGACGCCGACGACGCAATCGAGGTCGCCAACGCGACTGTCTTCGGACTCGGATCCAATGTCTGGTCACGCGACGCCGAGGAACAGGCGCTCTTCGTGCGCGCCCTCGATGCGGGAGCCGTGTTCGTCAACGGTATGACCACGTCGTATCCGGAACTTCCGTTCGGTGGGGTGAAGGAGTCCGGGTTCGGCCGGGAGCTCTCGGCCCAGGGAATCCGGGCCTTTTGCAACGTCAAGACCGTCTGGATCGGCTGACCGGGAATGAAATCGGCACCTCGAGCGTCGAATAGTCAAATACCCTCGAAGTTCGTTCCCGAGTTGTCATGGAGACGCGCGCGTGCGATCGGAAATGAAAGATCCCGAAATTGCGTATCGCCGCCGCTGGCTGACGCTCACCGTCTTGTGCATCAGCCTGATGGTGATCGGGCTCGACAACACGATTCTGAACGTCGCGCTTCCGACGCTCTCGCACGCGAAGGACCTCGGCGGCCTCGGCGCGTCGGGTAGCGCGCTGCAGTGGATCGTCGATGCCTACACGCTGGTGTTCGCCGGCCTGCTGCTCACGATGGGAAGCCTGGGTGACCGCTTCGGCCGCTACAAGTTCCTGACCTTCGGCCTCGTGGTGTTCGGTATCGGCTCGGTTCTGTCGGCGTTCGCGCCTTCGGCCGGCGTGCTCATCGCGACGCGGTCGTTGATGGGTATCGGTGGCGCGTGCATCATGCCGGGCACGCTCTCCATTCTCTCGAACGTGTTCCGTTCGCCGGGTGAACGAGCGCGCGCCATCGGTATCTGGGCCGGCGTTTCCGCGCTCGGCGTCGGCATCGGCCCCGTGGCCGGCGGCGCGTTGCTGACCCACTTCTGGTGGGGTTCGGTCTTCCTCGTGAACGTGCCGATCGTCGTGACCGCGCTCGTCCTCGGCTACTTCTTCGTGCCCGATTCGTGGGACAAGACCACACCGCGGCTCGATCCCGTCGGCGCCGCGCTGTCGATCGTCTCGCTGGGCGCGCTCCTGTGGGCGATCATCGAGGCGCCGAGCCACGGTTGGACGTCGTCCGGGATCCTCGCGGGGTTCGGGGTCGGCGCGGTGCTCCTCGTGGGATTCTTCGTGTGGGAGCTGAGATCGTCGAG
This sequence comes from Actinomycetota bacterium, assembly GCA_003134555.1. Classification (GTDB taxonomy): domain Bacteria; phylum Actinomycetota; class Acidimicrobiia; order IMCC26256; family PALSA-610; genus PALSA-610. The sequence goes on from PLBO01000121.1 coordinate 12,913, forward strand.
CCCGATGCTCGATCTTCACTTCTTCCAGAACCCGCGCTTTTCGGCCGCCAGCGCCGCGATCATGCTCGTCTTCCTCGCGCTCTTCGGAACCATCTTCCTGCTCACGCAGTACCTCCAGTCGGTGCTCGGCTACTCGACGCTGAAGGCCGGCGCGATCCTCATCCCGCAGTCGGCCGCGCTGATGATCTTCGCGTTCCTCAGCCCGCGGTGGGTCGTGCGCTTCGGGAACAAGGCAGTGGTCGCGTTCGGGCTGACGATGGTCGCGCTGTCGCTGGTCAGCTTCGTGACGCTCGACGTCGGATCGAGCGCGTTGCACGTCATCCTCGTGTCCGTGCTCATGGGAATCGGCATGGGCAACGTCATGGCGCCGGCCACCGAGTCGATCATGGGCTCGTTGCCTCGAGCGAAGGCGGGCGTCGGTTCCGCGATGAACGACACCACCCGTCAGGTCGGCGGCGCGGTCGGGGTCGCGGTTCTCGGGTCGGTCCTGTCGTCCCACTACGGTCCGGCCGTCGCCTCGAGACTTGCCGGCAAGGTTCCTGTGCCGCTCATCACCGCGGCGCGGGACTCGGTCGGCAGGGCGGTCGGTATCGTCAACGACCCCGCCCACCCGGTCGCCGCGAGCATTCGCGCCGAGGTCGTCTCCGCCGCGCATCAGAGCTTCATCGGCGGCCTCCACCTGGCATCGCTGATCGCCGCGGCGATCGTGCTGGTCGCGGTCGTCGGAGTCATCACCTGGCTGCCCGCCCGAGCTGTCGACGAGCAGGACGAGGCCGACCTGCAGTCGCGGCAGCCGGAGCCCGTCGGCGCCGCGGCCGCGACGAACGTGGGCAATCTCGCAGTCGCACTCGAGCGCGAGTGACATTCCTTTGACCGAAACCGGCACGATGACGGTCGCGGAGCGGGAGTCGTTCCTCGCAGCGGTGCACGTGGGTGTGCTCGCGATCGACGAGCCGGCGCGCGGACCGCACGCGCTCCCGGTCTGGTATCTCTACGAAGACGGTGAGGTGCTGATCGGCATCGAGGGTTCGTCGCGCAAGGCGGCGCTGTTGCGTGCCGCCGGCCGCGCGTCGCTGACGGTGCAAACCGAGACCGCGCCCTATCAGTACGTGAGTGTCGAAGGTTCGGTGGTGCTCGAGGCGGCGACACACGACGAGCTCGCGCTCGCGACCCGCTACCTCGGCGTCGAGTTGGGCCCTTGGTACGTAGAACACAATCCGCGCACGGCGGACTCGCTCACCGTGCGCGTTCGGCCCGAACACTGGCGCACGTTCGATTTCGCCAAGCTCTTCTGACTCCCGGTACAGGGGTGCGTGACCTGTCGGCGCAACCCTGCTTGAATGCGCGCGTGCGCATCTTTTCTCGCCGCTCGTCGGCGTTCTGTCTTGCAGTGGTGCTGGTGATGGCGTTCGCCGCAGGCGCGTCCGCCGACGAGGTCAGCCCGATCAACCCGAACAACCGACCGACGGCGCTGGCCGGCGCCGTCAACGGTGTCGTACCGATGTCGCGACTCGTGAACGTCGCGCCCAACTGCATCGCGGCGCGCGAGGCCGGGCCGAGTCTAGCGCGCATCTTCGCGATGGCCCGCGAGATCAACCTCGCGCTCGGTGCCGACCAGTGCTATCGACCGCTCTCGCAACAGGTCGACTTCGCGAACCAGGCCGCGCAGCCGGGGAACAATCCCGCGTGCGTCGCATCGGTCTCAGCGACGCCGAGTGGCGCGCCGGTCGGCCACTCGTACCACGGCTGGGGAAAGGCCGCCGATCTCCTCGACGCCGGCCGGTCGTTGACATTCGCGAGTCCGGGCTACGCGTTCATGAAGCAGGTCGCGGGGTCTCTCGGTTGGAACCATCCGGCGTTCGCCGAGCCCGGCGGGAGCTCGTGTCCCGAGCCGTGGCACTGGGAGTGGGTCGGCGACGGCGGCAATCTCGGTGCATCACCGCGCCGCGGTGACGCGGTCGCGTTGCTGCCGAGCGCCGACGACGGTGGTTTCGCAACGGTCAACGGTCTCGGCGGGCTCAATGTGCACGGCGACTTCGTCAACCGCGGCTCGGCCGGTTCGATCCCGATCGCCTGGGTGATGGTGGGCGCGACGGGGACGCGCGACCGCGGCGGCTACTGGATGGTCGGCGCCGACGGCGGTGTGTTCAGCTTCGGGAACGCGCGCTTCTTCGGATCGACCGCGGGGTTCCGACTCGCACAGCCCGTCAACGCGATCGCATCGACGAGGTCGGGGCGCGGATACTGGCTCCTGGCGTGGGACGGCGGAGTGTTCAGCTTCGGCGACGCGCACTTCTTCGGCTCGACGGGCGGCATGCGTCTGAACCGACCGGTCGTCGGCATCGCGACGACGCCCAGCGGCAACGGCTACCGGCTCGTCGCCAGCGACGGCGGCGTGTTCAGCTTCGGCGACGCGCGCTTCTTCGGCTCGATGGGCGGTCAGAGGATCGTCTCACCGGTCGTGGGCATCGCCCCGACGCCGAGCGGCAAGGGTTATTGGATGGTCGCGTCGGACGGCGGGGTGTTCAGCTTCGGCGACGCGCACTTCTACGGCTCGCTCGCGTCGACCGGTCCGCCGGCGCCGATCATCGGCATGGTGCCGACTCGCACCGGACACGGATATTGGATCGAGCTTGCCGACGGGGAAGTGCTCGGGTTCGGCGACGCGCACACCTGATCAGGGTCGAGCGCGCACGACCGGTAGCCGCCGGGGGCCGTGTTCGAAGTACGTCGGAACCTGCTCGAACACGAAACCGCGCTCGAGTTGCAACTCCCCGCTCGCGAAGTGATCGATGAACGCGCCGACACCGATGCGCGCGACCGCCCGAGCCAGCGTTGCCCCCGGGCACACGTGCGTGCCGTAGCCGAAGGTGAGGTGCTGATCGGCGTTGGCGCGATCGGCGTCGAACTCGTCGGCGCGATCGAAGACGCGTTCGTCACGATTTGCCGAAGCCGCGCCGATGGCGACGCGCTCACCGGCCTGAACCGGGCAACCGCCGATCTCGGTGTCGCGTACGCAACCGCGAGCCATGAACAGCACTGGGGGCGCGAGCCGCAGACTTTCCTCGATCGCGGTGGACAGGAGCGCACGATCGGCCCGCAGCGCCGCGTCGAGCTCGGGCGTCGTGAGGAGCTCGAAGAGGAGGTTGCCGAGGAGTTGACTCGTGGTGGTGAGCCCGCCGGTGATGAGGTTGCGCACGAGAGCGCGGAGCTGTTGCGGCGGTAGTGGCTCGTCGTCGACCTCGAGCCGGATCAGACGCGCGAGCACGTCGTCGCGGTCGTCACCCGCGGCGAGTTGCGCGTTCCGCTCGGCGATTCGAGTGTCGATGTATCCCGCGAAGTCGGGGAACGCGGCCGCGAAGCCGACGCCCCGCTCGGTGCGATTGAGCGCGGGGAAGGTGCTCTCCATCAACTCCTTGGCCCAGCGCGCCAGCTGGTCGGAGTCGGCGGGGTCGAAGCCGAGCAAGTACATGGTGACCCGGTTCGGGAGCACTCCGGTGTACGACGTGACGAGGTCGAACTGGTCGCGCGCAAGCGCGTCGAGCAATGCGGCCGCGGTCGACGCGATGAACGGTTCGGCCGCGTGCACGACCTTCGGGGTCATGGCAGTGACCATCACGCGCCGCACGGCGGTGTGCCGGGGCGGGTCGAGCTCGCCGAGGAGACGGTCCTCGAGCGGGATCTCGACCCCCGGCGCCTTCAATCCGGACGCGTTGGAGAAGGTCTCGGTGTCGCGCAGCACGGCCCGCGCCTCCGCGTAGCGCGTGATATACCGCAACCCCCCTGCGACCGTAGCGACGGGGCCCTCGTCCCGCAGCTGCCGGAGTGCGGTCCAGGCGTCGCGGGATCGGGCGGCGTCGAAGGGGTCGAACACGGCGGCATGCTACCGAGCGGGTCCCGCGGCGCCGCGGTGGACTCGACGTACGACCTGCTCATGAGACCCCGATCGCCTGTCGATGACAAGCGAATGTACGGAGACGCGTTCGCGGGTCATGTGCGCGAGCGGCGCGACCCATTCCGATCGGTGGGCTGGCCGCGTTCGCCGCCCTGCTCTCGGTCTCGGTGGGCATTGTGTTCGTCGCCTCGGGCTCGGCGCGGTCGTGGTTCCCGAGCCGCTGGGATCCACGTGTCGCTCCGATCGCCGCCGAGGTCGCTCGTCTGCGGGGCCTCGACTTCGAACACCCCGTTCCCATCCGGTATCTCTCGCCGAAGGATTTCGAGAAGCAGCTCGGCGAAGGCGAGCTGAGCCCGGCCGACCGCAAGAAGGTGACGCAAGAGGAGGCCGTGTTCCGCGCCCTCGGCTTCATCGGCGGCAAGGTCGACCTGTTGCGCGCGTTCGCCACCCAGCATTCGTCGGGAACGCTCGCCTACTACGACCCCGACCGTCAGGAGATCATCGTCCGCGGCACCACACTCGACGTCGCACATCGCGTCACGGTCGCGCACGAGTTGACCCACGTGCTCCAGGATCAGCACTTCCACCTCCGCAAGCTGCAGAAGGCCGCGGCAGCTTCGGAGACGGGTGATGCGTCGGCGTTGCAGGCGCTCGTCGAAGGCGACGCGGTGCGGATCGAGGACGACTATCTGAAGCGGCTCTCACCTGCGGAGCAGAAGGAGAACGCGCGCGAGAACGACGCGGAGGGCGCGCGTGTCGGCAAGGAGACCGCGTCGGTGCCCGACATCGTCGAGCTGCTGACCGGCGCGCCGTACGAGTTCGGACCCTCGACGGTCCGAGTGTTGCTGTCGGCGGGCGGCAACGCCGCGGTCGACGCTGCGCTCACCGGTCCGACACCGTCGACGGGGGTTCTCGTCGAAACCGGGGACGTCACGCCGCCGGTGCCCGTGGAGAATCCGTTGCTTCCGGCCGGCGGCGTGTCCGCGGCGCCGGCGGAATCGTTCGGTCCGTTCGAGACCTTCGTGACGCTCGCGATGCGGCTCGAACCGGCGCGTGCACTGCTCGCGGCCGACGTCGTCGCCGGTGGCAGAGCTGTGACGTTCCAGAGTCGGGGCTCGACCTGCTATCGCGTCGTCGTCGCCCCGACGTCCGAGCGCAGCCGCACCTTCCTTCTCGGGGCAGTCCGGGACTGGGCCCGAGGCCGACCGAGCTCGTCCGTCGATGCCGTCGGCGACCGCGTCGGGTTCACCACGTGCGACCCGGGCCGCACCGCACGGGATCCATCTTCGCAACGGTTCCACGCCGCGGTCGTGCTGTTGAGCCTTCGCACCGGCCTCACCGTCGGCGCGGCGAAGGAGGGTCACGTCGCCGGTGCCCTGGCACGCTGCTTCGCCCGCGTGTTCATCCAGACGCCGGGCGCCGAGAAGCTCATGCTCGCGATCGGGAACGGGACGCCGACGAGCGCACAGGGAACGCAATTGCGCATGCTGACAGGGGAGAGCGGCGCGGCATGCCGCGCCGACGTCGATTCCGGTTTGCCGTAGCGCCGCCGCAACCAAATTCGGCGCACGAGCCGTTAGGGTCAGCGGTCGTGCCCAGACTCCATCCGCGCCGTGCACGGCGTTCCGTTCTCGCGGCCGCAGCCGTGCTCGCGGGAGCGGCGCTGACCGCGTGCTCGAGTGGCTCGAGCACGAAAATCGGGTCGCCCACGGCATCGCCGGCGGTCGGTTCGACCACCTCCACGGCCCCGGCTGCCCGAGCGACGGTTCCTTCGACGGTCGCGCCCGCGTCGGCGACGCTCGACATCGCGGTCGCGCCGTGGCAGTTGCCGGAGGCACGCGCGCGCGAGGTGGTGCTCGCCGGCGACCGCGCGTTGCTGGTGATCGGCGGACTCGACCCGGGCGGCGCTTCGACCGCACGCGTCTGGAACGTCGCGCTACCCGGTGGTGTCACGACGCGCCTCGCCGTGCTGCCGCAGACGATCCACGACTCGGCCGGCGCGGTGATCGGCCGGGACGCGTTTGTGTTCGGCGGCGGCAGCGCCACGGAGCTCGCGACGGTGCAGCGGTATCGCTCCGGTGTGGGAAGTGTCGTCGGCAAGCTGCCACAGGCACGCTCCGACCTGGTCGCGGTCGAGGTCAACGGTACTGCGTACGTGTTGGGAGGCTTCGACGGCTCGAGCAGCATCGCGAGCGTGCTCGCCACGACCGACGGTGCGAACTTCCACACAGTGGCGCAACTTCCGCAGACCGTGCGGTACCCGGCGGTCGCGGTTCTCGGTGGTCGCATCTGGCTCTTCGGCGGGACACACAACGGCAGCGCCGTCACGACGATCCAACGCATCGATCCCGCTACGGGTGACGCGGCGATCGCCGGACAACTGCCCGCGCCACTCGCCGACGCGAGTGCGGTCGCGATCGGTGGTCGCATTCTGGTCCTGGGTGGGCGCAGTCGAGGGCAGATCCTCGATTCCGTCGTGCGATTCGATCCCGGGTCGGCAAAGACGAGTGTGGTCGGGACGCTGCCGTATCCCGTGGCCGATGCCGGCGCCGCGGTGGTCGACGGCGTCGGCTATCTCGTCGGCGGTGAGAACCCGGCCAAGACCGCGTCGACCGTCATCCTTCGCTACCGGTAGAGATCCGGCGTCGGCGTTCGCGTTACGGTGCGCCCTACATCGGAAGGAGACGAGATGATCGACGATCAGGATCTCACCGGGCTCGACCCGTACGAGCTGATGGGCACCGAAGCCTCCCGGCTGGACAAATTCTTCGCGGGCGCGAGCGCCGGCGATTGGAAGAAACCGACCCGGTGCGAAGGCTGGAGCGTGCGCGACCTGCTCGCGCACCTCGCGGCGACCGAGGACTACAACAAAGCGTGTCTCGACGGCACCGTGCAGCAGTTCCTCGCCGACGTGGGCGCGAAGGGCGCCGTCGACCTCGCGTCCGCGAACGACATCGGCATCCACGAGTTCGACGACCGGACGCCCGAGCAGATCCTCGAAACGTGGCAGACCCGCGGCGCGCAGAATCGAGCCGCCTTCCAAGCCCGCGACGGGGGTGACGTCGACAGCAGCGTCGGCGCGTATCCCGCGCGCTGGCAGGCCTTCCACCTCGCGTTCGAGCTCGCGACCCATGCCGACGACGTCGGCGTTCCCGTCTCGAAGAGCGAGGGCGCCGCCCGGGGAGAATGGCAGGCGCGCTTCGGCCGCTTCGCGATCAAGGAGTTGAAGCCGGACCTCACGATCGAGGCGAACGCCGGACGCACGCACGTGAAGGGAGAGGGTGTCGACGTCGACCTCTCCGACGAGCAGTTCGTCCAGGCGGTCGCGGCGCGGCTGCCGGAGGGTTCCGGCATCGACGACGAGACCGCGGCGGCGCTCTCGGCGACGCCTTGACGCTGCACGGCGCTCGCATCCTCGTGACCGGAGCGACCGGGCAGGTGGCGCTGCCCGTCGCGCTTGCGCTCGCCGCCGAGAACGACGTGATCGCAGTGGCGCGCTTCAAGGACGCGGCGTTGCGCGAGCAGCTGGAATCGGCCGGAGTGCAGTGCGTAGTGGTCGACCTCGCGCAAGGTTCGCTCGCGGGTGTGCCGAACAACGTCGACTACGTGTGCAACTTCGCCGTCGTCAAGAGCAACAAATGGGAAGTCGACCTCGCGGGCAACGCGGAGGCGGCAGGTCTGCTCATGGCGCACTGTCGCGACGCGCGCGCGTTCCTGCACTGTTCGTCGACGGGCGTCTACGAGGCGGCCGGCGGAACACCGCAACGCGAAACCGATCCGCTCGGCGACAACCATCGTGTGATGATGCCCACGTACAGCATCTCGAAGATCGCGGCGGAGGCGGTGGTGCGCACGACGTGCCGTCTCTTCGAAGTGCCGACGACGATCGCGCGTCTCAACGTGCCCTACGGCGACGGCGGCGGATGGCCCGCGTTCCATCTCGCGCTGATGCTCGCAGGCCGTCCGGTTCCGGTGCGGCCCGACGGGCCGAGTCGTTTCAATCCGATCCACGAGGACGACATCGTGGCGACATTGCCCGCGATGCTCGAGGCCGCGGCGGTCCCGGCGACGATCGTGAACTGGGGCGGCGACGAACAGACGAGCATCGAAGCGTGGTGCGAGTACATGGGCGAGCTCGTGGGTATCGAGCCGCAGTTCGAGCGCACCACGAACACGATCGGTGGTATCCCCACCGACAACACGAAACGGCTGGCGCTGGTCGGGCCCACGTCGGTCGGCTGGAAGGACGGCCTGCGACGGATGGTCGAGGCTCAGACCTCTTCGTCTTCGTCGCGGTCGGCGTCGACGAGGTAGCGCCTCACTGCCGCGGTGTCGGCGAGGAGGCCGACCAGCTCCCGCGCAGAGAACGGCTACGTCGTCACGCCAACTAGCGTCGCGCACCAGGCGGCGACGCGAGGGAGCCATATGGAAGAGCTCGATCTGACCGGAGTCGAACGGGTCCTCGTTGTGATGGCGCACCCCGACGACGTCGACTTCGGGTTCGCGGGCTCGGTTGCGGTGATGACCGACGCGGGCATCGAGGTCGTGTACTGCCTCGTCACCGACGGCGACGCCGGCGGATCGGAAACCGGGATCCTGCGCGGAGACATGGCGCCCATGCGCCGCGACGAGCAGCGGGCCGCCGCCGCGATCGTGGGGGTGCACGACGTGCACTTCCTCGGCTACCCCGACGGCCGTCTCGAAGCGACGATCGAGCTGCGCAAGGACCTCACGCGGGTCATTCGCAAGGTGCGCCCCAACCGGGTGCTGACGCAGTCGCCCGATCGCAACTGGGATCGCATCTACGCGAGCCACCCCGATCATCTCGCGGCCGGCGAGGCGGCGGTCTGCGCCGTCTACCCCGACGCTCGTAATCGGTGGGCGCATCCGGAGCTCGCCGACGAGGGACTCGAACCCTGGACGGTCGACGCGCTGTGGCTCGGCATCGGACACGACGGTGCGACGCACTACGTCGACATCACGACCGCGGTCGATCGGAAGATCGACGCGCTGCTGAGCCACAAGAGTCAGTTGCCCGATCCGGGCGCGACCGAGACGATGGTGCGAAGTTGGACGGGCGCGATCGCGCAAGCGGCCGGGCTTCCCGAAGGACGGGTCGCGGAGGCGATGAGAGTGGTGAACACACGATGACGCAACACGAGATGACCAAGGCCGAGGTGGCGCACCCGCTGGAAATGCTCACGGCGGAAGAGGTGAAGCGCGCGGTCGCGATCCTGGGTGACAGTGGTCGCCTGCCCGACGGCGCGCTGTTCGCGAGCGTCGTGCTGCACGAGCCGGCCAAGGACGTGCTCGCGCAATGGAAGCCGGGCGATCCGGTGGAGCGTCGCGTGCGCGCGGTCATCGTGCCGGGCCCGGAGTGTGGCGTGATCGAAGCCGTCGTCGACGTCGGCGCCGGAGTGATCGAGGCGTGGGAGGAGATCGAGCACGTCCGTCCCACGTTGCTGATGCACGAAGCAGCACAGGCCATCGGCACGATCCGCGCCAATCCGGAGTACCTCGCCGCGCTGGCCCGCCGCGGCATAACCGCCGACATGATCAACCGCGTGCAGATCGATCCGTGGCCGGCCGGCGTGTTCGGCTACGAGTGCGAGGAGGGTCGCCGGATCTCCCGGTGCATCTCCTTCCTGCGCGACGACCAAACCGACAACGGTTACGCACGTCCGATCGAAGGGCTGATCGTCCACTTCGACAACGGGCGCAATGTCGTGCTGGAGGTGCACGATCACGGCATCACGCCGCTGCCTCCGAACCGCGCGAGCTACCTCGCCGAGGATCAGCCTCGGATGCGCACCGACCTCAAGCCGATCTCGATCACGCAGCCCGAAGGGCCGAGCTTCACGGTCGACGGAAACCTGGTGCGGTGGCAGAAGTGGCAGTTCCGCATCACCTTCGATCCCTTCGAGGGCCTCGTCCTGCACCAGGTCGCATACAACGACGACGACGGGCGCCTTCGGCCGATCCTGCACCGGGCCTCCATCAGCGAGATGGTGGTGCCCTACGGCGACCCCGAGCCGCTGCACGGTTGGAAGAACGCGTTCGACGCGGGGGAGTGGGGCCTCGGCCGCATGACGCAATCGCTCATGCTCGGGTGCGACTGTCTCGGTGAGATCCACTATTTCGACGCCACGCTCGCAACCGAGCACGGGAAGCCGTGGGTGATCGAGAACGCGATCTGCATGCACGAAGAGGACTACGGGATCCTCTGGAAGCACGTCGACCTTTGGGCCGGACGCGGGGAGGTGCGGCGCAGTCGTCGCCTCGTCGTGAGTTTCATTTCAACCGTCGGCAACTACGAGTACGGCTTCTTTTGGTACTTCTATCTCGATGGCAACATCCAGCTCGAGGTCAAGCTCACGGGCATCGTGTCGCCGATGGCCATTGAGCCGGGCACGACACCGGCGTTCGCGAACGTGATCGGCGAGGGCGTTGCCGCGCCGCACCACCAGCACATGTTCAACGCACGGCTCGACTTCGATGTCGACGGCGAGAGCAACGAGATCTACGAGGTCGACGCGGAGCGGATGCCGCCCGGCCCGGAGAACCCGTGGCTGAACGCGTTCCGCGCCAAGTCGACGCGGCTCGAGACGGAGCTCACCGCGCAGCGAGAGGTCGATCCGGCCGCCTCGCGCACGTGGCGCATCGTGAACCCCAACGTCCGCAACGGGCTCGGGCAGCCGACCAGTTACAAGCTGGTGCCCACGATGTCGACGCCGACGATGCTCGCCCACCCCGAATCGTCCGTCGGCCGGCGCGCCGCGTTCGCGCAGCACAATCTCTGGGTCACTCCCTACTCACCCGACGAACGCCGCGCGGCGGGCGAGTACCCGAACCAGCATCCCGGTGACGACGGCCTGCCGCGCTGGACCGCTCGCGACCGGTCGATCGTCGACACCGATCTCGTCGTCTGGTACTCCTTCGGGGTCACGCATTTCGTGCGTCCGGAAGACTGGCCCGTGATGCCGGTCGAGTACACCGGGTTCACGCTGATGCCGTTCGGATTCTTCGATCGCAATCCGGCCCTCGATGTGCCGCCCGGCGAAGGTGAGCACTGCCACACGTGACGAGAGTTCTCGTAACCAACGACGACGGGATCAAGTCGGCGGGGCTGCACGTGCTCGCGGCCGCGTTGGACGAGGCCGGTTACGACATCACGGTGGTCGCGCCCAACCGTGACTGCAGCGGCATCGGCGCCGCGATCGGTCTCGTGCACGCCGACCAGCACCTCGACGTCGAGAAGGTGGAGATGCCGGGCTGCGACGGCATCGCGGCGTACGCCATCGACGGGCCGCCGGGATTGTGTGTCTGTGCCGGTCGTCTCGGCGCGTTCGGGGATCCGCCGGACTTCGTCGTGTCGGGGATCAATCCCGGCTGCAACACGGGTCGCGCGATATTGCATTCGGGCACCGTGGGGGCCGCGCTCACCGCGCAGAGCTTCGGGTGCTCGGCGCTGGCAGTGAGCGTCGACGTCTCCGATCCGTGGCGCTTCGACACCGCGTCACTCATTGCAATCGATGTGCTGTCGATGTTGCTCGAGGCGCCACCGCGCAGTGTGTTGAACCTCAACGTGCCGGCCCTCGACTACGACGACGTGATCGGCGTCCGCTGGGCGCGGCTTGCCGCGTTCGGCTCGGTGCGCGCCGCGATCGCCGAGTCGGGTGACGGCGGCCTCCAGTTCGAGTTGCGTGCAACTGGTGTCGCCGCGCCGGCCGATTCCGACCAGGGACTCGTCGACGCGGGATTCGCGTCGCTCACGACGCTGGTCGGCGTCGCCGAGGCGTGGCCGTCGGAGACGGCGGGCGCGAGCGACGTCTCGTCGCAGGTCGTCCCCGGCGCAATCGTCGAGGCCGTCCACGCCGTGCCCGACGCATCCGCGCCGCGATCCCTGCACCGCCCGCTGCACTCGGGCGCGGTCCCGACCGAGTAGAAAATCAGCGGACCCGCAACGGGCGGCGTCGTAACTTTGCGACGTGCCGATCACGCCGGACGCGAAGAACTGGACCTGGGTACTCGACCGGCCCTGTCCCGAATGCCGCTTCGAAGCCGCCGCGTTTCCTCGAGAGAACGTCGGACAGATGATTCGCGACAACGCCGCCGCCTGGCGGCTCGTCCTTGCGCGCCCCGACGTCGCGCGCCGAGCGAACGAGAACATCTGGTCGCCGCTCGAGTACGCGTGTCACGTCCGCGACGTCTTTCGGATCTGCGACGCACGGCTCGCGCTGATGCTCGCCGAAGACGACCCGACGTTCGCGAACTGGGATCAGGACGCGACGGCCGTCGACGACGCGTACGGCGAGCAGGATCCGGCTCGTGTCGGCGCGGAGTTCGACGAAGCTGCCGGTCTCTTCGCGGATCGGTTCGACGGCGTCGAACGCGGCCAGTGGTCACGACCCGGTACCCGAAGCGACGGCTCGATCTTCACGGTCGAGTCGTTCGCCCGCTACGTGATCCACGATCCGATCCATCATCTCTTCGACACCGGCGCCGTCCTCCCCGGTAAATGACAGCGCCCCGCGCGATGCGGGATGCTGTGCCCATGGCGAAATGGACACGGAAAGAGCTGCAGCGAGCGCACGACAACTACCGCGCGGTGGCGCAGGAAGCCGGGCGCACCAACGACTGGCGAGCCTGGGCCGATACCTTCACCGAGGACGCGACCTACGTCGAGCACCACTACGGCACGATGCAGGGTCGCGAGGCGATCTACGAATGGATCTCGAAGACGATGGCCGAGTGGCCGAACTCCGAGATGAAGGAGTTCCCGCACGACTGGTGCGTGTGCGACGAGGAGCGTGGCTGGTGGATCTGCCAGATCGAGAACCGCTTCCGCGACCCCGGTGACGGCGAGATCTACCAGGCGCACAACCTCACCGTGCTCAAGTATGCAGGCGACATGCAGTTCTCGTCCGAGGAGGACGCGTACAACCCTGCGAACTTCGCGCCGGTTGTGAAGGCGTGGATCGAGGCCGAGCGCAGCGCCCGCAAGGACTGACCACGGTCAGGGGCGCTCCGAACGCCTGGTATCATGACAGGTCGCTCGGTGCCCGATTCGCGGGCTTCCGACGCCGGAATTCTCGATCATGGAGTGGCATGGCGTTCAAAGTCGGTGACCGGGTCGTGTACCCCCATCACGGGGCCGCCGTGATCGAACGCAAGGAGATGCGGGAGGCGTTCGGCGAGAAGACCGAATACCTCGTCCTCCGCGTCGCCAATGGCGACCTGACGCTCGCGGTGCCTTCGAACAAGGCCGAGGACGTCGGCATGCGGCCGCCGATCTCGGTGGAGGACATCGACGACCTCTTCCAGCTCCTCTCCAAGAAGGACGTGCGCGAGCCCACGAACTGGAGCCGTCGCTTCAAGAACCACCAGGAGAAGCTGAAGAGCGGCGACGTGTATCAGGTCGCCGAGGTCGTCCGGAACCTGGCGTTGCGCGAGGTCACCAAGGGCCTGTCGGCGGGCGAGAAGGCGATGCTCGTACGGGCCCGCGGGATTCTCGTGTCGGAGCTGAGCTTCGCGTTGAACGTCTCCGAAGAAGAGGCGCTCGCGAAGCTCGAACAGCAACTCGCCTAGCTCGCCCTCGCGTTACCGGTCGAGAATCGTGACGCACTCGATGTGCGGCGTGTGCGCGAAGAGATCGACGAGCGTCACCGACGTGAGCTTGTAGTCGGCGCCCACCAGAAGGCCGACGTCGCGCGCGAGCGCCGCCGCGTCGCAGGAGACGAGCACTACCCGTTCGGGATCGCACGCGAGGACCGTGCGCGCACCGTCTTTGCCGAGGCCGGCCCGGCTCGGATCGGCGACGACGACGTCGACCTTGTTGCCTTTCCATTTGCCGACGTCGGCGCGCACGATGCGCGCGTCGCGGCCCTTGAGATTGTGCTTCGCGTCGGCCACTGCAGCTCGTCCGCGTTCGACTGCGACGACGCGACGCGGGGTGTCGGCGGTGACCGCGAAGAGGCCGACCCCGCAATAGAGATCGGCGATCACGCGGTCGGGTCCGGTCGCTTCTCTCACGAGGCGCGCCAGCGTCTCGGCGCCGTCGGTGCGGCTCTGGAAGAACGAGTTGATCGACACGCGCAGGGTGTGTCCGTCGATGACCTCGTGCACGTGTGCCGACTTGCCGCGCATGACGTCGGGCGGCAGGTCGAGAATGGTTTCCGCGGGGTCGGCGAGCGCAGCGCGTTCGCCGGTTCCCGCACCGACTCGCAAGGTCACTTCGGTCGCGCGCCCGAAGTTGCCTTCGCGCAGGAGCTCGTCGATCGCCGGATGCGCGACGAGGCAGGAGTCGATGAGCACCGGATCGTGCGACTGGTGGCGCCGGAACGCGGGCTTGCCGTCGACGACGAGCGCGCGCACGGTCGTGCGGAAGCCCTCCATCGGCAGCACGACGGGTTCCTCGAGCCGCGGTTCGTCAATGCGCGCAATCCGGGTCAGCGCGTCGCGGAGGATGTCGAGCTTGAGTTGCGGCTGCGTCTCGGTCGCGACGTGTTGCCACCCGCAGCCTCCACAGCCTTCGCGCGCATGGACGCACGGCGGGACGACGCGTGCGGGTGACGCGTCGAGCACTTCGAGCACGCGGCCCCGGAGATGATCGGCCCGGTCGGCGGTCACCTCGATCCGCACGCGCTCACCGGGGAGCGCGCCGTCGATCAGCGCCACTCGGCCGTCGTCGGCGCGTCCGAGCGCATCGCCGCCGGCAACCATGCGAGTCGCCGTCAGCTCCACCAGACCAGTGAAGCGCGAAGTCTGCGAGACTGACGCATCGTGCAGGCATTGCGGGTCCATGAGCTCGGTGAGCCGGAGCAGGTCATGGCCCTCGAGGACGGCCCCGAGCCGGTGGTCGGGCCCGGTGAGGTACGCCTGCGGGTGCACGCCGCGGCCCTGAATTTCCCCGACGTGCTGATGTGCCGGGGTGAGTACCAGGTCAAGCCGCCGCTCCCGTTCACGCCGGGAGCCGAGGTCGCGGGCGTCGTGGACGAGATCGGTGTCGGCGTCGAAAGGTTCCGGGTCGGCGACCGGGTGCTGGCAATCCCCAACTTCGGACCGGGCGGCTTTGCGGAATCGACGACTGCGAACGCGTCGGGGGGCGTGTTCCCGATCCCGGATTCGATGTCGTTCGCGGCCGGGTCGGCCCTGCACGTCGTCTACCAGACCGGGCACCTCGCCCTGCACCGGCGTGCGCACCTGCAGCCGGGCGAGACGTTGCTCGTGCACGCGGGAGCGGGTGGCGTCGGCAGCGCGGCGATCCAGCTCGGGCTCGCGGCCGGCGCGCGCGTGGTCGCGACCGCGGGAGGACCGGAAAAGGTGGAGGTCTGCCGGAAGCTGGGCGCGCACCTCGCGCTCGACTACCGCGAGCACGACTTCGTCGACGCGGTGAAGGAGTTCACCGAGGGTCGCGGCGCCGACGTGGTCTACGACCCGGTCGGCGGCGATACCTACGACCGTTCCACGAAGTGCATCGCGTTCGAAGGCCGCATCCTCATCATCGGTTTCACGGGCGGGCGATTCGCGGAGGCGCGGACGAATCACGTGCTGATCAAGAACTACGCGGTCGTCGGCGTGCACTGGGGTCTGTACAACGTCATGAATCCGCGACTCGTGCGCGAGACCCACGACGAGCTCATACGACTGTTCGAGGCGGGAAAGATCGATCCGCTGATCTCCGAGCGCGTCTCCCTGGCCGAGGTCCCGGCGGCCCTTGCCCGGCTCGGATCGCGCGGCACCTACGGCAAAGTCGTCTGCGAGCTGTGACCGATCGGTTCGTCGACCGGCGATACCTCACCGGAGTTCAATACGCCTCGGACGCGAACCTCTCCTCCCGTCAGGCGCTCTATCGCTTCCAGGACCCGCCCGTTCGCAACCCGGTTTGGACTCTTGACCTGGCGGAGCTGCGCGGCGACGAACGCGTGCTCGATGTCGGTTGCGGGAACGGAGTCCATCTGGCCGAGCTCGCCGGCCGTGCTCATCGCGGCCCCGTATTCGGCATGGATCTTTCACCAGGGATGTTGACGGCTGCAGGATCGCGCTCGCGCGCGTCGTTGCTCGTCGGCGACGCCGAGCAGTTGCCGTTCGCCGCAGGGTCGCTCGACCGTGTGCTCGCGATGCACATGCTGTATCACGTGCCCGATCGCGACCGTGCAATAGCGGAGATCCGTCGCGTGTTGCGGGCGAGCGGCACCGCGCTGTTCTTGACGAACTCGTGCCGACATCTCGAGGAGCTCAACGACATGGTCGCGGGGGCTCTCACCGAAGTCGGGGCCTCAACCGAGGCGAGTTCGGGACGGGCGTACCTCGGATTCTCGTCCGAGTCGGGTGATGCCGAGCTCCGGCGGCACTTCGCGTCGGTAGAGAGACACGACGTGCGTAGTGAGCTCGTCGTCACCGACGCGCGATCGATCGTCGAGTACGTAGCGACCATGAGCTGGATCGCCGAAGCGGCGCGACCCGTCCTCCGCGAGGTCGAGCGGCGGTCGAGTGCCGTCATCGAGGCCGAAGGCGCGTTCCGTATTCGCACCGATGTCGGCTGCTTCGTCTGTCGCTGATCAGCCCGCGAGACGTTCCTTGAAGAACGCGAGGACCCGATCGAGGGCGTCCTTGGTGGGGTGTCCGGGCTCGTCGACGAGATGCTCGGTCACGACCGAGTGCGCCAGCTTCGGGATCTCGTGCGAATTCCGGCCGGAGCGGTTCTCGATCTCGATCGCGATGAGGCGGTCGCCGAGCACCTCGCGCAGATGCGCGAAGCGTTCCGCGGGTACGAGCTTGTCGCCGGTGAAGCGCATCGCCAGCACGCACAGCTCTTCACGGTCGGCGACGAGGGCGAGGTCGGCATCCGAGAGACCGAGCGCGCGCTTGCGCGCCTTTCCCACCGCGAACGGCAGCGAGGGTTGGCTGAGCACCGGGGCGAGCATCGTGTCGTCGACCGACATCGCGAGTGCGAACCCTCCGGTGAAGCACATGCCGATGGCGCCGACTCCGGGTCCGCCGCATTGTTCGTGCAGATCGCGCGCGAGCGCTCGTAGCCAGTCGATGATCGGCGACGTGCGGTTGAGTGCCCAGGTGGTGAACTCGCGTGATACGCAGCCTTGGCGCATCGAGTTGGCGGTGTAACCGGCCGAGACCGCGCGCCCGGGCGTGCCGAACAGTTGTGGCATCGCGACCGTGAATCCGGCGTCGACGACCCGCTGCGCGAAAGCCGCGACGTTCGGCGTGATGCCGGGCATCTCGCTCATCACCACCACACCCGGCCCCGACCCGGCGCGGTATACCGTTCGCGTCTCGCCTTGGTCGGTGAATTGCGTCTCGGTGAAGGCGTCGAGCACGTCGGGCATGGCGGGAGACTAGAACCGGGCGAGCTCGTCGCGCAGCTGACCGAGACCCATGCTGCCGAGATCGAGCGCAAAGGTGTGGAATTCCTTGAGGTCGAACTTCGCCCCCTTGCGGCGTTGCGCGTCGGCGCGAGATTCCAGCCACACCCGCTCGCCCACCTTGTAGCTGATGGCCTGGCCCGGCCAACCGAGATAGCGGTCGACCTCGCTCCGCATGAACACCTCGGGGAAGCGGCTCCGCTCGATGATGAACGGCAGCGCGAGCTCGGGCGTCCATGTTTCGCCCGCGTGCGGCTCTCCGTCGATGATCGCCAGCTCGAGATGCATCCCGATGTCGACCACGACCCGGACCGCGCGCATCGCCTGCGCCGCGAGCATCCCCATCTCGAACGCGGGGTCTTCGAGGTAGCCGAGCTCACCCATCAGACGTTCCGCGTAGAGCGCCCATCCTTCGCCGTGACCGGACACGAAGCCGAACAGTCTTTGAAAGCGAGAGAGCTTGTCGGCGAGATACACCACTTGCGCGACCTGGAGGTGATGCCCGGGAACCGCTTCGTGGTAGCAGGTGCTGACCTCCTTCCAGAGCGGGAAGCGGGTCTGGCCCATGGTGGGGTACCAGGTGCGCCCGGGCCGCGAGAAGTCCTCGGTGGGTCCCGTGTAGTACATCGCCGCCGCGCCGCCGGGCGGAGCGATCATCGCCTCGCAAATCCGCAACGGCGGCGCGATCTCGAAGTGAGTGCCCTCGAGATCGGAGATCGTCTGGTCGATGAGGTCCTGGTTCCAGCGCCGGAACTCTTCGACGCCCTCGATCGCCCGGGTGTCGTCGTTGTCGAGGTGCTGGATCACCTCCTCGATCGCCGCGCCCGGGAGGATGCGCTCGCCGACGCGGCGCATCGCGTCCTCGATTCGGTGCAGCTCTTCCCAACCCCAGGCGTACGTCTCCTCGAGGTCGAGCTCGATGCCGTTGAAATCGCGCGCGAACAACATGTAGCGGTCGCGGCCGACGGGGTCGCGCGGGTCGGCCGCGGGCGCATACTCGTCGCGCAGGTACGCGGCGAGGTGCGCGTATCCGGAGGTCGCGAGCTCGGCCGCGGCCGCGAGCTTGGTGTCGTCCGGACGGCGGGACGCGAGGGCGCGGAAGAACGGTTCGGCTTCGCCCTCGCCGCCCCACGTCGCCGCCTGCTCCGCGCACGCCAACGCTTGACGCCGGGCCGCGACGACACCCTGGTCGACGCCGGCCCGTAGAGATTCCTCGATGCTCTCGAGCGAGTCGGGAACGCGGGTCATGCGCTCGGTGGCGACGGCCCAGTCGTCGTCGGTGTCGAGGCGCATGAGGTCGAAGCACTGGCGCGCCGACTGGATCGGGCTGCCGATGATCCGGACGTCGCGCAGCCGCTCGCGGGCTTCGTACTGTTCGACGTCGAGCGTGCAGCGCTCGGTCATGACGCTCGCGGCGAGCCGGTCGTCGTCGGTTTCCTGCGGTGCGGCGGCCAGCGCCACGAGCGTGTCGCGCACGAGGTCGACCCGCCGGGCGGCGCCGGCGGGTGAGTAGTCGGTCATCTCGTGGTCGTGGCCGGGTATGCCGGCGTACGTCGCGCTGCACGGGTCGAGCGCGCCGAGCTGTACGCAGTAGCGATCGGCGATGTCGAAGACTTCCGACACTGGTCCTCCTCGTAGTGGCCGGTACGGTGGAGGAGTATGGCTCACCAATTCATCCTGACGATGCGCGATCTGCGCCGGGTGCACCCGCCCGACAAGGAAGTGCTGCGCGGCGTCAACATCTCGATGTTCCCCGGGGCCAAGATCGGGGTGCTCGGGTTGAACGGCGCGGGCAAGTCCACGCTCCTGCGCATCATCGCTGGCGAGGACGACGGCTACCAGGGCGAATGCCGGGTGACGCCCGGATTCTCGGTCGGCTTCCTGCCGCAAGAGCCGCGGCTCGACGCCGCCAAGGACGTTCTCGGAAACGTCATCGAGGGTGTCGCGAGCACGAAGTCGCTCCTCGACCGGTTCGAGCAGGTCTGCAACGCGATGGGCGAGCCCGATGCAGATTTCGACAAGCTCCTCGCCGAGCAGTCCGACCTCCAGGACAAGATCGACCACGTGAGTGGCTGGGATCTCGACCGCCAACTCGAGATCGCGATGGACGCGTTGCGACTGCCCGCCGCCGACGCCGACGTCACCACGCTGAGCGGCGGCGAGCGACGCCGCGTCGCCCTCTGTCGCCTGCTGCTCGGCAAGCCCGACCTCCTGCTGCTCGACGAGCCCACGAACCATCTCGACGCGGAGTCGGTCGCGTGGCTCGAACGGCACTTGCAGGAGTACCACGGCACCGTCGTCGCGGTCACCCACGACCGCTACTTCCTCGACAACGTCGCGGGCTGGATCCTCGAGCTCGACCGCGGCGCGGGCATCCCGTGGGAGGGCAACTACACGAGCTGGCTCGAGCAGAAGGAGCAGCGGCTCGCGCAGGAGGAGAAGGTCGACGAGACGCGGCGCCGTTCGCTGCAGCGGGAGCTCGAGTGGGTCCGCATGGCGCCGCGGGCGCGTCAAGCCAAGGGCAAGGCGCGCATCACCGCGTACGACAAGCTCGTGGCGGAGGCCGAGTCAGCCGAGAAGCGTCAGGACAAGGTCCAGATAACGATCCCGCCCGGTCCGCGCCTCGGCGACCTCGTGATCGAGGCCGAGCAGCTCAGCAAGGGCTACGGCGACCGGCTGCTGATCGAGAACTTCTCGTTTTCGTTGCCGCCCGGCGGGATCGTGGGCGTCATCGGTGCGAACGGCGCGGGCAAGACCACGCTGTTCCGCATGCTCGTCGGGCAGGAAGAGCCCGACGGCGGTTCACTCAAGGTCGGTCCGACGGTGCAGATCGCGTACGTCGACCAGTCGCGCGAGTCGCTCGACGCCGACAAGACCGTCTACGAGGAGATCACCGGTGGCGTCGACCTCGTGAAGGTCGGCGACCGTGAGGTCCACGGTCGCGCGTACGTCGCCGGCCTCAACTTCAAGGGATCCGACCAGCAGAAGCGGGTCGGCGACCTCTCCGGAGGCGAGCGCAACCGGCTGCACCTGGCGAAGGCGTTGTTGATGGGCGGCAATGTGTTGCTGCTCGACGAACCGACGAACGACCTCGACGTCGACACGTTGCGCGCGCTCGAAGAGGCGCTGCTCGAGTTTCCGGGCTGCGCGGTGGTCATCTCCCACGATCGCTGGTTCCTCGACCGCATCGCTACCCACGTGCTCGCCTTCGAGGGCGACAGCCAGGTGACGTGGTTCGAGGGCAACTTCTCCGACTACGAGAAGGACCGCCACCGCCGCCTCGGCGGCGAGGCCGATCAGCCGCACCGCTTGAAGTACAAGCCCCTGACCCGTTAGCCCGCATTGCCTAGTGTCCCGGGTGTGGACCCGGACGGCGTGCTGCGGATCACGCGGTCGTGCGCGATCGCGCGCGACGAGCTCGAATGGCGCTTCACGGCCTCGGGCGGACCGGGTGGCCAGCACGCGAACACGTCCAACACCAAGGTCGAGGTGCGCTTCGACGTGGAGTCGTCGCCCTCGCTCGGGCCGCGACAACGGGCCCGGCTGCTGGAACGGCTCGGTCCGGTCGTGCGCGTGACCGCTTCGGAGCGTCGGTCGCAGCACCAGAACCGTGAGCTCGCGCTCGAACGGTTGCAAGCGCGGCTCGCCGTCGCCCTGCACATCGACCCGAAGCGCTATTCGACGAAGCCGTCGCGAGCCGCGAAGAAGCGTCGGGTCGACGACAAGCGACGTCACAGCGACATCAAGCGCCACCGGCGACGACCGTCGGGCGAGGAGTAGCCGGTGTACGCACTCGTCGACGTCCTGCTCGTTGTCGCCGGGATCACCGCGACGGTGGTGGTGCTCGATGCGGCCGTCCGCACGTTCGTCGTGCCCCGCGGCACCGTCGTGTTGTTCACGGTCGTCGTGTTCCTGGCGATTCGGCGCGCGTTCAATGTGTTCGCGTCACCACGTCGCACGTACGAGGCGCGCGACCGGGTGATGGCGTTCTACGCGCCGATCGCGCTCCTGGCCTTGCCGTTCGTGTCGATGCTCGTCGTGTTCGGCGCTTTCGCTTGCATCTTCGAAGGGATCGAGGACTTCGGTTGGCGGAGCGCGGTCATGACGAGCGGTTCGTCACTGCTCACGCTCGGCTTCGAGCGCCCTCCCGACTTGCCGGGCGCCTTCGCGGCGTTCAGCGAGGCGACTATCGGGCTGGCAATCCTCGCACTGCTGATCGCGTACCTCCCGACCATCTACAACACCTTCTCGCGGCGCGAGGTCGCGGTGACCGATCTCGCGATCCGGGCCGGTACCCCGCCCACGCCTCGTGAGTTGTTGGTGCGCGCGCACCAGACCGGCTTCTTGTACGAGATGGACACCTTCTGGAGCGCGTGGATGACCTGGTTCACGGAGGTTCAGGAGACCCACACTTCGTACGGCTCGCTTTCGTTCTTCCGATCGCCGAACCCGCATCGCTCGTGGGTTACGGCCGCGGGCGCGGTGCTCGACACCGCATCGATTCGTCTCGCCGTGCTCGACATGCCCGTCTCGCCACCCGCGCAACTGTGCATCCGATCCGGCTACCTCGCACTGCGCGAGGTTGCGGGTTTCTACGGCTTCGATTATGACGATTCACCCGCGCCCGACGACCCGATCAGCGTGACGCGCGACGAGTTCGACGAGGTCTACGACAAGCTCGTCGAGGCGGGCGTCCCCGTACGCACCGATCGCGACCAGGCCTGGCGCGACTTCGCCGGCTGGCGAGTGAACTACGACCGAGTGCTCATCACGTTGGCGGGTTTCGTGATGGCTCCGTACGCGCCGTGGGTATCCGATCGCTCTCCGATCGAGCCCCTTCCGCACTACACGTGGGGCCGGCGTCGCGTCGAGATGTCGCGTCGCGCGCAGCGTTGAGGAGCCAGGCGAGGAACAGGTCGAGACCCGCGATCGCGTGCAGCGTGCGGACCGAGTTGAACACTTCGAACGCGTGGTGCGCGCCCCGCAGCTCGACGTACACGACCGGCTCCCGACTCGTGGCGCGGAGCGCGGCGACGAACGCCCGCGCCTGCTCGACCGGCGCGAGCGTGTCGAGGTCGCCGTGTACGACGAGGGCCGGCGGCGCGTCGGGCCGGACGCGGAAGAGCGGCGACGCGCTCCGGAACACGTCGGGCGCCGCCGCGAGCTTCCGCTTCACGACCCGGCGTTCGAGGAGGTCGCGCAGGCCGTCGTTGCGCGCCACGGTCCCCGTCCAGTCGAAGACGCCATAGAAAGGGATCATCGCCCGGACCGACGTGTCGACGTCCTCGAACCCGGGCTGGAACTCCGGATCGTTCGCCGTCAGTCCCATGAGCGCAGTCAGATGACCGCCGGCGGAGCCACCGGTGACGACCACGAAGCCGGGATCGCCGCCGTATTGCGCGATGTTGGCGCGGATCCACGCCAGTGCGCGTTTGCAGTCGATCAGGTGGTCGGGCCAGGTCGCGCGCGGCGAGAGGCGATAGTTGATCGCGACGCAGATCCAGCCCCGCGACGCGAGGTGGTACATCAGCGGCAGCCCTTGCTGATCCTTGCGGCCCACGACCCACGCGCCGCCGTGGATCTGCAGCAGCACGGGCGCGCCGGCCTCGACGTCGTCGCGGCTATAGACGTCGAGGCGGTGGCGACGGTCGCCGTCGTCGACGTACTGCAGGTTGCTGATGCGCCGTACTCCGCGCCGCTCGAAACCGAACGGTCGGAGCATGCGGCTCCATCTGATGCGACGACCCGCGAGTTCGGGTGTCGAGTCGAGGTCGGCGTCCCAATCGGGACCCAATGCTCCTTCCAACGCGGCGACGAACACCCGCTCGGTCTGAAGCGCGCCTTTGACGCTCGCCGCGAGCCCGAACGATGACGCGAGCGTGATTCCGAGCGCGACCCATCCGGGCCAGGCGTCCAGCGCGCCGAAGGCGATGAACACGACCGCCGCCGCTCCCTGCCACAGCATGTGGATCGGAGCGAGTTCCGTGGTGGTCCAGGCCGCGAAGAAACCGACGACGGTCAGCCACGGCGGTCGATGCGGTGGCCGGAACGAGACGAACGTCCACAGTCCGCCCCAGACGGCGACCGCGAGGAAAGTCCAGGACAGGACCACGTCTCAGTGTCGCGCGTCGGGAATGAGGTCCTTCCACCCTGGGTACACAAACTGGCAACCCTGGGTACGCGACCGGGGACCCTCGGTACAGGCGCGCGCTCACAATGCGGGTGTCGGAAAGGTGAAGCATGCAGCGCCTCACGGGCCTCGACGCGGCATTCCTCGCTCTGGAGACGCCATCCGCGCACATGCACGTGCTCGGCGTCGCGATCGTCGATCCGACGACCGGTCCGCCGGGGCCGTTCCACGAGCGGGTGCACGAGTTGCTCGAGGCGCGGCTACATCTCGTGCAACCGCTGCGGCGCCGTCTCGTCGAAGTTCCATTCCGCTTGCACATCCCCGTTTGGATCGAGGATCCGAACTTCGACCTCGACTACCACCTGCACCGCGCCGCGCTCCCCGCACCGGGTGGTCCCGCCGAGCTCGCGGCGTTCGTCGGCGACATCGCCGGGCGTCCCCTCGATCGTGATCACCCGTTGTGGGAGGCGTACGTCGTCGAGGGACTCGAGCACGGCCATCAGGCCTTCGTCACGAAGGTGCACCACTCGCTGATCGACGGCGCGGCGGGTGTGGAGATGATCGCCGCTCTCTTTGATCTGGAGTCCGACGCTCCGCTCCAGCCGTCCGAGCCGTCGGAGGAGTGGCGACCGGAGATGATGCCGAGTGAGATCGAGATGCTCGGACGCGCGGTCGTCGCGATCGCGCAGCGACCTGCGAAGGCGGTGCGCGCGGTGTCGAATCTGCTTCCCGGCGTCGTCCGTTTCGCGCGCCGGGCCCGGAACGAAGCGTTGGAGGTCGCGCTCCCGCTGACTGCTCCGCGGCTGTCGATGAACCGCACGATCACGCCCGCGCGGATTGTTGCGTTCTCATCGGTGTCGTTGGCCGACGTGAAGGCGGTGAAGAGCGCGTTGGACGTGAGCTTCAACGATGTGGTCCTCGCCGCGACGACGGGCACCTTGCGTCGGTACCTCGACCGGCGAGGCGAGCTGCCGGAACGTCCGCTCGTCGCGTCGATTCCAACGTCGGTGCGAGTCGACGGCGACCCGCGTTTCGGCAACCGCGTGTCGTCGATGTTCGCGGCGCTGCCCGTCGAGATCGACGACCCGATCGAGCGCGTCCGTGCGATCGCGCGATCGATGAGCGGCGCCAAGAACCTCCACGAGGAGGTGGGCGGCTCGACCCTCCAGGACTGGGCCGAGGTCGCGGCGCCCGCACTGTTCTCGCGCGCCATGCGTTTCTACAGTCGACTGCGGGTTGGCGAGCGACTCCGGCCCGTGATCAACCTCGTCATGTCGAACGTGCCCGGACCGCCCTGGCCGCTTTATCTGGCGGGCGCGCGGCTCGTGGCGATGTACCCGCTCGGACCGATCTTCGACGACTGCGGGCTCAACGTCACCGTGATCTCGTATCTCGACCACGTCGACTTCGGCTTCCTCGCGTCGCGCGAGCTGATGCCCGACGTCGACGACCTGGCCGCCGGGGTTCCCCAGGCGCTCGCCGAGCTCACGAAGGCGACCGGCGTCTGACGCACTAGAGGTCGTCGAAGAGCCACTTCTCTCGGATGCCCGGCGCGTCGCGCCGGATGAACCACTCCTGGCCGAAGGCCTGGCGAAAGGCCTCGATCGGCATCGCCAGGAAGAACGAGTCGGCCGGGATCTGGCTGGCGTGGGCAACCATCGCCTCGCGTTTGCGATCGACGTAGTCGCCGACATCGACGGTCGTGGTGATGATCGCCTCGGGCGAACCGAAGTCGTCCATCTCCGCGGCATCGGGTGCGTCGGGGGTGTCGGGCATCTCCTCAGCGCGCCGTTTCATGAGGCTCTGGATGTAGTCGCGGTTCATCGTCGACTCGTAGACGCGCTTCGTGCCTGCGAGTTCCGCCGCGCGCACGCCGACCCGATGTACTTGCACATGGTCGGGATGTCCGTAGCCGCCGTGATCGTCGTACACGGTGAGCACGTCGGCGCGCTCTTCCCGCAGAACCTCGGCGAGCCGGGTCGCGGCTGCTTCGACGTCGGCGCGCGCAAACGCTCCGTCGTCGGCGTTCGTGGACTCGCCCGCCATCCCCGAGTCGCGGTAGCCGAGGAATTCGACCCGGTCGACGCCCAGAACCTTGGCCGCGGCATGCAGTTCGGCGACGCGGCGCTCCGTGAGCGACTCGCCCGGGCCCAGCGCTTCCGGCGCGTATTCGCCCAACTCGCCGCGGGTCGCGAGCACCAGGACGACCCGATGCCCCTCTGCCTTGGCGCGCGCCATCGTGCCCGCGGTCGCGATCGCCTCGTCGTCGGGGTGAGCATGGAAGGTCACGAGCGTGTAGCTCAATGCGATCACCTCACGTACGAGTGGGATGGGCGACGGGGATAGTTGTCATTCGTGGTGTATGACGTTAGCGTCAGTCTTTCGCCGACGAGGTAGACGTACACCCCGGGGGACTCATGCAGACTCGCACCAAGGCAGCTGGTTTGACGGCGCTGTGTGTCGCCATCGTGGTCGTGGCGAGTGCCTGTGGCAACTCCGGATCGACGAGCAAGACGTCGTCGACGATCGCCAAGGGTGGGTCGACGCCGTCGGTCAGCATCGACCCGAACAGCTTCAAGCAGCACCTGCCGGTCACGGCGCCCGGCGTCACCGATACCGAAATCCGGGTCGCGGCCGTCGTGACCAAGACCAACCCCGCGACGGGCGGCGACTACTCGGTCCTCGCCGACGGCATCAATGCGTACTTCAAGATGATGAACGACGGCGGGGGACTGTACGGCCGTCAGCTCAAGCTCACGAGTGTCCGCGACGACCAGCTTGGGCAGAACGCGCAGGCGGTGCAGGCGAGCCTCTCCAGCGACAAGGCGTTCGCGACCTTCATCGCGACGATCCTGTTCACCGGGTCCAAGGCGTTGGCTCGCGCGAACCAGCCGACGTTCATCTGGAACATCAACCCGGAGTTCACCGGCAACAACAACATGTTCGCCGACAAGGGCGCGCTGTGTTTCAAGTGCCCGGGCCACATCCTGCCCTGGATCGCCAAGCAGCTCGGGGCCACCAAGGTCGGAATCATCGCCTACGGCGTCTCGGCCGAATCGACTGACTGCGCCGACGGCATCCGAGCATCGTTCGCGAAGTACCCCACCGCGACGATCGCGTACGAGGACAAGTCGCTTCCGTTCGCGGCGGGACTCGCCGCTCAGGTCACCGCGATGAAGAACGCCGGCGTTCAGCTCGTCGGCACATGTATCGACGGGAACGAGTCCTTCACGCTGGGCAAGGAGATGAAGCGCCAGGGCATGACCGCGGTCCAGGAGCTTCCCAACGGGTACGACCCCAACTTCATTGCCAAGAACGCCGACGTCTTCGAGAACGGGATCGTGAGTCCCCAGTTCGTGGCCTTCGAGCAGCAGCCGCGGATTCCCGAGATCCAGAAGCTCTTCGAGTGGGCGCAGAAGATCGGGAAGCCGGTCGGGGAGGTCACCGCGGCCGGATGGGTTCTCGCCGACGAATTCGTCACCGGATTGAAGATGGCGGGCCCGAGCTTCTCGCAGCAGAAGGTGATCGACGCGCTCAACACGCTCACCTCGTACACCGACAACGGGTTCATCCAACCGATCGACTGGACGAAGCAACACCAGAACCCGCTCGGCCACCCCGAACTTCAGTCCAAGCTGGACTGCGGGAACTTCGTGAAGGTCACGGCCGGGAAGTTCGTGCCGGTGTACGCCGAGCCCGACAAGCCGTGGGTGTGCTTCAACCGCACCGATCTGACCGTCGACACACCGCAGCACCTGAGCTTCGTGACCCCGTAGCGCCGCCGGCTATGCGCAACCGGCCACCATCGACGCTGGAGCATTGAACCCGTGGAGGAGCTGATCAGCCGGATCGTCGTGGGGATGAGCTACGGCAGCGTTTACGCGCTGCTCGCCGTCGGGCTCGTACTGACCTACAAGACATCCGGAGTCTTCAACCTCGCGTACGGCGCCCAGGCGTTCGTCTCGGGTGCGATCTACTACGACCTGCGCGTTCGACACGACCTGCCGATCCCAGTGGCGTTGTTGGTCGCGGTGTTCATCGTGGCACCACTGCTCGGGCTCGTGCTCGATCGCGGCCTGTTTCGCTATCTGCGCAACGCAACCGCGATCGCCAAGCTCGTCACCTCCCTGGCTCTGCTCGTGGCGATCCCCCAGATCCTGAAGCTGTGGTTCGGTCAGAACCCGGCCGCCGGGACTCAGGGCATCGTCCCGCGGGGCGATACGTCGTACAACCCCTTCGGTGACGTCTTCGTCAGCCGCAACGACCTCGCCACGATTCTCGTGACGCTCCTCGTGGTGATCGCGCTGACGGTGCTGTTCCGTTACTCCGCGCTCGGGCTCCAGATGCGCGCGGTAGTCGAGAGCGCGCGCCTCACGGAGCTGGCCGGCATCAACGCCGATCGCGTCAGCACGGCGTCGTGGGTGTTGTGCAGTTTCCTTGCCGGTCTCGCGGGTGTGCTGCTCGCGCCGCTGTTCGCGGCCGTCTCCGACCTCAACTACACGACGCTCGTCGTCGTGGCGATCTCGGCCGCGGCTGTCGCTTCGTTGTCGAGCATTCCGATCGCGCTAGCCGGCGGCCTCGGGCTGGGGGTCCTGCAGCAGATCCTCGACCGCTACCTCCCGACCGGCAGCGTTCTCGCCAGCAACATTCGCCCGGCGCTCCCGTTCATTGCGCTTTTTCTCGTGTTGATCTTCTCGCCCGCCCTGCGGGGCCGGCGCGAACTGGCCGATCCACTGGCCGGGGTCGACCCTCCGCCGCCCGCGCTCGCGTCGACGGTGCGCAGTGCCGCGCTCACCAACGCGACCCGCATCTTCGGGGTGGTTGTCGGTCTCTTGGCCGCGTATTACATCTTCTTTCACGCGAGCGGACAATGGCTCGACATCGCGATTCGCGCCACGATCCTGTCCGTCATCTTCCTGTCGATCACAGTGATCACCGGCATGGCGGGGCAGATCTCGCTGTGTCAGGCGACGTTCGCCGGCATCGGCGGATGCGCGACCGCGCAGCTCGCGACCCGGTTCGGCATGTCGGTGCTCGTCGCGATGTTGATTGCGGCGGCGTTGAGCGCGCTGATCGGCGCGCTGCTCGCCGTTCCCGCCTTGCGCCTGGGTGGCATCTTCCTCTCCCTCGCGACGTTCGCGTTCGCGCTGTTCTTCGACAACGTGATGGCAAGGTTCGACTGGGTCGGCGGCGGCGTCGTGCCCGAGGACGCGCCTCGGCCGACGATCGGCTTCATCAATTTCGACCAGAGCGACAAGGCATTTCTAGTCTTGTGCCTCCTCATCCTGCTCGTCGTCGCGGTGTTGGTGCTTGCAGTCCGGAGCGGCACGACCGGCCGGTACCTCGACGCGCTGCGCGGGAGCGAGACGGCCGCGGCTTCGATCGGCATCAATGCCGCGCGCGCGCGGATCACGTCGTTCGCGCTCGCCGCCGCCATTGCCGGCGTCGGCGGCGCCATGCTCACGATTTACGAGCGGGCCGCGAATTACGATCCGAACTTCGTGTACTTCCAGGGTCTCATCTGGGTCGTGCTCGTCGTCTCGCTCGGATCGCGCAGCGTCGAAGGAGCGATCCAGGCCGCGGCCGGCCTCTTCGTTTTCCAGGCGGTGATCCTCAACCAGGTGGTGCCGTGGCTCGCCGACCACGTGCAGCCCTGGTACCACATGGGTCAGCCGCCGCAGACGCTCGCGATCATCTTGTTGAGTCTCGGCGCGTTCACCTACGCCAAGCATCCCGAGGGCATTCTCGAGTTCAACAAACGCAAGTCGCTCGAAGCCATTCAGCGCCTCATCGACCGGCGGTCGTCCAAGGGTGGAGCAACGAGTGCGGGAGGCGGCACGCTCGACGGGAGCGAGACGGTCGGTCTCCCGGCCGCCGCCGGAGGCCCGGCATCGTGAGCGGGCTCCTTTCCGCGCAGAGCGTGACGAAGAAGTTCGCGGGCATCACCGCGCTCGACAGCGTCAGTCTCGATGTCGGCGACGGCGAGGTCGTCGGGCTCATCGGGCCCAACGGAGCAGGAAAGACGACGTTCTTCAACTGCCTGCTCGGTCTGTTGAAGCTCGATGGGGGATCGGTCACGTTCGACGGACGTGACCTCGCCGGCGTTCCGACCCACAAGCGGGCGCGCCTCGGCATCGGGCGCACGTTCCAACGCATCGAGCTCTTCAGCGGTATGTCGCCCCGCGATCATTTCCTGGTCGCGGAGCGCGTGCGGAACGGGCGCGGCGCGCTGTGGAAGGACTTGCTCTTCTTGGGCCGGCCGTCGTCCGACGAGAACGCGCGCGCCGACGCGATGCTCGAGCTGCTTGGTTTGCAACCGGCCGCCGACCGGCCCATCGAATCCCTAAGTCTCGGCGTCGGCCGGCTCGTCGAGATAGGACGGGCGCTCATGACCGAGCCGAAGCTGGTGTTGCTCGACGAGCCGTCCTCGGGTCTCGACCGGCACGAGACCGAGGTGCTGACGGAGCAACTTCGGACCGTGCAACGAGAGCGGGGATTCGCCGTCTTGCTGGTCGAGCACGACGTCGAGTTCGTACGCAGCTTGGTCGAGCGGGTCTTCGTTCTCGACTTCGGTACCTTGATCGCGTCGGGAACGACGGCTGAGGTGTTTGCCGACAGCGCGGTCCGAAAGGCTTACCTCGGGGACATGGTCTGATGGCCGCGGTTCCCGAGGCCGAGACCGTCCCGATCCTCGAGCTGCGCGCGGTCGACGCCGCGTACGGGCCGTTTCGAGCGATCTTCGGTGTGTCGTTCGCGTTGGAGCCCGGGCGCGTTCTCGCGTTGCTCGGCTCGAATGGCGCGGGGAAGACCACCATCGCCCGGGTGTGCTCGGGGCTGATCGTGCCGACCTCGGGCAAGGTCATGTTCGCGGGCCGCGACGTCACCGGCCAGCCGGCATACCGTTACGCACGACTCGGCATCGTGCATGCGCCCGAAGGTCGTTCGGTGTTCGCGTCGCTCAGCGTCGAGGAGAACCTCGATCTGACGTTCCGCCGGAGTCGCGGACGTGCGGGTGTCCGCGGCGCGCTCGACCAGGCCTTCACGCTCTTCCCCCGCCTCGGCGAGCGTCGCCGTCAGAGTGCGGGCACGTTGTCCGGCGGTGAGCAGCGCATGCTTTCACTGGCACGCGTTCTGGTGGAACAACCCCGGCTGCTCATTGCCGACGAGTTGTCGCTCGGTCTCGCACCGATCATCGTCGACGAGGTCTACCGCACGCTGGAACGCATTCGTGACGCAGGTACCACCTTGCTGCTCGTCGAGCAGCACGTGCACCACGCGCTCGCGATTGCCGACGACGCGATCGTGCTCGTGAAGGGCGAGGTCGCGTACTCGGGGCCGGTGTCGGAGCTCGGTGACCTGCAGGCACGCGTTCTCGGCGGCAACGCCGGCGCTGACAGCTAACCGCCGAAAAGCGACGCGTGCGCGACACGCGCAAGAGTCTCGGCGATCGCGTCGGGCTCGACACGCACTTGATTCGTCAGCGCGTAATAGTTGAGCCGTTCGAACATCGCGACGAGCACGAGGCTCGCGATGGTCGGGTCGAGGTCGGGGGGCGCCACCTCGTCGACCCGGGTGACGATGACGCTGGTGAACTGGGTCAGCATGTCGGTGCCGAGCCGGCCGAACTCGCTGCCGCCGATCTCGGCTTCGGTCCAGGCGCGGATGACCGGGCCGTGGCGCCGGTAGAGCTCGACGAACTGCCGGATCCATCGCTGCAGCCGGGCCCGGCCGGTCGCGCCGGCTCGGAGGGGTTCCATCTTCTCCGCGAGCGCCTGCATCTCCTGCGCGACCTCGGCCGCGAGGGCGCGGAACAGCTCCTCCTTGTTGGAGAAGTAGAGGTAGAAGGTGCCGTGGGAGGTCTGGGCGACCTTGACGACGTCGTCGACGCGGGTCGCGTGGTAGCCCTTCGAGGCGAGAACCGTCGCGCCCGCGTCGAGCAGGCGGCGTCGCGTATCCCGGCCGCGGGCGCGCAGCTCACGCGGTTCGCTCATTGCCCGCCGGCGCGCAGCGGGTTGTCCACCGGCCCGGGGCACTGGGGCAGGCTAGGTCGGAGCCGACGTTCGTGTCATGTTTTAGGGCTCTCGCCCTGACTGGACGCGGCCTGCACCGCTACGCTCCGACGCCGACGTCAGCTTCGGAGGGCCCAGTGAGCGTGACCACATACGACACGGTTTCGGTCGGCGAGGAACGGACGCAGGAATTCCCGGCGCTCACTCGCACGATGTTCGTGAAGTACGCCGGCGCCAGCGGCGACTTCAACCCGATGCACCACGACGACACGATCGCGACCCAGGTCGGGAACCCGTCCGTGTTCGGCCACGGCATGCTCTCGATGGGCCTCGCCGCTCGAGTCCTCAAGGACTGGTTCGGCGCCGAGTCGCTCCGGCGACTCCAGGTTCGATTCGCGAAGCAGGTTTGGCCCGGCGATGTGCTCACGTGCACGGCAGTGGTCACCGGTAAGCGCGACGACGGGGGCGAACACCTCGTCGATCTCGACCTGACCGTCGCGAACCAGGACGGCGTCACCGCGATCACGGGTTCGGCCACCGCGGCGGTTGCGTAGATGGGATTGCTCGACGGTCGCGTCGCGATCGTCACCGGTTCCGGCCGTGGTATCGGGCGCGAGTTCGCGTTGTGCTTCGCGCGTGAAGGCGCTTCGGTCGTCGTGAACGACGTCGGCGTCTCGCTCGACGGCCGCGGGACCCAAGAAGATCCTGCGGCGCAGGTGTGCGACGAGATCGAGGCGCTGGGGTCGAAGGCCGTGCCCAACTACGACTCGGTCACCGATTTCGACGCGGCCCGCAACATCGTGCGTACGGCGGTCGAAGCGTTCGGCACGGTCGACATCCTCGTCAACAACGCCGGCATCGTGCGCGACAAGACGTTGCTGAAGATGGACGAGACGGATTTCGATTCGGTCGTCGCAGTGCACCTGAAGGGCACGTTCAACTGCACGCGGCACGCGGCCGAGGTGATGAAGGAGAAGGGCTACGGGCGGGTCGTCAACATCACGTCGTCGGCCGGGTTGCGCGGCAACTTCGGGCAGACGAACTACGGCGCCGCCAAGGCCGGCATCATGGGTATGACGTTCGTCTGGTCGATGGAGCTCGGTCGCTACGGCATCACGGTCAACGCGGTTGCACCGGCCGGCGCGACGCGCATGACCGCGGGACTCTACGAGCGCTCGGGCAAGGAACCACCGCCCGAGGAGAATCCGGCGCTCAATGCGCCGCTCGTCGCCTTCCTCGCGTCCGAATCAGCCGCGCACGTGAACGGACAGATCCTCGGCCGAACCGAATACGCCTACACGTTGTTCCAGCACCCGAAGCAGATCGCATGGATGTGGAAGGACGGAGGCTGGAACGCGTCGGAGGTCGCCGAGAAGTTCGACGTGACACTCGGCCAGCACGTCCAGCCGGTCGGCATGGTGATGCCCAAGTCGATGGAGAAGTGAGCGACCGCGAGTGATGCGCCGGCGCGTGTGATGCGGTGGCCGTTGGGGGTCGTCGATGTCACGTACGCGCGGCGTGGCGACATCGTCGAGCGTGCCCGCGCCGCCCGGGCCGACGGGTTCGCGCACATCGACCCGCTCGTCGACACCGATCCCACCCTTCTTGCGCTGCCGATCGGGTGTCCGACCGCGTTCCCGAAACCGGTCGACACGTGGTGCTCGACCCCCGCTCCGAGCGCACAGCTCGACGGGGCGTGGGAGCGGGCGGTCCGCTGGTGGCGCGCGGCTCCCCACGCGCTGATGGAACCCTGGGCGGGCGCGGTAGTGAACTCGTTCGACGCCGTGCACGCGTTCCGGGCCGAGGCCGGTGACGTTCGGCTGCTCGTCGACACGGGTCACGTGGTCGACTGGGGCGGTGATCCCTGCGAGTTGCTCGAGCTCGCCGATCATGTGCAGCTCCGGCAGGGGAAGCCGGGGAGCACCCAACTACACGTCGACGACCCGACCGGCGTCGTCGACTTCGACGCGGTGTTCCGCACGCTGGAGCGGCTCGACTATCGCGGCAAGATCAGCGTCGAGTACTTCGACCTGCCCCACAACGGCTGGCCGCTCGCGGACCCGGAGCAATGGGCGCGCGATCTCGCGGCCCGGCTACGCGGGTCCGGGCCAGACCGGTAGCGGAAGCCCGGGCGTCGGCATTCCCTCGAACGCGACGAGGTTGCCGGGGAGCGCGTCGGTGACGAAAAGCGTGCGGAGGTCGTCACCGCCGAAGCAGCAGTTGGTCGTGAGCCCTTCGCCTTCGATCGGCAGGAAATCGAGGATCGTTCCGTCGCGGTCGACGATGCGGATGCCGTGCTCGATCGTCGACGCGACGTAGAAGCGACCGTCGACGTCGAGGCAGAACCCGTCGCCGCCGCCTTGGCCGAGCTTGGGGACGATCCAGTCGCGCGACCCGTCGGCGTACACCCGTTGCAATCCTCGCCGTTCGACCACGACGACGGTGCCGTCGGCTTCGAACGCGATTCCGTTGCAGTAGTAGAAGTCGTCGGCGAAGGTGGTGACGCGGCCGTCCCGCCCGAACACCATGACCCGGCCGAACCCGTCCTCGGTCGGCGGGAAGTGGCCGGGGTCGGTGAAGTACACGGTGCCGTCGGGGGTGATCGCGAGATCGTTGGGTCCCCGGAAGCCTGCGTCGGCCAGATAGGTCACGGTTCCGTCGGGCGCCGCGAGCTGCAATCCCGGAACCGCCGGGACGCACGCGGGCAGCGTGGCGAACACGCCGGGCAGCTTCGAAAAGTCGATGCCGCCGTTCTGGGTCACCAGGATCGAGCCGTCGGCCGCGAGCGCGGCTCCGTTCGCGCCGCCGCTCGTGACCGCGATCCGCTCGACCGTCCCGGAGTCGGGCCACACGCGGAACAGCGCGCCCGCGGCGACGCTCGTCGCGACGACGGTTCCGTCGGCACACCAAACCGGACCTTCCGCGAACGGGATGCCTTTGCCGACGACGACCGACTGCACGGCCGCACCGTACGACGAACGCGGCGACGCGAGCTAGCTTCTCCCGTCGTGCGCATCATCGCCCAGCTCGGCGCGGGTTCGGCCGAAGCCGTTCG
This sequence comes from Actinomycetota bacterium, assembly GCA_003134555.1. GTDB lineage: Bacteria > Actinomycetota > Acidimicrobiia > IMCC26256 > PALSA-610 > PALSA-610. The sequence goes on from PLBO01000121.1 coordinate 47,384, forward strand.
GATCCAGGATTCGTTTCCCGATGTCGAGCTCGTGGAGTTCGCCGGCGGCGACCCGCCGGCCGGACTGAAAGCTGACGCCTTCTTCGGCGGCTATCTCGGTTGGGACGCGATTCTCGCCTGGCTCGACGCCGCGGAGGTTCGGTGGGTCCAGCTCTCGGGCACCGGCATCGACAACGTGGCGCGTGCGGTGTTCGATCACGATCGAATCGTTACCTGCGCGCGCGGCGCCGGCGCGGTGCCGATCTCGGAATGGGTGATGGCGGCGATCCTGGCGTGGGCCAAACGATTTCCCGAGACGTTCCTCTCGGAGCCGCCGAAGTACTGGAACTTTCCGATCCCCACCCTCGATCGCGTCGAGGGGTCGACCGTCGCCCTCGTCGGACTCGGTGGTATCGGCGCCGCTGTCGCCTCCCGCGCGCTGGCGTTCGGAATGGAAGTACGTGCCCTCCGGCGTACGGATGCGCCGAGCCCTGTTGAAGGCGTGCAGGTCGTGCGTTCGCTCGACGAGCTCTTACCGGGAGCCGCGCACGTGGTGCTCGCCGCGCCCGCGACCGCGCGTACGCGTCATCTGATCGACGCCGACGCGTTCGCGAAGATGACGCCGGGCGTGCATCTCGTCAACATCGCTCGAGGCGCGCTCGTCGATCAGGATGCGTTGCGGGCCGCGCTCGACGACGGCTCGGTCGCGATGGCGACGCTCGACACCGTCGAACCGGAGCCGCTTCCCGCCGGGCACTGGCTCTACTCGCATCCGAAGGTCCGGATGACTGCGCACATCTCCTGGTACACGCCCCAACTCCAAGCGGCGGCGGTCGACATCTTGATCGAGAACATCGGGCGATATCTCGGCGGTGAGCCGCTCCTGCACGTCGTCGATCGCGACGAGGGTTACTAGTGGCGGGTGCGGTCGTCGTCGGTACCGGGTTCGGGTGCCGGGTGCACGTCCCCGCGCTGCGCAATGCGGGGTTCACCGTTCAGGCGCTCGTCGGGCGCGACGGGGCGCGCACGCAGCGCCGCGCCGATCGACTCGGGATACCCCGGGCGTGCACGACGCTCGCCGATGCGCTCGCGCTCGAAGGGGTCGACGCGGTCACCATCGCAACCCCGCCCGACACGCACGCGGCGCTCGCAATCGAAGCGTGTGAGGCGGGCCGGCATGTTGTGTGCGAGAAACCGTTCGCCCTCGACGCCGCGGAGGCCGAGCGCATGCTCACCGCGGCGCAGCGCGCCGGTGTGACCCATCTCGTCGGGCACGAGTTCCGGTGGGCGCCCGACCGTGCGCTGGTCGCGCGCGCGATCGCGGCCGGCACGATCGGCGAGCCGCGGACGTTCTCGCTGGTGCAGTACGTGCCTCTTGTTGCCGATCCCACCGCGCCGGTGCCGGATTGGTGGTTCGACGGCCGGCGCGGCGGAGGTTGGCTCGGCGCTTCGGGCTCGCACGTCGTCGATCAGGTGCGGACGTGGCTCGGCGAGATCGCTTCGGTCAGCGCCGCGCTCCCGATCGTGAGCGCGCGCGCCGGCGGCGCCGAAGACAGCTTCGTAGTGCGGCTCACGACGCGCAGTGGTGCACAAGGTGTGCTCCAGCAAACGGCCGCGTCGTGGACGCCGCACGTCGTAGGAGTGTCGATCGTCGCAGGTACGAAAGGAACGATCGAGGTCACCGGCGAAGGAGTGTTCTGTTCGGATCGCGGCGGGCGGCACGCGCTGCCCGTGCCGCCCGACCTTGCGTTACCCGTGCCGCCGACACTCTCGGAAGATCCCCGCGAGCGGTACACCCATCTCGAGCTCGGACCGTATACGCGCCTGGCCGAGGCGTTGCGGGCGGGTATTGATGGGCTCGCGGCCGACTCCGCAGTCGTGGCGCCGACATTCGTCGACGGTGTGGCCGAGATGCGAGTGCTCGATGCGATCCGGGCGTCGGCGGCCGCGGGAGGCGCGGTCGTCGCCGTAGCCGGGTAGAAAGGGCACATGCACGTTCTCATTGCAACCGACGGTTCACCCGCGTCGATCGAAGCGGCGCGCCGCGCCGGTGAGCTCCTGAGGTCGGCCGACCAGATCACACTGCTCAGTGTGCTCACGGAAGTTCCCGGCGACGATGCCGGCGGCTTCGAGGGATCGGTGTATTCACCGGGGGAGCAGGAGCAACTCTGGAAGCAGGAGATGGCGGAGGCAGGTGAAGAGCTCGAGCGCACGGCCGCCGCGCTCTCCACCGCAAAGGTCGACAAGCGCATCGAGGTCGGCGACGTCGGCGGGATGGTTTGCCGCGTCGCCGCCGATCTGCATGTCGACGTGATCGTCGTCGGTTCGCACGGCCACGGCGCGATCGCTCGGATCCTGCTCGGCTCCGTGAGCGAAAAGGTCGTTCGACACGCACCCTGTCCAGTGCTCGTGGTCCGACCGGCCGCGGAACCGAAGTAGCGCTCGTGGCGTTCATGGGTGTTCATATCGCGGTTGCGGACATGGCGCGCGCGATGGACTTCTATCGCCGGGCCGGGATTTCCGTGCCTGATGGGTCCGAGGAAGATGTTCACGTCGAGATTGCTGTCAGCGACGGCGTTCACCTTGCCTTCAGCACTCCCGTAGTAATCGCGATGTACGACGCAGCATGGCGAGGACCGAGCCCGTCGACTGCAACTGTGTTGCAACTCCTACTCCCGACTCGTGCCGCGGTCGACGAGATGTACGCGTCGCTGACGAACGCCGGATACCAAGGGCATCTCGTACCGCTGGACGCCTTCTTTGGTGACCGCTACTGCGAGGTCGACGACGCCGACGGTCACACCGTCGGGTTTCACAGCCCCACCGACGACTCAATGCGAGGTGGTCCGGGCTGAGTTTGCGGTTAGCGGAACCCGGCGTAGGCCAGCGTGATGACGCCGATCCCGGCGAGTACACCCGGAAGCACGAATATCAGCGCAAACGCGATGGCAGTGCGACGGCGCCGAGCGCACAACTGTCGCTCGGTACTGGCCGCGGAACGCGGGATCGGGCATCATTTGCGCCGTGGGGACTCGGCCTGGGTCGGTAGTGCGAACCTTCTTCACACTGCTTGCCTTGGTGGTCGTGTGCCTCCCGATCGTGGGTTGGCTCGCGTCCAGCCACAGCGTGCGGTGGGGCACGGTGCCGGAATGGATTGGCGCTTTGTCTCTCGTGGTGATCGCCGCGAGCGTGAGGAGACTCGCGCTCGACCGCGAACACGCGGGACGCGGCAGCGAATTGCGCCGGTAGGGCGGACCCATAACCGCCACGCTGCGCTCGGCGACCGGGGCCGACGGCCGCGTGAGCGCCGATGTGCCGATCTGTCGGCGGCGAGTGAGCCGTCAACTACGCGATCTTGGGCGCGCGTTCTGGCGCGTCCCTGACCGGCACTTTGAGGGCGGGCCTGGGCCGGTAGCGTCGTCGGTCGTGGACAGCGCTGATGACTTACAACTCGCGTTCGACACTTCGGACCTGGCGGCGGACCTCGCGCTCGCTTACTTCGAGTCTGGCGTTTCGGCAACGCTGAAGGCCGACGGCACACCGGTCACGGAAGCCGACCGGGCAGTCGAGCGATTGATTCGCGAGACGTTGTCTGCGGCGAGGCCAGAAGATGCGCTCCTCGGCGAAGAACTTGGTCAACTCGGTGAGTCCGATCGGGTCTGGATCATCGACCCGGTTGACGGCACGTCGTTCTTCAGCCGGCGTGACCCGAACTGGCGAGTTCACATTGCGCTGGAGGTTGCCGGGAGCACTGAGATCGCGGTCGTCACCGCTCCTGCGCTGCGACGCTGCTGGTGGGCGACCCGAGGCGGCGGTTCTTTCGAGTCGTCCTGGCCACGCGAGGAGGCCGAATCGAAGCGCCTCGAAGTCAGCACCACTTCGATGTTGGCTGATGCTCGGCTCGATGCTCTGGACGACGCGTCCAGAGCCCGTCTCCCACCCAGTGGGGCCCGCGCACCCGCAAGCCCCCTCGCGCTCGTCGAGCTTGTCCGTGGCGAAATCGATGCCTTCTTGGTCGAGTGCTGCCACATCTGGGATCACGCGCCATGGATTCTTCTCGTCGAGGAAGCGGGCGGCCGTTTCACCGATCGAACCGGAGGACATGCGGGCGATCAAGGCGGTGGCCTGTACTCCAACGCCAACTTGCACAGTCAGTTGCTCGCCGCGCTTCAATACCCGGCGCGCCCCTGACCGCCGGGTCGGGGCGTACAGATTGCCGGTCGAATGGAGCAGGGGAACGTCCGAGAGTGCGCACCGATCCGGCGATCTGTCTCCTGCGAAGAGACGAAGACTCGGTGCCATCCGCCGCGTCAGATCTGGCGATCGGGTCGTCCTGATCGGCCATCAGCTTCCGACTACGCATCGGAATGGGCGGAGGCCGAGATCTTGGGAACAACGTGAAACTCGATGCGATACACGAGCGTGTCGTCGTCGATCGGACCCGCGTGTGCAGCGCGCTGGCGTAGCGATTCGCGATCATTCTCACCCGCTCGACGCACGTCTGCTGCTGTCACGCTGGAGAACGGAACTATCTCAATGGAGTCGATCTCGATGCGTACCGCGCCCGTTGCGTATTGACCTCCAATCTTGACCTTCGGGCGACTCCAGAGTCTGAACGACAGCGTGATGCGTCCCGTGGCCACCCGGTCGCGCAACGCGGGACTGAACTGCATCGGCCCAACGCTACGACCGCGACGGCACAGATCTGTCGATCGGCACTCGCCGTGACGATCGTGATCGGAGATGAAGGCTATTTCGTCCGCTGGACGAGCACGCCCATACCTGCTGATCGGTGGTGGCCGTAGGTGAGTCGGTGTCTCGGTGCTCCTGAGGTCCGTCCCAGGACCACCGCGCGAGAGGCAGTCCCATGGGGACATCGTCAGGAGAGTCGGGGTAGCCGGCCATGCGGCGCGTGGCCCAGCGAAAGTAAGCCTCGAGCATGGATCGCAGACGTTGGTCGTCCGGAAGTCGGGCGTCGTCGATGGCCTGCGCGAAGCAGACTTGCGCGCGTTCATCCATCTCGACGTGCTCGCCGTTGCCCGAGTGCATCTTCGTGACCATCGTCTCGTCACCCATCGACGCGCTGTGGGCGGGTGGCCCGCCGAGCGATTCCGCCCAATACGCGGCGAGTCGCTCAGAGTGCTGAGGGTGATAGCCGTGCGAGAACGCGTGGCTCACGACCGGGTCGGCGAGGCAGCGTGTGTGCCATGCGTGCGCAAGTCTCAGGAAGGCTTCCTCGCCGCCCACCGCGTCGAAGATCGTTTGCGACACAGACATCAGTATCGCAGCGTCTGCGCGCCAGGACTGCCGATCGGTGCTCGCCCTAACGGCGCGCGATCGGGCACTATTCGTGCGTGTCTGCTCGCGCCAAAGCGCGCCCGATGGTGTGGCGTTGCGCCGCCTCCGTGTCGATGCTCTTGGTACTCGGGCTTTTGTTCGGCGCCGGCAAGGTTGCGGTTCGTTCGGTTTACCGCGACCACCTGAACTGCGGCAGTGTGGTGAAGCCGCTCGACGTCGAGGCCTTCGGTCCACCAGGTACCAACCCGAGACCGTGCGAGGGCTCTCATAATCGCGACGCCGGCATCGCACTCGCCGGTCTTGTGGCTTCCGGCCTCGTGATCGTGGCCGTCGTTCGCTCACGCCCTGGGAAACGGGGCGAACGCAGGACCGACGCGATCACGGCCGCTTGACCTCCGGTAGTCGCCCGGCAATACGCAGCCGGCTCCCGTCATGCGAGCGGCGATCGTTACGGCGATGAGACGCGGCACGGGTCCGCGAGCGGGTTTCCGGTGGCGCCGGATGGCTGCGGGAAGAGGTACTGCACGTCGGGGAGCTGGCTCGCGTTCAAGTGCGCGTCGACTGTGTACAAGATCAGCGGTCGGACGTCGACGCGGGAGCCGTCGGGGCATACGGATGTTGGTGTCACGCTCGTGCTGGTGGACCTGAACTCGCACAGCGCCAACAACTGCTGTCCGTCGATGGTCGCGAGAACGGCGGGGATGGCGTTGCTCGCGCGTTTCAGCGCCGCCCGAGCGTCCGCGGCACGGATATCCGAGGTCCCCGTGACGAGCGAGCCGAAACCGAGACGGGGAGCAACCTTCGCGCATCGGGCCGAGAACGTTTCGAGCAAAGCCCGTCTGGGATCCAGGGTGGTCGTGTCCGAACTATGAGCACTCGGAGGTGCGAGGCTCGACGCGATGCGTTTCGCGGTTGCCTCGTCGTATTGTCCGGAGATCGTTACGTCCTGGCCGGTGATGCCCTGGTTGATGGTCGGCGCAGACTCGACCACACCGTTCAACACGATCGCAATCTGACGACCGACGTACGGGCCGGCGACCTTGGCGACGAAGTCGTCGTTCGCGAAGTGGAGGTTGACGATCCACTCGGCGGTCGTCGGGTCTATGACTGCATCCGCGGTGATGATGTTGTGTCCGGTCAGCAGCGTCGGGCCGAGCAAATAGCAGGCCGACTTGGAGCGATCGGGCACGACGACCTGCTCGCGCGCCGTCTGTTTCGCTTGCGGTGTTACAAGAGCACCCCCTTCGCAAGTGGTCGGCGCGGACGCTGTCACCCCTGGTTTCGATGATGATGTCGTCCGGCGGCCGTACGGCACGGTTCTGAGGACGAGGCGAAAGGCGAGCGCATCGCCGGGAGCTGTCGTCGTTGTCGGGACTTGGATGATTTGCACTCGTGTTGTCCGGTGTTGATCAGCGATCAGGACGAGCACGGTCGCGCCGAGTACGACCGCGGTGACAATGGCAAACACGAGGCGTCGTCGTCTCGGACCGGGTCGCCGCACGGACTCGGGGGTGACACCCGGAAACGGTGGCGCGATTGGCGAGGAGTCCAGCAGCTCGCCGACAAATGCACGGATCCGGGCGTCAAGGTCGTTCATCAAGCACCGTCCGAAGTTGTCTGCGGGCACGCGCCAGATGGCGGCGCACACTGCCCTCTGTGATTCCCAGCCGTGATGCGACCGTGGCCGGTGCGAGATCGTCCCAATACGTGAGAACGATCACAGCACGCTGGCGGACACTCAGGAGCGCCAGAGCCGCGAGGATCTCTGGTCGCACGTCGGGACCGTGGGCAACGCTTGGCATGGCGGCGCGTGCTTCTCGTGCTCGACGACGTAGGTCTGATCGGCGCGTTTGTCGGGCCTCGTTCAACACGCAACGAAACATGTAGCTACGCGGTTCTCGGACCGAATCCCACGCTTGCGACCCGATACAACTCGCCATGGCACTCGAAACGATGTCGCCTGCATCCGAAGGTCCGACGAGTCCTGTCGCGAACCGGATCAGCTCGTCGGCGTACTTGCGATAGGCACCCTCTAAGTCGAGGGAAACCGAGTCCAGGTCCACTGCCTCACGATGCCACCAAGGACCTCTATGGGTGACATCGCCGCCAAGTTGACCCGACCTGATGGCGCATCGTTGACGAATCCCTGAAGCCGGGTTGCGCGCCATGTGTCTGCTGATCAGTACTGGCTACGACGATCGAGGTCGAGCATTCTGGGCGGGTTCGCCCGTTGAGCCGCTCGCTATTTCCTGGTGGTCGACTCAACGTTTCGTCGCTGTCGTGACTTGATGAGGGAGTGGATGGCGTGGACCTGTCGGGCGACTTTGCTCAGTGGTACGCGGGTCAGCACGCTGGCTTGTTCGCGTCGCTGCTCGTGCTGTCGGGCGATCGGGAGCTCGCCGCGGAGGCGACCGATGAGGCCATGTCACGGGCGCTGCAGCACTGGGACCGGGTGTACAAGATGGGTTCACCCGAAGCTTGGACCTACCAGGTCGCGGTCAATGTGGTCCGCCGCGTCGCTCGAAGGCGGACCCTCGAGCGCCGCCTGCTGAGGCGTCTCGCGCCGGGTCAGGTCGCGGCGGCGCCGGCCGGTGAAGTCTGGGATGTGGTGCGGGGCCTGCCCGAGCGGCAGCGAATGGCGGTGGTGTTGCGCTATGTCGCGGACCTCGCCGAGGACGACATCGCGACAGCCATGGGTGTCACCCGTGGAACCGTCGCGTCGACACTCGCGGCCGCCCGCCGTTCGCTCGCCGGGTTACTGGCCGAACCCGATGTTGCCCAGGAGCCGTCATGAATCGTTTTGACGACGCGGTACTCGATCTCTTGTCGAGCGCGCCGCGCGCGACCACCGTGGATGGTCTGCGTGACCGCATTCGTCGACGTCGTCGACGGCGCGCGATCACGATCGTCGCGATCACAACGGTGATCTCGGTCGGTTCGGTTGGCGTCGCGGCATCGCTCGGACACGACACCGGTAGGCCACAGATCGCGGTGTCGCCGACAACACCGTCGACCGCTTCCATAGGCAACCGATGGTGCGTGACAATCTCCCGCAACGACGCCATCGTTCGCGGCGTCGCGTACGGCACTGTGATCGTGGCGGAACCGAGCGCGCATGCGAAGCTCGTGAACTGGTCAGAGCTCGAGGTCAAGGGCAACCCCTTCACTGGAGGCCAAGACGACGCGCGCATCAGAGCTCACGACAAATTCTGGGTTGTCGACCTCCGGGCGACGAGCAGATCGCAGGGCCCGTACACGTGGGGAATCGTTGCCCTCGACGCGGATACCGGTGACGTCGTCACCGCGAACGAGGGACCGAGCACGGGACCGGGAGGTGTCGGCTCGGAACCGGCGAACGAGCCGGCGTATTGGGACGCGCTACCGGACCACGGTTCCGAATGCACGTCCGGCACCCCCGCGACCACCTCGTCAAGCGGTTCCGCCACCTCGTCAACGGGTTCCGCGAACCTGCTGGCCGCGTGCACGGCAGGTGCCCGTGCATACGACGGAGTCGCGATTGCCGCATTCAAGGATCCATCCTCTCCGGGGCAGGTGGTCTGCTGGGCGGACGGCCATGTCCCCAAGTCACCGCCGCCGCTTCCGAACCATTCACAGCCGAAGGACTATGACCGCGTCGTCTTCAAGGCAACTCTCGACGGAAGGAACCGGGTGCTCGTCGAAGCCGGCTACCGCACCTCGCTTCCGGTGACCGCGCCGACCGGGTAGTCGCCGCAACGATCGACATCGGCGAGGCGGCGGCACCTACGGCGCTGCGATCTCGACGAGTGGCAACAAGCGAGTGTCTTCGACTGCAGCGGTGCGGTGTCCGATGCCGGCGAGATAGTCGGAGTTGCTTGCGAACGAGAAGAAGTCGGCGAGGCTGTTCTGCCGGACCAAGAGGGCGAGATCCCATCGCTCTTCGGTCGGTCCCACGAAGAAGTTCCCGCCTTCGCCGATCATGACTACAGACCCGCCGGTTGCTTCGAGGAAAGGGCGCGTATGGCGGATGTATAGGTCGTACGCCGTTCGTCCGGATATGGGACGCAAAGGTTCGAGCTCGGGGAAGTCGCTGTAGTCGGCGATTTCGCGAAGGCGAAGCAGGTTCAGCATCACGATCGGGCCTTCGACAGCGCGATTGATGAGTGCCTGAATGTTGTCGGGTGAAGGATCCAGATACACGACGTAGGACGGTAGCAATCCGTCGATCGACTGCGTCTTGGCGTCAGCGCCGACAACGCGCCGGCCCAGGCGCTATACCGTCGATGCGGGCATGGCTCCAAAGACACGATCCTGATCTGGGAGAAACGCTTCGCGCACCGATGAGTTTCGGCGCAGGCAGCGGTCTTAGCTACGGAGCGACCAGCAGGCCACGGAGTTGGAGAGACGATGAAGACGATTGTGGTGCGCTATCAGGCCAAGCCGGAGCGGGCTGACGAGAACCAGCGGCTGATCGAGGCGGTGTTCGCGGAGCTGAACGACCGCGAGCCGGAAGGCTTCACCTACAAGGTCTTTCGGCTCGTAGACGGCGTGAGCTTCATTCACGTCGTGATCGAGCACGACGTCGACGAACCCGAATCGCTGCAGGACGTTGCGGCCTTTCAAGCGTTCGTGGCCGACATCGCCGACCGCTGTGAGATCCCGCCGGTGGCGATGGGTGCAACCATCGTCGGGGGTTACCGCTGACCCCGAGTCTCGATAGCCTGACCGGTCGTATCGACGGTTGGAGGATCGCCATGGTTGACAACCCACCTGAAGGTTTTCCCCGCATCACGCCGTACCTGCTGTACGAGGACGTCGATGCCACTCTCGATTGGCTCGTCGGCGCGTTCGGCTTCACCGAGACGGTCCGTATGAAGGGACCCGATGGCAAGGCCAATCACGCCGAGATGAGCTTTGCCGACGGCGTCGTGATGATGGGCCACCCCGGGCCCGACTACCAGAACCCGAAACACAGGGGCGGCGCCACCCAGACGGTCTACGTGTACGTCGACGACGTCGACAAGCACTTCGCCGTTGCCAAGGCTGCGGGCGCCAACATCCTCCAGGAGCCTGCCGATCAGTTCTACGGCGACCGCACCTACGCCGCCGAAGACCCCGAAGGCCATCAGTGGTCGTTCGCCCAGCACACGCGCGACGTCGCACCGGAAGACATGCATCCGTAGCCGAGAGGCAAGCCGAAATCACTCACCAGGTCCGGCCGTAGCGCTCCCGGTGCGTGTGCTCCGTGAATGGTGCGCGCCGCGGCGGCCCGAGCGGCCGGGCCGGATGGCCGATGGGCACCAGCGCGATCGGCCAGACGGATTCCGGCAGAGCGAGAAGCGCTTGCATCTCACTCCGAAAGCCGGTGGTTATGGTCGTGAGCGCGCTGCCGAGCCCGAGCGCCGTCGCGGCGAGCAACAGGTTCTGGACCGCGGGGAAGATCGACGACGGGATGGTCGCGTCCAGCCCGCGCTGCACGTCGGCGCAGACCACGATGTTGACCGGCGCGTTGGCGACGCCGCCGGTGGCGCCCTGATCGACGTCGGCGAGCATCTTGGGCGTCAGTCGACCCTCCGAGAACGCGCGTCCACGAGCTTCCCATGCGCGCAACGACAGATCGCCGATCGCGGCGCGCGTCGCGTCGTCGCGCACCACGATGAACTCCCAGGGCTGCTTGTTCTCCGCGCTCGGCGCGTAGGTCGCGGCACTGAGTACGCGCGCGATCGAGTCGTCGTCGACCGTGTCGGTCGAGAACGACCGGCACGCGCGTTGGCGCATGACGACCTCGAAGAAGTCGTTGTTCATGTGGAGTCGCTTGCGCCGACGCGAACGAACGAGTTGACGTACATGATGCGCAGGCTCGGCCCCCACGCCCACCGCTTGAACGCATCGGTCTGCTCGTCTCCGATGCGTTGCATCACGAGCGGAGTCATCGATGTGAACGCCGTCTCCGGATCGTCAGTGTCCATTTCGTAGAAATGCATGAAGCGGGGGTCGCCGCCGGCGACATTCTCGTAGGGCGTGATCATGCAATAGCCGGGGACTGCGGCCTCGGCGATGTGACGGATGTGCACGAAGTCGGCCCAGTCGCGCAACTCCTGTGCCCTCGACTCCTCCTTCGGCGAGATCAGCACCAGCGAGAGTCCGACGGTGGGCCGGCCGGAGACGATGCCCTGGCCGGGTCGGGGGTAGTGGCGGAAATGATGGCCGGTTATGCCGGCGGGTGTGTCGGGCGCGGCGAACGTGTCGTCGACCTCGTAGACGCCGAGGTGGTCGAACTCGGGCAGGACGGGCGGCAGATCGGCACGGTTCCGCTTCACGTTGCGCCACCAGGTGGCGCGTTGAACGCCCGGATGAGCGAGCACGTCGGGAACGCGGTCGCGCGCGTACTCGTCGATCGCGCGATCGGTCATCTCGAGATAGAGGCCCGGAGTGATGCGGTCTTCCATCGCGCGGACTCTACGGCGTCGGTATCGGGCGGCACAGGAGCTGGCTGGTGCCCATCGCGAGCAGCGCTCCGTCGCGCGACCAGACGCGTCCTTCGCATCCGACGACGCCCGCGTTCGCGCTCACCGACGTTGCCTGCGCGTAGAGCCAGGGCTCCTCGATCCGGGCGCGGTGGAACGTGCACGTGATGTCGATGCTCGGCGCGATGTATCCGCTGTCGATGTGCAGCGTCGAGACCGCGGGCCAGCCGAGCGTGTCGATGAGGATGAGCGACCGGCAGGCGTCGACCCAGAGGTCGTCGAACGTCGACGTCGGCAGGAATCGGTACCAGCGCTCGAACGAGGGATACTCGGGCGTGCGGTCGAGCCATTCGTCGGGCGAGAGCCACGATTCGGATCGCTCGTCGAAGTTCGACCAGAACGGGTAGAGCAGCTCGATGCCCGCATCCGCGAGGCGCTGCGAGGTGGGCGGCACCGACTCGGGCTCGAAGGTCGCCGGACTGATCGCGAGCTCGTGTTCGAGGCCCTCCATCGGGGCGCACGTCCACACGAGCGCTTCGAAGATCGCGTCCTTTCCCTGTTTCATCGATACGCGCATCGACTCGGCCCGTTTCGTCAGCCGTAACGTCGTCACCTCGAGGATCACGTCGTCGAAGGTCGCGACGCCGAGGAAATTTCCGACGATGCTCACGGGCCGGCCGAACTGCGAGTGCTGACCGGCCGCGCGCAACGCGATCGCCGCGATGTATCCGCCGTTCGGACCCCAGATCGCCCAATCACGAGACAAGGTCGCCGAGTAACGGCCGACGCTCCCCGTGACCTTGGTATCGGCAGCAAGATCGCCCATTGACTGTTACGGCGCGAGTTGGCAGGCGTCGTCGAGGCCGAGCACGTGCAGCGTGCGACCGAGCGCGAGCCATCCTCCGATGCACACGGTCAGGTCGAGGATCTCCGCGTCGGTGAATGACGCTGAGCTCAGTCGTGCGTAGAACGCGCCGTCGATGCTGTGGTGGTCGAGTGCGAAGCGCTCGGCGTAGTCGATCGCGAGTCGCTCGCGCTCGGAGTAGCCGTCGTGGGTGCGCCATTCGAGGACGTGTGCGTAGTCGTCCTCGGTCACCGCACCTTCCGCGCCGGGCGTCGAGCGCCACTGCTGACAGATCACGCATCCGTTGATCTGCGCTATGCGCATCCGTGCAAGCTCGCGTTCGCGCACGGGCACGATGCTCTGGTCGTAGATGGCGTGACTCAGCGCGCCCGCCCCGATGCCCATCTCGGGTCGGAGCGCCCACACCCGCACCTCGGGGTCGGCTTTGCCTTCCGGAACGTCGATGTGCGGCACTACTGCACTCCCAACAGCTCGCACGGGGTATTGCACGCCATGCGTCGGATCTCGCCCTCGGTCAGGCCCTCTGCGTACAACGCGTCAGCGTAGGTCTGCAAACCTGCGGCCGGATGCGGGTTGATCTTCTGGCCGAAGTCGGTTCCCAGGGTCACGTGCTCTACACCAACTGCACGAATGGTCTCGACCATCTCGGACACGGTCCGGGTTGCGAGGCCGCCGATGCACGTCATGGCGCACAGCTCGATCCACGCGCCCAGACCGGCGAGCTCGCGGCATTGCGCGGCCGTGAGGTTCGGGCCCGCGAGATCTTCGGTCGCGTGTGTGACGAGCACCTTGCCGCTGCGGGCGAACTCCTTCACGACGGCGTAGTGCTCGGCGGCGCTGACGTGACCGGTTGCCAGGATCGCATCGTGTTGTTTCACCAGCGCGAGGATCTCGTGCGTCTCGGGCAGGAGTTGGTCGTCGAGATCGGTCACGACGATCCCGGGCCCGGGAATGCCGAGCTGCGCGGCCACTCCGTTGTCGAAGTCCTGGCGACTGCTCAAGGTGGGCAGCCACACAATGCGCGCGCCGAGGTCGAGCGCGACCTCGACGGCCGCCGGATTCACGCCCCCGATCTCGCGGTCGCAACAGATGCCGCCGAACACCGAGAGGCCGTTGCCGACCTCGCGCTGTACGGCCCACGCGAGCGAGGCGGTGGGGGAGTCGTGCGACTTCAGGACGATGGCGCGGTGGCCGGCCTCGGCCGCCTCGCCCGCGGCTTCGAACGCGTCGACCGAACGCTCGCGGTGCGGGTCGGGACCGAAATGACAGTGCAGGTCGGCCGCGCCGGTGAGGTCAACGCTCATCGCGCTGGAGCTTACGCGTAGTCTCTGACGCCGATGTCAGCTTCGCGGTTCCGGGACCTGTAGCGCATGGATCTCGCCTTCACACCCGAAGAGCAAGCGTTCGCGCTCGACGTGCGGGCTTGGCTCGCCGAGAACGTGGAGATCCCCCCGCGGTTCGAGAACATCGCCGACGAGGTCGAGTTCGGCCGGCGTTGGCAGTCGCGCCTCGCGGACAGTCGATGGGTCGGTATCCATTGGCCACCGGAGTACGGCGGACGCGGCGCGTCGCCCGTCGAGGTCGCGATCTTCAACATGGAGTACGCGCGCTCGCGCGCGCTGCAGCCGATCAACCGGGTCGGCATCAACCTCGCGGGACCGACGCTGCTCGCGCACGGCACCCACGACCAGAAGGCGCGCTGGCTTCCCGCGATCCTCACGGCCGACGAGATCTGGTGCCAGCTGTTCTCGGAACCCGATGCCGGCTCCGATCTTGCGTCACTGAAGACCCGGGCGCAACGCGTCGACGACGGCTGGCTGCTCTCGGGACAGAAGGTCTGGACGTCGTATGCGCAGTTCGCCCGCTGGGGCATCTGTCTCGCGCGCACTGACGTCGACGTCCCCAAGCACAAGGGCATCTCGTATCTCGTCGTCGACATGTCGGCGCCCGGGATCGAGGTGCGGCCGCTCGTCCAGATCACGGGCGACGCGGAGTTCAACGAGGTGTTCCTCGACGAGGTGTTCGTACCCGACGACCAGCTCGTCGGCGCCTTGCACAACGGATGGGCAGTGGCGAACACGACGCTCGCGCACGAGCGGGGCACGGCCTTCCCGTTCAAGGAACAGGTCGTGCACGAGGTGTACCTCGACGAGCTGTGGCAACTCGCCTCGCAGCGCGGGATCCTCGACGATGTCGAGATCGCCGACGCGCTCGCGCAGTCGTTCGTCGAGCTGCGCGTTCTGCGTTTACACAATTGGCGGACGCTCTCGCGTTTGTCGAAGGGCATCGAACCCGGTCCGGAGTCGAGCGTCACCAAACTTGCGTGGACCGACATGACGCAGGCGCTCTCTGCGCGCGCGCTCGAAGTGATCGGCGCGGCCGCCCCGCTGTGGTGGGCCGCGACCGACAATCCCGGCGGTGGCTTCTGGCAGCGTCAGTGGCTGTGGTCGAAGGCGGCCTCGATCGCCGGCGGCACCAGCGAGGTGCAGCGCACGATCATCGGCGAACGCATCCTCGGCCTACCGCGTTAGTCCGGACCAGCGCCGGTCGTCATTCACAAACGCGGGCTTGCTGGCGTAGCCTGCAGGCGTGAAGGTCGTCGGATTCGATCACGTAGTCGTCAATACGTTGAACACCGAGGCGCTCCTTTCGTTTTACTGCGACGAGCTGGGTCTCGAACCGGTGCGGGTCGACGAATGGCGCAAGGGCGAGGTGCTGTTCCCTTCAGTGCGGGTGGCGCCCGAGACCCTCATCGATCTGCTCCCGGCCGAGCGGACCGGCGAGAACATGAGTCATTTCTGCTTGGTCATCGAACCGACTGATCTCGACGCGCTGGCGGACCGTTTCCCCGACGCGCACCGCGCCGACGGCCTGTTCGGCGCACAGGGATACGCATCGAGCCTCTATGTTCAAGATCCCGACGGCAACACGATCGAGCTCAGGTTCTACGAGGCGGGCTGACGTTTCCACGAGGAGTGAGATGAGCGCGACCGAGGTGCTGTTGAAGGAACGTGCGGCTTTGTGCGACACCTTCGAGAAGTACGGGCCGGACGCGCCGACGCTGTGCGCCGGATGGCTGACGCTCGACCTCGCCGCGCATCTCGCCGCGCGCGAGGCGCGCTCCGACGCGGCGATCGGCTTGGTGTTGCCGGGCCCGTTTGCCAAGCACCTCCAGAACGTGATGCAGCGCTACAAGACCCGCGGTTACGACGCGCTCGTCGCAATGCTCCGAACCGGACCGCCGTGGATGCATCGCACCGGACCGCTCGCGACGGCCAACGTCAACGAGAACTTCACCCACCACGAGGATGTGCGGCGCGCGTCGGGCGAGGGACCCCGCGAGATCGACGACGAGATGGACGCGATTCTCTGGCGCATGCTCGGCCTCGCCGCCCGGATGTCGAAGAAGGCGGTGAAGGGCGCGGCGCTGACGCTGCGAACGCCCGACGGTCGCGAGCGCGTCGTGTCGATGACCGGCGCCGAGGTCACGATCACCGGCACGCCCGGTGAGCTCACGTTGTACTTGGCGGGTCGCAAGGAGGCGGCCGACGTCGCTATCGACGGTGAGCCCACGGCCATTGCGATCGTGCACGCGGCGAGCTTCGGCGTCTGAGCGGTATTGCTGCAGCGGCCGCGGCGGCCGTGAGCGCGAGGCCGTAGCCGCGACCGCGCGCCGACTGGAGCGTGGCGATGTTGTCGACGCGCACCAGCCGTCGCCGACGTAGCCCGAGCCGGACGCAATGGGCTCGTCGTCGACGTAACCGACGAGGTGGTGCCAACCCGGCGCGTCGAGCGCGTCGCGAGTGATCAGGTTGACGTCGGTCATCGGCTGTAGCTGTGGCGCCGGGTAGCCGTAGATCAGTGCGCGTTCGAAGTCGAAGGCGGTGCGGTCGTCGTCGACGGGAACGATGCGCAGCTCGGTGGGGGGCGGCGGGAACGGCTCGCCGGGCGGTCGGACCATGAGCGGTGGATGGCCCATGAGCGTGAAGCCCACGGGACTGAGGTCGGGAGTGGGCCACGCGCAATCGAGCAGGAACGGCGTCGCCGGACCGCCGTCGTAGAAGGGTCGGATGTGGTCGAGAACCGTCCTCGCGGCGTCGATCGGCCGCTCGAGCACCGCGCGATTGATGAACGGCAGAGGTGAGCCCGCGTCGACCATTGTCACGACGCCCTCGACGCGCTCGAGCCGATCGCCGCGCGCCGCTCCGAAGGCCGCATACGAAGCTGCGCTCTCCTGCACGAAGTCGTTGAGAAGGTTGTCGCCGCCCGGGCTCGCCGGGCCGTAGCCGGTCTCGAGCTCCGTCGTTCCGGTCATGGCCGGTCATTCTGCCCTCGTCGCCGACTAGCGTCGAGACGCGCCGACGGGCGCGGCGCGAGGGGGGACCTCACATGAAAGAGCTCGTCTACCACCGCTTGTTGCTTCCCGCGGTGGAACGCAACGCCGATCGGCAGGGGTTCTTCGACGGCGACTACCGAGCGACATTCGGTGAGCATCTCGACCGCGTCGCGCGCCTGGCGACCGGGTTGCCCGGTCTCGGTGTGGGTCGAGGCGACCGGTTCGCGGTGATGGCGCTGAACGGCCACGAGTTCCTCGAGTGCTACCACGCGGCCTTCCTGGGCGCGGGTGTCATCAATCCGTTGAATCTGCGGCTCGCGCCGAAGGAGCTCGAGTACATCCTCGGCGACTCGGGCACGAAGGTGTGTTTCGCCGATCGGTTCTTCGCGCCGGTCATCGACAAGGTGCGCGCCGCGGTCGGAATCGATCAAGTGGTGATGATCGGCGAAGGCGACGCGCCGCACGACGTCGGGTACGAGGACCTGCTCGCGAGTGCAACTCCCGAGATCCCGGACGAGCCCAAAGAGGACGACCCCGCCATTCTCATGTACACCGGCGGCACGACCGGCCTGCCGAAAGGGGTGTTGCTCGACCATCGCGCCGAGATGCTGAACCTCTACCACGTGTTGCAGGTATGGCGGTTCGGCGCCGACGACGTGTTCCTCCATCAGACGCCGATGTTCCACGCGGCCTCGATGGGCGGAATGCTGGGCGTGCCCGGGCAGGGTGGCACATCGGTGTTCCTTCCATTGTTCGACGCGGCCCGCGCGCTCGAGTTGAGCGAGCAGTACTCGGTGACGCAAACGGTGATGGTTCCGACGATGATCGGCATGCTGTTGAACCATCCCGAGTTCCGACCCGAGCGGCTCGCGTCACTGCGCGCGCTCACCTACGGCGCGTCGCCGATGCCGGGCGCCTTGCTCGAGCGATTGTTGTCCGCGTTTCCGGAGCTCGACGTGTTCCAGGGCTACGGCATGACCGAGTCGTCCGCGGTGCTGACCGCGCTCGGCCCGGAGGAGCACCGCGCCGGCGGACCGCGACTTCGATCGGCGGGGCTGCCATTGCCGGGCGTCGTGTTGTCGATCCAGGACATCGACGGTGCGGTGTTGGCGCAGGGCGAGACCGGCGAAGTGTGCGCGCGAGCCGGCAACTTCATGCGGGAGTACTGGAAGAAGCCCGAGGCCACCGCCGACGCGTTTCGGGGCGGGTGGTATCACTCGGGCGACGCCGGCTACCTCGACCCCGACGGCTACCTCTTCCTTGTCGATCGCGTGAAGGACATGATCGTCACCGGCGGTGAGAACGTGTATTCCGTCGAGGTCGAGAACGCGATCGCGTCGCATCCCGCGGTCGAGCAAGTGGCGGTGATCGGCATCCCGTCCGAGAAGTGGGGAGAAGCGGTCCACGCCATCATCGTGATTCGCGAAGGTGCGGCGGTCACCGAAACCGAGATCATCGACCACGCTCGCGAGTGGATCGCCGGTTTCAAGTTGCCGAAGTCGGTCGAGATCCGCACGGAGCCGTTGCCGTTGTCGGGTGCGATGAAGGTGTTGAAGCGCGAGCTGCGAGCGCCCTACTGGGCGGGGCGCGACCGCGCGGTGAACTGACGGGCGAGGCCGGCCACCGTCCGGAGGTCGAGGGCGTTGTGTACGTCGCTCGGCCATTCATGCTGCTCGGGAGCGGTGTGATCGACACCGAGATGCGCACGGCGGAGGTAGACCGCGCGCATGCCGGCGGCGCGCGGGCCGTCGACGTCGCACGCCCAGGTGTCGCCGACGAAGATCGCGTCCTCCGGCGCGACGCCCAGCTGCTCCAGCGTGTGCGAGTAGATGCGCGGGTGCGCCTTACGAGCGCCGACCCACGCCGAGGAAACGACGAGGTCGACCGAGCCGGTCAAACCGGCCGACTCGAGCGCCTCGTGCAGATCCCAGTCCCAGTTCGAGCAGATCGCGAGCGCGACACCGCTCGCCTGAAGCTCGCCGAGCACTTGTTCGACTTCCTCGTAGGCATCGATGCGGTTGTGCGCGCCGATCTCGCGTACGCGCTCGATCAGCACGTCCTGCACGGCCGTCGGCACACGACATTCGCCGAGCATCGATCGCACCCGTGACTGTCGCCAGGCGACATAGTGGTCGCGCGAGATCGAGTGTTCGTCGTGCTCGGTGCCGTCGATGCCGTCGTTCCACCAGCGTTCACGCACGTCGGGCGGCAGGTCGTAGCCGAGCTCGCGGACGAGCTCCTCCCACGACGGACCCCATCTGGTCGTCTCCGCGAGCGTGTTGTAGAAGTCGAAGATGACAGCCTTCACCATCCGTCAAGTCTCGCAGAGTGCGGTTCGGTACAGCGCCTTGGCCGACCATCGCATGAGCGCCACGGCCTCCTCGCTCGAAAGCCCCGCGACGTCGGTGAGCCAGACGCGCGCCTCGATCCCGGTCGCGCTTCGGATTGCGAGAACGAGGCGGCGTAGTTGCGCGTCGGGCATGCGTCCGCGTAGCGGCGCGAGCGCCTCCTCGATCCAACCGATCGCCCGACCTTGTCGCAACAGCCCCGACTCGTGCTGCGCCGCGTCGGGTTCGAGGGACAGCCGCAGCATCGTGCGTTGCTGTGGGTCGGTGTCGGCGATGAGACGGGTGAAGGCCTCGATGACCGCGTCGAGGCGTGCTTCCGGATCGGCCGGTGCGTCGGCGGGCAGCAGCGAGGTCGTCTCCGTCTCCGGGTGAGCCGCGACGAGCAGCGCGCGCTGGTTGGGGAAGTACCGGTAGGCCGTCGTACGTGAGACGGACGCGGCGGCCGCAGCCTCCTCGACGGTCGGGGTCTGCCCGCCGGCGACGAAGTCGCGCGCGGCGGCGATGAGGGCGTTGCGGGTGCGGTTCTTTTGTTGCGTGCGCCCGATCAGCTCGTACGGCGTTGACACGACCATCATGGTACCGTACTGTCGTCATGGTACTTACGTCCCATGACCTGTGCCCGCCGCACAGGGAGAGCAGGTCGCCATGCACACCGCCGTTCCCATCGTCCGGGCCGAAAACGAGGGGGAGAAGCGCTGGTTCTTCGGAGGCGGCGTCCACACCTGGAAGGCGACCGCGGCGGAGACCGGCGGCACCTTCATCTTGTTCGAAGACCTCATGGATCGGGGCAAGACGACGCCACTGCATGCTCATCCCGAGGTCGACGAGACGCTGTATGTCGTCGAGGGTGAGATCGTCGTTCAGATCGGCGGCGTCGAAAATACGGTCGGCCGCGGCGGAGTCACCTTCGCGCCGCGCGGCACACCCCACGCGTTCCGAGTCACCTCGGATGTCGCGCGGGTGTTGACCCTGCAGACGCCCGGAAGCGCCGAATCGTTCTTCCGTGACGCCAGCGAGCCCGCCAACGGCGACGGCCACGCGGGCAACGTCGACATCGGACGAGTTCAGGCCTCCGCGAAACGCAACGGCGGAACCGAAATCCTCGGACCGCCGCCTTTCAGCGATGCATAGACACGCCGCGTCCGCCGTCGGTCAGGTCTTGCCCAGCGCGGCGACGACTTCGTCGATGTCGGCGTGGTCGGTGCTGTCGGCGTCCATGTGCTCGTAGCGAACGCGATCGCCCGCGCCGATCACGAAGGTCGCCCCGATCTGCTTCACGCGCTTACCGGCTTTGTGGACGTGGTATCCGCGCTTCGACGTTGCCCGGGTGGCCTTCCACGTGCGCGGGTGCAGAAGCTGGAGCCAGCTGAGCGTGCGCAACGATGCCGCGTGCGCCGCCGACGCGTCGTCGTCGACGAGCACCAGGAAGGGGATCCCGGTGTCGCCAACGAACGCCTCGGCGTAGCGCCGGTCGCCCGTTCCGACTGCGACGATGTCGGCGCCCAGGTTGGTGATCTCGTCGTGGCGGTCGCGCAACTGCGCGGCATGCTCGCGGCAGTGCAGTCAACCAAAATGTCGGAGGAACACCAACACGATGGGCTGGTCGCGCCAGAGGTCGCCGAGCCGGTGTGACGCGCCGGTGTGGTCGACGAGCGAGGTTCCCGAGAGCGCGGCGAGATCCATGGATTCGAGCCTATCCGGGCCGGTTGCTCGTCAACTGGGGAAGGCCGGCGAGATCCCGGCAGGCGCGGATTGCGAGGGCGACGATCGTGAGCGTCGGGCCGTAACCGGTTGACGTGGGGAACACCGACGAGTCGGTGCACACCATGTTCTCGACGTCGTGGAACCGCTGCCAGCGGTCGACGACGCTCGTGGCCGGGTCGTCGCCCATGCGGCACGTCCCCATGATGTGCCGCGACATCGACGCGCTTCGGCGTCCGGCGCGATCGCCCTCGAGCGGCGGCGAGGTGGCGGCGAACGTCGACTCCGCGCCGGCCTCGCGCATCACCGCTTCGAGTTTTGGCGCGTAATAGCGCGAGGCGACGACCTCGTGCGGGTGCACGTCGTATGTCGCGCGCCCCGCGGGGAAGCCATACACATCTCGAACGGATGGATCGAGATCGATCCGGTTCGTCGCCTGGGGCAGGTCTTCGCCCTGGACCGTGAACGCCCACATGCGATCGCGCATCGCGGAGTCGAGCATCTCGCGGGTGTGCGCGATACCCGGAGCCGTGTACACGCCTTCCATGACCGGACTGCCGCCGCCACCATGTTCGGTCAGCCCGCCCCGGAAGTAGGGGAGACCGTGCTCGCCCGCGAACGCGCGCACGCTGTCGTCGATGATCATGTGGTCGTCGTGCAGATGAGTAACCGACCTACCTCGGTGACCGTGCAGGCGAAACGGGAACTGGCCGATCACGAACGTCTGGAAGTGGTACATCAGATACCGCCCCACCAGACCCGACGAGTTGGCGAGGTCGGAACGCAGGAGCAGGCGCGGCGTTTCCCACGCGCCGCCCGCGACCACCACGATCCGCGCACTCACCTCGTGCGCGTTCCCGTCGATGTCGAGGTAGCGCACGCCGCGCGCCTGCTTGCCCGTCGGGTCGAGCAACACGCGCTCGACGTAGGAGTCGGCGCGGATGTCGCACCGTCCGGTGCGCAGTGCGTTCCGCAGTGGTGCGATCGGATCGCCCTTGGCCTCGATCGGACATCCGTAATACGCACAGAAGCCGCAGTTGTTGCACGCGGGCCGGCCGTCGTAGGGCACCGAGTTCACGCCGGTCGGGGCGCGGTACGGGTGGTATCCGAGGCGCGTCGCGGCCTCGGTGGTCAGTACTGCGCCGAACATGTCGGCGCCGGGCGGCATCGGATACGGCCCGCTACGCCATTCTGCGAGCGGGTTCGCGCTCGCGTCGCCCGCGACACCGACCAGTCGCTCCGCCTCCGCGTAGTAGGGCTCCATCTCGTCGTAGTCGACCGGCCAGTCGACGATGTCGGCGCCCTCGATGGGACCCAGCTCGGAGCGCGCCTTGAAGTCGACGGCGCGGAAGCGCGGCAACTTGGCATCGGCGTGGAAACCACCACCACCGACTGTCGACGGCAGGTTGTTGACCTCGCCCGCGAACAGACGATCACCGTCTTCGCTCGCGCGGCGGTACGTGCGCGGCTCGAGGA
>PLBO01000108.1 GCA_003134555.1 Actinomycetota bacterium
GCACCCCGGCCGCGCCGAGCGCCTGCTCCAGGTAGCCGAGCGACGTGCGCGCCGGTAACAGGATGCACACGTCGCCGAGCCGCGCCGGGCGCCACTCGTCGAGGTCCTTGTCGTAGACCGGCCACTCCTCGGCGACCGCCGCGCGTGCGATCGCGGCAACGTCGGCCGCTTCGCGAACCCGCAACTCCCCGGCGTTGATGCGCTCGTGCTCGTCGGCGTGGGNNGGCACGCGCCGCGCCGCGTCGAGAGCCCGGTATTCGGGTTGGGAGTCGACGAACGGTTGGATGAGCTCGCCGAACACTTGATTGATCCACGCGAGCACCGCGGGCGCGGTCCGGAAGTTGCAGGTGAGAAAGCGCGGCGCCGGCTCCGCGAAGCGTTGGCTGGCGGTCAGGAAGGTCGCGATGTCGGCGCGGCGGAAGCNNAAGCGGTAGATCGACTGCTTGGGGTCGCCGACGAAGAACAGGCGCCCGGGGTCGACGGTCATCTCGGTCCAGGGCCGGTCGCCGTCGGCCGGATCGCCCGACCCGAGCAGCGCGGCCAGCTCGACTTGGATGGGATCGGTGTCCTGGAACTCGTCGATGAGGATGCGGCGGTACCGGTCGCGCAGACGTGTGCGCGCCCTCGCGCCATGCTCCGGGTCGCGGAGCAGCGTGCGCGCGAGCACGAGCAGATCGTGGAAGTCGAGCTCACCCGCGGCGCGCCGTTGCGCCACCGCGCGTTCGGTACATCGCGCGACCGCGGCCACCAGGCGCTTGATCGCGACGTCGAGCACCGCGTCGGTCATCGCCTTGCGTTGCTCGCCCAACTTGGCGATGCGCTCTCGCAGGCCGGTGATGTCTGCCCAATTCTTCTTGTTGCCCGTGTTCCCGACCTTGAACGACGGCTTCTCGGCCCGCAGGAGCTCGATGCGCTCGGCGTCGTCGAACGCGGCCCGCAATCGGTTCCGATACTCGGCGAACTCGTCGAGCCGAGTGAGCATGGTGTCGGTGTCGGCCGAGCAGTCGACGCCGGCTGCGCACACCGCGTCGAACTCCTCGAGCCAGCCGTCGAGGGCCAACGCGGGCAGCGGCGCGGGTTCGCCGATGCGATCGAGCAGGTCCCAGTTGTCGTCGAGCACCTCGGCCACCGAGCGGAGATGCTTCAGCTGCACGTTGGCCGCGAGGAGGACGAGCACCGTCGACTCGAGCTCCGGATCGTCGAGGAGCTCGTCGACGAACTCGTGCCAGCGCGTCTCGAACGCGAGGCGCGACGAGATCTCGTCGCGCACTTCGATCCGGGGCGGCAACCCGATCTCGATCGGGAATTCGGTGAGGATGCGTTGCGCAAACGAGTGCAGGGTGGAGATCGCGGCCGCGTCGAGGTCGTCGAGCGCGGTCTCACAGCGGGCCCGCACGACGTCTGACTCCGATGCGGCCGCCGCTCGCCGCCGGAGCTCCCGGCGGATGCGGTCACGGAGCTCCGCCGCGGCCTTCTCGGTGAACGTGATGGCGGCGATCGCCGGCATAGGGACGGGAACGTCGGGTCCGTCGGAGGTGACCAGAGCGACGACCCGGTCGACGAGCGCGGCGGTCTTGCCCGTACCCGCGCCGGCCTCGACGAACAGCGTCGCGCCGAGCTCGCTGCGGATCGCTTCGCGCGCGGGTGCATCGCCGGGATCGTCGAAGAGAGCGAGCTGGTCGGTCACTCCTGCCCCTCCGCATCGGAGTGCGCCAGCAGGCTCAGTACAACGAGCCCGGGCGCGTCGCGCTTGCGCTCCCACTCCCGCCAACGATCGGTCGTTCCCATCCCGTCGGGATCGCAGAAATGACATTTGACGAAGGGGGTCGGCGCCGGTTCCGGGGGCTGCGCCGGGAACACGCCGGCCTCGATGCCGTCGACGATGGTTCGCACCGCCCGCGTGAACACCTCGTCGACGTGGTGGTCGACGACATAGCCGATCGGCCGGTTGTTGCCCTTGCCGACGAACCAGTAGAACGCGTCGACCTCGGTGTCGGGCGTGCCGTACGCGGCGCGCGCGGCGTACGCGTATATCGGGAGCTGCAAGTGCGTCCCGGCCATCACCGGGTTCTCGCGACCGAGCCCCCGGTAGGAGGTGAACGACCCCGTCTTGTAGTCGATCACGACGAGCGTGTCGTCGGCGCGACGATCGACGCGGTCCGCCTTGCCGCGCACGTGCACGACGCGCCCGTCGCCCAGCGGCACTTCGACCGCGCCGGCCGTCGTGCCCGGCATCCCGAACGCGAGCTCGGTCGCAAGCGTCTCTTCGACTCCCTTCGCCCGGTACGCCTCGTCGGCGCCGAGGAACGCATCGAGCTCGCCGAGGATCACGCGCCGGTCGCGCTGCCAGAACAGACGCCGGCCGGTGACCCCCCGGGCCTCGGCGTCGGCAAATTGCTCCTCGGCGATCGCGTGCATTCGGGCGCGGTCGATATCGGTCCACGGACGCCCCGCGTCGGCGCGGACGCGCGTCTCGTCGAGGAAGCGGTCGAGCACCGCGTGCACCAAGCTTCCCCGATCGAGCGCGGCGAGCTGCAGGATGTCCTCCGGAAGCTCGACCGGCTCGACGTACAGCACGTTCTGCATGAAGTACGCGTGCGGGCAGCTCGCCCACAGCTCGAGGCGCGTCGGGGAGGTCACGCGGCCGTCGGCGGAAGGGCTGATGACACCGAGCCGGTCGGTGAGGTGCCCGAGGTTGCCGTCGAAGCGGGTGAACGAGGTGCTGCGGCGCGCCGCCGCGAGCTCGAGACCCCGAGCCGCGGCCGGCTGGTTCTCCACCCACGGCTCGCCCGCGACCGCGGCCCGCACTTCGAGCTCGTGCCGGTTCGCCGGGAACGCGACGTGCGTCGCGGCGTACGCGTAGGAGGCGATCGAATGCACGTCGTTACCGACATCCGCGATCGTCGCCGCGAGGAAGCGCGACGGAACGTGCTCGGTGCTCCGACGCAGGTCGCCGCGCGGAAAGCTGCAGACACGCGCGCCCACCGTGGAGGCCAACGCCGCGAGCAGCGCCCGCTGGTCGTCGGTGGTCCGGTCGGACCGCAAGCGGAGCTCGCCACCGAGCACGGCGCGCTCACGGTCGCCGAGGAGTGGATCGTCGCGCGGGACCGCCGGGAACAGACCCTCGGCCAGCCCGCAGACCCACAGCCGGTCGAGATCGACGCCGAGCGCCATCCCGACCGGTCCGACGAGCACACCGTCGCCGAGACGGCCGACCCGATCGCGCGCGGCGTCGAGCTCGAGCTCGAACGTGCGGCGGAACACCTCGACGGTCGGTGCGGGGTCGATCACGTCGAGCGTGCCGAGCCGATCGACCACGGCCTCCACCCGGCGCGCCGCGACCTTCTCGAAGGCCGGCCACGTTGCGCGCCGCGCTTCGTCGCCGAAGAACCGGCGCACGAGCCGATGCGCGAACCGGGCCAGGCCGCTCCACGTGCGCGCTAGCCGGGCGGGATCGAGATCGGCGGCGAGGCCCGTGACGAACGCGGCGAGCGCGCCCGCCTGCGCGCGATCGCGCGCGCCCCGCTCGTTGTCGGGCAGCATCGACGCGTACACCTCGAGACGCGCGCGCCACTCGTCGACGCCGCGCACGATTCCGGCCTGGCGCGACAGACGTTCCCATCGCGCCGCCGGTATCGACCGGCCGCGACCGTCGAGCACCGGCGCCGCCGCGAACAACCCGCACACGTCGTCGCGCGCGAAGTCGGTGTCGGCGAGGGCGAACAGCCGGAGCAGCCCGCGGCCGAGGACGGAGTCGGACATCGTGCGGGTGGTCGCGCCGTTGTGCGCGATCTCGCCGAGATCGAGATGCTCGTGCAGCAGCCGGGCGTAGGGCTCGTCGGACGCGTACAGCACGGCCATGCGCTCGAGCGGCACCCCCTCGCGCATCGCGTCGACGACATCGCGCACGATCGCGCGCACCTCATCGTCGGGGTCGGAGGCGTTCCACACCGCCGTGCCCGCGACCGGCGCGATTCCCGCAGCCGCGGCGTCGGGGGCATCCGCACCGATCCGGCGCAGGCTCGCGACGACCTGCTCGTCGGCCGAGGCGACGCCCGTGAGACCGGCGATGATCTCGAGCTCGGTGCGGTCGGCCAGTGCGCGCAGGAGACGAGCCGCGGGCGTGGTCAAGCGTTGCGGGAGGAAGCAGACGAGGGTGCCGATCTCGCCCACGAGCGGACGCCCGGCGACGGCCGCGTCGGTGGCGACGCGCATCAGGTCGTGCTCGTCGTACCACGCGCGCTCGAGCAGCGCCTTCGTGGCGCGGTGCAAC
The DNA here is from genome assembly GCA_003134555.1 of Actinomycetota bacterium. Classification (GTDB taxonomy): domain Bacteria; phylum Actinomycetota; class Acidimicrobiia; order IMCC26256; family PALSA-610; genus PALSA-610. The sequence continues at coordinate 4,274 of PLBO01000108.1, forward strand.
CGGACGACATCACGAGCGCGCGGATGCTGCGCGGCGAGTGTGACGAGCTGCGCATCGTCGAGGTCGGCGAGCTCTCGATGCGCGGCCACGAGCGCTTCTTCGGTCGCCGGATGATCGGCAACGGGAGCGAACAGCCCGGGGTCGCGCGCGAGCGCGCGCCGCACGGCCGACGCGACGACGGGCGTCGACACCGGGCGCCGGCCCGCCGCCGCGAGCTCCGCCGCGCCGAGCAGCTCGGCGAGGCGATAGACGGTGAGGAACGTCACCCCGACGACACCCCGGCCGGCTTCGGTCACCGCGCCGAGCTCGCCCGACGCGAGCCGGCGCCGCGCGGACACGCCCACCGAGTTGGTCGGCACTACAACCGTCACGGGCGCGAGCGCGTCGGATCGCTTGGCGCGCGCGACGGCGTCGCGCAGCGCCTGCGACGCGGGGCGCCCGTATGCGGTCGGCACGACGGTGATCGGCACCGGCGGATCGTACGGCGGGCCTGAGACACCCGAAACCGCTCCACATCGCGCCCGCGCCGCGCGTGGTGTCACCTTCACACACGTTTGTGCGCGCTACAGCACGGGTACCCCGAGAGCACCCCACGGGTACACCGAGAAAACCACGACTTAGGAGGACGACATGGGCCTCGTGCTCCTCATCTTGCTGATTGCGTTGTTGCTCGGCGGGCTCGGTTTCGCGATGCACTGGCTCTGGATCTTCGCAGTGATCGTCGCCGCCTTCTGGCTGGCCGGTTTCGCGTTCCGCTCGGGCGAAGGTCATTGGTACGGGCGCTGATCGCAGGGAAGCATGTGGATGACCGACAGCGGCATGACACGTAGTCGCGTACACGCGTACCCTGCCCACCGGAACCGGAGGGACGACCATGCGTGTACCGCTGACCGTGCGCGACTTCATCGAGCGCGCCGAGCTCGTCTACGGCGATCGGATCGGTGTCGTCGACGAACCGAACCAGCCGGCCGAGTCGCTCGGCGAGCTCACATGGGCCGAGGTGGCGCGCCTCGCGCGCGCCCAGGCGGCGGGGCTCGACGCGCTCGGCGTCGCGCCGGGTGAGCGCGTTGCCATCGTCTCGCACAACTCCGCGCGCCTGCTGACCTCGTTCTTCGGCGTGTCCGCGTACGGTCGCGTGCTCGTGCCGATCAACTTCCGCTTGAACGCCGAGGAGATCGGATACATCGTCGAGCACTCGGGCGCGTCGGTGTTGCTCGTCGATCCCGAGCTCGAGGAATCGCTGGCGCACGTCACGGCCCGGCACCGTTTCGTCATCGGCAAGGCGGCCGACGACGCGTTGCTCCGGTTCGACGCCGAGCCCGAGCCGTGGATCCTCGACGAGGACGCGACGGGCACCATCAACTACACCAGCGGAACCACTGCGCGTCCCAAGGGAGTGCAGCTCACGCACCGCACCCTCTGGATCAACGCGACGACGTTCGGTTGGCAGACCGGCGTGAGCGATCGCGACGTCTATCTGTGGACCCTGCCGATGTTCCATTGCAACGGCTGGGGGATGTCGTACGCGATGTCGGGCATGGGCGGGCGGCACGTCGTGCTGCGGAAGGTCGACGGGCCCGAGATCCTGCGCCGCGTCGAGCGCCACGGCGTGACGCTCCTCTGCGGCGCACCCGCGGTGGTCGCGGCGGTACTCGATGCCGCCCAAACGTGGGGCGGTCCGATACCCGGACGCGACCGCGTGCGCATGGTGGTGGCCGGCGCGCCGCCGCCGACCCGAATGATCGAGCAGATGGAGACCGAGCTCGGCTGGGAGTTCATCCAGATCTACGGGCTCACGGAGACCGCTCCCCTGCTGACGATGGCGCGTGGTCGCGCCGAATGGGACTCGCTCTCGCCCGCGGCGCGCGCGCAGAAGCTCGGACGCGCGGGCGCGCCGGCGCTGGGAGTGCGCCTCGGTATCAGCGATCAGGGCGAGGTGCTCGCGCGGTCGAACGTCGTGCTCGAGGGTTACTGGGAACAGCCCGAGGCGACCGCCGACGCGCTCGAGGGCGGATGGTTCCACACCGGCGACGGGGGCACGATCGACGACGACAACTACCTGACGATCAGCGACCGCAAGAAGGACGTGATCATCTCCGGCGGCGAGAACGTCAGCTCGATCGAGGTCGAGGACTGCCTCTACCAACATCCCGCCGTTGCCGAGGCGTGCGCGATCGGGGTACCCGACGAGAAGTGGGGCGAGACCGTGAAGGCCCTCGTCGTGCTCAAACCGGGGGGCGACGCGACCGAGGCCGACCTGATCGCGCACTGTCGCGAACATCTCACGCACTTCAAGTGCCCCACGTCGGTGGAGTTCTGCTCCCAGTTCGCCCGAACGTCGACCGGCAAGCTCCAGAAGTTCAAGATCCGGGCGCCGTATTGGGAGGGCCGGACACGCCAAGTGAACTGAGCGACACCCTCCTCAGTATTTCCTTGGCGCTAACCCTCGCCACAGCAGACTCACAATCGGACCGGGGACCGTAGGGATCTGCTGTCCTCCCTGGCCTTACCCCCCGGCCCTGACGCGTGACCACCGCGGTCACGCCTAAACCGGCCACGCCCGCTGCGCCTACCTCCCCGGTCGGGCGCGGCGGGCGTGACCCGGTCGCGGGCCCGGCGAAGCTGGTGGCGTGGGTGGGCTTCGTCGCCGCCGCGGTCACGGTCGGACTCTGGATCCGTCACGGCGGGATTACGGGCGCAACGGGCCCGGGCGGACCCGCGACCGCGCTGGGGCAAATCACCGCGCTGCTCGGGACGTACGCCGTGCTCGTGCAGCTGCTCCTGATGTCGCGCATCGTCTGGCTCGAGCGGGCGATCGGCTTCGACCGGCTCGTCGGGTGGCACCGGTGGACCGGCTTCGCGACCTTGTGGCTGTTGCTCGGGCACGTCGTCTTCACGACCGTGGGCTACGCGCAGGGTGCGCACGTGTCGTTGTGGGCGCAGACGCGCGATTTCGTGTCGCACTATCCCGACGTCCTTATAGCGTGGGTCGGCTTCGTGATGTTCATCGCGGTGGGTGTCACGTCGGTGCGGATCGCGCGACGCAAGCTGCAACGGCAGACGTGGTACTTCGTCCACCTGTACGCGTACCTCGCGATCGCGCTCACGTTCGCCCACCAGCTCGCCGTCGGCACCGACTTCAGCAGCGACCGCGCGGCACGCGTGTGGTGGATCTTCCTCTACGTCGCGGCGTTCGGCGCGATCCTCTGGTGGCGCGTAGTCGAGCCCTGTCGTCTCAATCTTCGCCACGACCTGCGCGTGCATTCCGTGAGACGCGAGGCGCCGGATGTCGTGTCGATCCAGGTACGCGGTCGCGATCTCGACCTGATCGACGCGCAGCCGGGTCAGTTCTTCCTGTGGCGATTCATCACGCCGACGGGATGGTTCCAGGCGCATCCGTTCTCGCTGTCGGCCGCACCGAGGAAGGACCGCCTCCGCATCACGGTGAAGGTGCTCGGCGACCACTCGGCCCGGTTGCAGCGCGTCCGACCGGGCACGCGCGTGCTCGCCGAAGGCCCGTACGGCACGTTCACCGCCGCCCGCCGCACCCGCCGGCGCGCGTTGCTGATCGCGGGCGGCATCGGTATCACTCCGCTGCGCGCCATGCTCGACACGTTCGGACCCGACGACGATGTGGTGTTGCTGTATCGAGTCGCCACAGCCGACGACGCGGTCTTCGGTAACGAGCTCGCCAAGTTCGCCGGCACCCCCAACATGCGGATCCACGTGATCGCGGGCAACGAGATCGGCGACGACAACACCGATCTCCTCGGCGTACCGACGTTGAAGCGCGGCGTGCCCGACATCGCGACGCGCGACTGTTTCGTGTGCGGACCGCCGGCGTTCCTCGACGCCCTGAGACGACGACTCGCGATACTCAGAGTCCCTCGCCGACAGATCCACTACGAGCGTTTCGAGCTCTAGGAGCAACTGCAGCAACATGGATCGATCATGAGACGAGCCTTCCCCGCAGTTATCGTCACGCTCATCGGGTTGGCCGCGCTCGCGACGTTCAAGTCGGCGCCCGGTGTAGCCAAATCGTCGTTGGCGCTGCCCGCCAAGCGATCGGGCGCGGTTGCCACGGCCCCACCGCGTAGCACGACGACCACTGCGCCACCCGGCCCGTCGGGCTCGAGCCCCGCCACTGGAACGACGCCGAGCACGCGCGCCGCCGCGGCGCGCACGATCGACGGCGATCCGTTCGACAACCAGTACGGCACCGTCCAGGTGCGCGTGACGCTCCAGGGGAAGCAGATCACCGGGATCACCGCGCTCCAGATGCCCGTCGACCGCCAGCGCTCCGCCGAGATCAGCCAACAGGCAGAGCCGCTCCTGCAACAGGAAGCCTTGCAGGCGCAGAGCGCGCAGATCAACATCATCGGCGGCGCGTCGTACACCAGTCAGAGCTACGCCCAGTCGCTGCAGAGCGCGCTCGACAAAGCCGGGAACTAGTTCGACAATCTCGCATGCAATCGGTGCGCCGAGTCGTCGAGCAGTGGGGCACGGTCATCAGCCTCGACGTGCGCCGCTGCGACGACGATCCCCCGATCGACGAGGGTGCGATCGACGCGTGCGTCGCATGGTTCGCACGGGTCGACGACCTCTTCAGCACATGGCGCCGCGACACGGAGATCATGCGGATCGCGCGCGGCGAGCTCGCGGTCGACGACTCCAGCCCGGAAGTCCGGACCGTGCTCGAGCTGTGCGAGCAGATGCGACTCGAGTCGGATGGCGCATTCGACATCTCGTTCGGCGCGCGCGCCAAGGTCGCGCCGCGGCCCGGGCTCGCGCCGCTCGACCCCTCGGGCCTCGTCAAGGGGTGGGCAGTGGCGCGCGCCGGCGACCTGCTGCGTGATGCCGGCGCAGCGAACTTCTTCGTCAACGCGGGCGGCGACGTCCTGACGCGCGGACGGGCCGACGCCACCCACGCGTGGCGTCTCGGGATCCAGCATCCCTGGGTTCGCGATCGCGTCGCGGCCGTGCTCACCGTTACCGACGCGGCCGTCGCGACCTCCGGTCTGTACGAGCGCGGCGACCACGTCCTCGATCCGCGCACGGGATTGCCCGCGACCGGGCTCGCGTCGGTGACGGTCGTCGGGCCCGATCTCGCGATCGCCGACGCCTACGCGACCGCGACCGTCGTCCTCGGGCCCGGCGCCGGAATGCACTGGCTCACGACGCGCGTGGGATACGAAGGGATGGCGATCACCGACGATCGAGCCGTCCTGCTGACGCCCGGGTTCGACCGCTACCGCGTGTCGTAAGGTGCGCACGTGTTGCTCGGACTTGCTCTCGACGCGTGGTCGGGCGCCGACGTCAAGCTTCCCGTCGCGCGCGTGCAGCTCGCGGAGCGCCTGGGCTACGACTCGGTCTGGACCGCCGAGGCCTACGGCGCCGACGCGCTGACCCCACTCGCGTATCTCGCGGCATCGACCAGCCGGATCAAGCTCGCAACCGGTGTCGTCCAGATCTCCGCTCGCACGCCGGCTGCCACCGCGATGGCGTTCGCGACGCTCGAAGCCCTCGCCGGACCCGGCCGCGTGATCGCGGGCCTCGGTCTCTCGGGCCCGCAGATCGTCGAGGGGTGGTACGGGCAGCCGTGGGCGAAACCGATCGCCCGCACGCGCGACTACGTGGCCATCATGCGCAAGATCTTCCGGCGCGAGGCGCCGGCCGCGCACGAGGGTCGCGCGATCTCGCTGCCGTACGCCGGGCCCGACGCGACGGGGCTGGGCAAGCCGCTGCGCTCGATCCTGCACCCCAATCCGGCGCTGCCCATCTACCTCGCCGCCGGCGGTCCCGCGAACGTCGCGCTCGCGGCCGAGGTCGCCGACGGCTGGATCCCCATGGGGCTCTCCCCCGCCAACGCGTCCGGGTTCCGCGCCACGCTGGAGAAGGGCGCGGCGCGATCGGGCCGCTCGCTCGACACGCTCGTGATCCACGCGTCGACGACCGTGCACCTGACCGACGACGTGTCGGGCACGATCGCGGCGATGAAGCCACGCGTCGCGTTGTACGTGGGCGGGATGGGCGCGCGCGACCACAACTTCCACAAGGACGCAATGGTGCGGCGCGGCTACGCGGAGGCGGCCGAGCAGATCCAGAAACTGTTCCTCGCGGGCCGGCGTGACGACGCGACGAACGCCGTCCCCGACGAATACATCGACGAGGGCGCGCTCCTCGGTTCCCCCGACCGGATCGCGAAGCGATTCGTCCCGTGGACGGAATGCGGCGTCACCGGTCTGACCATCCACGCCGATCAGGACGAAGCGATCGAACTCATGGCCGACCTCGCCCTGCCGCCGAGACAAGGGAGCACGACGTGACGAACGAATCGACTCGGGATTTCATCGCGGTCGACGACCCCGCGCCCGGAGTCCGTCGCATCACGCTGAATCGTCCCGAGAAACGCAACGCGATCAACAACGGCATGCGCGCCGAGCTGTTCGCCGCGCTCGAAGCCGCCGACGTCGACGACGCGGTTCACGTCACGATCGTGCGGGGCGCGGGACCGTGCTTCTCGTCGGGCTACGACCTCAATCCCGCCGCCGCCGACGAGCGCCCGTACTACACGGCCGGCGGCGACGGCAGCTGGTCGCGGCACGTGACCGAAGGTTGGGTGCGCATCTGGGACCTCGCCAAGCCCGTGATCGCGCAGGTTCACGGATACGCGATGGCCGGCGGCACCGAGCTCGCGGCCGCGTGCGATCTCGTGTACGTCGCGCACGATGCGACGTTCAGCTATCCCGTCGTCCGCGTCATCAGCCCGCCCGACTTCCAGTACCACCCCTGGCTGGTCGGGATGCGCAACGCGATGGAGCTCGTGCTCACCGGCGACCCGATCACGGGCGACGACGCGGTGCGGATGGGGCTCGCGAACCGGGCGTTCCCCGCGGCCGAGCTCGACGCGAGTGTCGTCGCGGTCGCGACCCGGATCGCCGGCGTGCCGGCCGAGCTGTTGCAGATCAACAAGCGCAGCGTTCACCGCGCGATGGAGATCATGGGAATCCGTACCGGCCTGCGCGCGGGATCCGAGCTCCAGGCACTGGCGAGCAAGCTGCCGGCCGTGCAGGCGTTGCTCGCGGGCGACGCAGTTGCGAGTGTGAAGCAGGCCGCGGCCCGGTGAGTGGAACGCGGTGACCGATCGACCCAATAGAGACGCGTGGGAGCCGATCCTCTCGCAGCTCGAGCAGCGGCGCGCGTCGAGTCGCGAGATGGGCGGAGCCGAGCGCGTCGGCCGGCACCACGAGCGGGGCAAGCTCGACGCCCGCCAACGGATCGTGGCCCTGTTCGACGCCGGCACCTTCGCCGAGCTCGGCGCGTTCACAGGCGCGGCCGACACGCCGGCCGATGCGCTCGTCGCCGGCCTCGGGCGCATCGACGGCCGGCCCGTATTGGCAGGCGTCGAGGACTTCACGGTGCTCGGCGGCTCGATCGGTACCGGTGCCGCGGACAAGCGCTACCGGCTCGCGCAGCTCGCGCGCCAGGAACGGGTGCCGCTCGTGTTCATGCTCGAAGGCGCCGGCCACCGCCTCACGAACAAGCCGAGCGGGCGCAAGCCGAACGACCTGCAGGCGCTCGCCGAACTGTCGGGCCTCGTGCCCATGGTGTGCCTGGTGCTGGGCCCGTCGGCGGGGCACGGCGCGCTGACCGCGCCGCTTTCCGACTTCGTCGTCATGACGCCCGACTCGCAGTTGTTCAGCGCCGGGCCACCGCTCGTGAAGGACGCGATCGGCGAGGACGTGACCAAGGAGGAGCTCGGCGGGCCGCAGGTGCACGTCGAGACGTCGGGCGTGGCCCACAACCTGGCTGCCGACGACACCGACGCGATCGCGACCGCGCGTCGCTACCTCTCGTACTTTCCCCCCAACGCGTGGACGGCGCCGCCGCGCGAGGACGCCGCGCCCGACACCGGTCCGCGCCGCCTCGACGATCTGCTCGACGTGATCCCACCGAACCCGCGCCAGCCGTATTCGATGCGGACCGTCGTCGAGCGCTTCGTCGACGCGGGATCGTGCTTCGAGGTGCAACCGCACTACGGCACCGCGATCGTCACCGCGCTCGCCCGGCTCGGAGGCCGAAGCGTCGCGATCGTCGCCAACGATCCGAGTGTCCGCGCGGGCACCGTCGACACCGCGGCCGCCGAGAAGGCCGCGCACTTCCTCGACGTCGCGGGCGCGTTCCACCTGCCGTGTGTCTTCCTCGCCGACAACCCGGGCGTGATGGCGGGAACGCAGGCCGAGCGAGCGGGCGCGCTCCGGGCCGTCGCCCGCATGTTCGCGTCGCAGCACCGGTTGCGCGGACCGAAGTTGCACGTCACCGTCCGCAAGGCGTTCGGCTTCGGCTCGTCGATCATGGGCATGAACCCCTTCGACAGCCAGACCATCTCCCTCACCTTCCCGGCGATCACACTCGGCGCGCTGCCCGCGTCGAGTGGAGCCGCCTCGGCCAAGCTCACCGACGAGGAAGCGGCCGCGATCGCGGCGGAGCAGTCGGGGGCGGCCTTCCGCAGCGCGAGCGGCATGGGTTACGACGACGTCATCGACCCGCGCGACCTGCGCAACGCACTGCTGCACGGTCTGACGCTGAGCGAGAACCGGGCGGCGGGGCCGTTCCGGCCCGTGCGTCACGTCGGCATCTCTCCCTGAGACAAGGACCGCTGAACATGTCATTCGTCGAGATCGACAAGCCCCGCCCACACGTCGCGCTCGTGACGTTGAACCGTCCCGAGCGGATGAATGCGATGGCGTTCGACGTGATGATCCCGTTGCGCGAGGCCTTGGAGACGCTCAGCCACGACAACGACGTACGCGTCGTCGTGCTCACCGGCGCGGGTCACGGGTTCTGCTCCGGCGCCGACCTCGAGGACGCCGGCATCGTGCCGAACATCGACGGTCTGACCGTCACGTCGATCGCACGGCGCGCGCTCGAGCTCCTCGACGACGTGATCACCGCGATCCGCAAGATGCACCAACCCGTGATCGGCGCGATCAACGGTGCCGCGATCGGTGGCGGCTTCTGCCTGGCGTGCGCGTGCGACATCCGCATCGCCTCGGAGGCGGCGTACTTCCGGGCCGCGGGGATCAACAACGGACTCACCGCGAGCGAGCTCGGCATCTCCTATCTCCTGCCGCGCGAGATCGGCTCCGCGCGCGCGTTCGACATCATGCTCACCGGTCGCGACATCGACGCCGAAGAAGCCGAGCGCATCGGCCTCGTGTCGCGCGTCGTCACCGCGGAACAGTTGCTCGAGGAGTGCTACACGGTCGCGGCGCGCATGATCGGCTTCTCCCGCGTCGGCCTCGAGGTCACCAAGCGGATGCTGTGGTCGAGCCTCGACGCGGGCAGCCTGCACGCGCACATGGACCACGAAGGCATCGCCCAGCTCTACGTGCGCCTCACGACCCAGAACTTCGAAGAGGCCGTCCGCGCCCGTAAGGAGAAACGCACTCCCGAGTACCGCGACTGACTACCGCGACCGACTATTTGGCGCCGCGTGCCACCGTCCGGCCGAGGATCCCGAGCGTCGCGCGTAGCGCGCCCTCGGAGATGACCGGGAAGATCCCGGCCTCTTTCCAAACGGGGTCGATGGTCGACCAGTCGTAGTACGAGGTGACGACCGTGCCGCCCTCGCCGGGCTCGAGCGTGTAGCCGTAGACGTGGCCGATCGGCGGACGGATCTGGCCGAGGATCGTCCACGCGATCTCGCGGTCGGGAACGAACGTCGTGATCGTGACGGTGACGTCGTAACGGCCCATCGGGAAGTCGTTCAGGGCCTCGCGATCCATGTGGACGACGAAACTGTCGCCGACCGCGGCCACGCGCTCGCCGGAGGCGTCCATCAGCATCCCCGAGCTGTCGATCGTCACATGACCCTGCGGGTCGCACAGCACCCGAAAGATCGTCGCCGGGTCGGCCTCGATGGTCCGCTGGACTTCCATCCGCTCAGTCGTCATCTCCAGTAGGTCCCTTCGATCATCGCCTCGAGCAGGTTGCGGAACATGATGAGGTCGTCGGGGTCGGCCGGCTCCTCCATGATGCCGTACGCGATACCGCGCTTGCTCGTGCGGATCGAGACGATCGCGAACCGCAGCGCGGCGAACACCTCGAACCAGTCGAGGTTCCGCACTTCGTGCCCGCTCAACCGCTCGTATTCCGCGATCATGGAATCGCGCTGCATGAAGTCGGTCATCCCCGGCAGCCCGAACTTCTCCGCCAGATCTTGGAAGAAGTCGTGCAGGAAGATCATCCACGCGAGGTCGACCTCGCGCGGACCGACCGTTGCCATCTCCCAGTCGAGCACCGCGATCGGCGTGAAGTCGCGGTACAAGATGTTGCCGACGCGCGCGTCGCCCCAGTTGAGCACCGTCCCGCCCTCGTCGGGCCAGTGCGCGTCGAGCCACGCGAACGTCGCGTCGATCAACGGGTAAGAGGCGCCTTCGCGCGCCCAGTCGTAGTACCACCGCTCGTGCCCGACCTGTTGCCGCAACGCCGTCGATCCGTGCTGAGGCCGCGCGAGAAACGAGAGGTCGGCATTCGCGGGTGTGAGCTCGTGCAGCTTCGCCAGCAATTCGAGCGTGCGGCGCTGCATCGCGGCACGCGTCTCCGGCGACGCGTCGGCGACCCAACCGCCGAACACGTAGGGCGGGACGTCGGGCGGAGCTTCGCCGTCGATGCGTCGCATCACGAGGAACGGCGTACCGAGCCACTTCCGGTCGAGCTCGACCCAGCGCACGTCGGGCACCGGCACGTCGGTGCGGTCGCGGACGAGATTCATGCACTTGGCCTGGAGCTCGATGTCGTACTCGGGGAACACCGGGTACACGTCGCGCATCGGCGCGAGCCGGGCCGCGTAGCGTTCGTGCTCGCCGTCGAGCGTCATCTCGAACAGGGCGGTCTCGCTCGACATGCCGTTGCCGGGAGACGACACGTTCGACACGTGAGCATCGCGACCGAGCGTCGCCCGCGCCCACTCCTGCATCGCGGGCCCGACCTCGTCGAGATCGCGTCGCCACGGCGTCTGCAGCTCCATCGCCGCTTCCTCTTCAGGCATCGTCACATCTTGTCACGCGGGTATCGGCGTCTTGTCATGGGATTCGGCGTCAGGCTCGCGGTGTCGGGTAGTCGTCGGTCCGCACGGCCGCGTCGGTTCCGCCGTCGGCGAACACCACCGACCCGCAGAAGAACCCCGCGTCGGGCGAGAGCAGATACGCGAGCAGGCTCGCGATCTCGTCGGGACGCCCGGGGCGACCGATCGGCACGGGGAACACGTCGGGGATGCTGAAGATGAACTCGAGGTCGTTCTTCGTCATCGGGGTCTCGATCACGCCGGGCGCGATCGCGTTGAGCCGGATACCCGCGCCGATCCAGGCGGGCTGCGGTGCATGGCGACGGACCCAACGCGCGAGCGCGAGCTTCGCCGCGGGGTACGCGAACACACCGGGCGCGCGGCTCGTCGCGGCGAGGGCCTCGGCTTCGTCGCCGGCCAAGATCACGTCTACGAGATCGATCGGGAGCCCGGGAGTGGTCGTGGTCGAGTTCGAGCTGATCGCGACGGCCGATGCGTCGGTGCCGCGAGCGAGGAGCGGCCGCAGCCCGTCGAGCGTCGCGATCGCGCCGAAATAGTTGATCGCCACGACGAGCGGCTGATCGCCCATGATGCCCGCGGCCGCGACCAGCCCGTCGAGCCCGTCGCGGCAGAGGTCGGTGACCGCCGCGACCATCGCGTCACGCCCGGTCGGCGTCGCGAGGTCGGCGATCACCTCCGCGTCGCGTACGTCGACGCCGATGACACGCGCACCCTCCTTCTCCAACCGGTCGCGGGTGGCCGCGCCGATCCCGCCCGCGGAACCGGTGATGCAGATCGTGCGCACTCAGTGGACCTGCCGCTCGGTGCTGCCCCAATACTGCGCGCGCAGGGCTTTCTTGTCGGGCTTGCCGAGCGGGCTCACGGGGATCGAGTCGGCGAACTCGACCGACTTGGGCGCGTGGTGCGCGCCTTTGTGCTCCTTCACCAACGCGATCAGCTCGTTGGGCGCGACGGTCGCGTCGGGCCGCAGCACGACGATCGCCTTCACGGCCTCGCCCCACTTCTCGTCGGGCACACCGATCACGGCGCACTGCGAGACCGCGGGATGCGTTGCGAGCACGTCCTCGATCTCGCGCGGGAACACGTTGAAGCCGCCGCTGACGATCATGTCCTTCTTGCGGTCGACGATCGTGTAGAAGCCGTGCTCGTCTTCGCGCGCGATGTCGCCGGTGTGCAGCCAGCCGCCGCGCAGCGCCTCTTCCGTCTCGGCCGGCTTCTTCCAGTAACCCGCCATCACGAGCGGACCCTGCACGCAGATCTCACCGGGCTCGCCACGTTTCACCTCGTTCAGATCTTCGTCGAGCAGCCGCACCTTGACCCACGGCGTCGGACGGCCGCAGGTAGCGAGCCGGTCGAGGTCGTTCACGTCGTGGTCTTCCTTCTTCAGCGACGTGATCGCCATCGGGCACTCGGCCTGCCCGTAGTACTGGAAGAAGATCGGGCCGAGGCGCGTGATCGCCTCCTGCAGCCGGGTCGGTGAGCACGCGGCCGCGCCGTAGTACACGGTGCGCAGGCTCGACACGTCGGTCTGGTCGAGCTTCGGATGATCGAGCAGCACGTACAGCATCGTCGGCACGAGCATCGTCGCGGTGATGCGGTACTTCTCGATCGTCTCGAGGAAGAGACCGGGTTCGAAGTGCGGCAGCACGACGATCGAGCCGCCGGTGAGCAGCGTCGGGATGAAGAACGCCGCGCCCGCGTGCGACAGCGGCGTGCAGATGAGAAAGCGCGTGTCCTCGGGCCACTCCCATTCGGCCATCTGGATCATCGTCATCGTCGCGCCGCTGCGGTAGGTGCCCATCACGCCCTTGGGCTTGCCGGTGGTGCCGCCGGTGTACGCGAGGCCGGCAACGTCTTCGGGTTGCACGTCGGGCGCGACGAGCGGGCGAGGAGTGAATGTCGACGCGAGCGCGAGCAGATCCTCACCGATCTCGCACGGACCGAGCGAGAGCAGTCGCTTCAATCCGGGACACCGCTCCTGCAGTTGTCGCGCCCGCTCCGCGAAGCTCGGATCGAACACGACGGTTTCGAGCTCGGCGTCGTCGATCACGTACGCGTGATCGTCGATCGAACCGAGCGGGTGCAACGCGCTGGCCCGGCAGCCCGTCACCATGTTCGCCCCGAGCGCGAAGAGCACCTCGGGCCGGTTGGGCGACAGGATCGCGACCGGACTCCCCTTGGTCAGCCCGTGCGCGGCGTAGGCCTGCGCGTAGCGACTCATCTCCGCCGCGACCTCCCGGCCCGTGAGCACCTGGTCGCCGAGGTAGACGGCCGGACGATCGGGATGGCGGTTCAGCGCCGCGACCAACAGATCGGGAAAGAACGTGGCTTTGTGGAGGTCGTCGTTCACGACGTGTGTCCTACCGCCTCGTGCGCGCCGAGGTCCAACGCTGGGATGATGAAGTTGTGGACGCATTGGTCGAACGTCATCGGCGGGCGTGCGCCGGATTCGGGGCGGTTGCGCACGCGGTGCCGGACGAGTCGTGGTCGGTGCCGACACCGTGCACGGAGTGGACCGCACGAGACGTCGTAGAGCACGTCATCGGCTTCCACGATTTCCTGCTCCTGCGACCCCTCGGCGTGCGTGCGCACCGCCCGCGCGAGGGTCCCGCGGCCCGCTGGGACGCGACCGCGGACGCGCTGTTCGCGGCGCTCGCGACGGACGGCGCGCTCGATCGGGCAACCGAGCTCCCGGGAGGTGGAACGAGCACGCCCCGCACGATGATCGAAGCGCTCACGACCGACGTCCTCGTGCACACCTGGGACCTGGCGCGCGCGGCCGGGCTCCCGAGCACGCTCGACGACGAACTTTGCGTTCGCGCCTACGACGCGGTGCGCACGTCGGAGTTCCGCCGCGCCGACGGGATGATCGGCGAGGAGGTTCCGGTCGCCGCCGGCGCGAGCGCGACCGACAAGCTCGTCGCGTTCTACGGCCGCAACCCGGCGTGGGCGCCGTAGGAGTGGCGATCAGAAGCTGAGTTGGTCGAACGCGGTTTCGCCGAGATACATCGTGGTGATCAGGCGAAGCCCGGCCGCGTCGTCGGCGAAGAGTTTGTTCGCCGGTGCCGAGGCCCCCGCCGCGAGGCCAGCGCATCAACGCGCGCAGGCACGCCTCGTCGACGGCATCGCGGGCCACCTCCGCATCACCGATCGCCAACATCAGCGAAGCGACGAGACGCGAGTGTTCACGCACATACCAGGCCTCGAATTCCTCTCCGGCGTCCGCCACCGACATATCAAGACACACCGGAGCCGAAATGCTGGGTCGCACACCAAAAAACACGCGCGCTTACGGCCACTATCCCGGGTGGTTGCCGTAGGTCGCGACCAATTCGTCGGCGATCCGCGCCAGCTCGGCTCGCAGCTCGACCGGCTCGAGGACCTCGATGCGGGCGCCGAAACCCGCGAGCTGCCCGGCGAGCGCCTCGACGTGCGGGCCTCCGACCGCGACGTCGATCCGGCCATCGGGTCGAGCCGGCCCGACACGCACCTGCGTGTCGAAGACCCAGCGCAAGAGCGGCACGACCGACACGTCGGCGGCCGCGAGCACCCGAACCGGTGCGCGCAGTTGGTCGACCTCCGCGCTGATGAGCCGCCACGCCTCCGCGAGATCGAAACCTTGCGGACGAACCGCCTTCTCCCCCGTGCGCTCGGCCGAGGTGACGCGGTCGACGCGGAAAGTGCGCAAACCGGCGTCGGTGTCGGCGACGAGGTACCACACGCTCCCCTTCGCCGCGAGACCCAACGGATGCACCACGCGTGTCGTCGACGCGCGGTCGCGCGCGACATAGCCGAGGTGCAGCTGTTCCCCTTCGATCACCGCGTGTTGCAACGCATCGAGATGTTGGGGCGGCGGACGCGTCGGCGTCGCCCGGCCCCACGCGTTCGGATCGACGACGACGGCCGTGGACGCGGCCTGCGCGTCGGCACGGAACGGTTCGGGCAGTGCCCGAACGAGCTTGCGGAGCGCGGCCTTCAGCTCCGGTGTGGCCGGCGACGGACCGGCCACGAGGAAGAGGGCCCGCGCCTCGGCCGCGTTCAGACCGCTGAGGTCGGTACGGGCGCCGCCGAGAAGTTGCCAACCGCCGTTGCGCCCCGGCTGCGAGTAGACCGGCAACCCGGCCATGGCGAGCGCGTCGAGGTCGCGGCGCGCGGTGCGCTCGGAGATCTCCAACTCGGTCGCGACCTCGGCCGCGGTGATCCGGCCCCGGGTCTGGAGGAGCATCAGGACGGCGACGAGGCGGTCGGCGCGCATACCGCATCATCTCAGGAGAACCGGTCAGTAGGTGGCCACTTTCGGGGCGCAGACTCTCGGCATGGACACGACAACGAGCTCATCCACCGGCACTTTCCACCTCGACATCGATCCCCGCCCGCTCTTTGCGGCGGCCACGGACACCGCAACCGGGGTGATCGCCGCCGTGCGCGCCGACCAGCTCGCGAACCCCACCCCGTGCACCGAGTACGAGGTCCGCGAGCTGCTCCGCCATCTCGTCGGCGTCATGCCTCGGGTCGCGGCGATGGGTCGAGGCGACGACCCGATGCGCGTCACTGCTCCCGAGGTCGACGGCATGGCCGACGACGACGTGATACCGGCCTGGCGCGCCGCGGTAGAAGAGGCCAAGGCGGCTTGGGCCGACGGTTCCGCACTCGAGCGCACGATCGTGCTCCCGTGGGCGACCGACACGGGTGCCGCCGCGCTCCTCGGCTACGTCAGCGAGATCACGGTGCACACGTGGGACATCGCGCACGCGACCGGACAGACTCCGACGTGGAATGAGGAGGCAGTCGGGAACGCGTACGGGCTTATCCGCGAATGGCTCCCAGGCGTTGGCCGCGCCGAGATCTTCGCCGAGGTGCGCAAGAAGATGGGACCGGCAGCCGCGGGGGCACCTGACGCATTCGCCGAAGTCGCTCCCGTGCCCGACGACGCGCCGATCATCGACCGGCTCGTCGCGTGGAACGGCCGCCAACCGTAAAGGGCCGGGTTACCAGAGCTGGTCGGCGTAGCGATCGGTGCCGACGACCGTCCGGAAGAACGGCGCGACCAGGCGCACGGTCGCGAGGTCGTCGGCCTCGATCGCATCGGTGTAGCTACGCAGCGCCGGCAACGCCTCCCGCACGTCACCTCCCACGAACAGCAGCTGGCACAACCGCTCCGGGCCCCCGGCCTTGCTGCCGAGATCCATGGGCACGTCGCGCGGGTCGTTCTCGCCCGCCGACGGTGTCCACGAGCTCACGATCTCGATCGGCGATCCTTCCAGCAGCTCCGGCGCTCGCGAACGTGCCAGCTCGTCGTGCAGCGCGCGGGCATCGCGCCCGCCGCGCGCGTCGAACCAGGCGATGACGAGCCCGTCGTAGCCGTGGTCGAGCGCGAGCTCGATCGGCACCGGATCGGCGTCGCGGTACACCGCACCGAGGTGGTCGAACAAGACGGTGTGGGTGTGGCGCCGTTCGGCGAAGCCGCGCCCCTGCGCGTAGAGCTCGCGCACTTGTTGACGCGCCCACACGTCGAAGTGGTCGGCGTGATGACCGCGCTCCACGAAGTAGATCGCGACGTACGAGCCCGCGTCGGGGGGCGAAGCGACGGTCTCGTCGTCGGCCGGCCAGCGCGCGTCCTTCAACGCGCGAGTCGCCACCCAACGGCTGCCGGCGAAGAGGAACGGACCGATCATGCAACCCGCGTAGAAGTGATCGCGCTCGTACCAGCGGTTGTACGCGGCTTCGTAGCCACGATTCGGATCTACGAGCGTCACAAGCATGCTGCCGACCTTGATGCGGTAGTCGTCGACCCCGCCGACCTCGAGCGGATACGGCACGCAACACCTCCACGGCGGCTGGACGAGAGCGACGGCACCATAGGAGACTCGACCCGTGGATTTCGATCCGTTGCTCGAGGCTGCCCGGAAGCTGGTCGACGACGGCATCACGCCCGCGTGCCAGCTCGCGGTGGCGCGCGACGGAGACACCGTGTGCTTCGAGACGTTCGGAGCGGCGACCAACGACACCCGCTTCTGTGTGTTCTCCGCGACGAAACCGATCGTCGCGTCGGCGGTCTGGCTGCTGATCGGTGAAGGGCTGCTCGACCCGGCCCGACCGGTCGCGCACTACATCCCCGAGTTCGCGACGAACGGCAAGCAGATCGTCACCGTCGAGCAGGTCCTGCTCCACACCTCCGGATTTCCGAACGCGCCGATGGATCCGATCGAAGGCGGCGACGCAGTGACGCGCGTCAAGCGTTTCACCGAATGGAGCCTCGAGTGGGAGCCGGGCTCGCGCTTCGAATATCACGCGCTCGCCGCGCACTGGGTGCTCGCGGAGCTCATCGAACGTCTGAGTGGCTACGACTTCCGCGATTACATCGAGGAGCGGATTTGCGCGCCGAACGGCCTCCCGCACGTGCTCGGGCTCTTGGAGGAAGAGCAGGACGACATCGCGCCCGGCGTCCCGCTCGGCACCGCGCCCGCGGACTCACCGCTTCCCACCGTCGACACCAAGATCCTCGATCGTCCCGACGTGCGCGCCGCGGGAGTCCCCGGCGGTGGTGCGATCATGACCGCGGCGACGATGGCGCGCTTCTACCAGGCGCTGCTGCACGACCCGAACCGCGTGTGGGACGCCGACGTGTTGCACGACGCGAGGGCGAACGTTCGCTGCTCGCTTCCCGATCCAATCATGCACGTTGCCGCGAACCGCTCCATCGGGCTCGTGCTCGCGGGCGACGACGGTCTGCACCAGTTCCGCTACGGCATGTTCGGCAAGGACAACTCGCCCGGCAGCTTCGGGCACGCCGGCGCCCATTGCCAGGTCGCCTGGGCCGATCCCGCGACCGGCATCTCGTTCTCGTTCCTGAAGAACGGGCTCGAGGCCGACATGATGGGCGACGCGCTGAACGTGATCCCCATCACCGACGCCGCCGCCGCGCTTCGCTAGACAAAGGACCCGATCGTGCGCACACCAATCGCCGAACAGCTCGACATCGAGTTTCCGATCTTCGCGTTCTCGCACTGCCGCGACGTGATCGCCGCGGTGAGCCGCGCGGGCGGGTTCGGCGTGCTGGGCGCGCTCGCGTTCACACCCGAAGAGCTCGAGATCGAGCTGAACTGGATCGACGAACACGTCGACGGCAAGCCGTACGGCGTCGACATCGTCATGCCGATGAAGTACATGGGCAAGGGCGGCGGCGACGAGGCGAACTTCGCCAACCTCGACGCCATGATCCCGCAGACGCACCGAGACTTCGTCGAAGAGCTGCTGCAAAAGCACGACGTCCCGCCGCTGCCGCCCGAGCTCGACGGTGGTGTCATCAAGGCCGCGGGCCTGAACGTCGACGCCGAAGCGCCCGGTCAGGTCGAGGTCTCACTCGCGCATCCGGGCGTGAAGATGCTCGTGAACGCGCTCGGACCGCCGCCGCCCGACATCGTCGACCTCGCGCACGAGCACGGCCTGCTCGTCGGTGCGCTCGTAGGCGCCAAGCAACACGCCGAGCGTCAGGTCGCCATCGGCGTCGACGTGATCGTCGCGCAGGGCACCGAGGCCGGCGGCCACTGCGGAGAGATCTCGACGATGGTGCTCATCCCCGAGGTCGTCGACGCGGTCGGCCCCGACGTCCCCGTGCTCGCCGCCGGTGGGATCGCGACCGGCCGCCAGATGGCCGCCGCGCTCGCGCTGGGCGCGCAAGGCGTGTGGACCGGTTCGATGTGGCTCACCGTCGCGGAAGCGAACACCGGTCCGGTCGTGATGGAACGACTGCTCGCGGCGACCTCGCGCGACACGGTGCGGTCACGCGCGTACACGGGCAAACCCGCACGCCAGCTCCGCAGCGCGTGGACCGAGGCGTTCGACGCGCCCGAAGGCCCGGGCGCGCTGCCGATGCCGCTCCAGGGAATCCTCCACCAGGAAGCCGCGCGTCGCTTCATGCGCGTGAACAACAAGGAGCTCACCGGCTTCCCCGTCGGTCAGATCGTGGGGCGCCTCAACGACGTGCGCCCCACCAAAGACGTCATCTTCGACATGGTCGAGGAATGGATCGCGACGACGGAGCGCCTCAACTCGCTACTCGGGTAGTGCTCGGGCTCGGGTAGCCGCTAGCCCATCGCGGGGAGGCCCAGCTTGCGGTGGTCCCAGGTGACGGTCTTGTCGACCTTCAGCTTCACGACGACGCGCTTGTGCAGCATCGCCTCCACGAACGGCTTGAGCTCCTCGGTGTACGGCGCGTTGTAGCGCTCGAAGACGCTGACGCCGAGCTCCCACATCCGGTCGGGGTCATCGATGATCTCGCCGGTGCCGACGAGGGTGACGCCGCGCAGCTGGTCGTAGGTGTCGCCCGCCTCAACGAGACACGTGAGATGCGGGTCGCGCCGCAGATTCTTGACCTTCTGCGCCTTGGCCTTGGTCTCGAACGCGACCGCGCCCTCGAGGAACCCGTACCACATGGCCACCGAGTGGATGCTGCCGTCGCGAGCGATCGTCGACATCGTCATCGAACGCCGCTCCGCGAGGAAGGCGTCGACTTCGTCGGGCGTCATCTTGATGAGATCACGCTGGTTGACGCCGTGGCCCATGGCGTTGGTCATACGGAGCTGCTCCTTGGTGGGCGAACTTCACCTTGGTAGGAAGGGCGGCGATCAGCCTATGTTGAGGCCCTATGGCAGGCACAGTACGGCTCGAAGTCGACGGTGCGATCGCGACGATCGTCAACGACAACCCCGACAAGCACAACGCGTTCGACGACGAGATGGACATGCAGCTGTTCGGCATCCTCGACGATCTCGCGACGCGTCGTGACATCCGGGCGGTGATCTGGAAGGGCGTCGGCAAGTCGTTCTCGTCGGGTCGCGACGTGGGGTCGATCGGCACGCTGCAGGTTCCGCTCTCGCACCACGAGCTCATGCGTCGGGGCCACCGCGGCATCCAGCGCGTCTGGGACGTCGACGCTCCCGTCATCGTCGCGTGCAAGGGCTGGGTCATGGGCGGATCGTTCCAGCGCGCGCTCCTGTGCGACGTGCGGGTCGCGGCCGAGGGCACGCGCTTTCGCCTGCCGGAGGTGACCTACGGCGTGATCCCCGACACCGGCGGCGTCGCCGTGCTCTACGAGATGTGCGGCCACGGTCTCGTGAGCGACATGGTGCTCACCGGACGCGTGCTGACGGCCGCCGAGGCACTGACGCACGGCATCGTGTCGCGCGTGGTTCCCGAGGAGCAGCTCGACGCGACGGTGCGCGAGATGGCCGAGCAGATCGCGGCCGCCCCGGCGGTCACCGTGAAGATGGCGCGCGAGGTGATCAAGCATCTGGCGCTACCGCAGATCCGCAGCTCGATGAACGACGAGATGATCTACCAGACCTTCGTCAACCGCAGCGACGACTTCGCCGAGATGCGCGCCGCGCGCGACGCGAACCGTCCGCCGAACTACTCCGGGAGCTGAACATGGCCGACCCCACGAACGGAGACGGCTTGATCGGACTCCCGCAACCGCCGCCCGTCGGCGCGAGCGCGCTGCCGTCCGGCACGTTCGCCGGCGTGAGCGTCTTCGTCACCGGCGCCGGCACCGGACTCGGCAAGGCGATCGCATCCGAGTTCGCACGCGTCGGCGCGTCGATCGTGATCGCGAGCCGAAAGCCCGAGCACCTCGACGCCGGCCGCGAGGCCATCGAGGCGATCGGCGCGCCCGTGCTCGCCGTGGCGTGCGACATCCGGGATGCGGAACAGATCGCCGCCGCGTTCGACGCGGCCGAGCAACGGTTCGGACTGCCGGGCGTGCTCGTGAACAACGCCGCCGCCAACTTCCCGGTCCCCGCCGAGGACATGTCGCCGAACGCGTGGCGAACGGTGGTCGACATCACGTTGAACGGCACGTTCTTGTGCTGTCGCGAGTTCGGCCGCCGTCACATCGCCACCCGCACGCCGGGCTCGATCATCAACGTCGGCGCCTCGTACGCGTGGACGGGTGGGCCGGGTTTCGTGCACTCGGCTGCCGCCAAAGCCGGCGTGAAGAACCTGACCGAGTCGCTCGCGGTCGAGTGGGGTCCGTACGGCATCCAGGTGAACTCGCTCGTGCCGGGTCTCTTCCCGCACGAGGACATGACCGACGACATCCGCGGCAACCTCGATCGCACGTCCGACAAGGACGCGTGCCAACCCGCGCTACGGGTCGGCCAACGTCAGGAGCTCGGTTGGGCAGCCACATTCCTCGCGTCGCCGTACGCGCGGTTTGTGTCGGGTCACACGCTCGTCGTCGACGGCGCGAACTGGCAGCGGCGCTCGATGACGAATCCCCCCGTCGTCACCATTCGCGACCAGATGGGCCGCGGCGCGTTCGCACTCGAGCCCTGAGCATCCGCGGCCTCCGCGCCGGCGCGAAATACGCTCCGCCGCATGGTTTTGCGACTGCACCGGATCACCGACGAGCACTGGCAGCGACTCGCCGCCGCCCGGCGCACACGGGATCTCGCCGGTCCCCCGGCCCGCGCGTCGATCGGCGCGATCCAGACCGAGCTACGCGCCCTCGAAGGCTCGCGCGCGACGATCTCGACCACCGACGATTACCGCGAAGCTGCCACCGGCTAGTCGCGCGTTCACGCGACGGGTGGTGGATAACCGGATCCGCCGCGAGCCGCGTTTTCGACCCTTGGCTTGTACGTCGTGAACCACATGATCGCCGCGACGACACCCACGAAGCACGCAAAGAACCCGGCGATGGGCAACACGATCCACAACGTCTTACTGGTCCCGGCCGCCTCGAACGCCCACTCCGGTTGACTCGCCGCGTCGACCGCAGCCCAAATGCAGAGCGCCGGAATCGCCAGCGCAATGAGCAAGATCGGCACGACGAGAATCACAGCGCGAGTCTCTCATGCGGCGCGGGCTTGGGCGTCGTTTGTGTGTCGTTCGCGGTGGTGGTTCCAACACAGGAGTTGGAGATTTTCGAGGTTGGTTGGTCCGCGGCGCGTCCAGTGCACGACGTGATGGGCTTCGCAGGAGTCTGGTGGTCGGTCGCAGCCGGGGGTTTGGCAGTGTTGGTCGCGTACGACGAGCGCTTTCCAGATTGCGGGTGAGGGATTGCGGGTGGCGCGGCCGACGTCCAGGATTTCGGAGCGGCCGGTGGTGATGACCCGGCTGATGTCGCAGTCGCAGGTGAGGCGTTCCAGCGGTGCGGCCGACAGGTGGCCGTTGTGGCGGCGCTCGGTACGCACCTTGGCTGTGAACTCCGGCGTGTTTCCGGGGAGCTCGTCGAGGTCGACTACGACGGTGACGTGGGGGCGGACGTTGCGGGACTCACCGAGCTCACCGCGGTCGAGGGAACGGCGACCGAGGTTGATGAACGCGTCCATGCGCCGTTGCGCGGGCAGGCGGCCGTCGAGGTCTTGATGGTCTTGTGCCATCTCCGTGTTGACCGCGGCCGGCAGGATTTCCGCGGACGCGGGGTCGCAGAT
>PLBO01000123.1 GCA_003134555.1 Actinomycetota bacterium
TCCGGCCACCCTCACCGCCGCCCTGCGCCAATGCAACAGTGCCCTTCGGGGACAGTTGCGTCTTTCGGCTCGCGGCCCGCGAGGACAGTCAGCGGATTCTGCATCGGCCGATCCCGAGCATGTTCATGTGGTCGACAGGAACTGAGCTACGAGGGCTGGCTGCATCCGCGGATCTCGTGTGAACGGTTCTACGCACCATGGCATGGTCGGGTACGACGGACGAGATGGCCGGCGCCCTAGATTCACGCCGACCCAGTACGTCATGCCGGCGGCAGGGGTGGTGAACCCGACATCGCTGAGACCTGAAACAGCTCGGCCGCGACATGGTGTGCGCAGTCTTCGTTGCCCACGACGGCGACGACGGCGACGACGGCGACTCGGTCGAGGGAGACCATGCGTCCTTCGGCGCCGGTCTCGCCGAGGAAAGCGTCGAGTCGTTCGAGGACGCGCTGCGCGTGGCTGGACGGGTGACCCATCCAGATCGGCGTACCCGGGACGAAGTTGTCGGCATCGAGGCGTCGTACGTCACGCTTCTCGTTCGCGCGACCGACCGATGGACCCTGTCGCGCGTAATACGTGGGCGGGCTCGCGCTCCACACGCGCGAGTCGTTCTTCTGCGACAATGCTCGGGAAGGCCACGGTGCCTTCAAAGAGGAGGTCGCCATGTCCAGCGAAGACCTACATGCGCCTCGAGAGCGCCTCACGGACCAGACGATCGCGACGCACCAGGCGATCGCCTCGTTGATGGAGGAATTGCAGGCGATGGACTGGTACCGCCAGCGGGCCGACGACTGCGGCGACGCCGAACTCAAGGCAGTGCTGGTTCACAATATGAACGACGAGATGGAGCACGCGGCGATGCTCGTGGAGTGGTTACGGCGCAACGTCGCCGAGTTCGCTGCCCAGTTGGACAAGTTTGTGGGCACCAAGGGCCCGATCGCTTGACCGACGCTCGCGCCCGCCAGGAACGACTGCGCCGGCACCACGTCGTCGATCGCCGGCTGTTCGCGGTGAACGCTCGAGATGGCGCACCAAGCGCTGCGGAGTCATCGTGAGAAAGTTCTCGGTTCGACCGACACTCACGCTCAAGGGTCGCACGTTCAAGGGCCTCCGAGGCTGGTCGGGCAAGCCCCTGCACCCGCCCCTCACCGACTTCCCCGTCGCCGCCTACATCCTCGCGGCAGTGTTCGATGTCGTCTCAGTCATCGGCGGCAAGCACCACACCTGGGCCCGCGAACTGTGGCACGCCGGCACCTACACCTTCATCGGTGGCGGCGCGGTGTCGGTGTTCGCCGCGCTCACTGGGCTCTGGGACGCTTGGAAGTCGTCGGAGCAGGGCACGCAGGCGCGACGCACGATCAACACCCATGCCACGATCATGGTCACGGTGACCGTGCTGGCACTCACCGATATCGGCTGGCGGCTCAACGACTATCACACCATGCTGGTCACGCCGATCGGTATCGCGGTGCTGTCCGCGGTCATCGCCATGCTGGTGTCGGTGGGCGCGACGTTCGGTGGCAGCCTCGTGTACGAATACGGCTTCAACGTCGAGACTGCCGGAGATCACCCCGCGTGGCACAAGTCCGAAGAAGACGTGTTCCCCGGCGAACACGACTGAGCGCACTGTTGCGAACGAGACCTTGCATCGCCACGCGGTCCCCGACACTGTCGCCCGCCTTCGCATGGACCGCGCACACGCTCGACTTGCTGCTGTAAGGGAACTGCCGGCCATCCCGTGCACGACCGATGCGGGTTGCATCGAGCGGGCGTTACTCACACGCGAGATCAAGCCCGCTGCGAGTCGGGTCCCGATGAAGCGTGGTCTTCATCGCCAATCAGCGCCGCATCAGGAACACGACAACGACGATGATCAAGATTACGACGAGCAATCCTCCACCGATGTACATGATCAGGGCCCTTCTGTCACTCGCGGTTCGCTCCCGCGTTCTGCGAGATCATCTTCTCGTCTGGTCGCCCGACCCAGGTAGGGCCCTTCGTCCCGGCTCGCGAGGCATGAGGTAACCGGATCATCGCTCCGGGCGTCTCGTGCAATGACATCCGGCATCAGGGCAAATACAACCCTGGAGACAAAGGACCTTCGCCCCTGCACGGAGACGCGTTCTTACGACGACGCTACTGCGCGTGGGATGCGCCGGCATGACAATCAGCCGAGATCACGATGTAGTGGTCGGACCCGCGCATGAGCTAGCTCCTCGTCGAGGTGGGCCCCGCCATCGCACCGCGGATGGGCCGTCCGGTCTAGAGGAATAGGTCCCATCCGCTCCTGCTCCGGAGTTGTGGTCCCACGTCGTCTTGCGAGTTGGGTCTTCGGACCCTTTCCGGCTCGAACGTGATGGGTCACTGTTCACGGGGCTGGCTGCGTCAGGAGGGATACCGACATGTCCGAGGCGACGAAGGACTACAGCAAGCTTCCCGCAGTCTCGCCTTTGGGCGCGCCGCTCGACTGGGCGTGGCTTCGGGGTGCCAAGAGCGAATGGGGTGTTCGCCCCAAGCCGAGCCCCCGCGGGCTGACGATGCTCGACATCGCGGTCGGCACCTACGGCGAGGTACCCGATCATCCGACCCATCGTTCGATGGCGCCGCGGGGGGCCGACATCGAGCCGGGGACTCCGGACATGGGCTACATCCTCAACGACAAGGCCGATGTCTGGGCGGACAACACCCGGGAGTTGTACGAAGAGGCGGTCGCGCGTCAGTGGAGTGCGACGCGCGACATTCCGTGGGGTGAGTTGCAGGAGCTCGACGACGACGTTGAGCACGCGATGTGTCAACTGTGCACACTGCTCACGGAGGTCGAGATGATCGCCGCGGACCTTCCGGCGAAGTGGATGTGGCGGATGAACCACGAGTTCATCGAGGCGAAGATGTTCCTGTGCACGCAGATCATGGACGAGGCGCGTCACGCCGAGGTGTTCCGCAAGCGGGCACTCGCCAACGGTGGCGGGCTTCTCGTTTCGCGCAACGGTGCCACCAGCCTGCTGCGCACGATCATCGAGGCTAAGTCGTACACGCAGGCCACCGCGCTGATGCATCTGCTCGGCGAGGGGTTCGTGCTCGATCTCTTCCGGATGGGTGAGCTGATCGCGCCGAGCGAGGTGGAAAAGCGGATCTTCCGGATGTGTATGCAGGACGAGGCGCGTCATGTCGCCTACGGGACGATGCACATTCGGTATTCGGTGGAGCATGATCCGGATGTCGCCGAGGAGGTCCACGAGGCGCTCGACCACGGCGAGATGATCCTCACGGA
This sequence comes from Actinomycetota bacterium, assembly GCA_003134555.1. Lineage (GTDB taxonomy): Bacteria > Actinomycetota > Acidimicrobiia > IMCC26256 > PALSA-610 > PALSA-610. Next base: position 3,272 of record PLBO01000123.1, read on the forward strand.
ATTCGGTACTGCGCCCGACGTGTCGACCGCGCTCGCGGTGTTGCTCGCCGGGGGTGTCGAACACGTCGAGGACAAGGGATTCCCGATGAGCATGGAGATGACGAAGAAGCAGTTCAGTTCGTATCTCGCGCGCTGCGAACGGGCGGGTATCAGCAGGCTCGAACGCACCAAGATCCCGCTCGACATGCTCGGCATCGACATCGAGACCATACGGAACGCGGGGAGGACGGCATGAAGATCAACACGCCCGAGTTCTTCTCGGCACTCGCCGTCGAGATGAACGCGCATCCCGAGCGGTACCAGCCGCTGGGCGAGGCGGATATGGACGTCGTGATCGTGATGCGCGACGCACGCCGTTCGCCGTTCGCCGTACGGCTCGCGTTCGAGGGCATCCGATGCGAGCACGTCGTCGAAGCCGAGGCCGACAGCCCGTGTGAGTACCGTCTCGACGGGCCACTCGCGGCCTGGCAGGCGATGTTCGACGACATCGTGGCGAACGGCCGCGCGACCGGGCTGCATACGATCAACAGCCTTGCGCTCCTCGGTGACGATATCGCGTTGGGCGGCTCGGACCCGATGGGTCTCGACAAGTTCTCGCGCTTCAACCAGACATTGCAGGAGTTCTTCGACGGTGCGAGCACGCTGCTCGCGTTGGAGGTCGCGCCATGAGCATGCCGACGTGTCCGAACTGCGGGAAGCCCATCACGCGTGCACTCGACGCGCCCTACGGATGGTGGGAGTGGCGCGACGACCGCTACGTGATGCGGACCGCCGCCAAGGGCACCGTCGACGTCGCACCCTGGGTGCACTACGACTGCATGGGCGAGCTCCGCGACTTCCACCCGCAAGACTTCGGCGCGGCGCCGGCGCGCACGCACGTGACGCGACCGGTCGCGACCTAGGCCGATGAGCTTGCGCGTGCTCGAGGACGTCTGCATCGGATGCGGTGCCTGCGATTTCTCGTGCCCGACCGGCGCGCTCACGAAGACAGACTCCTTTCTCGGCCTGTTCGTCATCGACCCGTTCACGTGCAACGACTGCGGTGTGTGCGTGCCGAAGTGCCCGGAACAGGCGATCGTCACCGACCCGGCCTGGCCGGTCTGCGGCGGCCACGGCTGCCCGCTGACGAGTAAGCGTCTGGCCGACGTCGAGTGCGCGTTCTGGCAAGATCGATGCCCGAGTTGCGGTACCACGATGTGGCGCCATGCGAACGAGGCAAGCGACGACGGCTGGGCATGCCCTCATTGTGGCTGGCACATGAAGGTCGCCTGCCCGAGGACGCGCCAACTCAACGTCTCCTAGCGAACCCGACGTCGTTCCGAAGGCGCGCATCACCGATGCCGTGTCGTGCAAGAAGCCAGTGTCCCCGAACGCGCGTCCCAGAACAACGCTCCGAAGGTGTCCCGATCGCCGGCTCGGCGGCGGGGTCTGTCGGCCTTTGTAGGCGCAACGGCCCACGGTGGCTGGGGATGAACCGGGATATCATCGTTGCCTACTTCCGGGGTCTCGGGACCTTGGGCGGGAGGTTGGGTTCTCATGCATCATCGCAAGCTGGTTGCGCTCGCCGGGGCGGCGTTCCTGTTCGTTGTCGCGCCGGCGGCGGGCGCGTCCTCTGCTGCGAACCCGCGCGTCGTTGCCGATCGGGTCGCGCACGGTTTGGTGCACGCGAAGGGCGGCGGAGCCGTCCATTTCGCGAGGCGGACGGCGAACATGACGTATCACGGCGGCAAGATTCTCCCGACCGCGGTGACCAAGGCGATCTTCTGGGGACCGTCGTGGGCGAACAGCACCTTCGTCGGCGACAAGATCACCGGGCTCGACTCGTGGTACACGGGCACCAGCGGCTCCAACTACGCGAAGACCGTCGATGAGTACACCGGTACGAACGGTCAGGTCGGTGCGACCGCAACGCACCAAGGCCACATCATCGACACGTCCACGGCGACCGGGGGCGGCAACACCACCGCCATCCTCAACGAAGTTGCCAAGCAGGTGACCGCCGGCAATATCGTGCTCGACCCCGCCGGCAACAGCTACATCCCGGTGTACGTCGACGTGAAGCGCGGCAACGCCGGCTACTGCGCCTGGCACACCTCAGGCACGATCGGCGGGAACGTCGTGCAGTTCGCGTTCTTCTTCAATCTCGACGGCGATCCCGGCTGCGACCCGGGCGACACGACCACCGGTCACAGTCAAGGTCTGGCCGCGCTCGCGAACGTCACTGCCCACGAGCTCTCCGAAGCCCGCTCCGATCCGGCCAGCCCCGGCGCCTGGTACGACTCGTCGGGCGCCGAGAACGGCGACAAGTGCGCCTGGACGTTCCACGTTCCCGCAGTGAGCTTCTCCAACGGCACACAATGGAAGCTGCAAGGCGAATGGAGCAACGCTGCGTATAGCGCCGGCATCGGCTACCCGAACTCGTCGGGACAGAAAGGCTGCCTCGACGGGCACTGATCGACGAAGAGTCGACTGTTCGGTAACTCGACGCACCACGCGATCCGAGCGCGCAGAGGCACAGGAACGACCCGTCGGAGTGCCCCAGAACGCGCGTCCCCCCGACTCTCGCGTCCGGGCATCCCAGATCGCCGGGAGGAGGGCGCGTTATCCGACCAGCGACCGAGCCCTTGCTTGCTAGCGCGAGCGCGCACCGATTGCACGGTAGGGCGCGTAATGCGAGCCGTTGCCGACGCACATAGCGACGCGATCAGTTGTCCCCGAACGCGCGTCCCGGAACATCGTCGCCGAGGTATCCCCTCATCGTGTCGGCACAAGTCATGCCTGACGCGCCGAGCCGGGTTTGCGCGGGTCGGCAAGTGAGCCGCTGATCTACGAGACTGTCGTGGTGGCCCGTGCGGACAGAGCGACGATGGCGGAGCGGTTGCCCCGCAATGTGGTTGTGCTGTCGTGGGTCTCGTTCTTCCAAGACGCTGCCTCCGAGATGCTCTACCCGGTGATGCCATTGTTCCTGACGAGCGTGCTCGGCGCACCCGTGGCGGTGGTTGGGCTCGTCGAGGGTCTTGGCGAAGCCGCGGCGTCGGTGATGAAGATCGTGTCCGGGCGCCTCGCGGACGTGCGCAAGCGGAGGCCGCTCGTCGCGTTCGGCTATGGCCTCTCGTCGCTCGCGAAGCCCCTGATCGGTTTCGCGCAGATCTGGCCGTTCGTACTCATCGCGCGGGTCGTCGATCGAACCGGCAAAGGGATACGTACCTCCCCGCGCGACGCGCTCATCGCCGACGACACGCCGCCTCACCTGCGCGGCCGCGCGTTCGGTTTCCATCGCGCGGCCGACACTGCCGGTGCGGTCTGCGGGCCGTTGATCGGTCTCGGCGTGTACGAGCTGCTCGGCGGGCACACGAGCGACATCCGGCCACTGTTCTTCGTCGCGTTCATCCCGGCGATCATCAGCGTGGCGCTCGTCGTGCTCGTACGTGAGGCGAAAACCCAACCGGCCGCCCAGCCTGAGCTGCGACCCGAGCCGCTTCACGCGGAGTATCCGCGCCAGTTCTGGCGTGTCCTGACGTTCCTCACTGTCTTCGGCGTCGTGAACTTCAGCGACGCGTTCTTGATCTTGCGAGCCAAAGCACTCGGCCTCGGGTTCGTCGCGATCATCGGCGCGTACGTCCTGTACAACCTGACCTACGCCAGCCTCTCCTACCCGGCCGGCCGTCTGTCCGATCGCATTCCGCGCCGCATCATCTTCGCCACCGGGCTCGCCGTCTTCGCGGCCGCGTACCTCGGCCTCGGCGTGGTCACGACATCCGGATGGGTATGGCCGCTCCTCGCCGTGTACGGAGCCTTCACCGCACTGACTGACGGCGTCGGAAAAGCATGGATCACCGACCTGCTCCCGCCCGAACGACACGGCAGCGGACTCGGCCTCTACCAAGGCGTCATCGGCGCCGGCTCACTCGTCGCCGGCGTTTGGGCCGGTCTCGCCTGGCACGGAAACGGACGCATTCCCCTTCTCATCTCGGGAACCGTCGTCGCCGCACTCGCGATCCTTCTCCTTGTCGGCGGAAAGCGACTCGAACGACCCGGCCCAGCCTGAAACTGCTCGGCTCCCCATCAATGCCAAGAGACGAAGTATCCCAATAACGCGCGTCCCATAACCCCGACCGGCCGCCGTCCCAGTACGCCGGGAGTGAGACACACATCACGGGGTCAGTCCCTGAGGGCGGCTGCGCGTTCTGTGCCCCGTCGTGAAGTGGTCTGTAGTCCCGGAGGATCTGGCCGGAAGGCTTGTCTTGGGGATTGGGTGCCAAGTTCGTCGTCCGTTTGGTCGATGTTCGACGGATGGCAGGTGATCCGGAGCTGGCATCAAAGAGGGGGGCTGTCGCGGTCGGACCCGACGTCTTGGGGCGAGGCCAGCGCGATGGCGCGGGTTCGGTCGATGCTGAGCGCGCGACGCTTGCGGCCAGGTCGGCGCAGGCGTTGATTTGCGGCGCGGGGCTGGTCACCCTCGCGAACACAGTGTTGTCCCCGTTGTATTCGGTCAACGTCGGGGCGTTGCGGTTCACGGGCGCCATGACGGTTGTGGCATCGTTCGGTGTGCCGATGCTGCCGTGGGCCAAGCGCGGACGGCTGGTGAGCTACAGCGTTGTCGTAGCGGTGATCGCGGCGCTGGTCGCGACCGATCGTTGGCATCACTACTCGCGTAACGATTCGGCGATCGCGGTATACCCGATCTTCTTCATACTGGTCATTGCATGGGCTGGTCTGACCCAGCCCCGCGGTACGGCCACGATCGTGGCGGTGCTCTCGGGTGGCACGCTTGCCTGGCTGCTCGCTTCGGGCGGTCACGGCGACGCCGCGTGGCAGTGTGTCGTCCTCACCGTCCCAGCCGCAGCCATTCTCGGCGAGGTCGTGTCATGGGCCTATGGGCGTGCCGTGCGACTTGGGCGTCTCGACGCATATCGTCGCACCGCGCTCGAAGCCCTCGTGTTGGGCGCGAGCCGGCTACAAGGCGCACTCACCGCCGACGAATCCGAAACCATCGTCGTCGCGACCGCAACCGGCATGTTCAGCGGTCACGACACGCGCTTCGAGACCACCGCCCCGACCATTGATGACGGCCCTGAACACGACGACGCGCGCTACGAGCCCACCACCCGTGAGCTTCGCATCCGCGTACGCGGCCAATCCGGCGTCCTGGGCACCCTCACCACGACCGTCGACCAACCCGACAGCTTCCTCCTCGACGCCGCTCGTCTGTACAGCCAACACATCGGCACGCGCCTCGAACAGCTCCGGGTCATCGACGCGCTCACCGACGCCGCTACCCACGACGCGCTCACCGGTCTCGAGAACCGCCGAGCCGCCCAAGCCAATATCCAGATACTCCAACCCGGCGACGCGGTCTTCATCCTCGACCTCGACCACTTCAAGACCATCAATGACTCGCTCGGCCACCAAGCCGGCGATCAGGTCCTCATGCAGCTCGGCGAATACCTACGCGCCTTTACGCGCCCGACGGACACTGTCGCGCGCTACGGCGGCGAAGAGTTCCTCCTTATCAGCCACGCCACGACGCGCGAGTCAGCCCGCCACATCGCCAACCGGCTGCTCGACGGCTGGCGCGCACAACGCCCCCTCGTCACCTTCAGCATCGGCTACACCACCCACACCGAACACGACCCTCCAGAGGTCACCATCGAACACGCCGACACTGCCCTCTACCAAGCAAAAGACCACGGCCGCGACCGCGCCCACCAATACACCAACACCACACGAGCCGACCGTCCCACCCAGGTCACGCTCTAACCCCCTCCGGCCCGCACATTGACGACGTCAGCTCCGACTCAACACGCGCCCAACCGGTGCCCCAGAACACGCGCCCCATAACCACGGGCCAAGACCGTCTCCTAACGCCGGGAGCGGGGCGTTCGCGATCGCCGAACACACTTCGACTGGTTCTGCTCTTCCGCTGTGTGCTGTTCGTTCCGATGCGGAGGTCGTTCTGGGCCGGTTACTCGGGCATGAACTTCGAATAGGTCTGGTTCGCAGCCAGGATGACATGGTCCGCGACGCCGTTTTCACGGTCGATGTTGGCCGCCGCGTACTCAGGCGATGTCATCATGGACAGGAAGGCGGCGCGTGACGGGTACTGGGCGAGTACGACCCAGTCCCAACGTCCCTCTTCGCGAAGGTGCCCGAGCGCGGCGCCCTCGACATGTCCCGCCCACAAGATCGTGCCGCCGACCTTCTTCAGGAGGGGCATGTCCGCCTTGCTGTAACGGGAGTACGCGTCCCAGCCCGAACCGCGATCGTCGAGTGAGCGTTCGCGGAATCGCACAAGGTTGACCATGACGACAGTGCCGTCGTCCGGAAGACTTCGAACGAACTCCTCGTTGAGATCTGTCGGGCGTCCGATCATTGGGTTGTTCGCTCCTGATGCTCACGATGTCAGACCTGCATGATGTCCGCTCGGCCGCGCCGTGTCACAACGACCGGCCCTGCATCGCGACGGGAGTCGACCTGCCCCCGAAGGTGCGTCCCATATTCCCGGCACTGCCACAGATCCCCGCGTTTGGGCGCGCTCAGTCGAGCCATCGCCTGAAAGCGGAGGCCCGCGTAGGCTGAGTGCATGACGCCGAGGACGAAGTACGCGCGCAGTGGCGGCGTCAGCATCGCGTATCAGGTCTTGGGTGACGGTCCGATCGATCTGATCCAGATTCCGGGTTCGATCAGCCACCTCGAGTTCATGTGGACCGAGCCGACACTCGCACGAATGCACGAGCGCTATGCGTCGTTTTCGCGGTTGATCATGTTCGACAAACGCGGAACCGGCATGTCGGACCGGGACTTCGGTATCGCGACAATGGAAGAGCGCATGGATGACGTGCGCGCCGTTCTCGACGACGTCGGAAGCGAGATCGCCGCCGTATACGGCGTGTCCGAGGGCGGTCCGCTCGCTGCCCTGTTCGCGGCAACGCATCCGGATCGCACGAGCGCGTTGATCCTCTACGGAACGTTCCCTCGACTCCTCGAAGCGCCGGACTGGCCCGGCCTCTCGCAAGCGGCGTGGGACGAACGCATCGAGGATGCGGTCGCCCATTTCGGCGAAGGCGTCGACCTCGAGCAGTGGGCTCCGAGCGTGGCCAACGATCCCTCGAGACGAGAGTGGTGGGCCACGCTGAATCGGATGGGCGCCAGTCCCGGCACCGTGCGGGCTCTGTACACCATGAACGGTCAGATCGACGTGCGCGCCGCCCTACCCACCATTCGAGTGCCGACCCTGGTCCTGCACCGCAGAGGCGATCGGATCGTTCCCATGGCTGCGGGTGAATACATGGCGTCGCAGATCCCGAATGCGAAGTTCTCGCTGCTCGAAGGCGCCGATCACCTGCCGTACGGAGATGTGGACGCATATGTCGGCGAAATTGAGGAGTTCCTCACCGGCGCGCGTCGCGAGCCGCACATCGATCGTGTGCTTGCGACGGTTGTATTCACCGATATCGTCGGATCGACCGAGCTCGCCGCCCGGCTCGGCGACGGCGAGTGGCGCCAGTTGCTCGACCAACACGATCAGGCGGCTCTGCGAATCGCGACCGAGCAGCGCGGTCGAGTCGTGAAGAGCACCGGCGACGGGGTGCTTGCAACCTTCGACGGGCCCGCTCGCGCGGCCCGCTTCGCCGCCGAGCTCAGGCGGCAGGTCGTGCCGCTCGGTCTCGAGCTGCGGGCCGGCATTCACACTGGCGAAGTCGAACTGCGCGGCGATGACATCGGAGGAATTGCGGTGCACCTCGCCGCGCGCATATCCGCACTGGCCGGTGCCGGTGAGATCCTCACGAGTCGGACCTTGAAAGACCTCACCGCCGGATCCGGTCTCGTCTTCGAAGACCGCGGCATGCACACGCTCAAGGGCGTGCCCGACGAGTGGCAGGTCTACGCCATCGCCTCGTAGCGCGACCGCTGCCTGTATCCCAGAACACACATCCCCGAACGACTACTGCGGTGTGTCACCGACCGCCGGGTACGTGGCGCTCGCGGTCATGGTGGGACGGCATGCGGCGCGGCGGCGCGTGGTCGAGTTGCCGTTCGTCTTAATTCCGCGCTGCCGAGATCGGGATAGGGTCGCCACGATCGGCTTGGTCCGATCCGCGTGCTTGCCGGAGAGAGGAGTCAATGATGTATACCCGCGTCCTCGAGTTCGCTGGTGCCAAGGACATCGATGGCGGTGTCGAGTATCTCCGTCACAAGGTGGTTCCCATCCTTGACGCGCAGAAGGGCCACCGTGGCATTACCGCGAATGCGGACCGGTCGGGAGCTCTGCTCGGAATCCTTTCGCTTTGGGAGACCGAGGCCGACCGGGAAGCGAGCGACGGTGTGCTTGCGAATGCACGTCAGGAGGCGCTCGAGATCGTCGGCGGTGAACTCACGGTGGAGAACTACGAGCAGTTACTCGCGGACGTCAGCACTCCGCCGGGACCCGGTTCGGCGCTGATGGTCCAGCGGATCAGTATGGATACGGCCAAGATCGACGAGAACTTCGCGTTCTTCAAGAGCGATGTCGTGCCGCGGATCAAGGCCAACGCGGGGTTCCAATCGATACGGAACATGATGAACCGAGAGACGGGGCACGGACTCGTGGGCACGGTGTGGGCGGATCAGGATGCGATGAAGGCTGCGGCCGCCGAAGCACAATCGCGCCGTCAAGAGGCCATTGCGCGGGGCGTCAGTTTCGATTCCGTGAGCTCGCGAGAAATCCTCTATAGCCTCCTCCGATAACGCCCCGGACCGGTACCGGCGAAGCTGACGACCGCTCGCAAGCACTCGCTCACGACGAACGGACGCGTCCATACCGCGTCGTGTCCATAATGCGCGACTCCAAATCTTCCGATCGGGCGTCCCTGATCGCCGGGACGGAGGCG
>PLBO01000093.1 GCA_003134555.1 Actinomycetota bacterium
GTGGAGCGCGGCGTCGCGTTCGGCGAGGATCGACTGGAGCTCGTCAACTCGGGCACGCAGCTCCTGGACGCGCGCCTCCTGTTCTGCGTCCCCGGCGGTGCGCTGCGCCACGGCCTCATCGAGTTCGGCGATCCGAGCCGAGAGCCGCTCGCAGTTCGCCTCCAGATCGGTCGCTCGCGTCCGGGCGTGCTCCAACTGCGCGTCGACGCGGGATCGGGCTTCCTCCGCCGCAGTGAGTCCGGCCTCGACCTCGGCCATCCGTTCTTGCGCGGCGTCCCGCTGGTTTGCGACCAGTTCGCGCTCGCGTTGGTGCAGCTCCGCCTGCGCACGCGACTCGTCTGATTCCGCCCGCAGCGTCGTCAGCTGCACCGAAAGCTCGACGCATTGGGCGGCCGCGTCGTCGCGTTCGGACGCGCGCTGCGCGATCTCCGCATCGGCCGTTCGTACCGCTTCGCGAGCGAGCTCGAGGTCGTTCCGCAAGGTGGCGAGCTCGGAACGTGTGTGCTCGAGCTCGGCGTGCCAGCGCTCCGCGCGCGCATCGGCGAGCTCGAGGCCGATCTCGTCGGCGACGGCCACGGCGACCGAGACCGGTTCTTCGACCGGGGGAGTCGCGACCGCGGGCGCCATCGGTTCGATCGCCGGCGGCGTGTCGAGTGCTTCCGACGCGAGCGTGTCTTCGTGCGCAACTTCGTGCGCATCTTCGGGTTCGGCCTCTGGCGCCGCGATCGGTGCGGGCGTCGGGGTCTGCGCCGGCGTCGACTCGTGCGGAACGATCGCCTCGGAAGTTGTCGCCTCGGCCGTCGACGTCGCGACTTCCGTCGCCGGTTCCTCGACGCCCTCGACGACGTCGAGGAACTCCTTCGCGGCTTGCAACGGATCGGCGCCGGGTTCGATCCCGAGCTCGCCCAGCAGCACGCGGATACGGCCGATGGTCTCGCCCGACTCCGGTTCCTCGGTCGGCGACTCCTCATTCGTCGATTCGACGGTCGCCGGCGTTCCGGGCGCGTCCACGCCGTACACCGCCTCGAACTCCGCGTAGCTCACGAATCCGCATGCGTGCAGCGCGTTGCGTTCTTCGACGAGCTCATCCTGGAACGCGCGCCGGGCCGCGGCGGCTCCGATGATTCGATGGGTCTTGCGCTCGGACTCGAAAACGCGCGCGTGCACGTCGCGGACCGCCTGCACCTCTTCCGGTGAAGGCGGCCTCACCGGCGTACCACTCGATCCGTCGGCGTCGGGATCATCGGCATCCGCGTCGACATGACCCGACGGCGATGCCGCGGGTTGCTGGGGTTGCGCGGAACGCGCGGCGAGATCAGAGGGCGCGAGCGTCCCATCCTCCACATCTTCATCATCGGTCTTTTCGGGCCTGGCCTGAGGTCGGGTCCAGCCGAAGTGGATCGACATGGTGGCCTCCGAGGGCACGTGCGAATGGTGTGGAAGTTGAGGGCTATGGGGTTGTCGGGGGTGGAGACTGTTGACGTAGTGGAGGATTGTGTCATAAGGTGGCGCCCAGTGGTGGGAAGGGGAGTCCAGTCCTCTCCTAACGAGTCATAGGTGGTCGGCAATGTTCCTGGGGGAGTTCCAGCACTCCCTCGACGCCAAGGGTCGGGTGATTCTCCCGGTCCGGTTTCGGGACCAGCTCGAAGGGGGTGCGGTGATGGCCAGAGCACTGGACGGATGTCTCGCCGTGTACCCGGTTCCCGAGTTCGACCGGGTCGCCCTCAAGCTCCGCGAAGCCCGCGAACGTGGGTCGCGCGAGCGGCAGGCCGCCCGCACCTTCTTCGCCGGCGCGGTCGAGATCACTCCCGACAAGCAGGGCCGGGTGGCAGTGCCGCAGCACCTGCGCGAGTACGCCCACCTCGACCGCGAGGTCATGGTCGCCGGCAGCTTCGACCACATCGAGATCTGGGACGCGCAGATGTTCGCCGAGCGCGACGCGGCCGGAATCGCATCCATCGAAGAAGGCGAAGGCATCAACGACTTTCTCTGACCGAAATACCAATTCTTCCTGTTCGAGCGCGTGCTCGCGAGCTCGAACTCTTGACAACTCGACGAGACCAACGTTCCGGACTCGTCTTCAGCTCCTCGGCCGGCGCGGTTGTTGGCCCCTACTCCGCCCGCTTTCAGCCGTAGCCGACTCGGGGAGACATCCCGGGCGGCGCCTGTCGACCGGGGAGCTGAAGTCGGGATCGGCGGCGATGCGGTTCCGGCGAAAGCGGCGAGGAGACAAAGTGGCGGAGGAGTTCTCGCATCTCCCGGTGATGGCCCGGGAGGTGGTGGAGCTCTTCCGGCCGGTGCCCGGAGGGATGTTCGTCGACTGCACGGTTGGTGGCGGAGGCCACGCGGCCGTGTTGTTGGACGCGCGACCTGAAGTGCACGTGCTCGGCCTCGACCGTGACGCCGACGCCGTGGAAGCCGCCCGCTCCCGACTCGCTCGCTTCGGCGATCGGGCAAGGGTGGTGCACGGGGGTTTCGAGCGGCTCGGGGAGATCGTCGAGCGGCACGGTGAAGGAGAACAGGTCATGGGCATCTTGATGGATCTCGGAGTGAGCAGCGCACAGCTCGACCGACCCGAGCGCGGCTTCTCGTTCCGTTTCGACGCGCCACTCGACATGCGCATGGATGCGAAGCAGTCGCTGACCGCCACAGAAGTCGTGAACGGCTACGAGGAGTCACAGCTCGCCCTCGTCATCTCGCAGTACGGCGAAGAACGATTCGCACGGCGCATCGCGCGGGCGATCGTCGCGGCTCGTCCGGTGCGCTCCACCCGTCAGCTCGCCGAGATCGTGCGCGACGCGATCCCGGCTGCGACCCGTCGTCGTGGTCCCCATCCCGCCCGCCGCACCTTCCAGGCAATCCGTATGGAAGTGAACCGGGAGCTTCCGAATCTCGCGGACGGACTCGACGAGTCGGTGCACGTCATCGGTCCGCGCGGGCGTGTGCTCGTGCTCGCGTACCACTCGCTCGAGGACCGCATGGTCAAGGAGACCTTTGGGCGCTGGGCCGGCGCGGATGCCGATCGCCAGGTGCCCGCCAAGATGCCCGTGCCGCCGCCCAAACTGCGCCCGCTCGCACGGCTCCTCACCCGCAAACCGCTGCGACCCTCGGCCGACGAGGTCGAGGCGAACCCGCGGGCCGAGAGCGCCCGCCTGCGCGCGGTCGAGCGTTTGTCCAACCTTCCCGACATCGTGGCCTGAGTGCGCCCATGAGCGCGCAGCCGTCCCCGCGGTCCCGCCCTGCCCCGCACGCAACGCCGCGTCCGGGGTCCCCCAACCGCGGGGACGGTGCGCGCGCCCGGCTCACCGTCGCGCCCGAGGTCGCGCGGCGCCGGCTGCGAGCCCGCCTTCTCATGTGGGCCGCGGCGCTGGTCACGGTCGCCTCGTTGTTCACGCTCGTCGCGTTCCACGTGTTCGAAGCTCAGTCGGCGTTCAAGCTCGAGCGACTCTCGAAGGATCGGGCGAACGAGCAGCTTCGGTACGAGCGGTTGCGCGAGCAGGTCGCGAGCCTGTCGTCGGCCGAGACGGTGATCGTGGCGGCCGCGAAGCTCGGGATGGTGCAGGGCGGAACGGTCGTGAACCTGCCGGTTTCGTCCGCCCGGCCACCGGGCGGCCCGCGCGTCACGGTGCAGCCCGGGTCGCCGAGCGAGAGCTATGACAAGACCAAGCAAGCGCTCCTCGCGGCCCCGTGACATGACCACACGCCGACCGCCCACACGCCGGCCGCCGAATCGCGCTCGGCTGCGGGCGGTACAGGCCGCTCACCCCGTGCGCCGGCTCGGGGTGTGCAGCGCGTTGCTGATTCTCGGCTTCGGCTTGATCGCCGCGCGCGTCGGACAGCTGCAGCTCGCCAGCGGCGCGAAGTACAAGCAGCTCTCGGTCAAACTCGCCTTGCACACGATCCCGCTGACGGCGCAGCGCGGCAGCATCTTCGACCGCAACGGACGCGACCTCGCGATGTCGATCGAGAAGACGACCGTGTACGCGGATCCGACGCTCGTCACCGATCCGGTTGCCGAGGCCGCGCGGCTCGCGCCGGTTCTCCACGCCGACGAGCACGCGTTGCTACAAGGTCTCTCGGACAAGGGGACCGCAGCCAAGCCGCGCCATTTCGTCTACCTCGCGCACACGGTCGACGACGCGGTTGCCCGGGCGGCTCAGGCCCTGAAACTTCCGGGGATCGGCTTCGTGCCTGAATCCGCCCGCAGCTATCCCGCCGGAGCGGTCGCGGCTTCGGTGATCGGCCGGGTCCGATCCGACGGCCCCGGCCTCGACGGCATCGAGCGCCAGTACGACCATTTGCTGGCCGGCAAGTCCGGCGAGCTCGTGGTCGAGCAGGATCCGATGGGTCACGACATCCCCGACACGCAGAGGACGCGGGTCGACGCGCAGCGGGGTACCGACGTCGTGCTCACGGTCGACGAAGACCTGCAGTGGCAGGCCGAATACTCGCTGCTCGACCAGGTCAAGGCGACCGGCGCGAAGAGCGGCATGGCCGTTGTGGTCGACGTCACCAACGGCGACGTCCTCGCGATGGCGAGTGTGCTCGGCGCGACCCCGACTACACCGGCCGCGGTTGCAGGTCCCGGCGACAACAACGCGCCGCTCACCGATCTGTTCGAGCCGGGCTCCACGAACAAGCTCATCACCTTGTCGTGGGCGCTCGAGCACGGCCACGTCACGGCGGATACGAAGTTCCTCGTGCCCGAGTCGATTCAAGTCGAGCCGAACGTCGCGCCCTATCACGACGCGGAGCCGCACACCGGGGTGCCGAACGGCATCGAGAAGTGGACGACGGCCGACATCGTCCGCGAGTCCTCCAACGTCGGCACCATCGAGATCGCGCAACGTATGCACAACCAGGAGCTCGCCGACGGGCTGCGCGCGTTCGGGCTCGGCAAGCAGACAGCAATCGAATGGCCCTATCAACCGGCCGGGTTGTTGCTCTCGCCGTCGCGTTACTACGCAACGGGCAAGTACTCGACCGCCATCGGCTACGGCGTCGCGGTGACGGGCATACAGATGCTCGACGCGTTCGCGACGATCGCCAACGGCGGAGTGACGCGTCCGCCGCGTCTCCTGGGTGCGACGATCGACGCGAAGGGCGTGCGCCACGCGGCTGCCGTCCCCGCCGGCAGCCGCGTCGTGTCGCCGAACACGGCATCGGTGATGACGCAGATGCTGGAAGGCGTGGTCGCGAACGGCACGGGCGCGTGTGCAGCCATCCCCAGCTACGTCGTGGCGGGTAAGACCGGAACGGCGAAGAAGGCCCTCGCGACCGGCGGCTACACCGACGCCGCGACGATGGCCTCGTTCATCGGGTTCGCGCCCGCCGATCATCCGCGGTTCGCGACGCTGGTCGTGCTCGACGAGAACAATCTCAGGTACGGCGGCGAGGTCGCGGCGCCGGTCTTCTCGGAGATCACGCAGTTCGCGCTGCAGCAGTACGGCGTCACCCCCAGCGACGTGAAGAACACGCAGTACTCCGCCGCTCGCGCCGTCGCGGCGGCCGCGGGCAACACGTGTGCGGTCCCACACGGCTCCGATCTGGTCGCGGCGCAACTGCGACTCCAGGCCCAGCAGGCTGCAGCTCAGAATCAGAGTGCCGGCGCGGCGCAGGCCGGCGCGGGCGCCGGTGGTGCGACCTCCGGGCGGACCGGATCGACGGCGGGAGCAGGAACGACCACCGCTAGCCTGCCTCCCGACCCGTCCAAGCACACCTAGGAGGACCGTGCTGCTGCACGACCTCCTCGACGACCTCGAACTGCACGACCACGTCCTCGAGGTCCGAGGCGAGACCGACATCCACCTCGGTTCGATCGTGCTCGACAGCCGGGATGTGACCCCCGGCGCGTTGTTCTGTTGCATCCCGGGCGCCAAGAGTGACGGGCACGACCACGCGCCCGAGGCGGTGCGCGCCGGGGCGGTCGCCTTGCTGGTCGAGCGGATACTCCCGGTCGCAGCACCACAGGTGCGGGTCGACTCCGTCCGCCGCGTCCTCGGTCCGTTGTGCTCCCGTATTTACGGACACCCGTCGCGGGCGCTGCGCGTCCTGGGCGTCACGGGCACGAACGGCAAGACCAGCACGACGTACCTGCTGGAAGCGATCGCGCGGGCGAACGGCGAGCGGGTCGGCGTGATCGGGACCATCGAGGCGAGGATCGACGGGGCCGTCGTCCCGCTCCGTCACACCACTCCGGAGGCCACCGATCTCCAGGCCCTGTTGGCGCGGATGCACGAGCGCGCCGTCGACACCGTCGCCATGGAGGTGTCGTCACACGCGCTCGATCAGCATCGAGTCGACGGCACGCGCTTCGCGGCGGTGACCTTCACGAATCTCACGCACGAGCACCTCGACTATCACCCGAGCGTCGAGGCCTACTTCGACGCCAAGGCTTCGCTCTTCGACGTGCGCTTCTCGTCGCGGGCCGCGATCAACATCGACGATCCGTGGGGCGTCGCGCTTCGCGACCGGGCGCTGGCCCGCGGTTTGCAGGTCTGCACGTTCTCGATCGACGACGTGACCGCCGACGTGTACGCGCGCGACGTTCTCCTGAGACGCGACGAGACGTTGTTCGACCTCGTCGATGCCCGCAACGATCACCACGGTGTCGTCCGCAGTCCTCTCGTCGGGCGGTTCAACGTCTCGAACGCGCTGGCCGCGGCGGCCACGGCGCTCGTCGTCGGCTTTTCGTTCGAAGCCGTCCTCGCCGGACTCGGCGCGCCGGTCCGCGTTCCGGGGCGGTTCGAGCGCGTCGCGACCGGTCGTGACTTCGCCGTGCTCGTCGACTACGCGCATACGCCTGACGCACTGGCCTCGGTGCTCGGTGCCGCCCGGTCACTCGTCGAGGGCGGGAAGCTCGTGGTCGTGTTCGGGTGCGGGGGCGATCGCGACCGCACGAAGCGTCCGTTGATGGGCGCGGTCGCCACGCGCCTCGCTGACGTCGCCATCCTCACCTCCGACAACGCGCGCTCCGAAGACCCGGGCGCGATCGCGGGTGACGTGCTCGAAGGCGTGCCGAGCGATCGCGACGCACCGGTCGTCGAGCTCGACCGGCGCGCCGCGATCCGGGCCGCGCTGCGCGGGGCCGGCGCCGGCGATGTCGTGGTGATCGCCGGGAAGGGGCACGAGACCGGCCAGACGTCCGACGGGGTCACGACGCCCTTCGACGACCGAGTGGTCGCGGCCGAGGAGCTGGAGGCGTGCTGGTGACGCTCCTGAGCGCGCTCGAGATCGCGCGTCGCGCCGGGGGCCGCGTCGTCGGCGACGACGGTGCGATCGTCGATGCCTGGGCGTTCGATTCGCGCGTGCTCGGCGACGGCGCCTGCTTCGTGGCGCTGCGCGGCGCCCGCGACGGCCACGACTTCGTCGCGTCCGCGTTCGACGCGGGCGCGCGCGTGGCGCTCGTCGACGACGACGTCGCCGGGGTGTCGCCACCGCCGCCGGGTCGAGCGCTCGTTCACGTCGGCGACACGCTCGGTGCGCTGCAAGAGGTTGCCCGCTCGTTGCGACTCGACCGACCGGAGTTGCACGTCGTGGCGGTCGCGGGCTCGACGGGAAAGACCTCGACCAAGGACCTGCTCGCGGCCACGCTCGCGTCGCGGGGTTGCCACGCGAACGCAGAGTCGTACAACAACGAGTTCGGTCTTCCGATCACGCTCTGTAACACGCCCGGGTCGGCGCGCGTCGTCGTCACCGAGATGGGCGAACGGTTCGCCGGCGACCTCACGGCGTTGTGTGAGATCGCGCGACCGGACACCGGGCTCGTCACCAACGTCGGGCTCGCGCACGCCGAGCACCTCGGCGGCCGCGACGGTGTGATCGCGGTGCTGGCCGAGCTGCTCGAGGCGCTGCCGGGGATCGGCACGGCGGTGCTGAACGCCGACGATCCCGCGACGCCGCAACTTGCCGCCCTGACGCCGCTGGCGACGGTCGTGACGGTCGGCGAGTCGGAGGGTGCCGACTACCGGATGTCGAACGTGTCGATCGACGACCGGCTCCGGCCGTCCTTCGAGCTCAGAGGCCGGCGTTTCACGGTTCCGTTGCACGGTTCGCACCACGCGCTCAACGCGGCGATGGCCGTCGCAGTCGCGCACCGGGTGTTCTCGCTCCCGCTCGAGGAGATCGCGCTCGAGCTCGCCCACGCGGCACCGGGCCGCTGGCGCATGGAATTGCTCGAGACCGATTCGGGCGTGACCGTTCTCAACGATTCCTACAACGCGAATCCCACGTCGATGGAAGCCGCGTTGGTCGCGCTCACGCGCCTCGAGGTTCCGAGCGGCGGGCGTCGATTCGCGGTGCTCGGTGACATGCGCGAGCTCGGCGCGCACCACGACGGCGCGCACCGTGAGGTGGGGGAGCGGACAGCCGTTCTCGCGCTCGACGTCGTCGTCGGAGTCGGTGCCGGGGGAGTGGCGATCGCGCAGGCGGCGCGGTCCGGCGGCGTCGAGACCCACGTCGTGGCCGACGCGGCGGAAGCTGTCCGACTCGTCGCTTCGATGCTGCGCACCGGCGATGCCGTGCTCGTGAAGGGCAGTCGCGCGCTCGGTCTCGAGCGCGTCGCCGACGGCCTCCTCGCGAGTGCGCGCAACGAGTCGCGCCACGAATGCTCGGGAGGCGATCGTCCGTGATCGCCATGCTGATGGCCGCGGGCGCGGCGTTCTTCGTCACCGTGTTCTTTACGCCACTGCTCATCCGCTGGCTACGCGTGAAGGGCATCGGCCAGCAGATACGCGACGACGGGCCGATCGAGCATCCGCACGTCGCCAAGGCCGGTACTCCGACGATGGGCGGGATCGCGATCGTGCTCGCGACCGTCGTCGGCTATTTCTTCGCGCACATCCGCCGGAACAGCATCGCGTTCGCTACACCGGGTTTGGCACTGATCGCGTTGATCGTCGGCCTGGGCGTCGTCGGTTGGATCGACGACTACCTCGGCGTGCGCGCCGGCCGCAACCTGGGCTTGCGCAAGCGCGGCAAGACGTTCGGCATCGTCGTGGTCGCGTTTGCCTTCGCCTGGCTGGCCGTGCACTTCGTGCACACCGACACGCACCTCTCGTTCACCCAGCCCCTCGACATCGATCTCGGCCGGACCGGCCTGGTCGTGTGGGCGGTGCTCGTCGTCTACGCCACCGCCAACGCGGTGAACCTCACCGACGGCCTCGACGGTCTCGCGACGGGTTCCTCCGTGTTCACGTTCGGGGCGTTCATGATCATCGCGTTCACCGAGTTTCGCCACCCCGACATCTACCGCGTCGTCTCGGCGCAGGCGCTCGATCAGGCGGTCGTGGCGGCGGCGATGTTCGGCGCGTGTGCGGGCTTCCTCTGGTGGAACGCCGCGCCCGCGCGCGTCTTCATGGGCGATACCGGTTCGCTTGCTATCGGCGGCGCCATGGCGGGCCTCGCGTTGCTGACGCGCACGCACCTGCTCCTGCCGCTCCTCGCCGGTCTTCCCACGATCGAGACGCTCTCGGTCATCGCGCAGATCGTCGCCTACCGGGGTTTTCGGAAACGGGTCCTGCGTATGGCACCCATCCATCACCACTTCGAGGTCGGCGGTTGGTCGGAGTTCACGGTCATCGTCCGGTTCTGGCTCTTCGCCGGCATCTGCGTCGCGCTCGGCGTCGGCATCTTCTATGCCGATTTTCTCCAGCACGGGCCGAATCTCGGATGACGGGAGGCCCGGATGAGTGACGCGGAACGCCGCCGAATGCTTGTCATCGGACTCGCGGAGACCGGGGTCGCCGTTGCGCGCGCATTGCGGGCCGACGGCTGGGACGTGATCGTCGTCGAGGACGCACCGTCGCCAACGCCGCGATACGCCGAACGCGTGGAGGCGATTCGCGCGCTCGGAGCCGAGCTCGTCGAGAACCCCGACGATGCGCGCATCCGCGAGCTCCTGACCGGAGTCGAGCTGGTCGTCCCGAGCCCGCTCGTGCGTCCCGGTCATCCCGCGATCACAATTGCCCAAGCGCGCGGCATCGCTGTCCGGGGCGAGGTCGACCTCGCGGCCGAGCGGTCGCGGGTGCCGATCGTCGCGGTCACGGGCACGAACGGCAAGACCACTGTGACGACGATGGTCGCCGCGATGCTCGAGGCGTCGGGAGTGGCGACGATCGCGGCCGGGAACATCGGACGACCGCTGATCGATGCCGTCGCCGACGACGTGGAGGTGATCGTCGCCGAGGTGTCGTCGTTCCAGCTTGCGTTCGCGCAGCAGGCGTTCCGGCCGCGCGTTGCGGTCGTGCTCGCGATCACGCCCGACCATCTGGACTGGCACGGATCGTTCGACGACTACGCCGACGCGAAGGCGCGGATCGTCTCGCGCCAAGCGGGCAACGATCTTGTCGTGTTCGACGCCGACGACGAGCGTGCCGCGACGATCGCGGCGGGGGCGCCGGCGCGCCGGGTCGGCGTCTCGGCCCGTGCCGGTGCCGTCGGCTGCTTTCGTGTGGTCGACGACGTGCTCGTGTTCCCGGATGGACGGGCGCTCGCGCCGGTCGCGGTCATGTCTCGGGCGCTCGCACACGACCGGACGAACGCGCTCGCGGCTGCTGCGGCGGCGCTCGATGTCGGGGCGAGCGTCGACGGTATCGTGGCCGCACTCCGTAACTACGCGACCATGCCCCACCGCGTCGCTCTCGTCGGCGAAGCTAACGGGGTGCGGTGGTACGACGATTCCAAGGCGACCAACCCCGACGCCACCCGGCGCGCGGTCTCCTCGTTCGATTCCGTGGTGTTGCTGGCCGGTGGCCGCAACAAGGGCCTCGACCTGTCGGTTCTCGCCGCCGCGGCGTCGCACCTGCGGGGCGTGGTCGCGTTCGGCGAGGCCGGACCCGAGATCGCGGCGGCCTTCGCGCGATCGGGGACGCCGGTCGAATCGGTCTCGAACATGCACGAGGCAGTCGGCGCCGCGCGTCGGCTGGCCCAACCCGGCGACGTCGTTCTGCTGTCACCCGCGTGTGCTTCGTTCGACGCGTACACGGGATACGCGGCGCGGGGCGACGACTTTGCCCGTGAGGTGCGCGTGCAGGTGATGGAGGAGGCGACGTCGCGATGACTGCGGTCTCACCTCGCCTGCCGTTGGGCCGGCTGCGCGGAATCGGGAACCCGTTTGCACGGGCCGGTCGAATCGTCGTCGCGCGACTCGAGCGTCGCGAGCAGTTGGCGCGACCGCCCGCGTACGTCGTGCTCTGCGCGACCGTCACCGTGCTCAACATCGTCGGGCTCGTGATGATCCTTTCGGCCTCGTCCGTGGCCGCGCTCTCCGACTACGGCTCGTCGTGGCACTTCTTCAACCGTCAACTCATGTGGGCGGTGGTCGGGTTGGCCACGTTCCTGGTGGCGTCCCGGATCGACTATCGGCGCTGGCGGCGGACGGCGCCGCTGCTGCTCCTGGTCGCGTTCGGAACGTTGTTGCTGGTGCTCGTCGGCGGAAAGCTGGTGTCGGGCTCGCAGCGCTGGCTCGTGTTCGGACCGCTGCAGGTGCAACCCAGTGAGATCGCCAAGCTGGCCCTGCTCGTGTGCGGCGCCGAGGTGCTCACGAAACGCGCCGACCGCCTCGACGACCCACGTGCATGGCGCCCGGTGATCGCGATCTTCCTCGTCTTCGCCGCACTGGTGATGAAGGAGCCCGATCTCGCTTCGACGATCGTGCTCGGAGTGATCGTGGGCGCCCTCCTGATCGTCGGCGGCGTGCGCGCCCGGCACCTCGCCCAGATGATCGCGGTCGCCGTCGTCGGTACGGGCCTGCTCTCGTTGCTTGCCGGATACCGGCGCGCGCGCATGTTGTCGTTCCTGCACCCCGGAAACGATGTCGGGAACACGGGTTACCAACTCTGGCGTTCGCTCATCGCGATCGGAAGCGGTGGCGTGAACGGTGTCGGGCTCGGCGCCGGGCGGGCGAAGTGGTTCTTCCTTCCCAACGCGCACACCGACTTCATCTTCGCGATCATCGGCGAGGAGCTCGGGCTGATCGGAACCGTCGCAGTGCTCGGGGCGTTCCTCTTTCTGGCATGGCGCGGTGTTCGCGCCTCGCTTCGGGCGCCCGACCGATTCGGCGCCCTGCTCGCGGGAGGCATCACTTCGTGGATCTGCATGCAGGCCTTCATCAACGTGATGGCGGTGACCGGGGTCATCCCGACCACGGGCATCCCCCTGCCCTTCATCAGCTACGGTGGNNTTCGCGATCATCGGCGAGGAGCTGGGTTTCATCGGGTGTCTGCTCGTGCTCGGGTTGTTCGTCGGACTCGGGCTCGTCGGCTTGCGCATCGCCCAGCGCGCACCCGACCGGTTCGGCATGCTCATCGCCACCGGCGTCACCGCGTGGATCGTCGGTCAGGCGGCGATCAACCTCGGCGCGGTCGTCGGCATGTTGCCGGTCTCCGGAGTGCCGTTGCCGTTCTTGTCGGTGGGCGGCACGTCGCTCGTGATCACGATGTTCGGGGTCGGTGTCGTCGCGAACATCGCGCGCCAGACGGCGCCTTCGCCCTCACGCGGGCGCTCGCGCACGCCGACCCGCCGGGTGCGCGCCCGCGCGTCGTGAGCGCTCCGGTCTTCGCGCTGCTCACGGGCGGCGGCACCGGTGGACATACCTACCCGGCGATTGCCGTCGCCCAAGAGCTGCAGCGGCGCGGCCACTCGGTCCGTTTCGTGGGCGGCAAGCGCGGCATCGAAGGACGCGTCGTGCGCGCGGCCGGCTTCGAGATCGATCTGCTGCCCGGCCGCGGGCTGCAGCGCCGGTTCACCCTTCAGAACCTCGCGGCGATCGGGGGCGCATGCTCGGCCGTCGTGCGCGCGATCGCGATCGTCCGCCGCCATCGTCCGCGTGTCGTCGTAGGTTTCGGCGGCTACGCGTCGTTCCCGTGCGTGCTCGCGGCGCGACTCTTGCGCGTCCCCGTCGTCGTGCACGAGCAGGACGCGGCGCCCGGTCTCGCGAACCGGTTGGGTGTGCGGCTCGGAGCGCGCCCTGCAGTGTCGTTGCCCGACACGCCGCTGCCGAACGCGACGCTCACCGGCAATCCGGTCCGTGAGGCGTTCGCGCATCTCGATCGGCCTGCGCACCCGCCGCGAGGTCCCGCGCTCGTTGCCGTTTTCGGTGGCGCGCAGGGTGCACGCACGATCAACCGCGCGGCCTTGGGCTGCTACGACGCCTGGCGCGCGCGAACCGATCTCGCGGTTCATCACGTGTGCGGTCCGCGCCACGTCGATGTCTGCACGGCGGAGCTCGCGTCTGCCCGCCGGGCCGGCGATGCACTGAAATACGAGCTGGTCGGCTACGAGGAACGCATGGATCTCGTCTACGGGCGTGCGGCGCTCGCGGTGTGCCGGGCCGGCGCGGGCACGATCGCCGAGTTGACCGCCACCGGTGTGCCCGCGGTCCTCGTTCCGTTGCCCGGCGCGCCGAGCGACCACCAGACGCGCAACGCGCAGACACTCGAACGCGCCGGTGCCGCCGTGATGTTGCGCGACGACGAATGCGATCCGGCCCGCCTCGACCAGGTCGTGTCGGCGCTCCTCGCGGCGCCCGATCGACTCGAGCGGATGGGGCTCGCGGCGCGCGGTCTCGGACGGCGCGACGCGGCCGAGCGTCTCTGCGATCTCGTGGAGGAGCATGCCGGTGACGCATGACGCGCCGGCTCCGGCCTTGTTCGACCTCTCGCGCCCTCGCCGTGTGCACATCGTCGGCGTCGCGGGCGCGGGCATGAGCGCGATCGCGCTCGTCCTGGCGCGCATGGGTCACTCGGTCAGCGGCTCCGACATCAAGAGCGCGGCCGTCCTGGAACGCCTCGCCGCGGCCGGCGTCGACGTCCACGTCGGCAATCGGGCCGAGCACGTCCCGCCCGACGCCGACGCGGTGGTGTACTCGACCGCGATCCCGCGCCGGAACGTCGAGCTCGTCGCGGCGTCCGAGCGCGGGATCCCCGTGCTGCACCGATCCGCCGCCCTCGCCGCGCTCGCGGCGACGCGCAAGACGATTGCGGTCGCCGGATCGCACGGTAAGACGACGAGCGCATCGATGCTCGCGCTCATCTTGCGCAGCGCGGGCTGGTCACCGAGCTTCGTGATCGGCGGGGAGGTGAACGAGGTCGGCAGCAACGCCGCCTTCGGCGAGGGGGAGTGGCTGGTCGTGGAGGCCGACGAGAGTGACGGCACCTTCCTCCATTTGTCACCGCAGGCGGCTCTCGTCACCAACATCGAGCCCGATCATCTCGATCACTACGGCAACTTCGACGCGCTCGTGCGGGCGTTCGATCGCTTCGTCGGATCGGTGGACGGGCTGGTCGTGTGCTGCGCCGACGACCCGGTCGCGGCGCGCATGGCGGCGGACCAACCGGCGATTCGGACCTACGGGTTCGCGGCGGACGCCGACTATCGAATCGTCGACGAGGTCGTCGACGCGCGTGGTTGCCGGTTCACGCTGGTCGTCGACGACGGGGAACGCAGCGCGATCGCGGTTCCCGCCGGCGTGAAGGCATCGACGAACGCGGCCGGCGCGGTTGCGATCGCGTTGGAGCTCGGCGTCGACGTCGAGGCTGCCGTGCGTGCGCTCGCGGGATTCGGCGGCGTGGCCCGCCGGTTCCAATATCGCGGCGAACGCGACGGCGTGACCTTCATCGACGACTACGCGCATCTCCCTACCGAGGTCGGATCCGCGATCGCCGCGGCCCGCCAGGGCCCCTGGCGCCGGGTCGTCGTGGTGTTCCAACCGCACCGTTACACGCGTACTGCGTCGATCGGGCCGCAGTTCGCCGACTCCTTCTCCGACGCCGACACGTTGGTGCTCACCGACGTGTACCCCGCGGGCGAGACCCCGATCCCCGGCATCTCCGGCAAGGTGATCCTCCGAGCGGTGCTCGACCGCCATCCCGCGTTGCCGGTCGCGTATCTCCCGCGTCATGCCGACCTGGTCGGGGTTCCGGCGCGATACGCTCGTGCAGGCGATCTCGTACTGACACTCGGCGCCGGCGATCTCACGACCATGCCCGACGTCTGGCTCGGTGTGAGCTCGTGACGATCGCAACCGTTGCCGCGGAGCTCGAGGCTCGCCTCGCCGGTCGCGTCGAGCGCGACGCGCCCGCGGGTGCCCTGACCACATATCGGTGTGGCGGACCGCTTGGCGTGCTCGTGCGGA
Source organism: Actinomycetota bacterium (assembly GCA_003134555.1). Classification (GTDB taxonomy): domain Bacteria; phylum Actinomycetota; class Acidimicrobiia; order IMCC26256; family PALSA-610; genus PALSA-610. Next base: position 15,134 of record PLBO01000093.1, read on the forward strand.
TCGATAGTGAGCGTGACTTGTACGACGTCGCGCCGATTCTCGTCGCAAACCCCGACGTCGCGGTCCTGCCCATCGGTCGGGGTTCGAATCTGCTGATTGCCGATGCCGGTTTCGCGGGGGTGGCGATCGTCCTCGGAGGCGAGCTCGAGCAGATCGACGTCGATCCGGCTCGGGCGCGTGTCGAGGCCGGAGGCGCCGCCGCCCTCCCGGTGCTGGCACGTCAAGCCGCCAAGGCCGGGATCGGCGGCCTCGAGTTCTACGTCGGCATCCCGGGCAGTGTGGGCGGCGCGCTGCGCATGAACGCGGGTGGTCACGGCGCGCAGACCGCCGACGTGGTCACCCGGGCCCGGGTGCTCGATCTCCGCGACGGCCTCACGCGCGAGCTGAGCGTCGACGGGCTCGGGCTGGGGTATCGCCGGTCGGCGCTCGGTCCGCGCCACCTCGTGCTCGCGGCTGGGTTCGCCGGCCACGAAGACGCGCCGTCGGCTTGCGAGCAGCGGATCGACGAGATCGTCCGGTGGCGACGGAAGCATCAGCCGGGTGGACAGAACGCGGGCTCGGTGTTCACCAATCCACCGGGCGACGCCGCGGGTCGGCTCATCGACTCCTGCGGTCTCAAGGGCCTCCGGATCGGCGGCGTCGTCGTTTCGGAGAAGCACGCCAACTTCTTCGCGGCCTCGACCGGGGCCCGCGCCGACGACGTGCTCGCGCTGGTGCGGTTGGTGCAGAGCCGGGTCGAGGCCGAGACCGGCGTGCGGCTCGAGCCGGAAGTGCAACTTGTCGGGTTCGCCGACGCGTCGGAGGAGGTCGGAGGATGACGTCGACACCCCTGGGGATCAATCCGCGCATACGCGACCGTCTCATCGAAGTGCGACGCCAAGCCGGCCGTCGCCGACTCCGCGTTCTCCTGGTGGTTTCGAGCGTCGTCAGCGCGGCCGGACTCGCCTTCTTGGCAGTCACTTCACCGGTGCTCGACGTCGATCACATCCGCGTCGCCGGAACGGAGCACGTGACCGCCGCGCAGGTGCGGGACGCGGCGGGCGTGCACGTGCACGATCATCTGTTGTTCGTCGACACCGGCGCAATCGCGCGACGCATCGAGAAGCTGTCATGGGTGGAGCACGCGTCGGTGAAGCGCGACCTGCCGGGCACCCTGAAGATCACGGTCGGCGAGTACAAACCGGCGGCGTACGTGCGGTTCGCCGGGGGAGTGGTGCTCGTCGCCGCGAGCGGTCACGTCATCGCGTCTGCGGCGACGGCGCCATCGCACACCGTCGAGGTGCGCGGAGTACGGCGGCCTCCGGAGGTGGGCGGGTTGCTCGCGCCGCCCGACGCGGCCGGCGTGGTGACGCGCCTGCCGCGTGCGCTCGGAGACCAGGTCGTCGCGGTCGACGTCAGTGGGAACGGGCTCGCGCTCGACCTCGCGCGCGGAGGCCAGATCCGGTTGGGCAACACGAGTGATCTCGATGCGAAGGCCGCGTCGGCGCAGGCGGTGATGGCGCACATCGGCCTGGCGCACTTCTCGTATATCGACGTGTCGACACCGGCGCGGCCCGTGTCGCATGCGTGACGCTTGCACGCGCGCCGGTCTCTGCATGATTGATTCGGTGACCACGCTCCGGTACAGTCTCGACGCGAAGCACAGGTTGAGCCTGATGTCAACCTCAAGTTGAGCTTCACAGTCCGGAGTTCGTTCGGCAGGGAAGCCGGTCGTGGACAACCGAGCAAATCCTGCTCGGGCGTTCACATCCTGTGGTCCCCCGGGCCACAGGGGAGAAGGAAGAAGGTCACATGCTCGGCGCTCCGCAGCACTACCTCGCGGTGATCAAGGTCGTCGGAGTGGGCGGTGGTGGGTGCAACGCGGTCAATCGCATGATCGACGCGGGATTGAAGGGTGTCGAGTTCATCGCGATCAACACCGACGCGCAGGCCCTCCTGTTGTCGGACGCCGACGTGAAGCTCGACATCGGTCGCACGCTCACGCGTGGTCTCGGCGCCGGCTCGGATCCCGAGATCGGTCACCAAGCGGCCGAAGAGCACCGCCAGGAAATCGAAGAGGTGCTGAAGGGCGCCGACATGGTGTTCATCACCGCGGGCAAGGGCGGTGGCACGGGCACCGGTGGCGCGCCCGTCGTCGCGGAGATCGCCAAGCAGATCGGCGCGCTGACTATCGGTGTCGTGACCCGTCCGTTCGGCTTCGAAGGTCGGCGCCGTTCGGTGCAGGCCGAGAGTGGCATCGCGAAGCTGAAGGAAAAGGTCGACACGATCATCATCATCCCGAACGAGCGTTTGCTGCAGGTGAGCGACGAACGCACGTCGATGTTGAACGCGTTCAAGATGGCCGACGAGGTGCTGCTGCAGGGCGTGCAGGGCATCACCGATCTGATCACCACGCCCGGCCTCATCAACACCGACTTCGCCGACGTGAAGATGATCCTCACCAGCGCGGGTTCCGCGCTCATGGGTGTCGGGTACGCGTCGGGAGACGGCCGCGCGGTGTCCGCCGCGCGTGCCGCGATCTCGAGCCCGTTGCTCGAGGCCAGCATCGAGGGCGCGCGGGGAATCCTCCTCAACGTCAGCGGTCCGTCGGATCTCGGTTTGTTCGAGCTCAACGAGGCGGCCGAGATCATCGGTCAGGCTGCGCATCCCGACGCCAACATCATCTTCGGCGCGGTGATCGACGACTCGCTGGGCGACGAGGTCCGGCTCACCGTCATCGCGGCCGGCTTCGACCGCTACGAAGGCGAGGGTCGCGGATCGCGCCAGTCGGGCTACTCCCTCGACCTCGACGACGAGGACTCGCTCGCCGGCGAGGACGCACTCGATCTCGGCGACGACGACTTCGACGTTCCCGAATTCCTGCGGTGAGCCCCAGGGCCCGGGCGGCCCCGCCGCTGCTCGAGGCCCGGGTCGGGGTCGCACGCGTCTGGTGCACGGGCCGCGCCCACGGCAATGTCGGCGACCACGTCGGTGACGCGCCCGCGGTCGTCGCGCGCAATCGCGCCGCGCTGGCCGCGCGCCCGGGCATGCCCGAGATGCGGGAGTGGGTCTGGATCCGCCAGGTACACGGCGCCGGCGTACACGTCGCGGCCGGACCCGGGCCGGAACCGGCGCCGGTCGCCGACGCGATGGTCACGGCCGTGCGAGGTCTTGCGCTCGCGGTCGTCACCGCCGATTGCGCGCCGCTCGTCGTCGCGTGTGACGACGCCGTCGGGGTCGTGCACGCCGGCTACCGGGGCCTCGCGGCGGGTGTGATCGAAGCCGCCATCGCGTCATTGCGCGACATCGGAACCGGCGAGGTGCGCGCGTTTCTCGGTCCGTGTATCCGCGCTCCGCGCTACGAGTTCGGTCCCGACGACCTGGCGCGACTCGCCGCGCAGTTCGGCCGGGGCGTCGAAAGCCGTACGCGCGACGGATCGCCCGCGCTCGACATCCCGGCCGCGATCCGCGTGGTGCTCGAACGCTCGGGCGTCGCCGAGTTCGACGACTGTGGCGTCTGCACCGCCGGGTCCGACGGGTACTTCTCGTATCGCCGGGATGGCGACACGGGTCGTCAGGCCACGATCGTGGTCCTGCCGTGAGCTCCGCGGCGGTGGCCGAGCGACTGACCGAGGTGCGCGGGCGCGTTGCCGCGGCGGCGCGCGCCGCGGGTCGCGCACCCGACGCGGTGACCCTCGTGGTCGTCACGAAGGAGGTCGGCCTCGACGGCGTGCGCGCCGCGATCGCCGCGGGCGCGGTCGACCTCGGCGAGAACCGGGCCCAGGACCTTGTGACGAAGGCCGAAGCCTTGAACCGCGACGAGGTCGCACCGGACCACGCGCACCGCTGGCATTTCATCGGGCGGCTGCAGCGCAACAAGGTGCGCGCCGCTGCGCCGTACGTCGCGCTCTGGCAGTCGATCGACCGTGCCGAGCTCGCGGCCGAGGTCGGTCACCGTGCGCCGGGCGCCGCAGTGCTTGTACAAGTCAACGTGACGGGTGAGGTGCAGAAGGGCGGCTGCGCACCCGACGAGGTGGACGCGCTGGTCGAGACGTGCCGGGCGAACGGATGCGAAGTCACGGGTTTGATGACGGTTCCGCCCGCCGTCGGTGATCCCCGACCCGTTTTCGCAAGCCTTCGGCGCATCACCGACGACCTGGGCCTTCAGGTCTGCTCCATGGGGATGAGCGGGGACTTCGAGCTCGCGATCGCCGAGGGCTCCACGATGGTGAGGGTCGGCACCGCGATCTTCGGTCCGCGGCCTGGGCCCGACGGCGCGCGACGATAGCCTTGCGCTTTGCAGCGTGGTCGACCCCCGGGGCGCGGGGCGCGACGGCCGAGACAGCACGAGCAAGAGCCCTGGCAAGTCAGTAAGCAAGAGGGCGCGGAAGAATCAGCACGGACGGGAAGGGACGCCGCATGTCGGTCTTTCACAAGACGATGGTCTGGCTAGGCCTCGTCGACGACGAGTACTACGGCGAGGACGACGAGTACTACGCGGACGAGTACGGCGAGCCGATTAGCGCGCCGGCGCGTCAACCTTCGCGCGCCGCGAGCGGCATGACCGCGACCGCAGCTCCGATGACCGAGCCGAGCCCACTCACGGTGATCCGCAGCCGGCGCGACCGCGACGACGCCGGCGCGATGGCGCCGCAGGCCATGGCGCCGCGGGCGTCCGCAGTCAAGCCCATCCCGATGCCGGCGACCCGGGTGCACGTGATGGATCCGAAGGGCTTCAACGACGCGCAGGAGGTGGGCGACCGGCTGAAGAACGGCCAGCCCGTCATCTTGAACCTGCAAGGTGTCGATCGCGATCTTCAACGCCGGCTCATCGACTTCGCGAGCGGGCTCGCCTACGCGTTGAACGGCACCATGGCGAAAGCAGCAGACCAGGTGTTCCTGCTGACTCCGTCGAACGTCGAGGTCTCCGACGAGGAGAAGGAGCGCTTGCAGGCCCGGGGCCTGTATCGCACCGTGCGCTCGTGAAGGAAGTCCTCTGCGGGACCCTGAACATCTATCTGCTCATACTCGTTGCTCGCGCGATCCTTTCTTTCTTCCCGGTCCGCCCGGGCACGGGCCTTGCGAGCATGCAGCACGTTTTGATGCAGCTCACCGAACCGATCATTGCTCCCGTCCGCCGCGTCATCCCGCCCGCGGGAATGTTCGATCTCTCGTTCCTGGTCGTGTTCATCGTGATCCAGATCGTGCTCTCGGCGATGCATTGTTCCGGTCGGATCCTCTAGTAGGTACACCAGCGTCCGGAGCCTCGGGTCTACGATGGCGCCCATGGAGATCACACCGCGAGAGCTCCGCGACATCGAAATTCACTCCGAGATCCGCGGCTACAGCCGCGACGAGGTCAACGACCTCCTCGAACGTGCCGCCGCCTCAATCGACGCGTCGAACGAGCGCGCGTCGCAACTGCAGGATCGTCTGACGTCGGCGCAGAGTGAGTCCGGTCGCACCCGGGAGACCGAGGACATCCTGCACCGCACTTTGCTGCTCGCGCAGCGCGCCGCCGACGAAGCGGTCGCCGAAGCGACCGCGAAGTCGAAGCAGATGATCGACGAAGCCGAGATGTCTTCGCGCCGGCTCGTCGCCGATGCGGAGACCGAAGCGCGACGACGCGGCGACACCGAACGCCGTCGGCTCGAGCAAGAGATCGTCGAGCTCGCCGGACGCCGCGACATCCTTCTCGCCGACGTGGAGGCGCTGACGCGATTCGAGGCGGAGTACCGGGAGCGCATGGTGCGCGCGCTCGAGACCGACCTCTCGGCGCTGCGGGCGCGGTCGACGACCGCGCCCGGGTCGAAGCCGGAAACCAGCGAGGTGGAGATTCCCGCCTCGCAGTCTGCGGGCGCGGCGGACGAGACCGCCGCGCCGGCGACGCCCGATTCCGTTGCCGCGCGAGCCGATGTCGACAACAACCGCGAGGGCAGCGACGTTGGCGACGGCGAAGCCGAGAGCAAGGACGAAGGCGAGCCCGAAGCCCAGAACACGTCGGCGGAGTCGCCGGTCGCGCGCCAGAGCTCGAAGCCGGAGCCGGTGGGCGCGGCGACGAGCGAGGTCGACGTGCGGACGCTGTTCGAACAGTCACGCGAGCAGCCGCGCGGACAGGCGGCGAACGACATGAAGGAAGCGGGCGAGCACCCCTCGGCGGGTACGGCTCGCGCCGCGGGACTGCAGCCGATCGATCTGGCGAGCAGCGAGGGCATCGACGCCGAGATCCTCGACGACGACGCGTTCTTCGCGACACTGCGCGACGCGGTGCACGACGAGAAACCGCTCGGCCCCCGTGACGACGACGAATCCGGCGAAAATCAGTTCTTCGACCAAGACGCCGAGCGCGGAACGTTCCGCGACGTGTTCCGCCGCCGCCGCTGACCCCCACCCGCCGGATCAGGTCCGGCGTAGGTCCAGCCAGGCCGGCTCGCCGTCGATCGTCGCGCCGGGGGCGCCTTCAAGCGTGGCTTCGCTGACCTCGAAGGCGGTCGCGAGCACCTCGGCCTTGATCCATTCGGCGTGGCGCCGGGCTGCGTCGGCGACGCGGGCCGGCGCGCGCAGCTCGACCGCGATGCGATCGGCGAGCGCGAACCCGCTCGTCTTCCGGCCGTCGTTGATGACGCGGATGATCTCGCGGGCGACGCCTTCGGCGCGGAGCTCGTCGTCGAGCGTGAGGTCGAGTGCGATCGCGTGCGGGCCGTCCTGGGCGAGCGTGAGGTCGGCGTGTTGCTCAGCTCGGATCTCCACGTCGCTCGGCTCGAGCTTCACCTCCTCGCCGTCGACCTCGAGCGTGTACGAGCCGTACTCGTCGAACGCGCGGCGGACCTCGCCGCCGTCGACATTCTCCAGCAGGGTCTTCACTCGCGGTGCGAGCTTTCCGAGGCGCGGTCCGAGCGCGCGGAAATTGGGAACGACGCGGTACGACAAGAGGCCTTCGAGCGAATCGACGACCTCGAGCTGTTTCACGTTCAGCTCGTCCTTGACCTCCTGCGCGACGTCGTCGCGCAGGTGCTCGCCCGCGGTGAGCAGCGCTATCGCGCGAGGTAGTGGTTGGCGTACGCCGATCCTCGCGTCGGCGCGCGCCGCGCGTCCGAGCGACACGAGAGTCCGCGCGAGTCCCATCGCGGCCTCGAGCTCGTCGTCGATTGCGGCCTCGTCGAAGGCCGGCCAGTCACCGAGGTGTACGGACGCGTCGGTGCACGCGAGGTTGCGGTACAGCTCGTCGGCGACGAACGGGCAGAACGGCGCGAGTAGCTGCGACAGCGTGAGCAGCGCCTGGTGCAAGGTTGCGTGCGCGGCGGGATCCGACGACTTCCAAAACCGCGGCCGGGACCGCCGCACGTACCAGTTCGACAGGTCGTCGACGAGAAGGGTCAGCGCCTGCGTGGCCGCCAGCGCGTCGAACCGCTCGAGCGCATCGGTTGCGGTGCGTACGGCGCGGTGGACGCGGGAGGTGATCCAGCGATCGAGGACGTGCACCGGTGCCGCGGGTTCGCCCGGCTTCCAGCCGTCGATGTTGGCGTATTCGACGAAGAACTTGTACGTGTTCCACAGCGTCAGCAGGAATTGACGCGTCGCTTCGTCGATGCCCTCGAGGGAGACCCGCTTGGGTGTCCAAGGCGAGCCCGACGACAACATGTACCACCGCAATGCGTCGGCTCCGCGTTCGGCCAGAACCGGTACGGGATTCATCACGTTGCCGCGCGACTTCGACATCTTGACGCCGTCTTTGTCGATGATGTGCGCCAGGCACACGACGTTGCGGTACGGCGTCGTGCCGAAGGCCAGCGTGTTCACGGCGAGCAGCGAATAGAACCACCCGCGCGTCTGGTCGATTGCCTCGCAGATGAAGTCGGCAGGGAAGCGGTCGGCGAAGTCGTCGGTGTTCTCGAACGGGTAGTGGAACTGCGCGGCGGGCATCGACCCGGAGTCGAACCACGCGTCGAGCACGGGCGCGATGCGGTACGCGGTGCCGTTCTTGCATTCCGGGCACGTGATCGTCACGTCGTCGACGTACGGCCGGTGGAGATCCATCCCGGAGAGGTCGCGGCCGGAGAGCTCGGCGAGCTCGGCCACCGAACCGACGCACGTGTCGTGTTCGCAGTCGTGACAACGCCATACGGGAATCGGAGTGCCCCAGTAGCGATCGCGCGAGAGCGCCCAGTCGACGTTGTTCTCGAGCCAGTCGCCGAAGCGACCGTGTTTGATGTGCTCGGGATACCAGTTGATGGTCTCGTTCTCGGCGAGCAGTTGGGGCTTGTACGCGGAGGTGCGCGCGAACCACGTGGGCTTCGCCCAGTAGATGAGCGGTGTGTCGCACCGCCAGCAGTGCGGATACGAGTGCGAATAGTCGACCACGGCGACGACCCGGCCGCGAGAGGTCAGGTCGTCGATGAGATCCGGGTCGGCGTCCTTCACGAACCGGCCCGCGTACGGCTCGCCGACCACCGGTTCGAAGCGCGCCGCGTCGTTGACGGGGTTGAGGATCGGCAACCCTTCACGCTCGCCGATCTCGCGGTCGATCTCGCCGAACGCGGGGGCGAGGTGCACGATGCCCGAGCCGTCGTCGGTGGTCACGAAGTCGTCGGAGACGACCGTGTACGCCCGGTCGCCGACGGCATCAAGCATCGTGAACGGCGGCTCGTAGCGCGCGCCGACGAGCGACTCCGCGGCGACGTCGGCGACGATCTCGGCGTCGGGGCCGAGCACGTTGGCGACGCGTGCGCGAGCCATGACGAGGTCGCGCCCGCCTTCCGGTGCGCGTACGCGTGCGTAGTCGATAGTGGGGCCGACCGCAGCGGCGACGTTCGACGGCAATGTCCACGGTGTCGTCGTCCACACCAACAGGTCGTAGTCGCGCTCGACCAGAGGGAAGCGGACGTAGACCGACGGTTCGGTCACGTCGCGATATGCGCCGGGTTGACCCAGCTCGTGGCTCGACAACGCGGTGCCGCAACGCCCGCAGTACGGCACGACCTTGAACCCCTCGTAGATCGCGCCGGCGTCCCAGATCGTACGGAACAGCCACCAGACGCTCTCGATGTACTCGTTCGACAAGGTCCAGTACGCGCCGGCCGTGTCGATCCACATTCCGATGCGCGAGGTGAGCGCCTGCCAGTCCTCGACGTAGCGCTGCACCGAAGCTCGGCACTTAGCGTTGAAGCGCTCGATGCCGTAGTCCTCGATCTCGAACTTCGCGGAGAAGCCGAGCTCCTTTTCGACCTCGACCTCGACCGGGAGGCCGTGGCAATCCCAGCCGCCCTTGCGGGCGACGTGCTTGCCCCGCATCGTGTGGAACCGCGGGTAGAGGTCTTTGAACAGCCGGGCCCACACGTGGTGGATCCCCGGTCGTCCGTTGGCGGTCGGCGGGCCCTCGTAGAACACCCACTCCGGCGCGCCCTCCCGCCGCCGCAGGGACTCGCCGAACACGTCTTCCTCGCCCCAGCGCGTCAGCATCGCCTCTTCGAGCGCGACGAGATCGAGCGACGGATCAACCGGGCGGAACATTGGCGCAACGATACCGGCGACCCGCTCGGAGCCGGTGCGTCCGGGCGAGTAGCCTCCGTCGAATGCCTCGGTGTTGGGTCTGGGTTCGCGCTATCGCGTGCAGCGTGCTGGTCGTCGCGTCGGGAGCTGTCGGTTCCGTGGTCGCGGCGCAACCCGCGGCGGCCGCGGTCACCCACGACAACGAGGTCTTCGCGTTCGGGAGTGCGAGCTTCCGCGGTTCGACGAGCGGTCTCGCGTTAGTGCGACCGATCGTCGCGATGGCATCGACGGTCGACGGCAAGGGCTACTGGCTCGTCGCCTCCGACGGTGGCATCTTCTCGTTCAATGCTCCGTTCTACGGTGCGTTGGCGGGTTGGCCTCTCGTCCAGCCCGTGGTCGGTATGACCGCAACGCCGACGGGGCACGGCTATTGGATCGTCACCGCCGACGGCTCGGTGTTCCCCTTCGGCGACGCCCGTTCCTACGGCTCGATGTCACACGTGCGGCTCAACGCGCCGATCAGATCGTTGATCCCGGGACCAGGTGGCAACGGCTACTGGCTGTACGCGTCCGACGGTGGAGTGTTCTCGTTCGGGTCGGCGCGCTTCCACGGATCTACGGGCTCGATGCGTCTCAACGCGCCGGTTGTGGGAATGGCCTCGACGCCGACCGGTAACGGCTATTGGCTGGTTGCGACCGACGGTGGGATCTTCTCGTTCGGCGACGCGCGCTTCCACGGTTCCACCGGGTCGATGCGTCTCAACGCTCCGGTCGTCGGCATGGCGCGCGACGGCGGCGGCGGGGGTTACTGGCTCGCCGGCGCCGACGGCGGTGTGTTCACCTTCGGTGATGCCCACTTCCGGGGCAGCGCATCCGGTCAGGTGGCCGGCGACCACCACGTCGTCCAACTGGTCGGCATGCCCGACGGCAACGGCTACCGCATGCTCGCGCTGCGGAACCTGCCCGACATCGGGCTCCTGAGCATGGGCGCGACGGGCGCGGCAGTCACCGACGTCCAGAACCGGCTCGTATCGATGGGCTACTGGCTGCCGGGCGTGAACGGCGTGTTCGACGACAACACGCAACAGGCGGTCTGGGCCTTCCAGAAGGCCAACGGCCTGCCCCGTTCCGGCTCTGTCGACAGCGCGACCCAGGCCCGGTTCCGTAGCGTCGGCCGTCCACAGGCCCGGTCGACGTCGGGCTCGATCATCGAGATCGACAAGGGTCGCCAGATCCTCATGGTCGTCCAGAACGGCTACGTGCGCTACACGTTCAACACTTCGACCGGCTCCGATCACCCGTACACGCTCGACGGCGCGCTTTACAGCGCGCACACGCCCGAGGGCATCTTCTCGGTCATTCGCCAGGTCGACGGACCCGACCACGGTCCGCTCGGCGTCCTGTGGCGGCCGAAGTACTTCACCTGGTCGGGTATTGCGATCCACGGCTACACCTCGGTGCCGCCGTACCCCGCGTCACACGGATGCACCCGCGTCTCCAACGCGGCGGTCGACTGGATGTGGGCCAACAACATCCTGCCGATCGGCATCACGGTCTGGGTGTACTGAGCCCCTGAGCCCGGTCGTCGAGGGCGTCGATGGCGGCGCCGTGATACACGTGCACGTGCTGCCCCGCAGTGGACGCACCGAGATCGTCGGACGGCACGGCGACGCGTTGAAGGTGCGCGTCGCCGCACCCCCGGTCGACGGCCGGGCCACCGACGCCGCGCGTCTCGCGGTCGCGGCCGCGCTCGGCGTAGCGCCGTCGACGGTCACCGTCGTCGGGGGAGAGCGCTCACGGCTGAAGCGCTTGCGGGTGGCCGGCCTGCAGGCCGCCGAGGCGGAGCGCCGGCTCGCTCCTTGGATCGGACCGGCCCGAGGGTGACCGAAGGCGACCTTTCGGGCCGCTACAATCCGGCGCCTTCCAGGCCCTTGGCCGGTCCGTCCGGTTTCCGGACCCCTTCGAGCCACGAGCCACCCCGCCAACGAGTAGGTCAGCATGGCCAAAGTGTCCAGGGTCACCACGCGCAAGGCGTCGAAGCCGGCTGCTTCGACGAAGCGGGCGGCGACCAAGAAGACCCCGGTCAAGAAGGCCGGCGCCAAGAAGACCGGCGCGGTGAAGAAGAAGCAGGCTCCGAGCTCGTCCGCGAAGAAGCCCGTGAAGAAGCTGGTCGCGAAGAAGGCGGTCGCCAAGAAACCCGTCCCCAAGCGAGTCGGGGGCGCGAAGAAGCCGGCGAGCAAGACGCTCACGCCGAAGCGCGCGGTCGCCGGTAAGCCGGCCGCCGGGAAGATCGCGGGCAAGGCGAAGGTCGCCGCCAAGAAGGTCGCGCCGGCGAAGAGTGCCGCGCCGGCGAAGTCGGCCGTCAAGAAAGCGGCGGCGGCGTCGACAAAGGGCCCGATGAAAGTCGCGAACAAGCCCACGCCCGCGCCGAAGGCCGCCCCCAAGCCGCCGCCGGTCAAAAAGGAAGTGCCGAAGAAGCTCCCGCCGCCGCTCGCGGCGAGCACACTGGCGAAGTTGCGCGAGCGCCTCGAGGAGGAGCGCGCGGGGCACGCGCGCCAGGCCGAGGAGCTCGAGGCCTCGGCCGAGCAGCTCGCGTCGGAGCGCGAGCAAGGTGACACGCAGTTCGACGAGGAGTCGGGCGAAGGTGACACGGTGAGCGTGGAGCGCGAGCGAGACCTGTCCTTGTCGACGACTGCCCGTCAAGCCGTCGTCGACATCGACCGCGCGTTGCTGCGCCTCCCCTCGCGCACGTACGGACTCTGCGTGACCTGTGGCGATCGCATCCCCGTCGCGCGGCTCGAGGTCATCCCGTGGGCGGAGCAGTGCGTGAAGTGCAAGGCCCGTGGCGAACGGCGTCGCTGAGACGCGAGGCGGTATCCGTTCCCGGCCCCGCGCCGCGTGGGTCGTCTCGGCGCTCGCGAGCATCGTCGCGGTCGACCAGCTGACGAAGGCGTGGGCCGCCGCCGCGCTGGCCGACGGCCCCAAGCACGTCATCGGCGATTTTCTCGTGCTCGAGCTGTCCCGCAACAGCGGCGGAGCGTTCAGCCGGTTCCAGGGCTACGCACCCGTTCTGGCTGTCCTCGCGATCGTGATCGCGCTGATCATCGTGCGCTCGCTGCGCCAGGCGACCGACCGGTCGACGCTCGTCGGGTTGGTCCTCGTGCTCGGCGGCGCGCTCGGCAACCTGACCGACCGCCTCGTGCGCTCGCCCGGCTTCCTGCGCGGCCACGTCGTCGATTTCGTCGCCGTCGGTTGGTGGCCCGTGTTCAACGTCGCCGATTCGTGCATCACCATCGGCGCGATCGTGTTGATCGTCCGCACGCTGCTCGCGCCGGCTACCGCGCCGTCATCGTGATCGACGGACCCATCACCGTGCCGGCGGCGCTCGACGGCGATCGCGTCGACCGGGCGATCTCCTTCCTGACCGGCTGGCCGCGAGCGGCGGTGCAGGAGCTGATCGACGACGGCGCGGTAATGGTCGACGGCCGGATCGTCGCGAAGAGCCACCGCTTACGCGAGGGAAGCGCCCTCGAAGTTCTGGCCGAGCCCCCGGTCGAGTCGGACGTGCGGCCCGAGCCCGATCCCGGCGTGGCGGTCGAGGTGCGGTTCGCCGACGACGACGTCGTGGTCGTGGCCAAGCCTGCGGGTCTCGTCGTGCATCCGGGTGCGGGGAACGCGACCGGGACGCTCGTCAACGGCCTCCTCGCGCGCTTCCCCGGCATCGAGACCGTGGGCGACCCGGCGCGTCCGGGCATCGTGCACCGGCTCGATCGCGACACGAGCGGTCTGCTCGCGGTCGCGCGGTCGGCTGTGGCCTACGACGCGCTCGTCGCGCAGCTCGCGGCGCGCACGGTCGAGCGCGTGTACGCCGCGTTGGTGTGGGGCCGGCTTTCGTCGCGGCGCGGTCTGATCGACGCGCCGATCGGCCGTTCCGGCGCGCGCCGCACGCGGATGGCGGTACGCGACGCGGGCAAGGAGGCTCGCACGGAGTACCAGGTCGCCGAGGAGTTCGAGCTACCGGTGTGCAGCCTGCTCGAGTGCAAGCTCGAGACGGGACGCACGCACCAGATCCGGGTGCATCTCGCGGCGATCGGTCATCCGGTCGTCGGCGACGGCACCTACGGAGGCTCGCGCGATCAGATCCCGTTGCCGCGACCGTTCCTCCACGCGGCGACGTTGGGATTCGACCATCCCGTCACCGGCGAACGGCTGCGTTTCGAAGAGCCGTTGCCGCCGGAGTTGCGCGTCGTGCTGGACCGCTTGGCCGAGCACCGTCGGTAACGCGCGCGTCGGCGTTCAGCGCGTACGGTCGGGGACCGCATCGGGGTGGCCGACGCGGGTGCGGTCGACGAGCTCCGCGAGCGTGACGCGCTCGAGGATGCGGCGCGACTCGTCGTCGACCCCGACCCACACCTCCTGCAAGATGCAGTGGCCCTCGCAGTGATCGGGGTGCTCCGCCAAGACGATCTGCGGACCTTCGACCGCGGAGACGATGTCGGCGAGCGTGATCTCGTCGGGCGGACGCGCCAGCACGTAACCGCCACCCACGCCGCGCTTGGAGCGCACGAGCCCCGCGCCCTTGATCGACAACAGGATCTGCTCGAGGTACGGCTGCGGGAGATGGGTGCGCTCGGCGATCTCCTTCACGGAGGTCGGACGATCCATTGCGTGCAACGCGAGCGACAACAGCGCCCGGGCCGCGTAATCGCCGCGCGTCGACATCCTCATGCCACCATCGTCGCGCGGAAGAAGGTCGGGGCGTCGCCCCGGCCAGGTTCTACGCTGCGCCCGATGACCTCCTCCCTCGTCGGCGCGGTGCGGCCCGCGCTCGACGGTGCGTCCATCGCGGGACTGGTCCCGGCGCTGCTGGGCGTTCGGGACGCGGCCTGGTTGCCGGAACCGGCGCGGGAGGCCGAGGCCGTGGTGCTGCTGGTTCTCGACGGCCTCGGCTGGAACGCGCTGGGAGATCACGCCGACGAGATGCCCGAGCTCGCGGCCATGGCCGGCGGCCCGATCACGACGGTCCTGCCCGCGACGACCGCCTCCGCGCTCACCTCGATCACCACCGGACTCGCTCCCGCCCAGCACGGGATCCTCGGCTACCGCATGCTCGTCGGCCAGGAGGTGCTGAACGTGTTGCGCTGGTCGGTCCAAGGCGGCGGCCGCGCCCCCGACCCGTTCGACGTCCAGCGCCACACTGCGTTCCTCGGTCGGGCCGTCCCGGTCGTGACCAAAGTCGAGTTCCGCGGCTCGGGTTTCACGCAGGCGCACCTGCGGGGCGGCCGGTTCGTCGGTTGGCACACGACCGCTGCGCTCGTGGAGCACTGCCTCGTCGAGATCGAGGCCGGCGAGCGACTCGTGTACGCGTACTACCCCGGAGTCGATTCCGTCGCGCACGAGTTCGGTCTGCACGCTCGCGTGTTTCGCCGAGAGCTCGCGGCGGCCGACGCGCTCGTCGCCGCGCTGCTCGACGCGCTGCCGGCGCGGGCCGCGCTGCTCGTCACCGCCGACCACGGTCAGGTACACCTCGAGCGCGAGTCGTGGATCGCGGTTCCCGAGCTCGCGGCGATGACGACCGCCATGGCCGGCGATGGTCGCTTCCGTTACCTCTACGCGCGCAAGGGCGCGGCTCGCGAGCTGCTCGCCGCGGCGCGCGAACAGGTCGGCCCGCAAGCGTGGGTGTGGTCGCGCGCGGAGGTGCTCGACGAGGGGTTACTCGGCACCGGCGCGACGGGAAGCGTGCCCGGGCGGATCGGCGACGTCGTGCTCGCGGCCCGCGACGCGGTCGCCTTCGTCGACCCCGCGTTGCCGAACGAGGTCCAGCTGCATTCCGGACACGGCTCCCTCACCCCCGACGAGATGCTCGTCCCCCTCGTCGCCGCCCACGGCCGCGCCCCCAACTGAGGAACCCCCCGAAATCCTGCGATCAGTTCGCAAGAAGACCGGCGTACTGCGGGCAAAAATCTTGCGAACTGTTGGCGGGAAAATGGCCGGGGATCGGTGCGTTGGACTCTGGCGTTTCGCGCAGGACCTGCGGTAGGGTAATCACACCGATGTGATTCTCCACAGGCCTGTCCACAGGGCTTGTGGACGACAGATCTGAGGGCGGAGCCCTGACCGATTCGTTCGTCCATCTGCACCTCCACACCGAGTACTCGATGCTCGACGGTGCATCGCGGATCGGCGAGGTCGTCGCCGCCGCGGCGGCCGACGGTCAGCCCGCGGTGGGCATCACCGATCACGGCAACATGTACGGCGTCCTTCCCCTCTACGAAGCGGCGCGCGAAGCCGGCATCAAGCCGGTGCTCGGCATGGAGGGTTACTTCACCAACACCTCGCGCTTCGATCGCCCGAAGCGCTCCGAGCACGAGATCTTCCACCTCACGATGCTCGCCGAGACGAACGAGGGCTATCGCAACCTCATCAAGGTGACCAGCGCCGCCTATCTCGACGGCTACTACTACAAGCCGCGCAGCGACTGGGAGCTGCTCGAGCGCCATCACGAGGGCATCAGCGCCACAACGGGTTGCCTCGGCGGTCTGGTGTCGCAGCTGATCCTGAAGGACGAGCCCGAGGCCGCCTTGGAGGCGGCGGCGCGGTTCCAGAGCATCTTCGGGCGCGACCACTTCTTCGTCGAGCTGCAGGACCACGGTATCGACGACGACGCCCGCGTCATCCGTCCTCTCCTCGAAATCGCGCGCAAGCTGTCCGCCCCGCTGCTCGCGACGAACGACAGCCACTACACGCGCAAGGAAGACGCGGAGGCGCACGACGCGTTGCTCTGCGTGCAGACGGGAGCGCTGCAGAGCGATCCGAAGCGCTTCAAGTTCGACGGTAACGACTTCTACATCAAGAGCGCGGCCGAGATGCGCGCGCTGTTCGCAGAAGCTCCCGACGCGTGCGACAACACGCTGCTGATCGCGGAGCGCGCCGAGGTGGAGCTGGAGTTCGGGCAGGCCGTGCTCCCCGCGTTCCCGGTCCCGGAAGGCCATGACGAGAACTCCTACCTGCGTGAGCTCACGATGCAGGGCGCGAAGGATCGCTACGGACCCACCCCCGCGCTGCACGTGGTCGAGCGCATCGAGCACGAGCTCGACGTCATCAAGTCGATGGGCTTCCCCGCGTACTTCCTGGTCGTCTGGGACCTCGTGCGCTACGCCAAGTCGCGCGGTATCCGGGTCGGGCCGGGGCGGGGGAGCGCCGCCGGATCGTGCGTCGCGTACTGCCTGCGCATCGTCGACATCGATCCCATCAAGTACGACCTCCTGTTCGAGCGCTTCCTCAACCCCGGGCGCAAGCAGATGCCCGACATCGACATGGACTTCGACTCCCGCTACCGCGGGGAGATGATCCGCTATGCCGCGCAGCGGTACGGGCACGATCACGTCGCGCAGATCATCACGTTCTCCACGATCAAGGCGCGGGCCGCGGTGCGCGACGCGGCACGGGTGCTCGGCTATCCGTATGCGGTCGGCGACAAGATCGCGAAGCTGATGCCGCCGCTCATCATGGGCCGCGACACGCCGCTGCACGCGTGCCTCACGCCGACCGACCGCTTTGCCGACGGCTACAAGATGGCCGGCGACCTGCGCGCCCTCTACGAAGCCGATCCCGACGCCAAACGCGTGGTCGACGTCGCCCGCGGGCTCGAGGGCCTGCGCCGCCAGGACGGCATCCACGCCGCGGCCGTGGTGATCACGCGCGAGCCGCTTACCGAGTACCTGCCCATCCAGCGCAAACCCGAGCCCGGAACCGAGCTCGCCGACGCGCCGATGGTGACGCAGTACGAGATGCACGGTGTCGAAGAGCTCGGCCTGCTGAAGATGGACTTCCTCGGCCTGCGCAACCTCGACGTCATCGAGATTGCGCTCGACCTCATCGACCAGACCACGGGCAGCCGGCCCGACATCGACGCCGTACCGCTCGACGACGAGAAGACGTTCGAGCTGTTGCGGCGCGCCGACACGATCGGTGTGTTCCAGCTCGAGGGCGGTCCGCTGCGCTCGTTGCTGCTCCGGCTCGCACCGACCACGTTCGAAGACGTCGCCGCTGTGATCGCGCTCTACCGGCCGGGCCCGATGGCGCAGAACTGGCACACGGAATACGCGGAGCGCAAGAACGGCCGGCGTGCGGTCACGTACGACCACCCGGATCTCGAGGAGATCCTCGGCCCCACGTTCGGGCTGATGATCTACCAGGAACAGCTCATGCGAGTGTCGCAGAAACTTGCGGGCTACTCGCTCGAAGAAGCGGACAACCTGCGCAAGGCCACCGGCAAGAAGATCCGCGAGCTCATCGCGAAGGAGCGAACCAAGTTCGTCGAGGGCTGCGTGCGCAACGGCCACTCCGAGGAGTTCGCCGAGCGCTACTTCACGACGATCGAGCCCTTCGCCGACTACTCGTTCAACAAGTCGCACAGCGTCGGCTACGGCTTGGTCACGTACCAGACGGCTTGGTTGAAGGCGAACTATCCGGTCGCGTACTTCGCCGCGCTCCTGACGAGCGTCAAGACGAACCTCGACAAGGCCGCGGTCTATCTCGGCGAGTGTCGCCAGCTCGAGATCCCGGTTCTCGTGCCCGACGTGAACGCGTCGTTCAGCGACTTCTCGTGCGAAGGCCACGCGATCCGGTTCGGTCTCTCCGCGGTGCGCAATGTGGGGGAGGGTGTGTCGGCCCAGCTCATCGAGGAGCGCAATGCCGGTGGCCCGTTCACCGACTTCCACAACTTCTGCGATCGGGTCGAAGCGAGCGTGCTCAACAAGCGCACGATCGAGTCGTTGATCAACGGTGGGGCGTTCGACTCGCTCGGGCACCCCCGCAAGGGTCTGCTCAACGTGTTCGAGGCGATCGTCGACGCAGGACTGCGCCGGCGCCGTGAGCGCGAGGCGGGCACGATGAGTCTGTTCGACGTGGGCGGCGGCCCGACCGACGACTCGCCGGTGTTCGACGATCGGCTCGCGATCCCCGACGTCGAGTTCGACAAGGCCGAACGGCTGCGCGCCGAGAAGGACATGCTCGGGCTCTACGTCAGCGACCACCCGCTGATGGGCGTCGAGCATCTGCTGCGGCGGCTGGTCGAGTGCTCGATCGCCGATCTGAACGAGCTCGACGACGGCGCGATGCGCACGGTTGCGGGCGTCGTCACCGCGTTCCAGCGCAAGTACACGAAGCGCGGCGACCTCATGGCCACATTCGTGCTCGAAGACCTCGCGGCTTCGATCGAGGTGATGGTCTTCCCCAAGACGATGCTGACGTACGGCGAGTTGCTGGCGCCCGACGCGATCGTCACGGTGCGCGGACGCGTCGACGGGCGCGACGACACGCCGAAGCTCATGGCGATGGAGCTCACGCGGCCCGAGGTGCACGCCGACAAGGGCCCGCCCGTCCGGTTGCGGGTGAAGTCGGCCGCGCTGACCGACGAGCGTGTGCAACGGCTGCGCGAGCTCCTGGCCGAGAACCCCGGCGACAGCCCGGTGCTGTTGACGCTGATCGGTCCCGACAAGGAGACCGACCTCCGCCTCGGCGACGACTTCCGCTGTGACGCGCGCAACGGGCTCTTCGCCGAGCTGCGCATCCTCTTCGGCGCCGACTGCATCGGGTGAGCGACAGCGGAGCCGACTACTAGTCTCTCCGGATGCGCATCGGGATCTTGGGGGCGACGGGGCCCGCGGGCGGCGGCCTGGCCGCGCGCCTTGCGAGTGTGGGCCACGAGGTGTTGTTCGGTTCGCGAGCCGTCGACAAGGCGCGCGGCGCGGTCGACGAGCTCGAAAAGGAGTGGGGCGATCGCGTCGCCGGCCGCCTGATCGCGTGCGACAACGCGTGGGCGTGCGACGCGCCGGTCGTGATCCTCGCCGTGCATGCCGAGTCCGCGATCCCGACGGTCCAGGAGCACGCGGATCGCCTCGCGGGCAAGATCGTCGTGTCGATGGCGAACAATCTGGTGAAGCACGGCAACGAGTTCAACGCGGTGCTGCCGCCGCACGGGTCGGTCGCGGCCGAGATCCAGGCGCTGCTCTGGCGCTCGCGCGTCTGCACCGCGTTCCATCTCGTTCCCGCGGCGGAGTTCGGCGAGATCGATCACGAGATGTCGAGTGACGTGATCGTGCTCGGCGACGACGACGAGGCGAAGAGCACGGTGATGGAGATCACGAGCAGTATCCCCCGGCTGCGCCCGCTCGACGGCGGCTCGCTGCGCAACGCGGTGGGCATGGAGACGTTCGCCGCGGTTCTGTTGACCGTCAACATCCGGCACAAGATGCGCGCCAGCCTCCGACTCACGTCGGTCTGATCCAGGGGTCGCGACGCAACTTCCGAGCACTAGGGTTCGGTCGTGACCATGCGCCTCTACGACACCGCCCGCCGCGCGGTCGTGCCGTTCGAGCCGCCGCCGACGGTGCGCATGTACGTGTGCGGCATCACGCCCTACGACTCGACGCACCTGGGGCACGCCGCGACGTACTTGACCTACGACCTCCTGATCCGCCGGCTCGAGGAGTCGGGCCACGAGGTGCGCTACGTACGCAACGTGACCGACGTCGACGACTCGATCCTCCCCAAGGCGCGCGAACTGGGAGTGCCTTATCTCGAGCTCGCCGCGGCGGAGATGGCGCGGTTTCACAGCGACATGGACGCGCTCGAGATGCGTGCACCGACCGTCGAGCCCCGTGCGACCGAGTCGATCGACCTGATCATCGAGCTGGTGGGCCAACTGATCGAATCCGACAACGCGTACGTCGTAGACGGCACCGTGTACTTCGACATCTCGACGTTTCCCCGCTTCGGAGAGTTGTCGCACTATTCGGAGGCGGAAATGGTGCGCCTGGCGCGCGAGCGCGGCGGCAATCCCGACGATCCGAACCGCCGGAGGCCGCTCGACTTCGTGCTTTGGCAACCGTCGCTTCCCGACGAGCCCTCGTGGAGCGCACCGTTCGGCGTCGGGCGTCCCGGCTGGCACATCGAATGCTCGGCCATGGCGATGCACGAGCACGGACCGACCACCGATCTGCACGGCGGCGGCACCGACCTCATCTTCCCGCACCACGAATGCGAGATCGCGCAGAGCGAGAGCATTACGGGCAAGCCGTTCGTGACGCACTGGCTGCACTCGGCGATGGTCGACTACGAGGGCGAGAAGATGTCGAAGTCGCTCGGCAACCTCGTGTTCGTCGACGAGCTGTTGAAGAGCGCCGATCCGCGCGCGATCCGTCTCGGGCTCATGCGCCACCACTACCGCCACGGCTTCGAGTGGTACCAAACCGATCTCGAAGAGGGGAGCGCGCTGCTTCGTCGCCTGCTCGCCGCAGCCACGCGCTCGTCCGGCCCCGATCCGCGTCCATACGCACAACGCGTACGCGACGCGATCGACGACGATCTCGACTCGCCTCGTGCGCTCGACGCGCTCGACGACCTCGCGAGCGCGATCCTCTCGGGCGGCGACGATACGAGCGCACGCACCGTGCTGTGTGAGCTCGGTCAGCTGCTCGGTGTCAATCTCGAACGACCGATCGTCAACGGCGCCGGCTGACCGGCCAAATCGTCTCTGAGGGCCGAGCGGGCGTTGGTAGCCTCGACGGGTTCCGCGGTTGCGGCTGCAGCCCACACCGACGCCGACGATAGAGACACTATGAGCGAGCAGATCACGGTCGAGCTTCCCGACGGTTCGAGTCGGGAGTACGCGCCGGGAACGACGCCGGCCGACGTCGCGGCATCGATCGGCAAGCGGCTCGCGCAAGCGGCAGTCGCCGCGAAGGCCGACGGCGAGTGGATCGACCTCGCGCGACCCCTCGACCACGACGTGGCGCTGCAGATCGTCGTTCCCGACTCCGACGCCGGCCGTGAGGTCTTGCGGCACTCGACCGCCCACGTGATGGCCGAGGCGGTCACGCGACTGTTCCCGGGCGCGAAGGTGGCGATCGGTCCGTCGATCGCCGACGGCTTCTACTACGACTTCGACCTCCCCAACGGTCAGACGTTCAGCGACGACGACCTCGCGCGCATCGAGGACGAGATGCGCGGCATCGTGAAGGCCGACCAACGGTTCGAGCGTTCCGAGCTCAGCTACGACGACGCCCTCTCGCTGTTCGCCGACCAGCCGTACAAGCGGGAGATCATCGAGAAGGTGCGCAGCGGCGCGGCCGACCCCGACGACGCGGGCGAGGCCGGCGGCGACGGTGCGGGAGTGTCGGTGTACCGCAACGTCGTGGGCGGCGACGTGGCCTTCGTCGATCTCTGCCGGGGGCCGCACGTGCCGTCTACAGGCAAGCTCGGCGCGTTCAAGCTACTGAAGGTCGCGGGCGCGTACTGGCGCGGCAACGAGAAGGGCCCGATGCTGCAGCGCATCTACGGCACCGCGTGGGAGTCGAAGGCCGCCCTCGCCGAGCACCTGCATCGGCTCGAGGAAGCCGAACGGCGCGACCATCGCAAGCTCGGTGCCGAGCTCGACCTGTTCTCGTTCCCCGAGGAGATCGGCTCGGGGCTCGCGGTGTTCCATCCCAAGGGTGCGCTCGTACGGCGCATCATGGAGGAGCACTCGCGCGAACGGCACGAGGCGTCGGACTACCTCTTCGTGAACTCGCCGCACATCACGAAGGAAGGGCTGTTCCAGACGTCGGGCCACCTCGAGTGGTTCGCCGACGGCATGTTCCCGCCCATGCACCTCGACGAGGGCGGCCAGGACGGCGCCGGTACCACCTACTACCTGAAGCCGATGAACTGCCCGTTCCA
>PLBO01000139.1 GCA_003134555.1 Actinomycetota bacterium
CCCACGGATACAGCAGGAGAACCCCATATCTGCCGATCGGCACGCGTCCCGATGCCGAACGTGAATTGTGGGCGAACACAGCCTTGGGCATGGTGCCCACCAACGGTGCTGGGCATACACCGCGGGGAGACACTGCGCTGTGAGAGGGCCACGGATGGAACTGCAAGCCCCCGATGAAGAGTCCATGATCAGGGTCGCCGTCGCCGACCTCGACGACCGTTTCGCGTCCATCGACCGGTCTCGCATCGAAGGAACGGTTCGGCGACTCGTGCACGAGTGGTTCAGGCGCGCACGCGTGAAGAATTTCGTCGGCATCATCGCAGAACGGCACGCGCGCAGGGAGCTAGAACACGCGCTGACAAGCAGCGCGGCTGACGGAACGCCATAACTGCCGATCGGCGCTACTCCTCTCCGACGAATGATCCGTCCGGCGCGACGATGAGTCGCGGGTGATCGGCCTGACGATGAACCGTTGGGAGCCGTCGTCCACGGCGACCATCACGCGCAGGTTCCGACGCTCGCGCATGTCGTCCCAGAAGGTCTGCACCTGAGCGCGGTACGTGACTGCATCGGTTCCGTCGATCTGCCGCCATTCAGGTTCGCCGATTCGTCGCTCCAGCGACTCGAAGTCCTCCGCTCGAAGCTCAGCGAGAAGCTCGTCAGCCAGGCGGGTGGCTTCCTGTTCGTTCACGCCAACATCGTCCCACGTCCGCCGCGCCAGAACTGCCGCTCTGCGCTCGCCCCTCGCTTCGAGATCAGGCAATCTGTGCGGGTGACGAGCGACGACACGCAGGTCTGTCCCTGGTGCGCCGAGACCATCAAGGCCGCCGCGATCGTCTGTCGGTATTGCGGATGCGATCTTCCTCGTGCAGATGTCGAGAGCCGCGAGGATGCTTTTCAACGTGTTCGCGGGCAATATGGCGCGACGTTCGATACGGCGTCGGCAATGTTGGCCGGACTTCCCGAGCCGCCGAAGAATCCTGTCGCCTGGGTCACGGAACTGTGCAATCGCATCACGGCGGGATCGCCTCCGGATCTCGCCGCCGAGAAGATCCCGCTGGATTGGGGAGCCGCTCGGGACATTCGGCCCCGAGGTCCAATACCGCTCGTGGAAGGATCGTTCCTCGAACGTATTCGCGGAATCGGCGATCTACGGGGGTACACGAGGCACGACATCGTGAGCCTCATCGGGTCGCCGACCTCGATAAGTGCCGCGGCAAACGGAGGGCAACTTCTGCAATGGCAGAAGACGTCGGCGTTCGGACGCTCGTATCACTTCGCATTGATCTTCGACGGAAACGGGCTGTGCGGCGGCATCACTCACCAGTTCGTGCGCTGAGCCAGAACTGCCGCTCGGCGCTCGCAAGATCGGCGCCGGATCGGGCATTATGCGTGCGGTGGTTTCGACACGGGAACCGTCGGCTTCGGATGGGCGTCGAACCGTCGTGCGCCTGGTAACCGCCACGGTCCTCGTCGGAGGGGTACTCGCCGCGTGCAGCCCGTCGCATCACGCCGCGTCGTCACCTGCGCGCTCGGACGCTTCCACGACGACATCCGTCGTAGGTCGCGCCGTGGCGAAGGTGACCAGGTTCAGGGCAGGCGCGATGAAGCTTGAGCCAATCCCGGATTCAGTCGCCGCGGTCCCGGCGTCACGCGCGCTGACGCTGGCGGGCGGGCTGCAGTCCCGTGACGATCCTGAGGTTCTCCTCGGTCGCCTCACCGTCTCGGACTACGCGCACGGCACGGTCCCGATCATCAACCATCGGCTCGTTTGGCTCGTCGTGTACCGCCACCACCTCATGGCGAACCACGGGTGCGGCGCTTCTGGAAACCGCGGCCTGTGTCGAGCCACGTTCGGTATCAGAGCAGTGCCGGTCGATGCCGATACGGGCAAGCTCTTGGGCGATTGGCAGTGGGCAGGCTTCGCATAGCGCACAGAACTGCCGATCGGCGCTCGCAAGATCATGCCGGACCGGGCAATATGAGCGCGGAACCGAGATGCAAGACCGCACGTCAAGAGTCGCATGAACCGGATTGCGTACCTCCTCCTGGTGTTCGCCCTCATGGGAGGATGTAGCGCGACACATCACCACTCGTCGCAGCGCGTCCCGCCGAAACAGTCGGCCACGACGACACCGACGCCGACGACCAGAGACGCCTCGCTCGCGTCCGCGACTCCTTCGTGTCCCGCGTTCATGCCGACTGCTCCTCATTCGACGGTGGTCGGTCTCGCGACGAGGCTCGTGCCGTTCGTCGCCACTGGCGTGAGACTGTGCCGATACGTATTGAGCGCTGTCCGCTCGGCATACCTCGCGGGGAGTGCCAAGGGCGGCACCGAGGCGATCGTCGCCTACGTCGAACGAGAAGTGAACACCTTCGCGGTCGTATCGTCGTCAGACCTCAGCATTGGCTGCCCGGCGACGAGTCCGCCGATGTTCTTCCTAACGTTCTACCGCCCGTCGGCGAGCGTCGATGTTGGTGAGTCGGGCGGATGCGGTCGGATAACGAACGGAGTTCGTGTCGTCAACGCTACGCCCGCCTGGCGTGCCCAGATGGCCGCTTGGACCGTGTGCCACGGATGCCGCCCCGCGACCGCAAACAGCCTCAACGGCTAACACGCATATCTGCCGATCGGGTCGATCGCGATCGGGCAGGATGAGAAGGTGGTCGACTTCGGTTGCGACTTCTGTAGGGACGACCAGAACCGCCTCTACGGTCATGTCACGCAGATCGGAAGCAGCGAGGCGCGGCAACGGATCCTGCTGAAGTGCCCGCGCTGCGGCACGCTCTACGAGAACACGCCACGCGGGCCTGACGAGACGCAGCAGCTCACCCCGGCAGAAGCGCGGCGGCGCTACCCAGACGCACCGGTCGCCGACACGCCATAGCTGCCGATCGGCTCGCAGCGGACCGGCCAGAATGTTGTCGTGGCGATCGAGGACGATGACTGGCGTCTGCAAGGCCAGGAGAAGTATCTGCTAGGTCGCGCCATGCGCTGGACGGCATGGGCGCCCTACCGCGAGGACTGGGACCACGATCACTGTGAGTTCTGCATGGCCAAGATCTGGGACCGCTACAGCGTCGGTGACGACCATGTGCAGTACAACGCCGCGTGGGTGACGACGGACGACTCGTACCGGTGGGTGTGCCTGAAGTGCTTCGCCGACTTCCGGGCGAGGTTCGCATGGTCGGTCGTCGGCGACGCACCGGCCCCATAACTGCCGATCTCGCGCACCCTCACGACGGGTAGACCCGAGCAGAACGCGCCGCCATATCGTGCGGGCTGTCGGGGCGACGCGGCGTGAGCGTTATGTGCGGCCTGGTCCGACGGGGTCCTCTGGCAGAACGCGTCCCTACCGGGCATTATGCGTGCGTGGCGGGAGCTGTTCGG
>PLBO01000129.1 GCA_003134555.1 Actinomycetota bacterium
GATAATTCCTAGTTATCGCGCCCGAACGACCTCCCCAGAACGTCCGCATCGGACACGACCCGCTTGAGGGCGTGGTCCGAGACGTGGGTATATAGCTCCGTGGTGCTGAGGCTGGCATGGCCTAGGAGCCGCTGAACGTAACGGATGTCAACGCCGGCCTCGATCAACTGGGTGGCAGCGGTGTGCCGAAGCATGTGCGGAGTGACGCGATGTCCCAAGCCCGCCTCGCTGCCAGCCTTCAGGAGTCTTGAACGCATCGCTGGTGCCGTGAGCGGTGCGCCATGGCAGTTGAACAGCAGGCGATCGTGTTGAACCTGGAGAGTTGAACGCGTCGTCACGTAGGCGGTCGCGAGACTCGAGATCCAGTCGTTGGTGAGATAGACCTGCCGCTCGCGGTGGCCTTTGCCCACCACCCGCAGGTTGCGACCTCGCAGGTCTGCGTCGCGCTCGCGGAGATTCACCACCTCGCCTACGCGCAGGCCGGTCGCCACCATTAGCGCAACCGCCAGGAGCGTCGTCGCCGCGTCCGGCCGCAGGAGAACGGCCTCAGGGATGTGATCGCGACTCACAGCGGCAGCCTCGCGGAGTGACCGGAGAAGCTGATCGAGATCATGGTTAGGCACCAACCGCGGCAGCTGTCGAGACCGCCCAAGACTCAGGGTCATGCCGGCCCATGGATCGACTTCCAACAGCTGACGCGACTGCAGCCAGATACAGAAGCCCCGGAGACCGGAAGTTCGTCGTCTGATGGATCTCGATGCGAGGCCCGAGGCGCGCAGCTCCTCGACGAAAGCCAGAAGGTTTCCGCCGTCGATGCGCTCGACGCACGCCCGCTCTCCGAGATACTTCTCGAATGCTGCGATATCGCTGTCGTAGGCCCGAATCGTATGAGGCGACAGGTCGCGTGTCGCCAGAAGCCATCGGATGTAGCGCTCTCGCGCCTGGCAGAGCTGCATCTTGGTCACCTTTCGCAAGCCGGTGACCTGGATTCGGCGCAACGGGCGCACCCTTGAGACGCCTTGTCACCAGCACGGGGTCGCGATCGACGACCTTCGGGTTGTCGACCCCGGCGACACCCACGCTGATCTGCTCCGATCGACGTCTTCTACCGATGTCTTCTACCGGCCGCGCACCGGGCAGGCCGGAAGGAGAACGTCGGAATGAAGGGCTACGTCGTCCGCAAAGGCAATCAGCACTACGCGGTCATCTACGAGGGACGCGATCCCGTTACCGGACGCGAACGGCGCCGCTGGCATCCGGCCGGACCGAATCGTGACGAGGCCGACGCGCTCGCCGCGCAGCTCGCCAGCGAACGCATGCGCGACCCCGCGATGCGGCGAAGCTCTTCGGGGACGGCGTCACACGCCGGCTCCGAACCTCGAAGACCGGTTTCGCGCACGCGCATCTTCGACAACGGCTCACAGAGACCGCCTTCGAACAACGGTGTGACAGACTCCTTGCTCTTGCGCATGAATCATGACGTGGACACAGGCCGATCAGACACGGGAGGGCCTAACCGAGTCCGGTGGACCAATACTCAGCAATCTGCTCGCGGCTAGAGGTCTTGGGGGCAAAACGCGGGGCACCCGCAAGGAGGCCCCGCGCCTCTCCAGGATCAACCTTGAACCAGGTATCCGAGCTGGACACGTCTCGCTCTTCAATCCAGCGACTTGGTCTGGGCATGGACACGCGAGAAAGAAGCCTCAACTTAAGGAACTTCGTTGAAGCGGCAAGGCCCAAGCCTCCGCCCGCGGCGGCCGCGCCGATCGCGATCGCCGCAGGCGGCGCCAGAACCGTTGTCACAACACCGCCGACTGCAAGGACGACACCGACCGCCATTGAGACGTTCTCGCCGGGTCCGAACACCTTAATGAGCGCCTTCCCGTATGCGTCGGCCACTTCACGCATCTGCTTCCGGTTGACTCCCCTCCCTGTGTAGTAACGATCGAGAGACGCCCTGAACTCAATCTTGGCTAAATAGACGTCGGAGTTGTAGTCCGTGAAGTCGTCCAGGCGCTCCCAGCTGCCACCAACTGCTCGAGACACGAGCGCATCGCGCGGAACAAAGAACTTGATCGGTTCACGGCGTCGAGACGGGAGCTCACCTACCGATGCGTCCATTGATTGGAGCAACCGGGCAGCAGGTGCCTGAATCCGCAGCGAATCAGTCTCAGAGGAGAGCAAAGATCCCCACATGTAGTTGTAGGACTCGTGGGCCGCGAGCATGAGACTCCGCTTTGCCGTAGGCGACAGCCACGACGCGGCGGTTACGGCCGCTTCCCATGACCGACGACTATCGATCGTCTCTCCGAACTGGCGCTCGAACCGAGCGACCTCAACCGCAAGGTCCGGCTGACTCCTCGGAAGTGCATCGAGCGCTCTCGCGGCCAACTGCTTATAGACGTAATTCGTCTGAATCGGTGGCCAGTCTCGCCAACAACGCGATTTGCGCTTTACGAGGTCAGACGACCAGCGTTGTAGCTCGGGCTCGAACTTCTCCTCATACCACGGATCACCAAGCAGAGTGGTCGCACTCGGTATGCCCTCTCGGTGCATGAAGTCAGCGAGCTTCTCTATCGAGTGTTCATACCGCGTGAGAATCTGGACGAATCCGTTGGTAACTAGGCGTCGGAAGGGACTCTTCTTATCGTTAAGAATCGCGGATTGCACCGCTGGATTCAGTACGACGTGACCATCATTGATGACCAACTCATCGCCGAACAGCACAGTGCTGACTAGATGACTATTCAATTGCTTCAACGTCTTGATCGGGCTCCCAATGCCATGGTCGATCGCGAAATCGTCAACGATTCCGCAGTACATCGCGTCCGGCATCCGTAGCCCTCCCTCCGAACGGGACCAGATTATCCAGTTTGCTCTTCGCTGGCAGCTCCGTTGTCCGGCCGATTCTCCGACGTTAGGACCATTTATGGGCTACGCGATGAAGCGTCGTTTACGGCCTCGCCTCTTGCCGTGGGGACAGGGTGCCGGGCGACGCCGCAGTGCAGAAGGAGGCGTCGGCGGTAGTTGTTGAAGTTGCGGAAACCGTGCCCGACGCGGTTGACCTTCTTGATCAACAGGTTGATCGCTTCGGTCGGTCGTGCGAATGGTGGGGCGGGCGCTCCGGCCGCGTACGCATCGAGCGTCAGGTGTTGCGGCTGCTCGTGGCGAGCTGTACGAACTCGGAGATCGTCGGCTCGCATCAGCGGGCAAAGGAACCTGCTCCGAACGACCGTCATCGGGGACACGAGTAGATAGGCGTCCCTAGCGGCCGCGCCGAACCGGTACGGCGAGTACGCCTGACCTCGGCGGCGCTGTCGCGCGATCCGAAGGCACGCGTGACGATCCCGGCTGCGACACCGGGATCGCTACACGCTTCTGTGAGGAGGCAGTGGCGTCAGTGCCGTCACGCTCTCCGATTATGAGACGCTCGGCGGTGGTTGCGTGCCAACTTAAGTGTTGGGGTCGTCGATCCGCCCGATCGACTCTCGTACGATCCGCAGCGCGGCACGTCGTCGCTTGCGCAGCGTCTCCCGGGAGACACTCAGCTTCGCAGCGCTATCGGCAAGGCTGACTTCGTCCATGAAGTGAAGCAGAACTTCCTGGTAGTTCTGCAAGCCTTCAGGGACGTCCTTGAGGGCGCGTTCCACGACGACCATGTCGGTCACGAAGTCTTCGGGACCAGCCTCGACGTAGGAGGTGAGTCTCGCCAGGTCCCGCGCTGCCAGCTCGTACCTTGCTTGCTTTCGCACGAACGTGACGGCCGTGTTCTTGACGATGCTGCCCAGGTAGTACTTGAGGGTCGTTCTGCGGATGCGCCGTTGAAGCGTGCCGTCGCGCAGAATTCGAACGATTCGGATCATCGACTCCTGCACGATGTCTTCCGCCGCGTCCCATGAGCCGTAGCGGCCAGCGAGGTACAACCAAAGGCCCTTGTTCTTCTCGAGGACCTCCATCAGGAAATCCTCCGAGACCACCTCGTGCTCCGGCACGTCTGCGGCTTCGGAATAGCTCGTGAAACCCTTCGTAACGCGCTTGTTAGATGACATGCTTCGCTGCCGCTGTGCGTACGATGCCGCGGGTCCCGTCCATGGCGACGAGTCCGCGCCTACGTAGGTTCCCAACCGCCCGACGTACCGACTCGTACTGACTTGCACTCGTCCTCGACGGCGTATAGCGCACGTGCTCGGACCACGCGGCCCACTCGCGCCAGTCCGCGTCCAGGTGCGGTCGCACCCCGTCGCGCTTGTAAGACGCCCAGAGCGACGCCAGTTCGGACACTCCGAGCGGTTCATCCGCGAATCGCAGAACAACGAGCACGAACCGTTGAACCTGTCCGGGGCCTCGACTCATGGCGTTACCGGGAGGCCGTGAGGGGACTCCCCCGCTGTCACAGCTGGCGCCGATTGCGGCGTGGGGTGCGGGACACGTGTCGAGGGGGCCGTCGCGCCCTCCCGGTTATTGCATGTCACTTGCACCGACGGGGACGCCGGCGGGTCTCCGGACGGGCGCCCGATAAGCGTGCACGAGCTCGCGACTATCGCGACTACCGATGCCACGATCCCGAGACGACGCGCGCTTCTCCCATTCGCCACGGTGCCTCCTCTTCACAGAAAACGTGCAGCGTTCCCGGGTGCCTCGGTATTGGGAGCTACCACGCCCGTCGCAGTTGGCGTGGCCGACCGAAGTACACGGTTTGCCATCCGGACGATACGCCTGACGCGACCAGCAGGCCACGACACTGACCTGCAAACGTTGGGTGAACCACGTCGAAGTGTTGGGAGACCACCTCACCATGGTCGATGCCCGATCGTTCGACCTTGGCTCATCCTCAGGCGACATTCCCTGACGCTCGGGGTGGGCAGTTGTGCTGCCGCTGGACGGGGCCGAAGGCGCCGTCCAGCTTGTCGATTGCGTCGCCGGACTCGATGATGGCCGTGGCGACCTCCACTTACGCCGTTCGCAAGGGCAATCAGTACTACGCGGTCATCTACGAGGGACGAGATCCGATCACGGGATCAATCGGCCTTCCCGTCGTCGTAACGTCACTTGGCTACATACGCGCAGCGGTGTGGCGATTCCATCTCGACCGAGACCACGTCGACGCGGACTAAGCAGAAACCGGCCACAGCTTGTTTCGTGGTAGCGCCAACTCTGCTCGACATCACCTCAATCGTTCGGCACCGAGCCGATCCACGTAGCGCTCTGCAATTTGCATAGCCACCGCGTCGCCAACTTGCTCGACGTTCGACACTTCATCTACAAGCCGTCGCTCGTAGTCGCGCCGTATCAAGGCACACTCGGACACTGCCGCGTCGAGTCGACGAGCGACATCGGTGTCCCCCCGCTATACCAGACGCGCCTCAAGAACAGTCGAATCACCCACGAGGCCAACGATGACGAGCGGCTTGATGTCAGATCTCCGCCACCACGAGATCTGTGAGGCGTGAATCTCGGCGAGACACCTACTGCCACTGCGTCGTCGATGATCCGGCGACGAACGCCATAGCCCGTAGCGCTCCGTCCCGTAGGGCGAGAACGGCAACATGATATGACCCGACATGACCAACGATTCGAACGAAACAGGAACAACGCCAGAAACAAGATCCCTGCCGTCGCTCGATCGAGGCCTTCTCGTGGTCGCGAACTGAAGGTCCGCGAGTTCAGGTCGGAGCCTGTGCAAGAGCAGCTCGCAAATGATCCTTACAAGCGCCGGAAGGCCCGCAGAGCGCCAATATTCCGAAGGACACCGCTACATCTGGTGTCTCAGTAGAACCCGCCGCGATGTACGGGATCCATGACGGATAGCTGCTTGTTCTCGCAAAACGCGTCGCAGCCCGCGGACAGGATGCAGTGACTTCCATCAGAAGCGACGTATTCCGAGCCACGACCGAGAAGGCGTTGCGCGCCGAGGCATCCCGGTTCGTAGCGGCCGCAGTAACTACGGCCGAATTGCCACAGAATGAAGTTCAGCTCTGGTGGTAGGACTCCGGACTTCAACGCGAATAGTTCGAGACACTCCTTCACGGCAGACCGAAGGGAGAAATCCTCCTTCGCAGACATGTGCGCGCGGGTCTGTAGCTTCGGTGCAAGTGACGACTCTGGATCGACGACAACCCACCCGACTCGCAAGCTAAGTCGAACGATATGGCGGTCAATCGCGAAAGGAATCGCCTTCGCCACGGCGGACGATGTGACGTAGCGCTGCATGAAAAGGCGTTGTAGAAACAGCGCGGGCTTCTTCTGCAACGGATCATCAGCGAACACCGGGAACGACCCCAACCAAACGAGCGCTTCCTTCACAGCCTCGGGCTCCGCGGCTGCGTCCGTGAGCGCCGACACTGTTGACCGCCAGGACGTACCGACTAGATGCTGAAAGTTCTTCCGCACTAGATCTGCGAGCTTCGTCGGATCGTCCTTGTTCTTAGGATCCGGAGACACAGCAAAGATCCTTGCCGCGTCCTTCGTCGTCCAACCAGCGAGGGTGTCTGGAAGAAACGATGTTTGATCGGCCATCAGCTCTCGTTTAAGCCGCGCGACCATGAGATCTTCGTTCAGCGCGTGTGAGAGCGTGCTCACCATCAGTTCCATGACGGAGGCAACATATGGATCTTTGCCCCAAGAATGCGGCTCAGGTAGAACCGATGCACGAACGAGCGCCGGTATCGACGATTGTGCGTCCGACGCTACCTTCGCCCGTGCAACCCGAACCTCCGTCATCCCTTCTTCGCTCTCACTTCGTCAAACTGCATACGCTCAAGCCGAATCCGATACACATACAGGTCCTGTGCAACGAGGTCATCAGCGAGGCTCCTCAGCTGCTGCTCCAGCAGCTTCTCGTCATCGCTGTTGCGGGTCAGAAGAATGTCGTCCGCGCCCGTACCTGTCTTCTTGTTGCGTGAACTCTTGCGAAAGCGACGACGCCGCGCGATCTCCACGACGTCTTCGACGCGGCCAGACTGGCACGTTAGGAACAGATGTGCCTCATATCGCCGCTCCGTGCCCGCAGCACGACTCTGAAACCCTGATGAACCCTTACTCATAGGATCCTCTCAACGCCGTCGGCCTCGGTAAACGCCAAAGTCTGCTGCGCTACAAGGAGAAACAGGTCTCCAGCTGACGGGGTCACGAAGTAGTGAGGCATGTCGCCGCGTTCCAAGGCCTCACCGCTCTGCGGAGGGGTCGGGAGATATGGGCTGTAGAGGATCGAGCCAGAATCTGCGTGCAAATCCAAAGCCAACGATGCAAAGCCTGGATAATGCGGAGTCGAGTAGACCTCGAACCGATCAGCGACTGATCCAGCGAGCGTCTTCTTATACCGCTCTAGCTTGGAGAGCGCCTCGGTCACCTTCGTCCCCAGATCCTCACTCGGATCTATTGGATTCACAGGTGGATCTGAATCATTACCCCGCAAGACGAAGCAACGGTAGCGGATGCCTCGTTCCAGGAGTTCGGTGACGGCGTCGCGGTAGGGTCGCGGGCGCTCAGTTGTCACTAGGTAGTTCGCACACGTTCGCAAAGCGGTCCCGAGATCGATGACCGACTCGCTCGCGACGCGAAGAAACTCTGCCTTTTCTGCCTGGCTCGGCCGCTGAGACAGCGCCGCGATTCTGTTCGGCGTTCCGACTCCGTGGACATCGATCCAAAGCCGCTTGGCCTGCTCTGTCGCCGCGGGCGCACAGACGAGGATCTCTCGGCCCTCAAAATGGCCAACGGCACGGAACCGGTCGCGGTTCTCGCTCGCAGCAGCGTCATAGACGTCGCGCGAGATCGCGACGCAATCGGCAGGACAAGCCTTCTCAAGATGAGCGGCGAAGTTGAGATCCGGCGAGTGAATCGATCCTCGGAGGTCATCTCCCAAGTAGGTCAGCGCACCTCGGTGAACCGAAACCCGCACGTGCAATTCGCCGCGCAGGCCCATGCCCGGAAACTCGTCCCTCAGATGCGGCACATCAAGTTCGACGATGGCTTGTGCCGTTTCGATCGCGGTCGCGTTCGACTTGCTCTCGTCCTCGTCCCAAACGATGAAGAGGCCTCCATCACCCTGCCAGCCCCAGGAATCCACATAGTTACAGCGACGACTATTTCCGACTCGTTCGAAGCGCTCTCGGACGCGACCTTCGAAGAGATTGAAGGCCTCCGCCGCGCGGTCTCTCGCATTGGATCGCACAACCGTCGAGTGGCCTGATGCATCCAGGAACACGAAGTACACGTGCTCGTACGCGACGCCCTTTTGCAATAGGCCCGCCGCGGGTCGCTGCTCGGCCGGTTCCGTTCGCCTCGGCATCATGTCTCCCGAGAATGTCGGCTAGAGACGTCGACCCTTGCGAGCGTAGACGCGCTGACATGCACCGCGCCGAGAAAGCGCCGTCCGCGAGGATGTCTCACCGTCGAGGTACGCTCGTGGGACGAACACGTGTTCGTTGACGAAGTGGGCGTGGCCAATGCAGGAGTGGAAGCCTCACTCGTTCGAGAAGATCTCCATCTTCGCTGACTACATCCGGGCGTTCGCGACAGCCGCGCAGGGCGCCATCAATCGCGTCTACATCGACGCCTTCGCCGGAGACACTTACAAACGTTCTCGCAACTACCGGGGAGCGCTTTCCCGGCTCGGCAAATATCGCGCTGACCGTGTCGCCAGCGTTTACCTACGTAGCACTGTTCGAGATGCGAAAGGCCCGCGCGGCGCAGCTTCGCGACTTGAGAGACTCGTATCCCAACCGACGAATCGATGTCTTCGAAGGCGACTGCGACGAGCTGATGAAGGACGCGCTACATCGGACACCGGTCCCGGCCCCAACGTTCGCGTTCTTGGATCCAGATGGCATGGAACTTGAATGGCGAACCGTCCAGCTCCGGGCTGACCACAAGCGTGCGAGGACCACCCACCTGTGTCGCGTTCAACGCGAGCGTTGACATCCCGGTCCCAGGTCGAACTCGTAGCGCCCGGCGTGAATTCCCGAGACCGACGTGCATCTGCCGGCGAACCCTGCCATGAACTGGTCGACTGTTCACCGTCGCCACCATATTCGGACGGGACACCAGGTACGATCCCAATCGTGCAGAGAGCGCTATTCCTCTACCTTCCCGAGGACGCGTGGCGCGCTCGAGTCGTCGCGTCGAAGTGGGTCGGAAACGGGCGGGTCGTAGTCGCTGCCGACGACTTCGGGTGGAGCGAAGTCGCGCACGCCGGAGACAACGTCCCGGGCCTCGACAGGTGGGAGCGACCGCCGTCCATCGTCGTAGTCCTCGTAACACAAGAAACGAAGGTCGATCCCCGGATCACGCAGAGCGTCGAAGCCACCACGCAGAGGCGCATTCCCATCATCGGTATCGACGTCAGCGCAATTCGGGATGAATCCGGGCAGAAGGACGCCGCCTTCGGAAGTGCCTGGCCAGAGTTCCGTCGCTACTACGCATGGTGGCGCGACAACGGCGACACTGAAATCGGCGAATGGATCGACTTCGAGATCAGGGCGGCCGCCGCAATAGAACGGGCATGACGGCGTTCGTGGACGTTGTCGAAGCAATAGGACGGCCAGCGGCCCGCTGCGTAGTTCTAGATCAAGACGAACGCGTTCTTCTTGTTCGGTTCCTTCTTGCTGAGGAGACCCTGTGGGCGGTCCCCGGCGGCGGCGTCCAAGACGGCGAAACCTTCGAGATGGCGGCAATCCGAGAACTCAGCGAAGAGGTCGGCATAGTGCCGGCACACATTCACGGCCCGATATGGGAGCGCGACGTCCGCTCATCATCCGGCTTCTCGCAGTTTGAATTGTATTTCGTTGGCCACACCGCGACGACGGACATTCGGCCCCTCTTCTCCCCCGCCCAGTTGCGGGAGGAGGGGATTATTGCGTCGGCATGGTGGTCACTCGAAGACATAGTGCATTCCGAGGAACAGTTCGCACCGTCACGGCTAAGCCACCTCCTATATGACCTCCTGTGTCACGGCGTCCCCGAGTTCCGAATCAAGACGGGCTTGTAACACACTCCGAAGCGGCAGTGTCTACTTTCCGGCGCGACGTCCGGCTTCGAAACCCGCATCGAGAGTTCGCATATCACCGGCCACCAGCGAGACGGATTCGCCTGCGAGAGTTAGCGCTTGATCAAGAATCGCGGTGTGGTCTCTTCCCGCGGCCCCAGCTGGCCCGAGATCTTCACCGAAGTCAACCACCACTACATCCGTACCTCGGGACCGCAGATCATTCAGTTGGAGCGCTGGAAAGCCGCATCGAGTAAGTATTCCGGCAGCTCTACCCAGCTCGAAGAGCAATGACTGTCTCGCGGTCGGTGCTCCTTCTGCTGCGACCAACGCTTCACGCAAAGCGAGAGGAATGAATTCCTCGAGAATGGTGCTCAGATGCACACCGTACGAGCGCGGAACCGCCACTCCTTCATGCTCAAGGAAGGCCCGTCGGCGTACCCATTCTTCGACGATCTCGGCAGTTCCTCTTAGACCTCCGACCGCGACACATGCCTTCAGTAGGAAGCGACGCGTCCCCGATTCCGATCGCAGCTCAAAGTCGAATAGATAGGTCTCAGCACCACCTCGATACCAACCAGACGACTTGACGGCGAGCTCAAGTCGTTCCGACTGTTCGAGCAGTCCCAGCTTGCGCACGGCCGCACTGAGATCATCCACACCCGCTCGCGCACAGATCTCAGTTGTGAGCGACCACGGCGGCATGTTCTCAACAGCAATCACGGAAACCAGAGTTTGATTTCGCGCTCAGCCTCGTCAGGATCACCTGACGCGTGAATCAGATTTCGAACAGGCCGCTGCTCATCGTTCGCGAGATCCGGTGAATCCGTAGACAAATCGCCTCGGATAGTCCCCGGCGCGGCAAGGACGGGCAAGGTCGCGCCTACGAGTTTCCGGACGGCGTCTATACTTCGGTTCCCTTCGAGCACAACCACAACAACTGGTCCGCTTGACATGAAATCGACTAGCCATCCCTTGACTCGACGACCGATTTCAAGCGGGTCGCTCGTCCCGAGCTTGCTTCTCGGATCGATGTTTTTGCCTGCATAGTCCTCCAGCGTCTTTGAGGCAACCGTCCGAAGCCATGCGTCATCCGACGGGTAGTGCGCCGCAACAATCTCTCTGGATGGCACTCGCATCTCTAGCTGTCGAATTCGCAGCCCGGTCGCTTCAAATCGCGCCAACACGCGACCGACAAGCCCGCGTTCCACTCCGTCCGGCTTAACAATGACAAGAGTTCGCTCCATGGTCCTTCCATCATCGCGATCGGGATCTCTGCAAGTTCGGTGGGATATTAGCTGGCCGCACCGCGTTCCGAGGCATCGGAAGACACCACTCCAAGCAGGCGTTCGGAACGTCCAGAAGGCGGACCAAGCGCCGCAGGCGATCTATAGCGAGTCGATACCAAGCCTGCGCAGATCGCCGACGACTTGTCCTAAGGGCAGTCCAACAACGGCGTAGTAGTCCCCATTGATCGACTCAACCAACAGAGCCCCTCGACCTTGGATCGCGTAAGCGCCAGCCTTATCATCGCCTTCTCCGGTTGCTACGTAGCGGTCGATCTCTTGATCGCTCAGATCACGCACACGGACCCTCGCCGATGAATGCCCAGAAACAGTCTCGCCCGATGCAGTACATATGATCGCATAGCCCGTCACTACGTCGTGGCAACGACCTCTCAATAGCGCAAGAATCCGTGCCGAGTCCACGCGGTCGCGTGGCTTGCCGATGATTTCCCCGTTTAAGTGAACAAGCGTGTCAGCGGCAAGCACGACAATATCACTACCCTCATAACGTCCAGCCACGTCTTGAGCCTTCGCGACGGCAATAGACTCGGCGTTCTCCTCGGGAGGCGCATTCGACGGCGCAAGTTCACACGAGGCGGGCTCGACCCTGCACGCAATCCGCACCTGATTGAGAAGCTCAAGCCGGCGGGGCGACGCAGAGGCGAGAACCAACCGAGAATTCGCGCTCTCGATTTCCCAAGATCGTTGGGGGTCTGAAGTACTCATCCGCGATGCTCATGCGTCTGCGCGAACGCGGCAGCCAAGCCACAACTACTGCGCATGGGCCTGCTTGGAGCGCGGTCGGAGCGGTGGCTCATCCGACTGCGCCGCCCACGATACTCGGCACCGCAACAGCCGCGCCGCGCTCGCACGTCCACGACGTGGAATCGTGGGACGTTCCGTCGCCGGACAATGCCACGAGCCCAGTCGGATGTCGAGCAGTGCCGATTCCGTCGGAGACGGGTGCCTTAGCTGTTGAGCTGGGCAGAATCGGTCGATCCCGTGTCGATCGCGCCGACCATGTACGCCCGATGAGCACGCGGTGATGGAGTCTGCATGCATCTGCGTAACCAGCTGGTCGGCCGTGGACGGCGCTGCGGATAGCCAAGTCGATCGATCAAGCGCGGACCGCCGCGCGGAGCGTGTGGCACGCCGGCGCGGCGGTCCGCGCTCGCGCGTGCCGATAGCTCGCGCAAGATCATGCCGTCGGTTAACGTAGAACCCCATGGCTGAGCCCTGTCTCGCTTTCGTCGGCGGCGTCTCTGGGACACGAAAGACCGCGATCATCGACCGAGCCTGCGACGGCTATCCCTATACGGCGATCCGCATTTCTGAACATTATCTTCGAGCGATCGGCCAGCCAAATGCTGATGCAAACGATCTACGCGCACTTGAATGGAAGAAATTCGAGCCTGACGCTATCGATTTCCTCTGCAGGTTCATAGCCCCGCTCTTGGAGACTGAGACCGAGGCGATCATAATCAACGTACACTTTGCATCTCGATCGCTGCGGGGCTTCATGTCCGGAACAGACCCAGAAGGTCTGCGGACCGTCTGCGAGACCATGAGGATGTTCGTAGAGGGGTCGGAAACAAGAGCCGGCGTTATTTTGCTTGATAGCTCACCGCACGTTGTTTTGGCGGAGAGTGGTCGTCAGTTACCCACGCTGAACGCGCAGCGGGACCTTGAAGATGACCTCAACAACAACCGATTGCTATCTAAAGACTACTACCACAGCCTCGTCGGTTTTCTCGGTGAAGAGCGGGCCCGGTATGCGTCGGTCCTCGTCGGCGACGATCGGGGACTGACCGCAGAAGACGTTTACAACGGCGCAATGACGTTGCGCGGCCACATCGACGGGCTTGTCCACTTGAGAGGACGGTAGGGTTGTCTCCGGACATTGAGATCGAGACGTGGGAGTCAGCAATCGCTGCGCTTCACCTTGATGACGTCCCTCTGCTTGTCGACCGAGTTAGTTCGGGATCCTCGAACTACGTGATCGGCCTCAACGCGGCGGGAACGCCGTGGGCGGCAGCCGTTCGATTGCCTGCGCCAGGAGCTGACCAGGTGGCCTTCGCGCAGGACAAGCAGGGCAGCATGCCGCTGCTCGATCGATTGGCAACCGGTCTGGAGCAAGGTATTGCAGTAACCGAGCGATGCACGTTGCGTTTCGCGGGCAACAGCAGGTTCGTCGACGCGATTTCGATCAAGATGTTTCTGGCAGACCAGGCCGGTCAGCAATTTACAATTGAAGATACTCTAGCCGGAACAACGAAGACTATAACTGGCATCAAGTATGCCGATGAGCCTCATGCCACCGACAAGACGGCGCAGGAGGTCTTGTCACATGCCATGTCGTACGACGGCCCGTTCTTCCTCAGCCGTGGCGCTCCAGCCTCAGAAACGCTTGAGGACTTTCCCGAGCTTGCAACGGAAGTCGCGCGTGCCCTCGCCGGACTACACGAAGCGTTTCCGCAGGGTTTAGTGCCATCGTCTGACGTGGCTCACGCTGCGCTTCGTCGCGCACAAGCTGACTTACGGGACGCAGCGGCCGTGTGGGCGCCGATTCCCATGTCGAAGGAGGCGAACGCCCTTGGGGCTATGTTGCAGAAACCTGAATGGGCCGCCAAACCGGAGGCAGCCGCGCGGGAAGGTTTGCTTCGCTCCGCGGAAGGGCGCCGAGTCGTTGTCGACAATACCCATGACGTCGATGCCGCGGTCACAAACGGTTTCGTTCATGGCGACGCTCACGGCCGCAACTTCATTATCGTCTGGTTCGAATATCACGCGTCCCCCTCGTCGGGACAAATGGATCGTTTGCTCCTGAATGAAGTCTTTCGCCGTGAGTCACGAAGCGAGGTGCTCTTCTACTCACAGTCTGATCGCGCCGCCACTATTTCTGCATCTTCGGTTCCGGATTCTTCGGCGGTGACGCGCAAGTCACACGTCGAGGTTCATCCGATTGACTTCGACGACGCATCGTTCACCCAGCAAGTTCCACAGCTGATTGACGCCATCACCATCGCCCTCTCAGCAGAGGCCATCGCGGAAGCGTTCGGAACGGAATCTTTGCGCGCTGAACAGGTCCTGGATGCCTACCTGTACGGACGAAATTCCTAGCGTGTCTCGAATCGCCCCACCGGGGCCTGAAACGTGGACAGTCTTCGCTGATAGCGCTTGGGATCCTAGGTTCGGTCTCCAACGCGACGTCCGTATTTCCGCTTCCGACGGCCACATCGTTGAGAACTTGCACAACACCTCACGGAGACGAGCGGATGTTTACCTACCCGGAGCCATAGCCGTCCCTGCTCTGTGCAACGGCCACGACCACTTGAAGTATCACTGGCCGAACCGGGTCGGCGGCATGAGATTTACCAGCTCATACGACTGGATTCCTCTTCTTCAAGAAGAAGCTCACATGTCGTTCTTGAGGACGCTGCCGGTAGCAGATCTCTACTGGCTCGGCGCACTCGCCAGCATTTCCGCGGGTGTCGGGACAGTTCTGAACCACGCGCACAATCCGATGATCTTGGAGCAGAGGCTGCTCCCGATTCGTATGCCCAATGACTTTCGACGCGAGCTAATGGTCGATCTTCGGCGCAATTCAGTGATCTGGGAACATCGAATGGGGCAAGGTGCCGTCCTCGAGAGCAAGCGGGCTCTCGCCGAAGGCAGGCCTTTTGTAGTTCACATCGCGGAAGGTATAGACGTCGCGAGCGCGAACGAGGTCGCGAGCCTGGCGCACAGCGGCGCGCTTCACGAGCATTGCATCTTGGTTCACGCGATCAACTTGTCTGATCACGAGATAGGTCTGATTGCTGACGCTCATGCGTCCGTCGTCTGGTGCCCCGCTTCGAATCTCTACCTGTTCGGGCAGACCGCCCCCATCATGAAGTTGCTCGACGCAGGCGTCAACGTTCTCCTCGGAACAGACTCTCCCTGCTCGGGATCAGAGTCCCTCCGCGACGAGATTCGTGTGGCCTGCGATTTCCTCGTCAATCAAGCGGGGTTGGCCGCCGAAGTCGCGGCGGAGACATGTATTCGCATGGCGACTGAAGCCTTCTCAGAGGCTTATCCCGGTCTTGGAGTCGGCTCACTTGCGGTGGGCGCAAGTGCCGATGTTCTGCTTCTTTCTCCAGCAGGCGATCACGAGAGCGAACTGGTCTCGATAGCAGCCGGAAGCTGGGACGTGGTGCTCTTGACCGTAGGAGGTCGAGGCGTTGTCCTACCGAGAGAATGGGCGGCCAACGGGTTGATACCGAGATGGTTCGGCCCCACGTCCGCTGTAGCGCGGCGCGAGAGCGAAATGGTTATCGCCGGAGACCCCCGAGATCTGATTGAGCGCGTTACAGCTGCGACCAATATCTCACCCGACATGCTTCCCCTGTTCAATATTCTATTTCCTCAGAACCGCCGGTACCAGAGCACTGAAAACTGAGAAGGAGTTGAAGTTGAGGTCGGTGTCGAGCGTTCTGAGAGAACGGCTGTATCGGAAGCCTTGGTGGACCATAGGTTTGATCACACTCGCGGCGTCGATACTCGGCTTATCGCTGTCGTTGCTCAACGGCCCATTGTCGCCGAGTAAAGTGGGGACACTCGGCGACTGGATAGTTGGCTGGGGCGCGGTCCTTGCGGCTTGCGTGGCGCTCTGGACGGTCGGCGAAAGTAAACGGGACCGAGAGTTGGAGCGAACAGCCGATATTTCTCTTCAGCGTCGCGCGGAGGCTGAGTCAGTTTTTGCCGAGTTCGACCTTACGGACAGTATCGTTGACGTCGTGTTGCTCAACTTCGGAACTCGTCCCATCCGGCGTGTTCGCGTCGCGGCGTACCCGGTAGACCGTCGGGGCGGAGAGCTTCGAGCGGGCTCGTCCTATCCGCTCATCATCGAGAGTCCTCATCTGGCTCCCCACGGGAACTTGAGGCTACCGGCGCCGTCGTATGTTCATTCCAGCGATGTGGATGTTACGACGAGTCAGATTGAATACTCTTTTGTTGACATTCAAGGCATTGCATGGCGAAGGTCTACGGATGGTCAACTTCATGAGGGCGTATAGACCCAAAAACTGTGAGTAACAGCGAGCGTAAGCTTAGATCCGCGGCCCTGGAAGTGTGCGAACGCTCGGCCAGGCGCTGGCGCTGAACGCTGAACGCTGAACGCTGAACGCTGAACGCTGAACGCTGAACGCTGAACGCTGAACGCTGAACGCTGATGCGAGCTTGCGCGCAGGCATGCACAAGATCGTTGCCGCGGCGAATGGTTTCGCGGCTACTCAGCTGACGTTGGTATGTGCCAGCCAAGCGCGGTCGCCGCCGACTGTGTCGCGATGATGGCGTCCTCGCACCTGCGGAATCAGCTCGGCGGACGGCCGGCAATCTTTTCCCACCACAGCTTCGCCGTCGCCAAGAGCTCCGCTTGCCGCCAGGCATCAACGACGCCGTGATGGATCGCGAGCGCGCTATCAGCGTGCCGCACGCCGACGAGGATCATCCGATGAGCGTCGACGTCAACGACGATCGCGTAGAACGGAGCTCTAAGGTCGTATTGCCGCGAAGAGAGCTCGAGTACGTGGCCAGCGTGTAGATCGAGGGGAACGATCGATCGATGGGACCAGTATTCGCATGGCCACTGGACCCGTACCCAGCCTCCGGCCGCGCGTTCGTCGTGCCAGACGTTCGCGACCGTGCACCCGAAGATCTCCCACGGTGCATCGAGCAGCGTTCGATCGGGACCGATGCGAACGACCGCTGGCCCGACGACCGGCGCGAGCGCAGACGGCTCGACAACCTCGATCGGCACCTGCGGCTCGCCGGCAGGGCGACGGCGACGAAGACGTCGCACCTCTCGATGGTAGACGGAACGCGCGACAGGGTCATGCGACGCATCGGACTGCCGCCGCCAGAGCGGCTTCGGCCCGCTGCCGGCGGCGGCGCAGAGTCGGTACGGCGCATCCGCCCTCGGCCGCGAGCTCGGCGGTGGTCATGCCGGCAACCCGCGTTAACACGATGAGTCGAGCGTCATCGACCCGCAACTTCCGCGCCCGGACAGCCTCATCCACGAGCCCGACGAGTTCGTCGGCTGCCGAGGATCCCGCCGAGGCGACGGCGAGTCGCCCAATGTCTGCCGTCCCGTCCTCGGGAACGCGTGGCCGAAACAACGACCGGCTGACCCCCTGACGCGTATCCAGCAAGATGTTCGGAGCGATGCTGTGCGGCCGCCGCTCGATCGGGTACGTACAAATGCGTTCGTACGCCGTCGCGACCACCATGCTGGCGGCCTCCTCGTCGGAGCGCGCGGCGCCGCGGAAGTCAGCCGCGATCCGGATCAGTCCATGGAGCACGACGTGCAACACCGTTCTCGCCGCCAACGGATCTGACGGTGCTCGCGCCGCGAGACATGCGAGCGTCTCCCCCGCCCGCGTCTGATCAGCCGAGCGTTGCGCAAACCGCACGACCTGATGCAGGTCTTCGAAGACCTCGAGCACCCGGTCGCCCTGCGCCCAGGTTCTGAGCGCGGCAACAGACGGAGGGGCTGCCCCGAGTACCCGCCACTCGGCCTCCAACTCGGTGAACAGAGTCATCGTCACGGCATCGCTCCCTCGATCGGCATCTCCAGTCCGGCGACAGTGACTGGGCGGCCTTGACGGCGGTCTGCACGCGAGGTCTGCACGGTGCGTCTGCACCGGGTCGAACGTCCCCAGGTTGAATCCGGGCAAAGTGCTTAGATCGCACATCTCTGCGAGCGGCTATAGCGATAGTTCCCGCTCGTCGCGGTCGGATGCCACGAGTGACGGAGCCGTGACCGTGCCCTGCCACCCTTGGAGCTCTACGCAAGGCCTGCGTGGGGAAACGACGGCATGGACTCGCCTTCCGCAAGCGGACACCACCTGCCTCCGAGAGGAGGTGCCGGCGACGACCCGGAGTCCGACATACCGGGGTCCGAGGGGTCTCTCGCGTGGACTGTCGCGACGCAAGAGGTCGTCGCGATACTGGGCCGTAAGTGGGTTATCTCCATCGTGCGAGAGCTTGCGTCGGGCACGAAGCGTCGTTTCCAGCTCACCCACGCGATCAAGGGCGTCGCCCCCAAAGTCCTCACCGAAACGCTGCGGTTCCTCGAACGCGACGGCGTGGTCGAACGCGTTCTCCACGACGAGGGTCGCGGGTCGAAGAGCATCGGCTACCAGCTCACCGACCTCGGCCAATCTCTCGCTAATCCGCTCACCGCGATCTACCGATGGGGTCGAGAGCATCTTGACGACGTCCACCGATCGCGCCAAGAAACCGACGCCCTTTGGGCGGAGAAAGTGGTACTCCCGGGTGCGCGCGACATCGTTGAGGTGCCCGAAATCCCGTTGAAGTAGCCGAGCGCCGCCACATATTTCTATCGGGTGTGGAGCGCCTCGACCTCGACCGCGACCCCGCCGTGGCGCCTCCGCAGCGATCGGTACAGACGTCGCGTGCAGACCCTCACGGCCGCGTTGAATTCTCTGTCGCGTTCCGGCGTTCCAGCGCGCCTATCTGGGGTATGACACGAATCCGCTCGGGCCTCGCCATCACGACACGCCTCGCTGTGCTGAGCGCCGTTGGGGT
The DNA here is from genome assembly GCA_003134555.1 of Actinomycetota bacterium. Classification (GTDB taxonomy): domain Bacteria; phylum Actinomycetota; class Acidimicrobiia; order IMCC26256; family PALSA-610; genus PALSA-610. Next base: position 18,856 of record PLBO01000129.1, read on the forward strand.
CCTCGTGCTCACGGCGTGTTCCGGATCGAGGAGCCAGAGCACACCCGCCGTCTCGACGTCATCGTCGGCACCCGCGAGTAGCAACGGGCCGACCGCCACGTCGCGAACGACGCCGACCACGGCCGAACCGAACCCGCAACTCGTCGCCGCAGTTCGAGCCTTCTGGGATCTGTACCTCCAACTCGGCGCGCGCTCTGCACCGTTCAACGCGCCGGACACGCGAGCGCAACTCGGTCGACGCGCAACCGGCAAGGAGCTCGCCAAGCTCTACGCCGTCTTCCGGGGCAACGCGGTCGCGGGCGCCGTCGTGAAGGGGACGATCGACATCGCGCCGAAGGTCGTGAGGATCAACGGAGCCACCGCGCAGGTGCGCGACTGCTACGACGACAAGACCGGGCTCTACCGAGTCAGCGACGGCAAGCGCATCGACACCGATGATCCGCGCCGTCACCAGGTGCTCATGACCTTCACGCGCGTAGGCGCCATTTGGAAGGTTTCCGCCATCAAGGACGAGGGGTTGGGATGCACCGTCTAGTTGCGATCGCGACGATCGCGCTGGCTGTACTCGCGGGTTGGGCGCGAACCGCGAGAGCCGACACAACGGGCTCGGCATCCACCGACCCAACCGGCATTGGCGAAAAGGTCGGCGTCGACGGCGGCTCCGGCGGGCACAGCGGCGGCGGCGCGCAGAAGTGCATCGACGTACCACTCACTGTCCACGACGGGGTCGCATACATACCGCTCCCCCTCGGCGGCGCGATAGAGGGGACCATCAGTCAACCGCCCGGCCAACCACCCGGCACCTGGTACGCGAAGTGGTGCGGCGCCGCCGAGTTCGCCGGAGTCTTCTTCGTCAGCAGCGTCAACCTCACCGGGCTCGCGGACGAAGCGAGCAAGCGTCTCCCACTTCCGCTTCCGCAGCCGCAGATCAGCCCCGCCGGCGATCAGATCGTGAACCTTCAGAGCTGGCTATGGCTCGGCGGACCTTGGACACCTCTGTCGTCGACCGTGTCTGTGCCCGGCGTCAGTGTCACGGTGCGTGCCATCCCGGAGCAAGCGGTGTGGACGATGGGCGATCTCGGGCAGGTCGTGTGTGACGGACCGGGCACCGCCTACGACTCGACGATCCCCGCTGTCGCGCAGTCGCCTTCGTGCGCGTACACATACACCGAATCCTCGGCGAGCCAACCCAACCTGCAGTTCCGAGCCTCGGTCACGGTGCGTTGGCACGCGACCTGGACCGCATCTGGCGTTGCGGGAGGCGGCGACCTCGGAACGATCGAGCGAACCACCACCTTCCCGATTCGCGTTGGCGAAGTGCAAGCCCTGAACACCAACGCGCCGTGAGACGAGAGAGATGACCGCCACGATCCCTCGGCATCAGCCGGCTCAGTCGTCGCCGAACCGGGCCGGCGAGTTGCCTCGCGCCGCGCAAGTCGGACGTCGTAACCGCACGCGCATCGCGCTCGGGCTTGTCGTGATCGTCTTGTGCGTTCTCGCAACCGCGAGCCTCTTCTCGAGTGCCAACAATCGAGCGCAAGTGCTGGCCTTGCGCCATGCGGTTCCCGCGGGCCACACCATCGCGTCGGGCGATCTCGCGATCGCGCGAGTGTCGGTTGGAACCGACGTCCGGACAACGCCGGCATCGGCGCTGGGTCGCGTCGTCGGGCGCGTGGCTGCTGTCACCCTGGTCGCAGGTTCACTTCTTTCACCCGACGATGTGAGCACCGCAGCCCGCGTACCGACCGGCATGGCGATAGTCGGCGCGTCGCTCAAAGCCGGTCAATACCCAGTGTCGCTCGCACCAGGCGACCAGGTCCGGCTGATAGAAATCGCCGCGCCGTCTGCAGTCGGCGACTCCGCCGCGCCGCTCGATCGCGGACGAGCCAGCGTTCTCGACGTTGTCCGATCCCGCGACAGTCCGGACGCGCTCGCGGTTTCGCTCCTGGTTCCCACGGCTGGGGCCACCAACATCGCCGGCGATGGTGCCGCGGGCCGCCTCAGCCTGGTCGTGGTCGCGGGATGACGACGATCGCCATCACCGCGACGAAAGGCTCCCCCGGAGCCACGACCCTTGCGCTCGTTCTTGCAAACCTCATGTCGGAACGGGCCCCGGCACTGCTCGTGGAAGCCGACGCGGCGGGCGGCGACATTGCGGTGAGATCCGGCCTTGCACTGGATCCAGGACTTCTCACACTCGCGGCATCCGGCCGGCGCGGCCTCGACCGATCCAGCATCGACCGTCACACACAGCTTCTGCCGTGCGGTGCCCTTGCGCTCGCCGGACCGACATCGGCCGAACAAGCGACGAGCGCCCTGACCGGCATCGCCGCCGCGCTCGCCCAGACACTGACACTCGCGCACGAGACCTCGAGAGTGATCATCGATGCCGGGCGTTGGGACCCTCGATCCCCCGCCACCGATCTCGTCGAATCGGCGTCGATCGGCGCGCTTGTGCTTCGTCCCACTATCGAGGGGGTAGAGCATGCGCGTTGGCAATTGCGCTCGCTATCGGAGCACGTCCGACGTGTGATCGCGGTGTGTATCGGCGAACGTCCGTATCCACGCGCCGAGGTGGCGTCGGCGCTCGCGGTCGACGAGATGTACGTGATCGAGAACGACGCGCGCGCCGCGAACGCAATCGGGCTGGGCGCGGCGCGCGATCGATGGCTGCGGCGATCGCGCCTGATGCGCAGCGCCGCTGTGCTCGCCGACCAGCTCCTCGGCGCGCCCGACGAGGCGACGGTCTCGCGATGATCATCTCGGAAGTCGACGCGGATCTCGTGCAGCGACTTCGGAGCACAGTCGCGACGGAGCTCACCCGACGCGCTCGCGCCGCGGAACTCGGCGGTACCCGCCGGTTGCAACGCGACGACGAGATCGCTCTTGCACGCGAGCTGGTCAACGACGAGCTCGAACGCTTCGCGCGCGACGCGATCGCGCAAGGACACTCGGGCCTCGACTCGGCTACGGAAGAAGCGCTTGCTCAGGCGGTGTTCGATCACCTGTACCAGTTCGGTCGGCTTCAACCGCTCCTCGACGACGAGCGCATCCAAAACATCGTGGCGAACGGATGCGATCAGGTCTTCGTCGAATACGCCGACGGCACGAAGATCCCGGGCCCTCGCATCGCCGACACCGACGCCGATCTCATCGACACCCTGCGCGAGATTGGTCGTCGATACGGACTTTCGGAACGCGAGTTCAATCCGAGCCACCCGTCGCTCAACCTCCAACTTCCAGACGGCAGCCGGCTGTTCGCCGTCGCGTGGGTGTGCGATCGGCCCGCCGTCGCGATCCGGCGCCACCGATTCATGAAGGTCTCCCTCGACGACATGGTGCGCCTCGGCGCAATCGATGTCGGATTGCAACGCTTCCTTGCGGCGGCCGTGCGCGCCCGCAAGCAAATCATCGTTGCCGGCGCAACCGGCGCCGGGAAGACCACGATGCTGCGAGCGCTTGCCGCCGAGATTCCGGAACACGAGCGCATCGTGACGATCGAAACGGAACTCGAACTCGGTCTCGATCGATTTCCCGAACTACATCCCGATGTCGTAGCGCTCGAAGCCCGCGAGGCGAACGTCGAAGGGGTCGGCGAAGTAACGGCCGCCGAGCTCGTCCGGATGAGTCTGCGCATGAATCCCGACCGCGTGATCGTCGGCGAGGTGCGGGGTGAGGAGATCATCCCGATGCTCAACGCGATGAGCCAGGGAAATGACGGTTCGATGTGCACCATTCACGCCGACTCATCGGGCACGGTCTTCAACAAGCTCGCCCTCTACGCCATGCAAGCGCCGGAGCGATTGTCGCTCGAAGCGACGAACCAGCTCGCCGCCGCCGCGATCGACCTCGTCGTGTTCATCGCCAAGTCGAGACATAGCCGGTTCGTTGCATCTATACGTCAGGTCGTCGACACCGATGGTCGTCAGGTCGTCACGAACGAACTGTTCGCGCCCGGTCCCGACGGTCGAGCGGTTCCGGCCATCCCACTCCCCCACGATCTCGCCGACGACCTGATCGCCGAGGGCTACGACGTTCGCCATCGCGACCGACTCGTGGAGCAGTCGTGACCGCCGTCGCCGCATTCCTGGGCGCGGGCGTCGCCTTGGGTTTTCTCCTCGTCGCATCTGGACTGGAGCGGCGCGAGCCGACTGACCACCCGCCTCGGACCATCGCACAACTCTCCGACTCACGCATGAGACTCGGCCGCGCTCTCGGGCTGGCCGTTCCCGTGCTTGTCGCGACGCGATGGCCGGTTGCCGCCATTGCTTGCGGACTCTTGGGCTGGAGCTCACCCGAGCTGCTCGGCGGACGTTCGGCGCGTGAAACGGGCGTGGCACGAACCGAGGCGATTGCGTCCTGGACCGAGATGCTGCGCGACACCATCGCTGCGGCACACGGACTGGAGGCGGCGATCGCGGCGACGTCGCCCGTCGCGCCCGAACCGATCCGGCGCGAGGTCCTCGCGTTGTCGACCGCCATCGAGCGCGAACCCCTCTCGAGAGCACTACGCAGGCTCGCGGACGACTTGGCGCATCCGATCGCCGACCTCGTCGTCGCGTCGCTGAGTGTCGCGGCCACAGAGTCCGTACGCGAGCTGACCGACCTCCTGGGCACGCTCGCGCAAGCGGCCCGCGACGAAGCCGCGATGCAGCTCCGCATCGAGGCGGCCCGCGCCCGAATGCGCACCGCGGTCCGGGTGATCACCGGTTGTACCGTCCTCACGGCCGTCGGCCTCGTCGTCCTGAACCCGTCCTACGTGACGTCGTACTCGAGCGCGCTCGGCCAGACGACGCTCGCACTCATCTCGATCTGCTGGGGCTTTGCGCTCTGGTGGCTCGCGCGTATGAGCCGGTTCCGGTCGCCGGAACGCTTCCTCATCGGTGACGCGTCAACCGCGGGAGCACGAGCGTGAACCTCGTGCTGCTCCTCGGCGCCGGCACGGGCATCGGCCTGATGGTGCTGATCTCGGGACTCATCCCGGCTCGCCCCGCGCTCTCCGACGCGCTCGCAAACCTGCATCGCCCACGCGCCGGTCAGATCGAGCTTTCCGATGGCGGCGTCCTCGTCGGCCTCGTCGGCCGCCCGATTGCGCGCTCGGGTGCCGGCAGGCAACTCGTTCGGAGGCTCGCGCCTGACCTGCGTGCCACCTCGCAATCCGCCGACGCGCTGATCGCCCGCCAAACTCTGTGCGCGCTCGCCGGACTGCTGTGGGCGCCCGCGACCGCCGTGTTGATGATGGCCGGCGGCGTCTCGGTGTCCCTCATCCTCCCGGTGTGGATCTCGCTCGTCCTCGCCGCGGCTGGCGCGCTCCTCCCCCTGCTCTCACTGAAGATGTTGGCCGCCGAACGTCGCCGCGCGTTCCGCCATGCATTGGGATGCTTTCTCGACCTGGTTGCGGTGCGACTTGCGGGCGGCGCGGGGATCGAGAGTGCTCTCGAACTGAGCGCGGCAAGCGGTCAGGGTTGGGCCTTCTCCGAACTCCGCCAAGCACTTTCGGAAGCGCGGCTGATGGGCGAGCCGCCGTGGGCCGGACTCGACCGGCTCGGCTCGCAGCTCCAGATCAGTGAGCTCAACGAACTCGCGGCGAGCGTCGCACTCGCGGGCGACGAGGGAGCGCGCGTGCGTGGCTCCATCGCAGCCAAGGCCCGCGCGATCCGGATACGTGGTCTCGCAGATGCCGAAAGCGTCGCGCAGGCGGCGAGCGAACGTATGTCTCTGCCCATCGTCCTTCTGATGGTGGGGTTCGTCATCTTCCTCGGCTACCCGGCCGTCAACCAGGTTCTCACCGGTCTCTGACCGCACGCTGAAAGGACTACCGCCCGTGAACGAGCTCACCTTCTTTTCGGTACTCGTACCGATCTTGAGAGCACGCTGGGACGCCGCTCGGCTCGACGAACGCGGCGAGGTCACCGAGAAGGTGATCATCGTCGCGATCTTCGCGGCGCTGGCGATTGCGGCCGGCGCGATCATCGTCACCAAGGTGACGGCCAAGGCGAACTCGATCCCCACCGACGGACCGTGATAAGTGTCGGCGCCCGCGACCAACGCGGTGACGCAACGGTTGAGGCGGTGCTGGTTACTCCCGTACTCATCTTCCTGATCATGCTCGTGATCCAGTTCGGTCTCTGGTATCACGCTTCGCACGTTGCCGAAGCCGCCGCGCAAGAAGGTGCGAGTGCGGCACGAGTCGAATCGGCGACCGCCGACGACGGTCGTGCGCGTGCGCAAGAGTTCATGACGAGCGCTGCGCCCGAACTCGTCAACGGCCTCACAGTTACGGCGACGCGCGATGCCGATGTCGCTCGGGTCGAGGTCGACGGAACTATCCACTCTCTGCTTCCCGGCTTCACCCTTCACGTCCACGGGCAGGCCCAGAGCCCCGTCGAACGATTCCGACCCGACCAACCGTGAAAGTTGCTCGGAACCGCGGCGAACGAGGCTCTGCTACGACCGAGCTCGTTCTGATCACCCCAGTGTTGATCGTCGTGTTGCTTTTCGTCGTCGCGCTGGGGCGGATCGCCTCGTCGCGCAGTGAGGTCGAGTCCGCGGCGCGTGACGTGGCGAGAGAGGCCGCCAACGCACGTTCCGTCACGGAAGCGGTCGCGGGCAGCGACACGGCCGCGCGCGGCGACCTCCACGAGGGCGGTGTCACTTGCAGAGCGCTGGCAGTCGTTCTCGATACCACCGACTTCCGGGCCGGCGGCACAGTGACTGCCACCGTCTCGTGCTCGGTCGCACTGCAGGACCTCGTCGGCCTCGGTCTGCCGGCATCGAGAACGATCACGGCACGATTCACCGCTCCGATCGACGTCTACCGGGCAGTGTCGTGACCCCTGTCGACGAGCGAGGGACGGTCACGGTCTTCGTGGTGAGCTTCATGCTCGCCTTGCTCCTCGTCGCCGGACTCGTGTTCGACGGCGGCAATGTTCTCGCCGCGCGGCGCGAGGCTGCGAACGTCGCGGAGTCTGCCGCTCGCGCCGGCGCACAAGCACTCGACACCGGGGCAGCGCGCGCCTCCGGAGGCGCACAGCTCGACGGGTCGTCCGCCGTGCTTCGTGCCGAGAACTATCTGACGCAGACGGGCTACGAGGGCACGGCGTCGGTAGATGGCGACCAGGTACTCGTCGAAGTGACGATCACTCGCCGCATGTTCCTGCTCGGACTCGCCGGCCGGACGAGCATGACGGTCCACGGTCGAGGGCAGGCGCACGGAGTCCGGGCCGTCGAGCAGGAAGGCAACTGAAGCGATGCGATCCGCTTCGCGCTTGCGGCGCGTAACTACGGGTGTCGGCTCCCTCGCCACGCTGATAGCCCTCGCGGTGGGTGTGCCATTGGCGCTCTCGAGACTTGCGGGCCTGCCTCTGCCGAGCGCTCTTCCATCGCTTCACGACATCACGCACGCCCTGTCGCGCAACGAGATCTCGGACTCGACACTGATCAAGGCACTCGCTCTTGTTGGTTGGTTCGCCTGGGCGCAGATCGCCGCATCGATCCTCGTCGAGTCGATCGCATGGGCACGAGGAACTGCGGCGCCGCGGCTGCGATTCGCGGGGATCGCGCAGCCCGCGATGTGCAAGCTGATCACGTCGGCCGCGTTGCTCGTCAGCAGCGTCCACGTGCCGAGCGCAGCGCCCCTCGTGAGTGGAAGGCAGCTGGCTCCGGCGGTCACGCTTCCCGTTTCGGTGGAGATGCCGCCGACGCTGCTCGTGCGTGCCGACCTACCCGTGCGCACGGACGCCACGACTCGAACTGCCGCTACGAAGAAGACCTACACCGTCGTGCGCTACGACACGCTCTGGGGACTTGCGGAGAAACACCTCGGTGACCCGCTGCGTTGGCGCGAGATCTTCGAGCTCAACATCGGAAAGGGTCAACCTGACGGCCGCTCGCTCGAGGATCCAAAACTCATCATTCCGGGCTGGGTACTGACGATGCCGGCGAACGCAACCGGAGTGAGCGAGGAGACGGCGGTACCCGCGCTGGTCACAACTCCGTCGGCACCTGTCGTCACACATCACGCACCGCCCCACCATCCCCCTCCGACGGTCACACCATCGACCACAGTTCCGCCCACCTCGCCCGCACTACCACCACCGGCACCGACGCTTTCCCGTCCGCGCCATCCTTCCGAGCACCACTCGGAACGCGGGATCGATCCTGCGCTCCTCGTCGGCGGCGGACTTGCGGCCGCGTCGCTCGTCGCATTACTCGACCGGCTACGCCGCGTGCAGCGACGCAGGCGTCGCGCCGGCCAACCGATCCCTGCAACCAAACCCGATCTCGAACAGGTGGAGTGTCGGCTGCGCAGCGCTGCAGATCTCGCCGACGCTGAACTCCTCGATCTCGCATTGCGAGCCTTCGGTTCGGGCCTTGCGACCAGCAACTCCGCGCCTCCCGCGATTCTCGCGGTGCGCATCGGCGGCGGCCAGGTCGAGATCCTCTGCGACCGCGCGCCCGACCGGCCACCGGTCGGTTTTCGCGCGACCGATGACGCACGCGGCTGGATCACCGATCCCGATTTGAGCATCGATGATCTTCGCTCGCTCGGCTCGGGCGCGTGCGCTCCGCTCCCGGCACTCGTCGCGCTCGGCGACATCGATGGCGGTCGCTTGCTCGTCGATGTCGAGGCCACGGGCACGCTGACGGTCGATGGCTCTCCCGAACAGGTCAGCGCATTCATACGACGCCTCACAGTCGAGCTCGCGACAAGCACGTGGGCGGACCACGTCGACGTGCTCGCGGTTGGTGTCACGGACATCGACATCATCGGCGCACAGCGCGTGACGCACTTCCCGGATATCGATGCTGCAATCGACGATCTCGAAGCGGCGTCGCTCACCTTCGCCGCCGCCCTTGCATCCGCCCGCTGCGAGCGCACCTTCGAAGCGCGCGTGTCGGAGTACCCCGACGATGGTTGGATCCCGACGATCCTCGTGTGTACCGAACCCGTCGGACCTGACGTGCTCGCGCGCATTCGCGAGATCACGGGCGACGGCGGACGCGGCGCGGCCGGGGTCGTCTACTCGCACATTCCAGCCACGTGGCACGCTTCGCTCACCGACACCGAGGTCCTGTTATCGCCTCTCGGCTTCCGGGTCACTCCCGCATTACTCGATCTTGCGACTGCAACCGCAGTCGACGAGTTGTTCACCGACGTCGCCGTCGAGGGACCGGAGGACGCTCTCGATCTCACGACCGCCGAAGACGTGGCTATCGAAGTCGGCGCGACGGAACCGTACGTTGACCGGCCGTTCGAAGTCGAAATCCGCGTGCTCGGCCCGATCGAGATCGTCGGCGCCAGGAGTCCACTCGAGCGACGTCGATGCATCGAGATGGTCGCCTATCTCGCGCTGCATCCGAATGGAGCGGACGACGAGCGCCTCAAGACCGTGTTGTGGTTCGACCGCACACCGACGACGTCGACGTTCAACACGACAGTCTCGACAGCCCGCAGCCGACTCGGGCACGCGAGCGACGGGTCCCCACACTTCCCACACCTCGCGTCAACCGGCGGCGTGTACAAAGTCGGGCCACTGGTCACCACCGACCTCGCCCGATTCGAGGCCCGCGTCGCGCACGCACGGCGCTGCGTGCCGTATGCCGCGATCGAAACGCTCTGCTCCGCGCTGGAACTCGTTCGCGGCAAGCAATTCGAAGGCGCACGCGGCTACGAATGGGCGTACAGCGAGGCACTCATCGCGAACACCGAGGCGAAGATCGCCGACGCCGCGCATCAGCTGGCGAAGCTCTACCTCGATGCGGGGAATCCGCAGGAGGCGACCAAGGCGGCCATGCGAGGCCTGGTCGCCGCGCCCGCCGACGAGATCCTCTACCGCGACCGCATGCTCGCGTTCGACCTCGCCGGCAATCCCGCCGGCGTCGAATCAGTGATGGATGAACTGTGCGAAGTCGTCGAAGCACTCGAACCCTACGACGAGCTTCACCCCGAAACGCTTGCGCTGTACCAACGCATCAGTCATCGCAAGCGAAAGGGAGCTCTCGACGTTCGATAGGTCTGCTTGAACTGACGTCGCCGCGATCGCGACCAGCGGCGGCCGAAGAGCGCGAGCACGACGCAGTACTGGCAGAGCTGCGCTTCGGCGTCGGCGTCTAAGGCACTTGCGCACGGGGATGTCCTCGCGACGAAATTGTCGAGCGCCTCCGCGAATCACGGATACGCGCTGCGCTCGCCTACGCAGTACATGATGCGCTCGGCGGTCACCCGCACGTTGGCGTACTCGCCCTTGTAGGACGCAGCGTCGCGCGGCGTCGTGTGCCGCACGTACCCGTCCAATGCTGCGGTGAGCCGGGCGGCGCCTGCCGCGGCGACGAAATCGGCAGCGGGTGTGGCGTCGAAGTAGTAGCGCAGGCGGTAGTCGAACGCGGTTCCGAGCGTGCCCGCATCCGAGACCGCGCAACGTCTCGGCACCACTGTCGGTCCAAGAGCACGCCACTGGGCACGCAACGGCTTGAGGTTCGCGAAGCGCGCTTTGAACCATGCCCGAGTCGGGCTGCCCATCTCCTTCAGCAAGCTCGTGAGCGACACTGGGCGACCGTACAACCCGGCTGCGACAACGAGCGAGGAGATCTTGCGGGCCCGAATCGACTGAGACGACCCGCCTCGAGCGCGGTGTCGCACCTCCCGCGTACCCTTTGTTGCCCGGGGCCGGCCAGTCCTAGCAGAAGGAGTCGTGCTCGATGACGGATGACGCTCGCCTCACCGCGTATGGGTATCTCTCCGCTGACCGCCGGCAGCACTACTTGGCCATCATGCGGCTGTTCGCGCATGCCGACGCGGTCGTCGCAGACTGGTCTGCAGCCGAGATGCACACGCGACTCACCGAGGGCGGGCTTGACCTCGACGAGGACTACGTCGCCAGTTGCCTTGACTATCTCGTCGAACACGGCAATCTCGCGCACGCGCCACAACGCATTCGCGCCCGGAGCATCGCCGAGTGGCAGCGATTACGCCGTCGGTACCAGCTGACGACCCTGGGCGCACAAATACAGACTGATGTCGACGCCCTTTTGGCTCGGGGCGACACGGTCCGCGAGGTTTCCCGTGAGTTGCTGCCCGGCATCGCCGCAGGTCTGCAGCAACTCCTCGACCTGGACGCACAGCTCGGCGTTGGGTCTGAGATCGCGGGCACATTGCACACCGTGTGGCTGCAGCAACGCGAGCTCGCCGAGTCGATTCGGCTGTTCTACACGCAGCTCGGCGTGGTCATGCGACGCTATGACCTCAATCCCGACGAACTCTCCGCGTATTCGCACGCGCTTCATGGACACCTCGAACTGGTCCTCGAAGACGTGATCCGCCATCGCGCGACGATCGGCGATCGGCTCGAGGCTCTGCTGCCGCTTCTTCCCTCCCTCCTTCAGCACACCGAAGGCAACCAACGGCTTGAGCGGCTGGGTGATGTCGTGGTGACGCGTGCCGCCGCCTTCGAGATCGGGTCGTGGTTCGGCTTCGCAGGCTGGTGGGTCGACCGCGAGGGCCGCCTCAGTCAGGTCTCCGAACTGTACGCGGCAACCAACCAGGTGATCCTTACGCTCGTGACGAACTTTCGGCGGATGCTCAGTGCGACTGGCCGCACTGTCTCGATCCGCAATGATCTGCTGCGTCTCGCTGCATCGTTCGAGCATCTCGAAAGTGACGAACTCGCGCACCGCCTGTTCTGTGCAGTGACGGGCCTGTACTCGGCTCGGCATCTCGCCGAGAGCGCACCAGATGCAGCCGCGGGCGCGTCGTGGTGGGACGCACCGGCTGCGACCGTGCCCCTCAGCTTGAGGGTCCATGGCGATCGGACGGCACGAGGTCGGGTTTCGCCCGGCGAGGACCACACTGTCGTCAAACAGCGACGCTTCGCCGAGCGAGAAGCCGCCGAGGCGGTCAAAGCCGCAGCGGTTGCCGAGCTGACGAATGCGGGCGAGCGTCTCGAACGCGTCACGATCAGCCCAGCCGCGCTCGACGTGTTGCTGAGCCTCGTGGCGCGCTGCCTCGCTCACGCCGACCCCAAACTCGCAGGCGCGACCGGCCGCGAAAGCGAACTCGTCTGCACGTTGGTACCCGCCCCGGGGCACACGTACCGGATTCGGAGCAGCTCCGGCACCTTGGTTCTTTCGGACACGATTGTGCGACTCGGCCGCGCCGACAACCGAGCACGAGTCCCTCCGCCGACGGCGACTGGTGAAGGAACGGCCAGATGAACGCTGCCGACGACCTCACTGTTGGTGATGAACGTCGAGCCTTGGTCCGCCATTTGCTCGTTCATCAGATCGTCGTCGAGCCAAGCGTTCTGCGAGCGTTGCACGAGCATCGCGATTGGTTACGCAGTCGCTTCGAGCGCGTACTCGGATATCGGCTGCAGATCGAACGCCAATACGCCCGACTCTTCAAGTCGCCGCCAGCCTCGGACACGGTGCAACGACGTCAGATGCGCCGCAGCCCGACCCAACGTCGAAGTGGCGCCGCGGGCGTCCCGTTCGGGCGGCGGGACTACGCCCTGCTCTTCTTGGTTGCCGCCGAGGCTGCTCGTTATCAGCAGGTGCTGCTCTCGCAGCTCTCGCGCGATGTGGCCGTCGCTGCGGCCGAAGCCGGGATCGCGTGCGATTGGAACGTCCGAGTTGATCGGCGCAGTTTCGCGGCAGCGTTGGGCTGGCTCACCGAATTCGGGATGGTCGACGAAGTCGACACCGCAGGCGACTTCGTTGACGACGCGGACGCCGAAGCACTCCTCGACATCAACGTCGAGTTGCTCCGGACGCTGGTTCCGTACCCGCTGCGCGACGGTCAAAGCGCGTCCGCCGTTGTCGACCAGGGACCGGGAACGGTCCCGGCTCGGCTTGCGGTCCGTCGGCGTATCGCAGAAGAGCCGGTCGTGCTGCGCGACCTGCTTCCGGACGCGCAGCGCGCATGGCTGCGCGACGAGCAACGGCGTGACGCAGACATCGAAGACTTCGCCGGACTTCCGCTTGAAGTTCGCGCGGAAGGCGTCTGCGCGATCGATGCGCGACGTGACTGCACTGATGTCCGATTCCCTGGCGATAGTCGCGACAGCAACACCGCTCACGCCGCCATACTCTGCCTGGACGAGCTGATCAACGATTGTGCGCCGAGTGATCGGCCGACGCCCCTCGTTGAGCTGCCCCACCAGGCCGTCCCGGAGGCGCTCCGCCGGATCGCGACCAGAAACCCGGCAGCATCGCTCGCGGGTCGGGTCAGCGACGATCTTGACGGTCTTGTTGTTGACGTTGCGGCATTGCTCGAAACCTGCGGCCTTATGGTCGACATTGGCGATGGCCAATACGCATTGGTCGCGGCCGCTGCTCGCTACGCCCCTGAGGAATCGACCGCAGCGGCCGACGGCCGGACGGTGCACCCTCCACAGTTGTTCGACATTCCGGGAGTTGCCCGATGACCGAGACCATCGTTCAGGGTTCCGGCACTACCCGGGCTGCGCACAGCAACCGATGGCAGCTGGCGCGCGGTGGCATCGCAAACGTGTGGCAGTACGACTACCAGATCTTCGATTTCGCGGAAGGTCGACTCCTGCTCCGGGGACTAAACGGATCGGGAAAGTCGACCGCGCTGCAACTCCTGTTGCCATACCTGCTCGACTGCGACGCTGCTCGGCTCGACGCATCGGGTTCGGGTCGCTTCACCCTCAAGTCTGCGATGTCCGATGGAAGCTCAGCCCGAAACCGTATCGGTTATCTCTGGATCGAATGGCATCGCTTCGCGGACGGCACCGAACGTTTCTGCACAATCGGGACCGGCATCAAACGCTCCGCGAGCGCGGACGAGACACGCACGTGGCGGTTCCTCACGGACAAACGTGTAGGCGTCGACTTCGACGTGCGAAACGACGACCTGACACTCCCCAATGACACGGAGCTCATTGCGCTCCTCGGGGCCGACGCCGTGTTTCGCGACGACGACCGCGGCTATCGCGACCAGGTCGCAGCGAACCTGTTCGGCATAACCGACCCTCGCCGCTACCGCGACTTGACCCATCAGTTACATCTGCTTCGCAATCCGGACATCGGATCTGGTCGCCTCGTGTTGTCTGCCGACAAGATCACCGAACTCCTCACGGCTGCGTTACCCGCGCTCGATGACGAGCTCGTCACCGCCGCCGGCGCTGGACTCGACACACTCCTCGACGTCGCGCAACGCACCGAGGCGCTTGAACTCGCAGCGCAAACAAGCACCACGTTCCTCGCTGACTACCGCGGATACGCGCACGGAGTCCTCACCGAAGCCCACCAACGGGTCGGCTCTGCCCGACGAACAGCCCGCACCGCGCAACGACGCGCCCGAGGCGCTGACCGCGCCTCGGAAGAAGCTGCTCGCGATGCAACCGAGCAAACGACGGCACGCGACCGGCTTGACACGGACATTGAAGACCTCGCGAGTCGGATCGACGCGCTCCACGACAGCCCGGCATACGGCGACGCTGCCGCGCTCGACGACCGTCGCACCGTCGCGGCACAAGCGGCTCAAACCGCCGAGCAAGCCGCGAAGACCGCCGAGGCCGTGCGCCGCCATCATGTCTCCGTCGAGAAACAGGCCTCGCGCGCAAGCAGTGAGGTCACGAACGCATTGCGCTCGTTGGAACGCGCCGCGACCGACACCATGACGGCCGGACGCGACGCGGGTATCGACCTACATTTCGCTCAGGCCGAATCGGAGCGGTTCGACGAGCTTGCCGCCCAGATCGATGCGACGGTCGAGGTCATCCACGCGCGACGTGCGGCGGTGCAGCAACTCGATCGACTCGTCCTGGTCGCCGAACGAGCCGCGGAGCGCGCGGAACACACACGCGAAGCCGCCGACCGTTGGAGCGACGCGTTCAACGAAACGACAGACGCGCACAAACTCGCGCAGACACAGCATCGAACGGCCGCGGCTGACTTCACGGGCCAGGTCGGTCGTTGGCTCGACGACGCGCGAGTCCTGCTCGCAGACCTCCAACATTCCGATCGCGGCGAACAGCCCCGCGTTCTCACCGATCTCGCCAACGGCTCGGCCGAGCTCACCGAAGACAACCTCGATCAACCCGCGGCGCAAGCGAGTGCCCTCCTCGCTCCCACCGAGATGGTCCTCGCGAGCACTATCGCGGTCGCCGAGCAGCGCATCGGGGATCTCGACATCCAGATTGCACAGGCCTACGAGGCGCGACAGCGCGTGGCCCAGGAACGCGATCCGGCGCCGGAACCGCTCGCTTGGCGTGACGCCGGTCGTCGCGTCGAGGGTGAACCACTTTGGCGGCTCGTCGAGCCGGCGCCGGGCAGCGAGCGTCACGCCGGCGCGATCGAAGCTGCTCTCGAGGCCGCGGGGTTGCTGGACGCGCTGGTGTGTGTCGATGGCACAGTCCTCGATCGAGAACGCGCCGACGTGTTGCTGAGAACCTCACCGACCGCGAGCGGCTCGACGCTCGCGAACTACCTGAACGTCCAGCTTCCCGACGACACACCGGTCGATGAGCAAGCCATACGGGCGGTGCTTGCATCCGTCGCGGTGCACGAGCGTCACGCCGACCGACACAACGACGCGGCGGCCGTCGGCTTGGACAGCACGTTCCGAATCGGCATGCTCGCGGGCCGAACCAGACCCGCCCCTCAGGTGCGATACCTCGGCTCCGTCGCCCGCGCCGCTGAGCGTCAGCGACGGCTCGACACCATCGATGAACGGCTCGGCAATCTGCACAACTCGCGCGAACAACACGCGATGGAACTCGCCGACGCCCGCACGCGACAAGAACTCATCGGCGTCCTACGACACGACTTCCCGACAACCGCCACGTTGAACCGGACGTTCAGCGAGATCCGCACCACCCAGCGGGCCGTTGCCAGCGCGCGGCGTCAACACGAGGACGCGCAGCACCAACTCCGTCAACACGAACGCACCGCAGCTGACGCCCGCCGCGAAGCATTGGGATATGCGCAACGGCTCGCGCTACCCTACGAAACCGACGCCCGACGCGCCATCGAGTCGGCCGCCGCACGCGCGGCCGACTGTTGCGTTCGGCTTCGCCAATATCTGACAGCCAGCCGAGATGCCCACTCCCGCGTTGTTGAACTCGAGACCCAACTCGGCCCACTCACGGACAACACGCGAGAGGCGGACCGCCAAGCCGCCGACCGATCGGCGGACGCCGCCGCGACCCGCGCCGCGTTCGACGAACTCGAATCCCAGGTCGGCGCCGATGTCCGCGAACTCGAGCGGCGACTCGCCGACCTCGAACAGCAACTCGCAACGCTGCGTTCGGAGCGCCCCACGCACCGCGCCGCTGCCGAAGCAGCACAGATGGCGCACGGCGTCGCCCGCGAGCGTGCCGCGAGCGAAAAGCGGGAAGCCACGACGGCCTCAACACACGAGACCGCCATGCGCGAGCGGCTCGGTGAACTCCTCAAGGTACCGGGGGTCTGGGCGGCGCTCTCGGACGCGCCCGAACCGAACGTCGACGACCACCAGGCGATCGCAGAGGCACTCACCTTGGCGCAGCCCTCGCGGCCAGTGCGCGAAGCGGGGCTCATCGAACGGGTCCGCGCCGTCGATGACCAACTCGCAGTTCAGGGATATCTCGTCGAGGCTGACCAGGACTCTGCCGGCATCTGGACGATCAGGATCACCGACGATGCCGGAAGCCATACCCTCGCCGACCTCACCGCGTCACTCGAGCGACGGGCACGCGACGCCCGCGAACAGTTCAGTCAGCTGCAGACCGAAAAGTTCCAGCAGTTCCTGCTCCACGGCCTTGCTGACCACATTCGGCGGCTGCTGCATGACGCCCGTCACCAGGTCGACGCCGTCCGGACGACGCTCGAACACGTTCGCAGCAGTCACGGTGTTGGTCTCGACATCTCGTGGCGGGTCATCGAGCTCGATCGCGCGACAAGCGAGTTGCTCGACTNNCTCGGGACCCGCCGTTACGATGCTCGACGACACGGCCCGCAATCGGTTGCTTGAACTGCTCGTCGGTCGAGTTGAAATCGAACGTGTCGCGAACCCAGACGAGGGATATAGCGCGCACCTGCGCAACGCGCTCGACTATCGACGGTGGCACACGTTCGACCTGCATATCCTTCGCCGCGACGCGAGCGGCGAGAAACGGGAACGCTACGGCAAACGAGTCGGGCTTTCGGGCGGCGAGAAGCGAATCATTGGCTACCTCGCACTGTGGGCAGCGCTCGCGTCCATCTATGACACGCTGCAAGCCGCCAACCCGGAATGCGCTCGGCTCGTCTTGCTCGATGATGCGTTCGTCCAGATCGACGAAGCTACGCATCCGCGGCTCTTCGGGCTACTGGCTGCCTTGGACCTCGACTTCCTCGTAACCTCCGAGCGCTTATGGGGAACGGTCGAAGAGCTGCGGGCACTGTCGATCTACCAGCTTCTACGCAACGAATCCGAATGGGGTGTCGCAGCCGTCCAGTTCCGCTGGGACGGGCGACAGCTGCAACCGGTCAGCTGATGCCGCGCACACTCGATCCACAGTTCCGCGCATGGTTGGCCCGACCTCATCTCAACCGACTCTGGGAACGCGCCCGAGACCGCCTCACTCGCAACGGCCGCCAAGTATCCGGCACGATCACCATCGGCGATCTCAACGCCGACGAG
Source organism: Actinomycetota bacterium (assembly GCA_003134555.1). Taxonomy (GTDB): domain Bacteria; phylum Actinomycetota; class Acidimicrobiia; order IMCC26256; family PALSA-610; genus PALSA-610. The sequence goes on from PLBO01000129.1 coordinate 36,485, forward strand.
CGCTACGCCATGGGCGAACTCACCGGACGGGCCCCGGGCCCGACCGGGCGTATCGACCTCGCAGCCGTAGACGCAGCACTGCGCGCGAGTCCAGCCGGCATCGGTCTGCTCGCCATACTCGAGGCGCTCGGAGGCCCGGTCGAAGACCGACGCGCCGTACGCAACGCCCAAGCCGCGCGACGCGCGCAAGTACGTGACACGTTCGCAACCGCAATCGCTGACAGCAAGCTGGCCCTCACCAACTGGGCGGACACACTCGTAGATGATCTCGCGCGCGCCGGACTTCTCGCACGCGTCGACGACCCGCCGCGCACAGCCGCGCACACGACCGCCGCCCTCGAAGAGCTGCTCGACAGAATCTCAAATAACGACTCCTCACAACCGCTCCTACGGACCGTACTCGCGGCCCGAACATGCGGAGATGCCCACGGACTGGACGACGACCGCATCGAAATGCTCATCGTCCAGCGCGGGCTCGCCCTCGCGACCGCACAACCAAGCCCGCGCAGTCGCGCCGAACGGCGATCCCTCTGGGACGCCGCGGGGATACTCGCCGATGACATCTCCGACACCGTGTTGCTCGCAGGCATCCGACCAACCGGACCGGGACCTCTCGCGGCCGGGCTACGCGATCGCGCCGCTCGTGCTCTCCCCGCGCATCTCACCTGGCGCGATCTGCAAACCGAAGACTGCACCTGCGCCCGCGACACGGCCGTCTACATCTGCGAAAACCCCTCAGTCATCTCAGTCATCACACGTGCTGACATCACCGCACCCATGGTGTGCACCTCCGGCTCGCCGACCACCCTCGTCATCGCCTACCTCGACCGCCTCGCGGCCGTCGGCGCACGACTCAGCTACCGAGGCGACTTTGACTGGCCCGGCATCTCCATCGCCAACCGCATCGTCAGCCGCTACGGCTGCGACACCTGGTGCTACGACGCCGACACCTACCTCCGACACGCTCACTCTCGGATGCCCGCCCTCGTTGGCACACCCGTTCATCCCATCTGGGACGATCACCTCAGCAACGCAATGTCGCGGCGTGGAGTCGCACTACACGAAGAGGCGCTGTGTGACACCCTCATCGACTTCCTCAACGCGTAGGGCACCCAGACACGCCACGGAAAGGCACGGCGGGCGGTTCTACGCCCGGACTGACGAATCGAAGCTCCGCGCTAGACCTGGGAATGCAAATGGCGAGTTCCGGGCACCCACGGATTCCGTTTGGACCGGTCCGAGATCGTCGCAGTCATCGTGCCTTCCCAGGTGCACACGACTTCCTATTGGCTGACGATCACCGCGCAACGCCCGTCGTTCTGAGTTGGTTCGCCGAACTCGAAGCGGCCCGCAAGGTGCAGACATGGATGGCCGGGGCGGGCGATCTCGAGGTAATGCGTGCTGCGTAAAGACGCCCGTCGTTTCTTGTTGTGACGACGATGAAACGATGCAGAGAGAGTGAGGCAGTTGCGATGTCGCTTCGCGACCGCGCTGGTCACTCGATGCGGAGCTGATGCGGGGATCGGAACGACCTATGGCAGGACCGCAATAGTGGACTCCGAATATGCTGTCGTGTTGTGCCGCATGTAACTTCGAGCGTATATCCCAAGTCGGAGGGACACCTTCTGACACGCGCGGCTCGATGAACTCTCACGACTGGCTTCGAGTGCCTATCGGGGATCCGCGCTGGACGTCGTCGCACGCAGTTCGGACGATACTCATCGTTGCTCGCACGCTGACGACGACAACGCGACTACTCGATGCTCTTCCAGAGCTCGTGGGCGATCCTCGCATCCAAATGGTGTTCACGACCGAAACCGAAAGGCGATCGGTATATAGCCAAGGCGCGGTCGACCTCCTGCATGCGCTCGAGATTCCGATGGTCCCTTGGGATCAGGCGGTCGCTACATCTTTTGATCTCGCAATAGCCGCGAGTCACACCGGTGATCTTGATCGGCTTCGGAGTCCTCTGCTTCTGTTGTTACACGGCCCAGGAGCCGGTAACAAGGCGAAGACCGCGCCTAGCAAACACGTTCCGGTGTCGAGCGATGCAGGTGCGGGCGCGCACGGAACGTCGACAACTGCAGTGATCTCGCACCGCAGAGAAGCCCAGATGTTCGATGTTTCCGATGGCCCAGTACGACTCCTGGTCGCGGGCGATCCGATGTACGACAGATTGGTCGCGAGCGCCGCACGCCGCGACCGCTATCGCGCTGCGCTCGGGATAGCCGAGACGGAGCAACTGCTCGTGCTGTCATCGACGTGGGGTCCAAGCTCGCAGTTCGCGAGATACCCAGACCTGGCTTTTCACATGTCGGGCGAGATGCCGTTCGACGAATTCAAGATTGCGACGATCCTGCACCCCAATGTGTGGATCGGACACAGCCGTTGGCAGATTCGGATCTGGCTCCGAGACGCGATCGAAGCCGGCGTCATGTTGATTCCGCCGCGCGACTCTTGGCGCGGTGCCATCGTGGCGGCCGACGCTGTCGTGGGAGATCACGGATCAGTCGCCTTCTACGCCGCCGCGATCGGGCGGCCGGTCTTGCTTGCCGGTTTCGACAGCGACGAGCTTCTGAGGGATTCGCCCTTGGTCGAGTTCGGTGCTCTCGCTCCAACACTTGACCTACGCCGGGGGTTGCGTCCGCAGATCCTGTCAGCAATCGATGATCATGATCCGCGACGCTACGACGCGATCGTGCGGAGAATGATCGAGTTTCCCGGCGAATCGCTGAGCATTACTCGCAAGGCGATCTACGAGATCCTCAACCTCGATCCGCCCGAGAGGCCACCGCGTGTGTTGGCAGTCGAAGATCCTGACGTAACCCTGCACGACGTCGACTCACATGTGGCCCTGTGTCGGCTTTCGGGCGACAAGCTTGCCGTGGGTGACCTAGACCGGATCTCGTTCGAGC
>PLBO01000045.1 GCA_003134555.1 Actinomycetota bacterium
ATCTCGACGATCCCGTCGTGAACGCCGAACTCCACACCGGGACGCAAGAGGGCCGCCCCCGAAACACTCGTGGCGCCCGTGGCGTCGGACGAGACGGGCTGGAGCGAGCTCGGCTCCAGGGACAACCATTCGGCGTGCACGCGGTAGCTCGCACCCGGCGCGAGCTCGCCGGTCTCGGCCGCGACGCCCGCGATCGACGAGGGTGCCAGCGCGAGCAGACGATGAAGTCGCTCCCGGGAGCTCTCGTCGACCATCATGCCCTCGGGCACGAGGAGCCGAGGCTCGGCGCCGAGATCTCCCATCCAGATATCTTGCCAGACGCTTCGAGTACCGACGGCAAGGAGACATCACCGATGGAGCCGGGAGCGCCGCCGCTACCGACCTTCCTGATCATCGGCGCGCAGAAGAGCGCGACGCGTTGGCTCCGGCTCAATCTCGGGCTCCACCCCAGCGTGTTCACCGCGGCACGCGAGCTCGAGTTCTTCAACAACTCGGAACGCTTCGAGAACCTCGGCGTGACCTGGTACCGCGAGCAGTTCGAGGGTTGGAGCGGCGAGACGATCGTCGGCGAGGCGACTCCGGGGTACATGTTCTGGCACCACCACCCGGAGGTGATCGCCGAACGCGTGAAGCAGACGGTTCCGCAGGCCCGGTTGATCGCGACACTGCGCAACCCCATCGACCGCGCGCAGTCGGCGATGGTGCACCACATCGAAGGCGGCGCACTGCCGAGGGATTCGGTGCTCGTCGACGTGGTGGGCCGGATCGCTCCCGNNGGCGGTTGGTACGCGAGGAGCTTGCAGCCCTACTGCGACCAGTTCGGCGACGCGTTGCTCGTGGTGCTCCATGACGACGTCGACGACGACCCGCGCGGTGTCTACGACCGGTCGCTGCGCCACATCGGCGCTGCCCCCGACTTCGTGCCGCCCAAACTGGAGCGGGTGCGGTTCAGCTACCAGGAGCAGCCGTCGTCGGATCCCGGGCGCCGGCCGCTGACACCCGATGTTCGTCGCGAGGTGTGGAAGCTCTTCGCCGACGACGTCGCGCAGCTCGAACAGCTCATCGGGCGCGATCTCTCGGAGTGGAACCCGAACTCGTCCTAGGTCAGCCGCTCACGACGCATCGCCCGACCCTTCGAGCTTCGCGATCTTCGCCTCCAGCGTCGCCACTCGACGGTTGGTGACGCGAATCGTCTCGCGGGCCGCGACCACGTCGGCGCGCGCCCGGGCGAGGAGCTCACCGTCGAGCGGCGGCCGCAGCCAGCCGCGCGAGAAGAGATCGGCGACCGGTGGCGGCACGAGCGCGAGGTCGACCGCGCCGCCGTTCCAGATCGCCCGCGCCAGATCGAGGAGCGGGCTGTCGAGCTCGGGCGACGCGGCTGCGGCGTCGTGGTGACGCAGACCGGGGTCGAGGTGCGCCCGCACCGCCGACTCGACGCCGGCGTCGGGCCGGGGGAGCCCGAGGTGAACGGCCAGGCGCGCGATGGTTCCGGGGAGATCTTCGAAGATGTCGGTGTGCCGCACGAGCAGATGGCCGGGATCGTTGGCCGCGGCCGCGAACACGTAGCGCAACCACAGGCTCGCGGCTTGAGCCGCATCGACGGCGTAGCGCCGAACACCCAATGAGGCGACGACCTCCCCAGGGTCACGAACGACCACCACGGTCGTGGCGATCGGCGTGACGGTGCGCCAGAACGGCAACAACAACGACAGACGCGGGTCTTTCCACGCGATCACCGGCGGCCGGCCCAGCGCGGGCCCGAAGGTGTCGTCGAGGATCTCGGCCGCCCGCGCTCGAAATGCATCGAGCGCACCGTCGTGCTCCCAGTCCGGGTCGAGCACCGGCGGCTGGTCCCATGCTCCACCGAGGTGGGCGAGCAACTCCTCGTCGAGGTGCATGATNNTCACCCGGTGACGCAAATCGCCCGGCTGGTGCCGGTCGACCGCGTGGTCATCGGTGCTCCGGCGAAACCACGTACAGGTCGGCGCCCGGCACCGTCTCGGATCCCGCGTCGCGTCGGTGGCCGTGCCACGCGCCCTCTTCGAACGCGACCACCGCCAGACCGGCGTCGGCGATCATCGTGCGGATCAACGCGTCGTCGTAGGCCAGCGACCAACCCTCGCGGTCGGGACGGTTCCTGTACACGCCGGGCGCGATCGCAACGTACGCCCGCTGACCGTTGCGGGGCTCGATGTCGTTCGGCGTCACGGCCATGAAGCTCAACAGCGCGGGGCAGCCTGGCTCGAGCACCCGCGCGATCTCACGCAGGTAGTGCGCGATCCCGTCTCGCTCCACGTGCATGAACACCCCGAACGCGCACGCGAGGTCGAACTGACCGTCGGAGTACGGGAAGGCGACCTCATCGGCCCGGCGCGTGCTCTTCGGTCGGTAGCGCGGGTTCTGCACGTCGACGAGGTCGAAGCGGAAGTTCGCCAAACGCGGCGCGAGGTTTTCGCGGAGCCATTCGATCGCCTCGGGGCTCACGTCGAAGCCCACGTACGAGCCCGCGTCGTCGAGATGGGCGGCGAGGTCGAACGCGAGCCAACCGATTCCGCAGCCGATTTCGAGCAGCCGCGACGTTGACCGCAGCCCGAAGCGCTCGAGCAGCGCGATCTGGTTCCTCCGCCGGCCGGCCAGACCCTGCTCGTTGCGGCCGAGCCCGATCGGGTGCACCGACAGGTCCGGCTCCGGCAATCCCTCGACCGACGGCCTCATGCCCGATTCCCGTTCTGCGTCGTCCCCACAACGTCTCCCGCGCCGAGGGCTCAGTAGCGGGGCGGTCGCCGCGAGAACGTGTCGGAGCCGGGGCCGCGCCCGGAGCGGCGG
>PLBO01000020.1:0-2355 GCA_003134555.1 Actinomycetota bacterium
ATCAGCCGCGAGGTGATGGCCACGGTACCGCTCGACCACAAGGAGGCGGCACTCGGCCTCGGGGCGACCCGCTGGGAGATGATCCGGATCGCCGTGCTGCCCTACTGCCGCTCCGGCATCGTCGGGGGGGCGATGCTCGGCCTTGGACGGGCGATCGGCGAGACGATCGCCGTGACGATCCTGATCGGCGATGCCCCCCAGCTCGGCGGACATCTGTTCGGACAGGGCTACAGCCTGGCGGCGGCGATCGCAAACGAGTTCGGGGAGGCCCAGGGCCTGCACCGCTCGGCCCTGTTTGCCGCCGCGCTCGTACTGTTCGTGCTGACGCTGCTCGTCAACGGCGTGGCACGCATATTCGTTCTGAGGGCCGCGCAGCCGGGCGGCTCGAAGCGAACCGGAAGCGCAGCCCAGGCAAGCGCCGAGGCCAACGCGGTGGTGGGCGCGTGAGTACGCAGGCACCCGCACCCGAGAAACTGGCGCGCTTCAACGTCAGCCCGGCGCGCCGGCGCCGGGACAGGATTGCCCGCGGCACTATCCTCGCGGCCACGGTGCTCGCGCTGATCCCGTTGCTGCTGATCATTTATTACCTGCTGAACAAGGGCCTCTCCTCATGGAGCACGAGCTTCTTCACGACCGACCCGACCGGCAACACGTTCTTCGGGGGCTCGAACATTGGTGGCATCAAGAGCGCGATCCTCGGCACGATCGAGATCGTCGCGCTCGCGTCGGCGATCGAGGCGATCCACCTCGGGAGCACCAACGTCGACCGCGCGTACTACGGCACCGACACCCGCGCCTATCAGCTGCTCGCCGGTGCGTTGCTCGCGCTCACTCCGGAGTTGATGAAACTCGGGACGCGATTCCTGCGCACCGCGCGCTGGACTGCACCGCTCGCGCTGGGCGGGATCGTGCTCTTCGGCTCGTCGGCGCTCGGTACGTCGGCAATCTGGCGGGGAGTCTTCGCGGCGATCCAAACTGCCGCACTCATCATGGCGTTGGAGGGATCACCGACGAGCGTGGTTGGTCGAGGACTCTCGAACGATCGCGTTTCGTACCTCGGGCGCATCTCCTATGCGACCTACCTCTGGCACTGGCCGCTCATCGTGTTGATCACACACAACAATCACATCGCTCCGCTTCCACTGTTCCTGATCACTGCCGTGGGCGCGAGCGTCCTGGCGGCGATCAGCTACCACTTCCTCGAACACCCGATCCGGTCGTCGCGTTCGCTCGACAGCTACCGCGTGCCCGTCATCGCAGTCGGCCTGACGATCAGCGCGGTCTGTGGACTCGTGATCGCCCCCGCGATCCTGCGCTGGAACACCGGGGGAACGGCCAACGCCAGGTCGTTGTCGGTATCGGTCCCGAGTCTGCAAACCGGCACCACGAAGCTTCTCGACTGGCGCATCGCCCGCAACGACATTCCCGCGCTGCCGAGCTGCTTCGGCAAGCCGGTCGATCGCTGCACGGTTGTGCGCGGCACCGGCCCGAGCGTGCTCCTGGTGGGAGACAGCCTGGCGCGCATGTGGCTTCCCGCGTTCCGCGCGATCGCAAAGCGGGAATCACTCACGCTCTCGGTCGCGGCGTTGCCGTCGTGCCCATGGCAACAAGACATCAAGCACCGGCTCGCCATGGTGCCGCAGTGCCCTGGCAATCGTGCCGACTGGTACACGCGGGTGATACCGGAGCTACACCCCAACATCATCTTCCTGGCTGAACGCGGCTTCGACAAACCGGGCAACCCGTTCCAGGCAGCATCGACGGAGGGTCTCGTCGGGGCCGACAGCCCCGCGGGCGAGCGGACGCTCGTAGATGCTTCCTCGACGGGCATTCAGTCGCTGCGCGCCGCTGGGCGAAAGATCGTGATCCTGGATGCGACGCCGTTACCGCCCGACGTGAACTTCAATCCCGTGAGCTGCCTCTCTACAGGTAGCCATTCGTGCGGCTTTCGCGTGAGCACGGCGCTGACGAAACTCGACGAGTTCTACCGCGAGGAGGCTCGGCAACCCGATATCTTCAATCTCGATCTCGATCGGCTCGCGTGCCCCCGGCTGCCGTTGTGCGATCCCATCGTCAATGACATCATCGTGCGGCGTGACCACACGCACCTCACCGGAACCTATGCGCGCGCGCTCTCCACCACGCTCGAAGCGTTGCTGCACCAAGAGGGGATCCTGTCGGGCCGCGGCTGAGACTCCGGACCATCTCAGGCCGGAGCGAGTTGCAGCAATAAGACCGCGATGATCGCGGTGATGCACACGATGTGGTCACGCAGGATCGTGCGCGCGAGGTGCGATTGCTGTTCGGCGGCATCGGTTTGACTCCCGAGCCGCACCGCGTTCGGAACGGTCCGGC
>PLBO01000020.1:2494-2630 GCA_003134555.1 Actinomycetota bacterium
GTCGAACATCAGGTCGAACCACAACACCGCGAGAAGGAACCCGGCTCCCGCGCCGGCCAGCGTGCGCACGCGCCGAGTCTGGCAGCTATCGTCGCACCATGGACGCGGCAGTGGTCGACGCCGACGGGCACGTGCT
>PLBO01000137.1 GCA_003134555.1 Actinomycetota bacterium
ATCCGAATCAACGCAACAGTGCCCCCCGCGTGACGTCATCGATGCACCGTGATCTCGGGTATCCCCTATCGGCACATCGGGGATGGCCGTACGAGTCTGCGGCGCGTGTTATTGGGACAGGCATACGTCGCTATCCGGCGATGGCTAGGAGACGACGCAAGGCCCTTCGGCCCTAGTCGCGCGATGGCCTCGGGCTTACCGTCCGTCACATGAGGCGCGAAAGGCCTTGGCAGCGCGACGGTGCGTGTTCCGGGCGCGCGGATCATGCGGACTGGTGGTTCCCGCAACCTGGAGAGAGCGCTAACTGGGCGCGGGCGGTGTGCGCGCGTTGCGCAGTGCGTGACGAGTGTCTCGAGTATGCGATCGACAAGAACATCACCGACGGGGTGTGGGGCGGACTGACGCCGGCCGGCCGGCGGAAGCTGCGGCGGGCAGCCAGTTAGGGGGCACTGTTGCATTACGGCGGCGCGGGACCTTCCAGGCCGCCGCGAGACGCCGGATGGGTGATTTGTCCGGCGCGGAATAGACCCCGGTGGTGTATTTGCCTACCCGGAGAGCCTCACGGGGAGCCGGCGTCGTGTCCCATTTGCGTCCAACGCAACAGTGCCGATCGGGCCTTTCGCCCCTACAACCCTGTGAACGCAACGCACACGATCGAGACAGGTACCGATGGGAGGTGCGCAATGAATGTCGAACCCTTCATTTCCCCCCGCCCGAGGAACACGCGCAGTCCTGCTTGTCACTGTCCCCGCTGTGTATGGCCCTACCTGTTCCGGCTCGGGGAGCCTGGGGAACGACAGTTGGTCTGCGACTCCTGTGGCCACATTTGGCGGTTCGATCAGGGGGAGCTACATCCCGTAGTCACCGACAAGCACTCGGTGAGTACGAGCTGAACGGGCACTGTTGCATTGAGCCGGCGCGGCGCCTTCCGGTGCGGGGCAGAGTCCGCAAGACGAGCCCACGCGGGTCAGGCGGGTCGGGTCTTGGCTTGGTGGGCGAGGTCCTCTGCGGCGGCGACGGCGGATGCCATGGCTTCGACGACGCTGCCGCGTGCGTGGTCGTATGTGGTGCTGACGTGTTGGCGGGCGGCGCCGACGACGCCGCCCGCGCGTGCCGCGTAGATCTCGAACATGCCGATGTCGAATCCGTCGCGTACGCGGTTCGTATCGAGAAGCCGCTCGGGCGGTCGGTGCAGATCCTTCACGATCCGGGGCAAGCGCAGCGCCGACAGCAGGTAGTAGCTCATGTCGATCTCCCACCAGAAGAATCCCTGCCGAGCGGACGACGGCAGGTAGTGGTGGTTGTTGTGCCAGCCCTCCCCGTTGGTGAGGAGCGCGATCAGCAGCGAGTTGCGGCTCGAGTCGTGGGTGACGTACCGGCGGCGGCCGAAGACGTGCGCGAGCGAATTCACGAGAAACGTCGCGTGCCATACCAGCACCGTCGATACGAAGAAGCCAACGATGAGCCCGCGCAGCCCGAAGACGAGGAACGTGGCGACAGCGAGTGTCCACGGCCCGATCCAGTTGTTCCGGTCCAACCAGCGCAGCTCTGGGAAACGTGCGAAGTCCGTGATCCGGTCAGAGCGAGTGGCCTTGTACTTGTCGCACAGGATCCAGCCGACGTGACTCCACCAGAAGCCTTTGAGCGGTGAGTGGATGTCATCCGGCGTGTCCGCGTACCGATGATGATCACGGTGCAGCGCAGCCCACCACAGCGGTCCTTTCTGTGCCGCTGTTGTCCCGCCGAACGCCATGACGAACTGCCAGAACCGGTTCAGCTTGTAGCTGCGGTGGGCGAAGTAGCGGTGGTAGCCGGCCGTGATGAAGAACACGCGAGCCTGGTAGAGCACCGCGCACACCACGACATCGCGCCACGTCAGCCCGGTCCAGATGACCGCGAGGGGGACGAGGTGCGCAAGCGCGAACGGGATCGATGACACCCTGTTGATCCGTTCGCTTGCGTCCCGCTTGTAGGCGCTCGGGATACCAACCACGTTCGGACCCTCCCCTCCACACGCTGTCAATCCAAGACCGTCGCGAGCCAGGCGGACGTTCGACCGGAAACTGCAAGGACCAACGAGCAATACACCTGCCGCGAACGAGCACCAACTCAGTGGTGTGCACTACCCGAGCGCGGCGTGGACCAGACCCGCGACCGCCAGCATCACGACGACCGTCGCGAGCGTCGCAATCGCAGCGACGAGCAGACCCAGTTCAGTGACCGCGAACGTCTTACGATGTCGCTTCGCGAACGCATGCAGGCTCACGCAGCCCTCCTTGATCTCCCTGCCTCTCACCGACAGTCAACGTCGCCTCTCGACGGTCGACCAGGGCCGAAAGTCACGACGCCTGGCGCGTGTTCGAGACGGGTCGATGTTGTCTGCGTCGTTCGGGTCTTAGGCGGTTCGGCCGTCGGTGAGTGCGTGTGGGTGCCGGTCCCGACTCAACGCAACAGAGCCGGCCACTCTGCGGCGACCGCGTCGAGGCTATGTCGCGGTGACCGGATTGCGAGGGCGGGCGACGCCGCTGCGAATGAGCGCGTCGTCGACGTACTGGCGGACGTCGCGGCGGACGATGTAGCCGATGTGGCCGCCCGGGTACCAGTGGATGCTGGGCCGCTCCCAGTGGTGCCAGAGCGGAGCGACCTGGTCCACGGGGTCGATGAGTTGGTCGACGAGTCCGGCGACGATGTAGCGGCGCGCCACCGGGGTGTTCGGGACGAGTCGTAGGGGCGACACGACCGAATGCAGCGCGGTGGCGGACTCGAGGACAGGTGTGAGCCGCTCGATCATGTCCGGAGGGGTCTGGCTGCGAAAGAGCGTCGGGAAGTCGGTCGCAGGGATGATCGCGATCACGCAGTCGAGTGGTTCTTCGAGCCCGGCGACGAGCGCGGCGACGTACCCACCGAGTGATACTCCTTGCACCGCGATCGCGCTCGGGGACTGCGTGCGGATCCACCCGATGATGCGCCGCACGTCGTGCGCCGCCTGAGCGAGTCCGTGCACGTTGTCGAGCGGATCGATCGACGGGAACTGCCCCGTGGCGCCCTTCGGTTCGCGGCGCGGGCCGTGCAGCGGCAGGATCGGCAACACGACATTGCATCCGAGATCTTCGAAGAGGTGTCGCGCGCGGAAAGATCGCACGTCGGCGTCGCGCCCCATCTCCGTGCCGTGGATGCAGACGACCCAGGGGCGCTGCTCGTCTCCGTGACGCAGCACCGTGGCGCGACCGAAGGTGTTCGCCGTATAGGAGAGCCAGCGCTCCCGTCCGGGGACGTCGGCTGGAGGTGTCCACGCGCTCGGGAACTTCATGCGCTCGACCCGCAGCCGCGCGACCCGAGTCGGGCGTAGCTGAGGCTTCGTGAGCGGTTCGGGAACGCCATGGTACGAGCGCAGATCGTCAAGCCATCCGGCGCGGGCGAAGTGGTCCCGCGCGCGGCGGGCCTCTTCGACGATCCGATCCCAGGCGTCGTCGCTGGGCGGCTTGCGCAGCCGACGGAAGGTGGCGAGGGTCGCCTTGTCGGCGGCGACGTGGGCCCGCACGGCCAGCGTGACCCTCACACGCGGCACGCCAGCCCGTTCGCGCCGTGAGGGAAAGGCAGGACTGGGGGCGGGGAGCGGAACTGACATCTACCACAGCACGGTAGCGGCCGTCGCGACGCACGGTGTCGGCGTCAGGGGGGCTGTACGCCGTCATTGTGACCTTGGTCCCTCTCGTGCGGGTGGTGCCGTGCGTCATGATCGGAGTTGCGGATCGCGCCGAGAGGAGTTTCCATGGTGCGACGGTTGTCGGGGACCGACTCGCTCTTTCTCGCCGCGGAAACGCCGGCGTGGCACCAGCACGTCGGCGGTTTGACGATCGTCGATCCGAGCGGTGTGCCTGGGTTCGGGTTCGACGCGCTGTGTCGCAACGTCGCCAGGCGATTGCCGCTGGTGCCGAAGCTGACCTGGAAGTTGAAGGAGGTCCCGCTGGGTCTCGACCGGGCAGTGTGGATCGACGATCTCACGTTCGACCTGCGCCGTCACATCCACCGCGTCACGGTCGTGGCGCCGGGTGGGCCGCGTGAGACGGCCGCGGCCGTGTCGCCGATCATGAGCAGGCAGCTCGATCGTCGCTACCCCTTATGGGAGCTGTGGTACTTCGACGGACTCGTCAACGGTCGTGTCGGCATTCTGATGAAGTTCCACCACTGCCTGCTCGACGGCGGCGCGGGTGGTGTGCTCGCTTCGCTGCTCTTGGACATGTCTCCGTCACCCGAAGCGATAGACATCCCCGAGATGCCCCGGCCCGAGCCGCCGCCGAGCGACTTGCGACTGCTCCTCGATGCTCTGGTCCCGAGTGCGACAGCTCCGTTCCGCGCGGTCCGCTACGGCATGCGTCTGGCGCGCCGCGGCGTAGGAGTCGCGCAGCATCTGCGTTCAGGGAATCAGGCGCCCGACATGCGCACGATGTTGTCGGCCCCGAAGACGTCGTTCAACGCGCCCATCGGGCCGCGCCGATCGATGGCGTTCAGCAGCATCTCCATCGCCGACGTGAAAGCGCTGCGCCGCCACTTCGACGTCAAGCTCAACGACATCGCACTCGCGCTGTGCGCGGGAGCGCTCCGCATCTACCTACTCGACCGCGACGAGCTGCCAGAACGATCGCTGACCGCCGGCATCCCCGTGTCAACTCGCGCCGAAGGCGATACGTCACTCGACAACCAACTGTCGTATCTCGCAGTGCCGCTCGCCACGAACATCGCCGATCCCGAAGAGCGCCTGCGATCGATCGTTCGCCACACCCGAACCGCCAAAGGAGTGCACGAGGCGTTACGCGCGAATCCAGTGGGCTCGCTCGCCGATACCGCGCCACCATTCGTGGTCGCAGCACTCCTTCGTCTCGCATATGAGGCACACGTGCTCGGGTACATACCAGGAATGATGAACACCATCGTGTCGAACGTCCCCGGACCGCCGATGACCATGTACATGTGCGGGGCCCGCTTGACCGGCATCTTCTCGGCCAGCGTCCTACTCGACCAGATGGGCCTCAACATCACGCTCTACACGTTCGGCGACCGTGTCGACTTCGGCCTCCATGTCGACCCCGACCTGATCGAGGATCCGTGGGCTATCGCCGACGGGATCCCCGCCGCCCTGGCCGAGATGATGGCAGCCGCGGGGATAGGCGCGCCCTCGGGGATCGAAGACGCATTCGGCCTCGCAACGACCCTCGAGATCCCCGACGACCACGGCGCTTAGCGCCTCGTAGCCACCGAAGGAGCGACCCACTGTGCGGGAGTGTTCGGATTGTGTCCTGGAAAAGCCTCTCTTGGCCGTCGCTCAATGAGTAGGCCGACTGTCTGCGTCCTTTCGGGTGGTCTCGGCGGTGCCCGCCTCGCGCGTGCGCTGGTCGCCGAGGGTATCGACGACCGAACGAGCTTCGTTACGAACGTGGGCGACGACCTCGAGGTCGACGGGCTGCTCGTATGTCCCGACACCGATGCCGTGCTCTATGCGCTCGCGGGCTGCTTCGACGAGGACCGGGGCTGGGGTGTTCGCGATGACACGTTCACCGCGGACGGCGAGTTTCCGTGGTTCCACATCGGTGAGCGTGACCGCGAGTATCAGGCGGCGCGCGCAAAACTGCTGGGTCGTGGTCTGTCCCTCGGCGAGGCCGTGCGCGGCGTCGCCGAGGAGCTCGGTGTGCGCGCGACGCTCGCGCCAGTCACCGACTTTCCGGTGCGAACGTTCGTGATGACCGAGCGGGGTGCGGTGGCGTGGCAGGACTGGCTAGTGCGCGACGGCGCGCGGCCCGAGCCCTGCTCGGTCGAGTACCGCGGTACCGCATCCGCCGCAGCCAGCGCGGTCGCGCTCGGCGCGATGCGCGACGCCGACGTGCTATTGATCGCACCATCGAGCCCGGTTGCTTCGATCGCGCCGATTCTCGCGATTCCCGGCGTCGTTGACGCGATCGTGAGCCGTCCCCGGCCGGCGATCGTGATCAGCCCGCACGTCGCGCGGCGTCCACCGACCGCGCCGCGCGACATTGACCGGGCGCGTGTGCGTGGTGCTCTTCTCCGGGCAAAGGGAGTTGCGCACGAGCCCGCCGCGATCGCGGCGTGGTACCGCGACATCGCAGGAGTCTTCGTGCTCGATCCGATCGACACGCCCGAAGCGCCCGCAGTCGCGGCGGTCGGTCTCGAGGTACTGGTCGCGCCCGCGTCGCTGACGACGGCTGCGGGGCTGCGTCAGCTGGTACGCGCGCTCACCGCGCCATGATGATCCACGGCGGCGCTCGCCGCGCGTCGGTCATCGTGTAGCTCGCGGTAGCTGGCTCAGAACAGCCCGTGGCCCTCAAGGCCGAGCCGTGTCTTGAGGTGCTCGAGCTCCTCCTCACGTCCGGGTAACGGCGCCGGAGCGGTGAACATGCCGTCGTTTCGAAGCTCCTCGACGACTTCGGGAGCGCGCGGGAATGGGTTGCCGGAAACATTGAGTGAGAACAGTTCTTCGAACGGGCGCCGCGGTCGCTGCCCGCCCGCCTGCCAGTCCTCGGCGGGGTAGCCGACGGTCTGCAACAACAGGACCCGGGCGGTGTCGGGAAGCCCGAGGTTGGCGCAGATCTTGTCGCCGTAGGGCGTGCCGAGACAGCATGCGCCGAGGCCCTGCTCGAAGGCCATCAGCGTGGCCTGCGCGATTCCCTGCCCGCAGTCGACCTCGCCGAGGCCGGGTTCCTTGAGGGTATCGATCAGCGAGGCGAACAGCGGGATGAGGTTCTCCTCGAGCGCGCGGTGTTTGTCCTCGCCGAAGCCGAGCGCGCCCGCCGCGAGCAACTCGCGGAGTCGATCGGCTTGCGCGTCGACAGCGGCAGTGTCGAGGTACCACACGATCACGACCGGCGCGATGCGGATCTGGAAGCCGGCGATCGGAGCTTCGAGGGCATCAATCACTTGTGACGGGGCGCTGTCCTTCATCACCACGATTGCGCGCAGGCTCTGCACGTTGCCCCAGTGCGACGCGATACGCGCGGCCTCCAGGATGCGCTGGATCTTGTCGATCTCGACCGGCCGGTCGGGGTCGAGAAATCGGATCGAACGCCTACGCCCGAGCACCTCTCGCAACTGCATCTCGCCTCCGTCACTCGTAAAGCTTGGCGGCGCCGACGATGCCCAGCACCTCGTTACAGCCGTCTTCGATCATCGAGGCGCGTGCGTCGCGCAGGATCTTCTCGATCGGATATTCGCGCGTGAGGCCGTTGCCTCCGAAGATCTGGAGTGCATCGCTCGCGACCTCGAAGGCCGTCGTCGTGCAGAAGGTCTTCGACGCGATCGAGTACTGAACGAGTGCAGGATTGGCGCCGTTGAACGCCGCGACTCTCCGAGCCAGCGACCTCGCGGCCTCAACGTGCGAGAACATGCGGAAGAGGCGGCTCTTCACGCTCTGATGCTGGGCGATCGGCACGCCGCCCTGGACGCGGGTCTGCGCGTACTCGAGCGCGAGCTCGAGAGCGGCGCGCCCGCAACCGACGAACACCGACCCCATTGCCGCGTTGGCGAGCGCGAGTACCGCCTCGACCGTGAGCGGGTACAGCTCGGGTCCGATCAGCATGTAGGACGAAGGGATCCGCACGCCGTCGAAGATGATCTCGCCTTGGTTCAGTGCGCGTTGGCCGAGCTTGTCGAGCGGACGGCCCCGCGAGACTCCGGGCCGATCGAGCGGCACGAGCGCAACTCCGCCGTTCACAAAACCCTTGTCGTCGTCGATGGTGCAGAAGAGCGTGGCCACCGTCGCGATCGAGCCGTTCGACACCCACGCCGATTTCTGCCCGGTGATCACGAAGTCGTCACCGTCGCGGCGGGCGATGCAGTTCGCGTGCAACGCCGGTTCGCGGAAGTGACGTTCTGTGAAGGTGAGCGAGTCGCTGCCGTGGTCGGGTTCGGTGACGGCCCAGCACCCGATCTCGGGGCGCGCCGGGTTGCAGAAGCGGTCGATCAGCTCCTTGTCGCCCGACGTCCGGGCGAAGATCGTGTGGAAGTTCGAAACCCCGAAGCTGATGGCGAGGCCGGCGTCACCCCAACCGAGCTCTTCGCTCACGATCGACGAGACGAGTGCCTGATGGGCGGGATCGGCTTCGGGATCGGGCTCGGCTGTCTCGTCGAGTCCGAGCTGGCGGTATTTGTCGAGTGCGTCCCACAACGGTGAGCCTCCGGCAATCACATCGGTCGGGTCGGCCATCCGGTCGAGTTCCCGTCCGATTGGGCGCATCACTTCAGCGGCGAACCGATGCACCGTCTCGCGCAGCGCGACATCGGTCTCCGACAAGCCCGTGTCGAGGCTGACGAGTGCCACAGCGCCTCCTCTCGGACTTGCGTAACAACACGCGAACCTATTCCGATTGACGGCCGAGGGGATGGGTCCTGTGGCCCGCTACGTAAGGTCCAACGGCCCAGAGCAGCTCTCCATCAACGGGCGAGCTCGTGGTCGCGTGGCCATCTGCGCTCGCAGATCCGTCCCCGGTTGCGCGACATCGGCTCGGTGAGAGCCATCGGGCCCTAGATCGTCGGGTACCGGAATCCGTACGCTCGCAATCAGGTCGAACAGAGAGCGCGTCGTACGGCTTGTTCTGGGTCGGATGTTCCGAAACGGTTCTGGCGGCGCGTACGAGGAGGCCGTCATGAGCAGTGACGCGGTCGTTGTCGCCGGCGTTGGGATGACCCACTTCGGCAAGTTTCCCGAGCGGGGGCTCAAGAGCCTTTCGACCGAGGCTGTGCTCGAGGCGCTGGCCGACGTCGGACTCGAGCCGCGCGATGTACAGCTCGCGGTGGTGGGCAACGCGGTTGCGGGTCTGATCACCGGCCAGGAATGCATCCGCGGTCAGGTGGTGCTGCGCGAGTGCGGGATCGGTGGCGTGCCGATCTTCAACGTGGAGAACGCGTGCGCCTCGGCTTCGTCGGCGTTCCATCTCGCGTGGCAGCAGGTCGCGGCAGGCCAGGTCGACGTCGCGCTCGCGCTGGGCGTCGAGAAGCTGACCCATCCCGACAAGGCGGTGTCGTTCGCAGCGTTCGGCGCCGCGGTCGACGTCGAGTTGCTCGCACAGGTTAAAGAGGCGCTGCGCGCGCCGAAGGCCGATGTCGGGACACGACGAGAACCTGGCGGCGAGGGCAAGTCCTCGATGTTCATGGAGGTGTACGCCGCGATCGTGCGCGCGCACATGGAGCGCTACGGCACGACTCGCGAGCAGATGGCCAAGGTCGCGGTGAAGAATCATGCGAACGGCGCGCTCAACCCGCGTGCGCAGTACCGCGAGGTCGTCGACCTCGATGAAGTGCTCGCGTCGCGCGAGATCGCCTACCCGTTGACCTTGCTGATGTGCTCGCCGATTGGCGACGGCGCCGCGGCCGCAGTCGTGGTATCGCAGAAGTACGCGCGCACTCGCGGCATTCGCGGGCCCAAGGTCGCAGCCTCGGTGGTCGTGTCGGGGAACCTGCCCGACTCGACCGACGAGATGTCCGAGACTCGCGCGGCCCGCCGGGCCTACGAGGTCGCTGGCCTCGGCCCTGAGGACATCGACGTCGCCGAGGTGCACGACGCGACCGCGCCCGCCGAGATCCTCGCGTACGAGGATCTCGGGTTCTGCGCGCGCGGCGAGGGCGGCCGCCTCGTCGACGAGGGCATCACCGAACTCGGTGGGCGTCTGCCCGTGAACACCTCAGGGGGCCTGAGCGCAAAGGGGCATCCCGTCGGCGCAACCGGACTCGCGCAGATCTGCGAGATCACTTGGCAGCTGCGCGGCGAGTGTGGACCGCGTCAGGTCGAAGGTGCTCGTGTCGGCCTCACACAGAACGGCGGCGGGTTCCTCGGCAACGACGCGGCCGCGCAGGCAGTTCACGTGCTGGTCGCCTGAACAAGGAAGGGCCGCGATGGAACTCAACCAAGGCACCGTCGGCGCGGCGCTGACGAGTGCGCGCCGCGATCGCGGCCACAAGCCGTTCCTGAACTTTGGTGACGATACCTATACCTATGCCGAAGCCGAGGAGAACTCGGCGCGCGTGGCCAACGGCTTGCGAGATCTCGGCGTGCGGCGTGGCGATCACGTCGCGCTGCTGTTGCCGAATCTCCCGGAGTTCTTGTGGTCGTGGTTCGGCGCCGCGCGCCTGGGCGCGCCGATCGTTCCGGTGAATGTGGCTCTGAGAGGCGACGGTCTCGTTCACATCGTCGACCACTCCGACTCCGAGACGATGATCGTGCACGCCGACCTGCTCGATCGAGTCAGCGCCGTGCGCGCACGCCTCCCGAAGTTGCGGCGCGTCGTCGTCGTCGGCGGCGACGCGGGCGACCACGTCGCGTGGAAACGGCTCGTCACGACCGACCCTACGGATGCAGACGATCCCGTGATCGCAGCCGGTGACCTCATGCTCGTGATGTACACGTCGGGCACCACGGGCTTGCCCAAGGGCGTCGTGATCCCTCAGGCGCAGATCATGGGGGGTCCCGGACTGTTGAGCTTCGCGGGGATTACGGCCGACGACGTGCTCTACACGTGTCTGCCGCTGTTCCATGCGAACGCGGCGATCATCTCGGTGTGGGGCGCGTTCGGTCTCGGCACTCGGCTCTCGCTCGCCCCGCGCTTTTCGGCGTCGCGGTTCTGGGACGACATCCGCCGGTACAGGGCGACCGAGTTCAACGCGCTCGGTGCGATGCTGCCGATCCTGTACAAGCAACCGCCACGCGACGACGACCGCGACAACCCATGCCGGATCGTTGTGTCTGCGGCATGTCCGGCCGAGATCTGGGAGGCGTTCGAGGCCCGCTTCGGCGTCGAGATTGTCGAGTTCTACGGCACGGTCGAAGGCGGGCTCACTATGGCCGGTCCCGATGCGCCGGTCGGGTCGATCGGGCGACCGTTGCCGATTAACGAGATGCGAGTGGCGCGCGGCGACGACACCACATGCGCCCCGTTTGAGGTCGGCGAGATCGTTTCGCGACCCGTTGGTGGTGGGCCGCTCGCTCAGTACTACAAGAACGAGGCGGCAACCGCCGACAAGACGCGCGGCGGCTGGATGCGGTCTGGTGATCTCGCGCACGCCGACGACAAGGGCTATCTGTGGTTCGTCGATCGCAAGACTGACTCGATGCGACGGCGCGGTGAGAACATCTCGTCGTACGAGGTTGAGCGGACGCTCAACGAGCACCCGGACGTGCTGGAAAGCGCCGTGTACGGGGTGCCGAGCGAGCTAGGAGAGGACGACGTGATGGCCGCGCTCGTGCTGCAGCCCGGCGCGCGCTTCGACCCTGAGTCGGTGCTTCGCCATTGTGAGGACCGCATGGCGTACTTCATGGTGCCCCGCTACCTGCGCGTCGTCGACGAGCTCCCCAAGACCGGCACGCATCGCGTGCAGAAGTCTCCGTTGCGGGCCGAGGGCATCGCGGCCAGCACGTGGGACCGCGAGGCCGCGGGCTACGAGATGCGCCGCTGAGCAACGGCGGGGTCCGGCGGTCTCCCACAGCGCCCCAGGCGTCGGACAGTTCGATAGGAGTGGGCGGCGTTTGCCAGCGCTCGGCCGTTTCGCGACGGACGCGGTGTGTCCGTCTTGCGCGAACGCGAGACTGCCGGATCATCTCAGCTCGTGTTTCGAGTGAATGCTCGCGACGCGAACGAGGCCGCCTCTCCGTCACGCTCGATCTGTTGCCGTCCATCCGGCCGTCGGCGCGTGTTGTGACTTAGTGCCCTGGCGAGCTCGGCCGGCTCGGGTCGACGCTCTTTCGCGAAGGTCAAAGGAGATCATCGCGAGGACCAGCGCGGGGCCAGGAACGAGAGGGGGCGCCATGCCCGAGGAAACCTTCGACGTCGTGGTGGTGGGTGGGGGCCACAACGGCTCCACGATCGCGGCATATCTGGCGAAATCCGGGCTGTCGGTCGCGGTGTGCGAAGCGCGCCCGGAGTGTGGTGGTGGCCAGGAGAACACCGAGCCTCGACCGGGGTTTCGCATCGATCCGCACGCGACCTACCTCTACGGTGGCGCGGCACCCGGCTTCGACCAGCTGGAGCTGTGGAAGTACGGGATGCGGATGGTCTATTACCCGTCGATGTCGGGGGTCGTCACGCTCGATGGCGTCGCCGCAAACATGGGGAGCCGCTGGCGTCCCGACATCGGTGAAGAGAGCACCCGCCGCTATTTCCCCGATGGAAACGGCGGGGGAGGCGGGCTGGTCGACGCGTTGACCGAGCCTGCGATGCGCGAGCTGCTGCGGGCTCTGTTCTGGACGCCGCCGCACCCACGCCAGCACGAGATCGACGAGGCCGACCTGCCGTGGTGGCAGGTGTTCCGCAAGCACGTTCCGGAGCTCTGGACCGAGCGGCTCGTCGACATGAGCTACTGCGATTTCCTCGAGGAGTTCGTGCCCTGGGAACCCGCGCGAGTGCTGAGTGCAATGGGTGCGTGGTACTGCGGTGCCCACCCCAACTGGGACGGCATGATGTTGCCTTCACTCGGTGGGGGGATGCTCTTCGGCTACTCGGGTGGCTCGCCGCGCGGGGGTATGCACACGTACGCGCACGCGATCATTCGCTGCGCGATCGCGCACGGTGCCCGAATCCTGACGAACTCGCCAGTTGAGGAGATCATCGTGCGCAACGGGCGCGCGATCGGTGTCCGGCTCGCCGCCGACGCGTCGTTCCCGGAGAAGACGATCTGGGCACGCAAGGCCGTGATCTCCGGTGCAGACGTGAAGCAGACGTTCTTGCATCTCGTGGGCCGCCAGCACATGGACGCGGGCTTCGCACAGCGGGTCGCCGACGTTTCACTCAAGGGCGGCAGCCTCTTCGTGATGTCGGTGATTTGCCGCGAGCTTCCGAAGTACCACGGGCGTGACGACGCCTTCCCCGAGGACGTCTACCCATCGTGTGTGGTTGGTCCCGCAGACTCGATGGACTTCTTCTATGCGCAGACGCGCGATGCCTACTCGCACACGAAGGTCCCCGCGTCGCTCACCCCCGAGCACCTCACGATGATGATCTGCTCGCACGACCAGTACGACCCGACGCGCACACCGGACGGCTATCACGTCCTCTCGCCGATCTACCTCGAATGTCCGCCGCCGCAATACGACGTCGAAGGGCCCGAGGGCTACAACCGACACAAGCAGGAGATCGTCGACGCGGCGCTCGCGCTCATCGAGCGCATGGCACCCAACATGCACTCCGACAATATCGTCGACGTGTTCGTCAACACTCCGTACGACTCGGAGTTCCGCAACGCGGGCATGTCGGGCGGCAACTGGTACGGGGCCCGGCAGTCGGCCGACCAATGGTTCGGCACGCGGCCGATGCCGGAACTCGCGCGATACCGCACACCGATCGACGGTCTGTACATGTGCAGCCAGAGCATGCATCCGGGTGGGCTCTGTCTGATGGCAGTGCCCTACAACCTCATGCACATCCTGATCGAGGACGGCGTCGTCGAGCCCGCGAGTTGGTGGTACCCATCGGAGTGGTATGTGCCGGAGAACGGCCGCCGGAAGGCGGAGGTGGCGTGATGGTGCGCAAGGGATACGGCATCGAACCGACCGAGCACATCCTCGACGAGTTCCCCGAGCATTCGAAGTTCGACGTAGCGATCGTCGGCGGCGGGCCGAACGGGCTCATCGCGGCCGCATACCTCGCTCGGGCGGGGTTGCGCACGATCGTCGTGGAGCGGCGCCACGAGGTGGGCGGTGGGCTCGCGACCGAGGAGACGCTCTTCCCCGGCTATTACACGAATCCGCACGCCGTGTACCACATGATGACCGACTACATGCCGTTGTTCCGGGACTTTGATCTCGACGCGCACGGACTCACGTTCGTCAAGCCGAACGCGCAGACGGCCGCGGTGTTCACCGACGGTACGAGTGTGATGTTGTGCAATCAGGTCGAAGACACGAAGGACTCGATCGCAAAGTTCAGTCAGCGCGATGCCAATCGCTTCGGCAAGGTCATGCGCTCGTGGCGGCGGCTCGTCGACGACGTGATCGCGCCGGGCACGTATCTACCGCCGATGCCGCCGATGGACATGATCGAGGCGTTCGAACGCACCGACGCCGGGCGCGAGGTGCTGCGGCTCACGGAGATGTCTCCGCTCGAGATCGTCAATGAGCTCGTCGAGGACGACAGGGTCCGCATGCTGCTGCTGTATGCCGCTTGCATGTGGGGACTCAACCCACACGAGAGCGGCCTCGGCTTCCTCGTCCCGCTGTACATCGACCGCGCTGCCAACAAGGCATTGTGCTACGGCGGATCGCACAAGCTCGCGGGCACGCTGTCGCGCGAGATCCTGCGCAACGGCGGGGTTGTGCTCGACAACGCGGAGGTCACGTCGTTCATCGTCGAGGACGGCCGGGTCACGGGCCTCGAGGTGTTCGACGGCCGTGTGATCGAAGCCAAGGCGGTGTTGTCGAGTCTGCCGCCGCCGCTCACGTTCGGCGAGTTGTTGCCGGCAGAGCACGTGCCCCCCGAACTGCGGCGGGTCTCCGACGAGTGGGAGTGGGACGACTGGTCGTTCTTCACGCTGGCAGTCGCGACCAAAGACGCCCCGCGGTACGAGACCGACGACCCCTGGGTGAACGACGCGTTCATGGTCGTCACCGGGTTCGACTCGACCGAGCAGTTGCTCCGTCACTGGGACAACGTGCTCGCCGGCCGCCTCGATCTCGATTGCGTGGGTGGACACGCGACGGTCGAGACCCGCTACGACCCGACGCTCGTCAGGATCCCGGGCCATCACGTGAGTTTCCTGCAGGTGCATGTCCCGGGAGACGTGGAGGGCGGGTGGAAGGCCCGTCACGACGAGCTTGCCGAGTGCCTGCTCGCACGATGGCGCAGGTACTCGCCCAACTTGACGCCCGACAACATCGTGTTGTCGACCGCCGAGAGCCCGCTCGACATCGAGACCCGCCTGCCCAACATGGTGCGCGGCTCGATCAAGCACGGCGCGTACAACGCGCTGCAAATGGGGGTCTTCCGGCCACACGACACGTGTGTCGCCGGACGCACGCCGGTCGAGGGGCTGTATCTCTGCGGCGCGTCGTCGTACCCAGGTGGTCTCGTCATCGGCGGGCCCGGCTACATCGCGGCCAACTCCGTGGCCGACGATCTCGGCGCGCGGAAGTGGTGGACGCCGCCGCGCTACGTGCAGCGCTATCGAGAGACGTACCTGTCGTGAAGTTGCGGTCGCGCGGCCTCGGTCGCAAAGAGCTCGTGATGGATTTTCGTGACTACGAGATCGCGCGCGATGGCGATGAAGTCGTCGTCTCGGGCACGATCCGTGAGCCGGTCAACTGGGACTTCACGATCCGTATCAACGGCGATGACATTCCGGGCATGTTGCGGCTCGGATTGCATCGACACACCCTCGCGATGGCTGTCCGCTGGGTGTTTCACCGCGCATCGAAGGCGCCCGCTCCCGAGGCTCCGCCGGTCGCGACGCGTGCGCGAACACCGGCCGTATCGCCGCGGGCCGTCGTGTCCGATTCCGGCGCGGGACCTCTGTCTGTCGCGGCGAGACCAACCTCAATCGCCGCGCCCCGGCCAACTCCGGTCGCCGCATCGCGCTCTGCCGAAGCGCGGTCGAAGTCGGGCGCCAAGACGCCGGACTTCGGCGCGCCGCGCCGCCGCGGTGGGGCGAACGGAGAACGACCGTCTGCGACCGATGTGATCACAGAAGGAGGTCGACGTTGACGCGCACATACGACGCGATCGTGATCGGCGCCGGTCACAACGGCTTGTGTCTCGCTGCGTACTTGCAGCGCGCGGGCCTCTCGACCGTAGTGATCGAGCGCCGGCACGAAGAAGGCGGTGGCATCAACACCGAGGAGCCGGTGCTCCCCGGATATCGGCACAACATGCACGCGCAGTACATGGAGTTCTTCGACATCATGCCAATGATCCAGGACTTCGCACTCGAAGACCTCGGGCTGCGCACGGTCATGCCCGAGGCGCAGGCCGGGATCGCGTTCGCGGACGGACGTCCGCCGGTGATCTTGCACCGGCCCGATCTCCTCGATCGCACCCACGCGAGCATTGCCCGCTACTCCAAGGCCGACGCCGACACGTACGTCGAACTGAAACAGCGCGCGGTCGCGTTGGAGCAGTTGTTCGCCGTCGGGCTCTACAACATTCCGCAGCCCGCCGGCCTGGACGACCAGGGGGCGATGATCGAAGCCGCGTTCGGTGACCTCGGGGTCGGCGCACAATTCTTGATGAAGTCGCCGAAACACGTGATCGACGAGTTCTTCGAGACTCCCGAGCTGCGCGCGCTGCTCTACCGCTCGTGTGTCGAGTGGGGATACCCGATCGACGGGCAAGGACTGGGTGCCGGCTTCTTGCTCTTCGTGATGTGGACGCTCGGCAACTGGAAGCTCGCGCGCGGCGGAACACACACCCTCGCGAAGGCGATGACACAGGCCTGCTACCGCGAGGGGGTCGACCTGCTCGAAAACGTCATGGTCGAGCAGGTCATCGTGGAGGGCGGCCGAGCCGTCGGCGTCAAGACCCGCGCGGGTGACATCCGTGCAACGAAGGTCGTCGCGTCGAACGCCGACTTGCGCCAGACGCTGCTCGACATGGTGGGCGAGGACAACCTCAGTCCACTCTGGGTGAAGCGGGCACGGGCCTATCGGTACGGCCCCAGTCACGTTCTCGGAACCCCGTGCTTCTGCCTCTACGAGGAGCCGCACTACAAGTCGGCGCAGTGGAACGAAGAGATCGACCGCTGCTTCTACACGATGGTCGGCTTCGACGGACCAGACGACACCGTCCGGTACATCCGCGACGCGTACATGGGACGCCTTCCCAAGCCCGCCGCCGGCACCTGGGTCAACAGCCTCTGGGACCCGGCACAGGCACCGCCCGGTCGACACGCGGCGACGGGCTGGTACTTCCTCCCCGTTGCGAGCGCGCTCACCACCGAGGAGTGGACCGAGGTGCGGGAAACGTTCAACGAGAGTTTCCTCGACGTGTGGCACGAGTCCGCGCCGAACATGAACCGCGACAACGTCATCGCCCACAAGCTCTATACGCCGGACCAAATGGAGCGGAAGAACCTGATGCGCGAAGGCGACTTCTCGAACGGCGAGTTCGCGCCCGATCAACTCGGCGCGAACCGCCCGTTCCCGGAGGCCTCGAACTACCGCACGGAGATCGGCGGCCTGTATCTCTGCGGTCCGTCGGCGTACCCGGGCGGCGGCGTCCACGCGGCGTGCGGATACAACGCGTACAAGGCCATCGCCGAGGATCTGGGATTACCGAGCCCGGTGGTCGCGGAACGGGGCTACTGAGAGGGGCTTGCGATGGCGGATATATACACCCCCGAGTGGTACGAGGAGGTTCGTGACGCGATGAACGCTCGCGTCGCGACCATGAAGAACCTTCCCGCGGGTGCACTGCAGATCAAGATCGAGATCTACGGCGACGGGGCCTCTCCGTACGTCGCGGAAGGATCGGAGCGCCACTTTCTCGTCAGCATCGAGGACGGGCACTGTGCGTGGTACCGCGAGGTCGAAGGCGACGACCCTGCCGTGAAGCTCGACTACCGATTCCGGGGCCCGGCGACCGCGTTCGACGGAATCGCGGCGGGCCTGCAGGACCCCATCGACGCGGCGCTTCACGGTACGGTCAAGGTGCGTGGCGACATGCGCTTCCTCATGCGCCAAGCCGAGCACGTCAAGGTGCTGCTCGAGGCGTACGCGAACGGCGTGCAGACCTCGTGGCCGCTCGGACGGCCGCCCTACGCAGCGGATCGCGAGGAGGCCGTCCGTGCGTGACTCCTACGACGCCGTCATCATCGGAGCCGGCCACAACGGCCTTACCCTCGGCGCTTACCTCGCGCGCAGCGGACTCGAGGTTCTTGTTCTCGAGCGTCGTCACGAGGAAGGCGGCGGCCTGTGCACCGAGGAGCTCACGCTGTCGGGATTCCTGCACAACGTGCACGCCAACTATCACACGTTCGTCGACCTCGCGCCGCCGGTAAACGATCTCGACGTGCGCGGTCACGGCGTCGAGTACGTACGGCCCGAGGTGCAGATGGCGTCCATCTACGACGACGGCACCGCGCTCACGATTCACACGGACCTCGACAAGACGTGCGCGTCGATCGCGCGGTTCTCCGAGCAAGACGCCGAGACGTTTCGCCGTCTCTACGTCGAGGCACACGGCTACGTCGACCTCCTCCTCGGCACGTTGATGTACCAGCCGCCGATGTCGGTCAAAGAGCTCACCAGAGCACTGGCGACCTTCGGCGTCGAAGACCGGTCCGAGTTCCTCTCCGTGAAGCTGCGGCGAGAGACCATCAACCAGTTCCTCGACCAGCACTTCACCCACCCCAAGGTGAAGGCACACCTGGCATTCCACGGCGCGGTGTGCGCATATACGAACGACGTACCGGGACTCGCGATCGGCTTCCCGCTGCTCGTCGGCAAGATCGACAACTGGCACCTGTGTATCGGTGGCTCGCATCGTCTCGCCCACGCGCTCTGGCGCGATCTCGCACAACACGGCGGCGTGATGATCAGCGACGCCGACGTACAGGCGATCCTCGTCGACGGGGGCCGCGCAGTCGGTGTGCGATTGGCCGACGGCACCGAGGTCGCGGCGCGCAAGCTCGTCGCGTCGACCGTTTCGGTCGAACAGACCTTTCTCGAGTTTCTCGAACCGACGGCCGTACCCGAAGAATTGCGCGGGCGGATCAAGACCGACGTCAAGCACAAGGATTGGACCCTGTTCTCGGTGCACCTCGCGATGACCGCGTTGCCGGAGTACTCAGCCGCCGACTTCGATCCCGACGTGAACCGCGCGTGGGTCGTGAACTTGGGATACGGATCGCTCGAGGAGCTGAACGCCGACTTCGCCGCGGTACGCGCGGGGCGGCTCCCCGACCCGAAGCCGAACGCCGCGGTCAACTCGCTCTACGACCCGACCGACGCGCCGCCCGGATGCGCCACGGGGCTGCTCCGCCAGTTCGCACCGTTCGCGATCGCCGGCGGCGGCGAGGGCGAGTGGGAAAGCGTCGGGCGTTGGTACGGCCACCGTTGCATCGAGGCCTGGCGCACCTTCGCACCGAACCTCACCGACGACGTCATCCTCGACTGGGTTCCCTACACGCCGCTCGAGATCGCGCAGAAGCTCCCCAACATGGTGCGGGGCGACTGGATGATGGGAGAGGTCAGCCTCGCGAACATGCTCGACCAACGACCGCTGCCCGAGCTCGGCCAATACCGCACCCCCGTCGAGGCGCTCTACATGGCCGGATCGACGCAGCATCCACACGGCTTCATCACGTTCGGGCCCGCGTACAACGCGCTGCAAGTCATCGCGGACGACCTCGGCATCGACGCATGGTGGCGGCACGTGTGACCGTCGTCGCGGCGACTGTCGACGGAGGGTCGCGCGCCGGCCCGAGCGTCAGACTCGAGGCCGGCGACGACGCGTCCGGTCTGGCATGCATGCTTGCGAGCCTGCTCCAGGACAACCTGCGCGACTTCCGCAGCCGATCCCTCGTCGCACGACTCACGCGCGGCGTCGTCGTGCTGCTCGCCTCGGACCGCGACATCGCCGTTACGTTGTCGTTCCGACCGGGCGAGATCCTCATCGGAGACGGCGCGGTGCCCGGCGCCCCGGTGCTGGCGGGCGAGTGGCTCGACATGGCCAAGCTGTGCAGTGGGCAGCGGTCGCCCATCGCCGCGGTTTCGTCGGGTGAGCTGCGCGTCACGCCCGGCCACGGAATGCTGGCCGCGGCCGGGGCGGGCTTCGCGTTGTCAGTGCCGAAATCGTTCTACGAGGAGAGCCGCGAGACGTTCCTTCGTCGTCGCCGCGAAGTCGTCCTTTGTTTGGTGCTCCTCGCGGCGGTGATACTGACAGCATTCATCGTGCGGCGATCGCGCCCTCCCCGTCGTTCTTGGCGAAGGAGCGCGCACCGACCTGTAGAGGTGCGCAGGAGGTCGCCGTGACGGTTGTGCACCTCGCGACGAGCGTCGGGCTGTTGCAGGTCGACGACGCGGGTGTAACGCGTGGGATCGAACTCGATGGCCGAGAAGTCGTCGCCGTCGACGCGCGCGGCGATGTCGTCGCAGCCGGCGTGTCGGGTGGGGGAGTGTGGCTCCAGGTGCACGGCCTCTGGCGGAATCTCGGTCTGCAAGAGGCGAACGTCTGGACAGTCGCGCTCGCTGAAGATCACGAGGTATACGCCGGCGTGGAACCAGCCGCGCTCTGGTATCTCGGCCACGGAACCCTTCGCGAGCTCAGCAGTCTCACCACGGTCGACGGCCACGACGACTGGCACTCGCCCTGGGGACCCGCCGACCTGTCGACCATCGTGGTGGACGGCGACCGGTTGATCGTCGGCGTCGAAGTCGGCGGGATCGCAATCAGTCACGACCGTGGTGCGACGTGGGAAGCACGAAACGACGGGCTCTACGACGACGTACACGTCGTCATCGCCACCGATGAGTCCTTGTACGCAACAACCGGCATGGGCTGTTTCCTCAGCCGCGACGAAGGAAGACACTGGACGTGGGCGAGTGACGGCATCGACCGGGGATACACCCTCGGACTCGCGCTGACCGGCGATGCGCTCCTCGTGGGCGCCGCATCCGGACCGCCACCACTATGGGAAGCGGGCGGTCCCGAAGCGGCCATCTTCCGCGCACCAACTCGGGCGACCTCACTCCTCTGGGAGAAGGTGTTCGACGATTTCGCCGGGGCCGTCGAACGACATTGCCTCGCAGCAAGCGGAGACCTCATCGTCGCCGGAACGACCGCAGGCGAGCTGCTCCTGAGTCGCGACGGCGGGCGCTCGTTCACCCTCGCGCGATCGGGCCTCGCGCCGGTCCACGCGGTCGCAATCTCGGAGTAACTGCGCCAGCGGCGGCACTGTTGCATTGGCGCGGGGCGGCGGTGAGGGTGGCCGGA
>PLBO01000101.1 GCA_003134555.1 Actinomycetota bacterium
GTCGACTACATGACCGTCAACGCCTCGAGCCGGGCGCCCGTCGCCGCGAGCTCCACCACGCACGCCGAAAAGGTCATCGACTACATCCGCGTCTGGCAGCACTGATCCGACGGTTACTTGCCGTGGTCGGTGCTGCGCCGTCCGAGGCTCGTGACGAGGTCGGAGATGTGCGTCGTGGGCTCGAGGCTGAGCTCGGCGTTGAGCATCGTTTTGTAGCGCTCGAACTGACCGAGCGCCTCGGTCTGGTTTCCTTCGGCGAGGAACACGCGGATCAACGCCGCGTGGGAGGTCTCCCGAAGCGGCTCGCCTCTGATCGCGGCCTGCGCGGCGGCGATCGCCTCGGCCCAGCGACCTTCGGCGGCGAGGTTGTCGGCCATCGCCTCGAGCGCATGCAGACGGAGCTGGCGCCACTCGGCCGTCTCGATCAGCACCCAGTCCTCGTACCAGTCGGGCAGGAGATCAGCCGACAACGAGGCCACGGCGGCCGCCGTGGCCTCGGGTCCCAGATGCGGAGCGTCGGGTTCGAGCAGGCGGTGCGCGAATCGCTTCGACTCGCGGATGTCGACGACGACACCCGATGCGAGGTTGATGTCGAGGTCGGCGACGTCGACCGCGGCGCGGGCTTCGCCGCCGAGCCGTGTCAGTGCCGAGCGCAGGCTCGCCGACGCGTGCTGCTCGGTGGAGTCGGGCCACAACGTGCCCGCGATCATGAGCCGGGTCACCGATCGATCTCTGAGTGCGAGCAGCGCGAGCAGTCGTTGGGACCCGCTCGGCAGAGCCGGCGCGGTGTCGCCGGCGCGGAACTGGAAGCTGCCGAGCACCGAGAGCGTCAGATCCTTGCCCGCCTTGTGGACGAACGCGACGTCGAGCTGGTCGCTCACGGTGTTCCGAGAATGAGTGGGCCCGGACCGGGCGAACCGAGGTGGAAACCCTGACCGAACTGGCATCCGACGGCGCGTAGCGCGAGGGCCTGGGCCGCGTTCTCGATGCCTTCGGCGACAACCGTGATGCCGAGCATCTGACCGAGCCCGACGACGGCGTGCACGATGGCGGTCCGGGCCCGGTCGGAGCCGAGTCCGGCGACGAAGCTGGTGTCGATCTTGAGCTCGTCCACCGCCAGCGCGGCCAGATCGGCGAGTGACGAGTAGCCGGTGCCGTAGTCGTCGAGGGCGACCCGCACTCCGACACGATTGAGGGCGGCGAGGGTGTCGCGCGCCGCGTCGACGTCGACCAGGATGCCCCACTCGGTGATCTCGATCACGAGCCGGCCGGGATCGAGGCCCGTCATCGACAGTGCGCGCTCGACGCGGTCGACGAAACCCGCGACCGCGAATCGTTCGGGCGCCACGTTGACGCAGATGTTGGCGGGTTGTCCCGCTTGCGCCCAGAGGGATCCTTGCCGGCAAGCCTCGACCAGGACCCAATTGTCAATCGCGGCTCCGGCGCCGCAGTCTTGTGCGATCCCGAGGAAGTCGCGGGGAGCGAGCACACCTCGGTCGGGGTGCTGCCAGCGCACGAGCGCTTCGTACCCGACGATCGCGTGGGTTTCGAGCTCGACGATCGGCTGGAAGTCGAGCCGCAGCTCCTCGTCGGAGATGGCGCGTGAAAGCTCGTTCTGCATCTCGACGCGCCGCACTGCTCGACGCCGGAAGGCGGGGTCGAAGATCGCGTCGCGCGCCGGTCCGAGCGACTTCGCTTGCGCGAGTGCGACCTCCGCGTCGGCGAACAGCGCCTCGGCGTCTGCGTCGGCGCCCGACCACGCCACCCCCAGACACGCGCTGAGCTCGATCACGTCGGCGTTCGGAGCGAATGGCGCACGGATCGCGGCTTGGATTCGTGCGATCAAGGAACGGATCGTGTCCGGAGCCGCTTCGAACGGCACGAGCAGAGCGAACTGCCGGCCCGACCGCCCGACGATCCCGGATGCGCCGATCGACGCGACCAGCCGATCGCTCACCTCGACCAGGACGCGATCCGCGAGACGAGCTCCGAATGCAGTCACGAGCTGACGGAACCGGTCGACGTCGATCAGCACCAACGTCTGCGGTCCCGACTCGAGGGCCGCGCGCGCGAGTTCGAGCCACAGCAACCGATTCGGCAATCCCGTCAAGGGATCGAACCGGGTCCGTCCCGCCGAACCCGCGTAGAACGCGCTTCGCTCCGTCGCGTCGCACTCACGGATGCGGACGTCGACCACGTCGCCCGAGGCGCGCGCCGAAACGCGCACGACGAGCTCCGCTCCATCGGGTTGACGCATCCGCAGGAGCACGGGTGCGGTGATTTCGTCCCGAGCGGCTCGGTGCAGGAGCGCCGCCGCCGACAACACGTCGTCGGCGACGAAGAGATCGTTCGCGAACTCCCGGACACCATCCAGGGTCGCCGGACCAAACGCCTGGATCGCACTCGGCCGCGACCTCCGGATCCGGCCCTCGCGGTCGACCTCGATGCCCAGGTGCGCAGTCTGGACCGCCGTGTGCAACGCGACTCGTCCCGCCCCCAGGGATACGGCCTCCTGTTGCGTCATGACCGTCGTGGGGCTCTCGCGTCCAGAATCGGCGAGTCGGAGACGGCGACGGGAACTCGGTTGGGTGTCGCGCTCGACCGCGCGAGTAATTCGCCCTGACCGAATTGGCAGCCGCACTCGAGGAGGATCTCGGTCTCGACCTCGGTTTGGATGCCTTCCGCGATCACGGACATTCCGAGCGTCGTGCCGACCTGGACGAGCGCGGCGACCATGTCGCAACCCGGAGGGTAGATCTCGCCGTCGGACGTCAGGTTCGAGACGAGCCCGCCGTGGATCTTCAAGAAGTCGGTCGGCAACTGCTGGAGTCTCGGCAGCGGCGTATGGGCGCTCCCGAAGTCGTCGACGCCGATGTGCACCCCGAGGTCTTGTATGGCCGTGAGCTCGGTCGTCGCCGAACAAGTGGCGCGCATCAATACGCTCTCGGTCAGCTCGAGCCAGAGCCGGTCGGGCGCGACACCCGTCTCGTCGAGTATCCCGGCGACGCTGTCGGCGAGCCCGGGTTCGGCGAGCTCACGCGCCGAGAGGTTCACCGACATCCAACCCGGCCAGCCGGCGTCCCGCCAGCGGCGGGCTTGGATGCAGGCGGCCCGCATCGCCCAGGCGCCGATGGAGACGATCATCCCGTTCTGCTCGGCGATCTCGAGGAATTGCTCGGACGCCAGGAATCCGCGAGACGGGTGTTCCCACCGCAGGAACGCCTCGACGCCCACGATGGTGTGGCGGGCGAGCTCGTGGATCGGCTCGTAGTGGAGGACGAATTCGCCGCGTTCGAGTGCAGGCACCAGATCGGCTTCGAGCTCGAACCGCCGAGAGGCCTCTTCGACCAGTGCGTCGTCGAAGCGATGCCAGCGGGCCCGTCCCCGGCGCTTGGCCCGGTACATCGCGGCGTCGGCGTTGCGCAGCAACGCGGTCGGATCGGCGTGCTCGACGGATGTGCCGTCGACGGTCGCGATCCCGATGCTCGAGGTGATCAGGCACTCGCGGCCGTCGATCACGATCGGTTCCTCGATCGCGGCGTGGATGCGCGACGCGATCGCGGTCGTCTCTTCGATGTCGTGCAGGCCGTCGCACACCACGACGAACTCGTCGCCGCCGATGCGCGCCACCGTGTCGGACTTCCGCTGCAGTCGTTCCAAGCGTCGCGCGACTTCCACGAGCACCCGGTCTGCGAACTCGTGACCGTATCCGTCGTTCACGATCTTGAAATCGTCGAGGTCGCAGAAAAGCACGGCTACGAGGTCACGCGATCGCTCCGCGCGCGACAACGCGACCTCCAACCGTTCCATCAGGGCGAGCCGGTTCGGGATGCCAGTCAGTGGATCCCGCAGGCTGCGCTCGAGTAACTCGGCGCTTTCCGCCTTCCGGGCGGTGACGTCGCGCGCGTTGGTGACGATGCCGTTGACGTCGGGATCGTCCAGGCGGTTGATCTCTATGGTCTCGAACCAGTGCCAGACACCTCCGCGGTCGTGCATCCGGATCTCGATCGGCGGAAGCGGCGCGCCTCCGGGCGGCGAACCCGCCACGAGGTCGTCGCGTGCCTCGACGTCGCTCGCGTGGATCAGGTCTCGTTCCCGGGTGCCCTCGAGCTCGGCGGGTTGATAGCCGAGCGCGTCGGCCACCGACGGGCTGCAGTACGTCAAGTAGCCGTCGGCATTGCGTACGAGGACGATGTCTCGCAGGCTCGCGAGCAACGCGTGGTCGAGACCTTCTGCCGGCGGCCCGGTCGTGAGACCCCTGCGCGTCGATCGCCCCATACGTCGCTGCTCCCTGCGGTACCGAACCGATAGGTGAGCGAGTCGCGGGGTCTCGGCGAGACGCGAAGTCGAAATTACGACGAGAGGCCCGCGGAACGAATCCGCTGATTCCCGCAATTGCGGGCGGAAACGCCGTACCGAATTGCGCTCGAGTGACCGCGCGTTGCGTTCGAACACCGTGACGGCGGGGTCACGCTTCGTGTGACGAGGGCGTCACGGCCAGGCCACGCCGAGAGGACATGCTTCGGTGTGGCGCCCGCCATCGCGGGCTGACCATTCGGGCAGGAGGCATTCACATGACGACCGGGCATGCACGTGGGCCGAGACGTTCCCGGCCGTGCGGGAGCAACCGGCCGACAGGAGTCTCGAGTACCGCGACCGAGAACCCTTCCCACTGGGTCCGGGTGACGTGTCCGGCGTGCGGCGTCGTGCGAGTGCTGGCCGGTCTCGTCGTCGTGCGCAATTGCGTCGACGACCAGAGCTGGTCCTACCGCGCGCGTTGTTCCAGATGCGATACCACCTTCGTCGGTACGACACCGGCATCGCTCGCGCGCCCGGCGGTCGCGGCCGGGCTCACGGTCGAGCACTGGACGCTCCCCAAGCCGAGCGCCCGGCGCACGGGATCGCCGCTCCAAGCCGTCGATGCGCTCGAGCTGCATCTCGCGTTGCTCGAATCGGACTGGTTCGACCAATGGGTTCGGGTGGAACCGCTCGGCGAAGGGTGACGCGGCGGCCGAAAGCCGCGATCGGCATCATGTCGGACACCCGACGAGGCGCGGAGGTCGGTGGTCGTCACGCGGCGTGACGGGGCCATCAAGGGGCGGGCCCGGAGACCCGATACCGCGCGCGTGAGTCGCACTCCGCTGAGCGAAGCCGCGCGCGCGGCGTGCCTGGATCAGGTCATGCGCGCGCTCTGGCGCAGCTCGCTCTTCGGGATCCCCGCGTCGTCGTTGCTCGCGCTGATCTTCGGGAGCTCGGTGCCGGCTTCACGGCGGATCGCTCTCGTCGTCTTCGTATCGATTGCCGACATCGTGACCATGGTGTGCACCACTTTGTACCTGCGGCGACGACGGCGGGGCGAGGAGGTGAAGAGCTACGCGGTAGGCCTGATCTGCACAGTTTTGGTTGCCAGCGCCTGGGGATCGCCGGCGGTGTTCGCGTTGCCGAGTGCGCAAAACGTCGACTTGCGAGCGGTGTACATGCTCTTCGTGTGCGGTATCTCGGCGACGTACGTCGTAGGGACCGCGGCGCGTCGCCTCTACTTCTACGTGTCGCAGATTCCGTTGCTCGTGCCGGTCGCCATCGTGTTCACGACGTCGGCAGACCGCGTCACGCAGCTGCTCGGGTTCGCGGTGCCCATCTACTTCATCGTCATGGCTTCCCAACATCACGAAGTTCACGGCGTGGTGGTCAGCGAGCTGCAACTCCGCGAGCACAACGACGAGGCCAACGCCCGACTCCTCGATGCGAACGCGCAGCTCACCCGGCGGGCAATGCATGACGAATTGACCGGCCTCGCCAACCGGGCCGCGTTCGTAGACACGTTGCAGCGCGCGGTGTCGGAAGCGCGCGAGCAGGGCACGATCGTGGGCGTCCTGTACTTCGACATCGACCGGCTCAAGGTGGTCAACGACTCTCTCGGGCACGGCGCCGGTGACATGCTCCTCATCCAGGTCGCGCAGCGGGTGCAACGACTGTTGCGGAGCACCGATGTTCTCGCCCGGCTCGGCGGAGACGAATTCACCATGTTGCTCGACAAACTCCACAGCAACGCGGAAGCTGCCGTCATCGCCCAGCGCGTCTCCCAGTCGTTCGTCGATCCGTTCATGATCTCCGGCCGCCCGATCAACGTCTCCGCGAGCATCGGAGTGGCGACGAATCGCGACACGACGGACGACGCCGAGTCGCTGCTGTCGTTCGCGGACGCGGCGCAGTACCGGGCAAAGCAAACCGGCCGGAACCACATCGAGGTGTTCGACGTCAAGCTTCGGACCGCGATCGAGTCGCGGCTGGACGACGAGCACTCGCTGCGCGAGGCAATTGCCGGGGGCCGGATTGTCGCGTGGTACCAGCCCGAGGTCGATCTCCGGACGGGTCTCTTCGTCGGGGCCGAGGCGCTCGCGCGTTGGGATCATCCCGAGCGCGGGATCCTCGATGCGGGGAAGTTCGTTCCCCTTGCGGAGGAGACCGGGCTCGTGCTCGAGCTCGACGACGCGATCGTGCGGAGCGCGGTCACGACCCGAGCGGAGCTCGCGGCCGCCGGCCTCGATAACAACTTTCGGATCTGGTGCAATGTGTCGGCGAGCCGCTTGACGCGGGGGAAGCCGGCGGAGCAACTCGCGCGTCTCTTCGAACGTACGGGATGCGACCCGAACCAGATCGGCCTCGAGATCACCGAGACCGGGGTGCTTCCCGACATGGCCGCGGCGGAACGCGAGATCGCGGCGGTCCGGGCCCTCGGCGTCAAGGTCGCGCTCGACGATTTCGGGACCGGACATTCGTCGCTCACGTTGCTGCGCTCGCTCACGATCGACCGCGTGAAGATCGACCGGACCTTCATCTCCGACTTCACGCGCGACTCGCGCGACGCGGCCATCGTCCAACGGGTGATCGCACTTGCCCAAGACCTCGGCCTCGACGTGGTGGCCGAAGGTGTCGAGACGCCCGAGCAGGCCCGCCTCCTCGTCGAGCTCGGATGTCCACGGGCTCAGGGATATCTCTGGGCGAAGGCGCTCCCGGTCGACGATCTCCGCGCGGTTCTGGACGCACAACTGCGCGACGTCGTCGTTTCCGCGCCCGACCCCATCACGAATCCGTGAGGCGTGAAGTCGGTTACGCGTGGGTGCAGTGGCCGGTCGGCGCGTCGGTTGCGACCTCGGCGCCGTCGAAATCGGCGAGGGTGCTGATCCGGAATCGCCCGTCGCGCTCGGTCTCCTGACGCATGCGATCGGCGCGCTGCGCGTAGTAATGCGCACGGGAGTATCGCTCGCCGGCCGGCGCGTAGCTGGCGACGAGGACGCGCCGGGCAACGTCGCCCCGGTTCCTCTCGCTGTAGTGGGGTGCCAGTCCGTCGATCCAGACCGCGTCACCGGAAGCGAGCTCGACCGGAAACCAGGCGAGTGCGGCGGTGACGTCGGCGCGGACCACGCCGCGGTCGTCGACCGGCAGGACGTCGCGCGCGTCGCCCGATAGCCAGAGACATCCCGACTCGACGCGACAATCGTCGATCGCGACGAGGATCGACATCACGCGGTCCACCCCGGGATACGCCACCTTGTCCTGATGGGGGCTGAAGCCCGCTCCTCCAGGTTGTTTGTAGTTCAGCTTGTCCTTGAACGCGACGACCGGCTCGCCGAGGGCCTCGGCCGCGCAGTCGGCCAACGTGCCGGCGACGAGCGCAGCGATGCCGGGGTGACACGCCGACACGTTCTCGGTGCGACAGATCCTCGGCCCGTCCGGCGTGTGTTCGGCGTAGTGACCCCACACGTGCGAACCGGTGGGCCACGCCTCGACCTCGTCCGCTCCGGCTCGGAGTGCGTCCACCTGCGTCGAATCGAGCAGTGCTGTCCGCACGACGTCCGTTGCGTTCACACGAAGAATCTAGACGGCACTGCTCATCACGACGTCGCGAACGCCGCGATGCCGACGATGGGCGCCGCCGGTGGGTGGTCGCCGAGGCTGCCGACGAACGCTTTGTTCGAGAAATTGAACACGCCACCGTCGGAAGCGACCATCAGGTAGCCGTTTCCGTAGGCGACGAGCCCGTTCACGGGCTTGTTCAACGTGAGGCTTCCCGTCGAGCCGCGGAACGGTG
>PLBO01000127.1 GCA_003134555.1 Actinomycetota bacterium
TCGGTGATGAGGCTGACGAGTTCAGCATCGATCACCGATCGCGGTGACGGCGGTCGTGCCGCCCAGGCCTAGAACCCCGATCGCGAGACTCCCAAGACTCGACAGAGCCGCTTGACGCCATAGACGTTTCGGAACTCGGCGACGAACCGGAAGCGGCAGACCGGATCGTCTCCTGGGCGAAATACGCGGCTGCCTTGCGAAGGATGTCGCGCTCGGTGCGGAGCTCGGCAACCTCGCGTCGCAACCGCCGCAGCTCCTCAAACTCCGATGCCGTGACCGCGAGCGGATCCGACTGACGCGCTTCTTCGGCCAGATGAGCGGCGACCCAGTTCCGCAGTGACGTCTCGTTCACACCCAACCGACGAGCAACCGCCGCTCGAGATTCATCACTCGACAACGCCAACTGCACCGCCTCCCGGCGGAACTCCTCCGGATATCTCGACGGGCGACCCATTCGGGACTCCTTCCTCTGGCCTCACGCCAGAATCAAGTGTCCATCGAAGCGGGTCAACTTCAACCGCCGGATCGGGCAATCTGTGCGCGTGACGCAACGAACGCAACGAAATGACGATTCGAGGCGTCGAGTGTTCGTGAAACCGCGTCCGTCTGTGGGAATCGTGTTGCTCGCGGCTGCGTGTAGCAGCAGCCCTATGCGGCCCGCTAGCTCGACGCCGACCACCCCTCCGACGTACTCGCTCCATGTCGCAACCACTCCCAGCACGTATCGCGGTTCAGTGGCTCCAACCAACGACCTCTCCGCCAACGGGACGATCGAGCCCCGTGAGGGCGACTATCCGGCAGCGGGTGTCTGCGGAGGTGACGCGGCAAGGATTCAGACAGTGGCGTTGCGATCGCTCGATTTCGTGCCGCAACCCCGATGCTTGATCATCCGCGATCAACAGTTTCTGCGCGTCGTCAACGGCATGCGCACGTCGATCACGGCACGACTCGGCAAGCGCCTCAGGGTCACGCTGGCACCCGGACAAGGCGCGACCTTCGCCGAACCCATCGGCAAGTACCTCGCATCGGGAGTGCATTCCCTCAACCTCACCTCGCTGTCAGGCATCGACACGGGCGCGGACATCTGGGTAGATCCGATCTGCCCTCCAAGCGGCAGGCCGTGCACGTCCCCGCCCGCGTGAGCCGTCCATAACTCCGATCGCCTCGCGGTCGCGCCCACCTTGACGATGTGTTGAGGCCGGGCACATCATGGGCACGTGGCGGAGTTCAAGCCAGCGAGGCGCCACCGCGTGTTTCTGCCTCAGGCGCTCGGCGCGGACGAGTTTCTACGCGTCACATGGCACGAGTCGGACCGAGTTGTCGTGTTCTCGCATTGGCAAGGCGAGAACTGCATCGCCGCGAGGCCAATCCGGGTCACCGATACCACTGACCTGACGGTACTCCTCGTCGACGCACTCGGCGATGCTGCAAGCAACCCCATCCCTGCAGTGACTCCGCGGACATGGACGCTTCGCGAGAGGTTCCTGAACGCGATGCAACGTGGATGGAGACATCCGCCCAGAGTGCTCGCAGCGACATGGCCCTGGCGTCGCTCGGCATAGGAACGAAACAACAAGCGGCGCCGACCCTCCTGGCGAACCTCGGTCGCAACGCCATATCTGCCGATCGGCACTCGCCGCGCCGGCGCGAGAGCGGGCAATCTGGGTGGGCGCCGTGCCGACGTGTTCGACCGCGGATTCTGAGTTACGGTCGACGCCGTGAATGTCCGCGCCCGTCACCGTTTCGAGAAGTCAGCGGTCCTCGGTGCGTTGGTGGTGTTGACCGTGGCGTGCGGCGGTTCGCGCTCCAACACCGCCCGCGGCGTGGCTGCTTCGTCGTCAACCACGGGCGCGCCGCCCACCTCGGCCGTTGTGTCGGCGAAGAAGATCACACGGCGGGTGCGTTCGACGACCTCGATCCGAACTGCGACGACAGTCGCGGGTCACGCGCGGGTCGCGACCGCGCCATCAACGATCGCCTCGGGAGGCCTCATCGTTCCCGCTGTCCCCGCAGGAGGCGCAGCACCGGCCACACTGCCGAGTCCGTCACCAACGGCGACGACACCGACGACCGACAAGCCACATACGACAACGACGACGATCAAACCGTTCGATCCGTCGCAACCCATCGACCTGAGCGGCACGCCCGGCGTCACGCCTGCACAGCAAGCCGCCGCCGAAGCGTTGGTGCGTGACACGTTGCGCGACCTGCCCAGATTCGCGGAGCAGTCAGCCGCGTATGCTGCGGGTTACCGAACGATTGGCGATGCCGTTACCGGCGACGAGCACTGGGTGAACTGGGCGTACGTTGCCGACAGCGACATCTTCGACTCAATGCGTCCCGAGTCCCTCGTGTACAACACTCGCGTGCCCGGTCATACGGTGTTGGAAGCAGCGATGTACATGCTGGCGCCCGGCAGCAGGTTCACAGATATTCCCGCCTTGTTCCAAAGTCCGCTTACGCAGTTTCATGTGCACAACAACATCTGCTTCGCCCAGACGAGTGATCCATTGCAGAAGGTGTTCGCCGGATTGACCGACAGCAACGGCAACTGTCCGTCGGGCACGACGCTGGCGGGCAACGTGCCCATGCTGCACGTGTGGATCGTAAAGAATCCGTGCGGACCGTTCGCGGCACTGTCCGGTATCGCCGCCGGGCAAGTCCCGCCGGGCGAGACTCCGAACTGCGACACCGCACACGCAGGCGTCCTCTGAGCCCGGAGCAAGCGTCGGCCCGCGCGCCATATCTGCCGATCGGCACTCGCTACTCCGACCGGGATCGGGCAATCTGTGCTCGTGACGGCGCGCATGTTCCTGGCCGAGGGCGTATGAAGAGATCTCGTGCGGCAGTCGAGACCACGATGGATGTGCTGGCGATGCTGCGTGAGCCCGCGCGTTTGGCGGATCCGTACCCGCTGTATGCGGAGCTGCGGCAACGTCCACCTGTCCGGCTGCCCCCCGGTGAGATCGTCTTGTCGCGCTACTCGGATGTCGCCGCCGTACTCAAGGATCCGATGTTTCGTAAGCCCCCGTTGCCACGGCCGCCATCCAAGGCGACGCGGGTCCTGTTTCGGATGTTCTTGCTCCTCGACCCGCCGGACCACACCCGGCTTCGCCGTGTCGTGGCGCCCGCGTTCGCGCCGTCCGCCGTCGCTACGTTGCGCTCCACGGCAACGTTGGTTGCCGACAGGTTGATCACGTCCGTGCCAAGCACCTTCGATCTTGTTCGTGACTTCGCGTATCCGCAACCGCTCGCGGTCATCGGCGAGTTGCTCGGTATCCCGGATGCCGAGCGTCCGAAGATCGGTGCCTGGTCGCGAACGTTGACGGAGTCGCTCGACGATCCCCTTCCGTTGCGTCTACGCGAGCTGCCGCGTGGGGTACGCAGCATCGTGCAGGGAAGAAGCCATCCGGTTGCCGCCGCGCGGGCCGCCGCGGGCATCGTCGGCTACGCCAAACAGCGAATGGGTGGCGCTACGGGTGAACCAGTCACGGAGTTCCTGGAAACACTGGATCGAGCGCAGCATGAAGGTGTGATCAACGCGGACGAAGCGGTCGCAACCTGGATCATGATGGTCATTGCTGGGCACGAGACGACAGCCAACCTGATCGGCAACAGCGTCCTAGCTCTGCTGGACCGACCGGACCTACGCACCCGCATCCACAACGACCCGACTCTGATGAGCCGTGTCGTCGACGAATGCCTGCGCTATGACAGCCCGGTCCCTTACACCGCTCGTACCGCGACCGAGGACACGACCATCAACGGGATCCGAATCGAGCGTGGGCAAACGGCTGTCGTGTTCATGTCGGCGGCGAACCGTGATCCGGATCCATTTCCCGATCCCGACCGGCTCGACCTCACCCGGCCGCAAACACCTCCGCACCTCGGGTTCGCGTCTGGCATTCACTTCTGTGTTGGCTCGGCGCTCGCCAAGCTGGAAACCGAGATCGCGCTGACCACGTTGCTGCCGCGACTCTCGTCGGACTCGCACCGCGGGGAGGTCACACGGAGACCGAGCGTTGCCGTGCGCGGCCTCGCTAAGTTTCGGATCCAGCTCGCGCCGTCAGCGACAACTCGAAGCACCCCATGAGGGAACCCGACGCAGATACAGAACCGCCGATCGGCGCTCGGCGGCGTGGCCGTAGCATCGGCGCATGGCGGCGTTCCGTTTCGGCTACCAGGTCGGTTCGTGCGATGCCGACGAGTTGTGTGCGAACGCGGTAGCTGCCGAGGTAGCCGGGTTCGATGTGATTCACACGTGGGACCACGTCGGAGATGAGTGGTCGCCGCTCGCTCCGCTCGTCGCGATCGCGTCCGTTACCGAACGGATCCGGCTGTGTCCGTTGGTCGTCAACAACGACTTTCATCATCCGGTGCACCTCGCCCGCGAGGTCGCGGCGATCGATCACTTGACGGGCGGACGCGTCGAACTCGGTATCGGCGCGGGTCATTCCTTCACCGAGTACGACGCGATCGGCGCTGCATTTGAT
This sequence comes from Actinomycetota bacterium, assembly GCA_003134555.1. GTDB lineage: Bacteria > Actinomycetota > Acidimicrobiia > IMCC26256 > PALSA-610 > PALSA-610. The sequence goes on from PLBO01000127.1 coordinate 4,494, forward strand.
CCGCCTGCGATCCGCAAGGCCCGGATGGCCGAGGCGGTCGAGATACTGCGCCGACTGCTTGATGGTGAAGCCGTTTCGTTCTCCGGAGACCACTATCAGCTACGCGACGTCCGAACGAAGCGATCACGGCAAGATCACCTTCCCATTCTCGTCGGCGTCAATGGTCGGACCGCACTCAGCCACGCAGCACGACATGCAGACACCGTCGGGTTGACGATGCTGGGCCGGACACTCGCCGACGGTCAGAGGCACGAGACTCGCTGGGAAGCAGACCGCTTGGATCGGACGACCACTTTTATCCACGAACAAGCGCGGGACCGACCTGCACCGCCCGAGTTACACGCCCTTGTGCAAGCGGTGATCGTCACCGATGGCCGCGAGGAAGCAGCTGTGCGAGTCGTCCGAGACCGCTGGGCGCCGACGCTCGACGACGCCTTGGCAACACCGTTTCTCGCTCTCGGTACTCACGAAGAGATCGCAGAACACCTGCTCGCATGTCGTGCACGGTGGGGAATCTCATACTTCAGCGTCCGCGACATCGACTCCTTCGCCCCCGTGATCGAACGACTCCGAGGTCGATAATCGAACCAGCGCCGCCCGACCCTGTCCCGCGCACATCTGCCGCTCTGCGCTCGCCCACATGCTCGGGATCGGGCAATCTGTGCACCGCTTCTGGGACACTGAGCTTGATGAACGACGCATCTGGTGCCGTTGGTCGCCGCGTCCTCGTCACGGGGATGGCCGGGTCCGGGAAGAGCACGTTCTCGCGTGCGCTCTCGGCGAAGACAGGCTTGCCAGTGATTCATCTCGACCTCCATTACTGGAAGCCGGGCTGGGTGAAACCGTCGGACGACGAGTGGCGGGAAAAGCAACGCACGCTGCTTTCAGGCGAAGCCTGGATCGCCGACGGGAACTACCACGAAACACTCGACCTCCGGCTGGAACGCACGCAGACCGTTGTGGTTCTTGACACGCGGTGGTGGATATGTGCGGGTCGCGCGTTCGTGCGCGGGCTTCGGAAGCCAGTTGGAGAGATGCCCGAAGGTTGCGATGATTCTGTGCGACGACGGTTGCGCGATGAGTGGCGGTTGGTGGGTGTCGTCTGGCGCAACCGCCGGTCAGAGCCCGAGCGAGAACGCGCAATCATCTCGCAACACGGGTCACACGCGGCACTGCGTGTGCTCGGTTCAAGACGCGCTGCGAAGGAGTTTCTTAGCAGTCTGAGCGGCGACGAGCTCGGGTCGCCGCATCGCAGACGCCGGCAGACAAGCCCGCCTGACGCGCCATAACTCTGCTGCGGGATCAGGGGTTCTGGGTACATTTGCGCACGCTCGGGTGCGCCGGCTCGTCCTCGCATAAGCGTCCCAGAGCGGGCAATCTGGCGCGACGTGTGACACTGGGGGCCGATGTCGCCGAGACACTCCGGGTGGAATGCGTTGGCCGAAGCTGTAGCGCCGGGCGCGCGTGTAACGCGGTTGCGTCGGTTGGCGGGAGCCGGGATGACCGATGCCTACGACGTGACACTCGATCGGACGCCCCGCCGAGTGGTCGTGAAGCTCTACCGTGACGGTGACGGTACAGCACCGTTGGAGTGGAGTCGTCTCGAGTTCGCCCAGCGGGTCGCGCTCCCGGTGCCTGAGCCGATCGTTGCTGATCTGGAGTCCGTCTGGTTCGGCAGGCCCACCGTGGTCATGTCGCGGTTGCCTGGGCGTCCGGACTTGACGCCCAAGGACGTCGACTCGTGGGTCGGGGCGCTCGCGCAGGCGCTGGCGGAGTTGCACGAAACGCCTTTGGACGGGGCTGAGGGTGCGGTCACGCGACCTCCACGTTTCGAGACTTGGCGCGCACCAGCGGGCGAACACGATCCGCTGACCGCCGCCGCCGTTGGCGCCGTCACAGCACGTCTGCCTTCACGTACGTCCGAGCGCGTCCTCACTCACGGCGACTTCCACCCGGGCAACGTCCTCTGGCACCGCGGCCGCATCAGTGGTGTCGTCGACTGGAGCGNNCGGACCGGACATCGCCGATCGCCTCGCCGACGCATACTCGGGCATCGTCGGCGGCACCTCTGACGAACTCGCCGTGTACGACCTCATGTGTGTGTTCAGCTCACGGCATTACCTTGCGGAGTCCCTCGCCGCGGACCGAGAGCAAGGCCATGTGCCCAACTATCAAATGTCACTCGCACACCTCGATGAGGAACTGCGGCGAGCACTGAGACGACTCGACTGGTGACGCTCATGCAGGGCGGCTACCAACATCATCCCTGCCGATCGGGCACTCGCTACGACGATCGAGATCGGGCATTCTGGGTCCCGCGCCTCGGCAGCCGGTCCGCTATGCCGGCGCCGTCTTGGGCTCGGCGATCGGGCTCGATCTGAAGCCTTTCCATGCCGCGTAGATGCCGAGTGACAGCTCCCAAGCGATCTCCGGAAGGGCCAACAGGCTCGCAGGTCCCGACCCGTTCTTGTAGGCACCGAACAGGATCAGCACGAAGGACAGGATCAGCAGTGGGCCACCGATGAGACCCAACATGGCCATACGAGGAGGGACGAGGCCCGAGCGGTACATCAGGTAACCCAGTAGCAAGCCATTCCCGAAGCCCACAACGAGTCCGGGCCCGAACAGGAAGGCCCATTCGTAGGTATGCACTAGGGAGTTGCCTTGAATGGCGAGTGCTGTCGCTTGCACGCCTGTAGCTCCGGCCAGCGCGTCGTTGACGCTCAGGACCGAGACGATGCTCATGAGGCCGATCGCGATGATGACCGACTCCATGACGCGAGCGGTGACGTATCCGAGCGCGTGGGTGTGGCTCTGTCGCTTCACGAGCGGATAGATGACGACCGCAGTCGCGATGTTCGCGACGATCAGTCCGAATTCGAAGATCGCGCCCATCTGCAGGCTCGTGTCGGAACCGGCCCCAGCGATGAAGTGCACATCGGTCCAGCTAGCTCCCAGTCCATGAACGAAGAGGAGTCGGGCGGGGATGCTGGTTATGAAGGTCCCGATGAAGAACCAGCCGAAGATCCGTCCGGTTCTCCGAGTATCCAATGTCGTCTCCTTCGTTTGTGCAGTAGGTCTGACCTTGCGTAGAGAACCATGCCTCGAAGGACGCCACGAGCGTCAAGTTCACGCGCGTGCCGCGAGTTTCGCCGGCCGTCGGAATGAGCTTGCCCGGGGTGTCGGTGCACGAAGGTGAATCGCGGTTCGGCCTCTTGAGTCGACTCTTGTGGTGTCTCCGCGTTCGGAGTGGTATTTACCGGCACCTCTTGGGTTGTCCTGAGCGGGGGACCAGTCATGGCACGTGTGGGAATGGCACGTGTCGGAATGACCTTGGTGTTGATGGCGGCTGCGCTGGTGGGCCAAATCGGTCCTGCGGGTGCGGCCGTGCATCGTGCGGGCTCTCGGGTGGTCAGGCCCTCGATCGCGGCAGGTGGTGGGCACTCGTGTTCGCTGTTGGCGAACGGGACCGTCAAATGTTGGGGCGACAACAGCAGCGGCGAGTTGGGGAATGGCACGACGACGAGGTCGTCGCCACCGGTTTTGGTGAGTGGCTTGACGACCGCGGTCGCGATGTCGGCGGCCTTCGGCCATTCGTGTGCGGTGTTGCCGAACGGGACCGCCAAATGCTGGGGCGACAACAGCTACGGCGAGTTGGGGAACGGCACCACGATCAACTCGTCGACACCGGTAGTGGTGAGTGGCATCTAGCCCGCGCGTTGAACGATCTGTGCGTCAGCACTAAGCGTCCCCGAGCGGGGAATCTGTGTGGGTGACCGGCTGGTGGGAAGAGCGCGGCGACGATCCACCTGGCTTCGTCGAGTGGCTGCGGTCGATCACGTGGGGGGAGGCTGTGGTTGATGAATGCTGATGATGAGTCTGATGTTGTCTTCGCGGGTTCGGTTCCGGAGATATATGAGCGTTACCTAATTCCGCTGATCTTCCAGACCTACGCGTCGGACCTGGCCGCCCGTGTCGAGTCACTCGCTTCGGGTTCGCTGCTGGAAGTGGCGGCTGGTACCGGCGTGGTCACGCGCGAGATGGCGGCTCGGCTGCCGGGCACGGTAAAGGTCACGGCCACCGATCTGAACCAGCCGATGCTCGACTTCGCAGCCGCCATCGGCACGACACGACCCGTCGTCTGGCAGCAGGCCGACGTCATGGATCTGCCGTTCGACGACGACTCGTTCGACGCTGCCGTGTGCCAGTTCGGGGTGATGTTCTTCCCGGACCGGCCCCGAGCGTTCGCCGAGATCTGTCGGGTGCTCCGTCCCGGTGGCATGTTCGTGTTCAACGTATGGGACCGTCTCGATGAGAACGAGTTCATGCAGAAGTCAGCGACGCGCTCGGCACTGTATTTCCCGACGATCCTCCTCTCTTCGCGGCGCGCGTCGCCTACGGCTACTACGACGCGGCGATCATTCAGGCCGATCTCGCGGCGGGAGGTTTCGTATCCCGTGCAAGGGTCGAGGCGCTCGAGGCTCGCAGCCGAGCGAAAACCTGCCGTATACCCGCCATCGGGTTCTGCCAGGGAACACCGCTGCGCAACGCGATCGAGGCACGCGACCCTGCACGCCTGGAAGAAGCGACCTCGGCCGCGGCGACCGCAATCGCTCAACGCTTCGGGCCAGCCGACATCGACGCCAAGATACGCGCCTACGTCATCACCGTCGACAAACCCTGACCGCCCTTCATGGGCACGGGATCTCGATGGCACCGTCACGCCAGAACTGCTGATCGGGTACACGCCGCGCCGGCGCGATATCGGGCATTCTGTGCGCGTGACTCACAACGCCGACCGTCTCGTAACCGTCGTGTTCACGGTGTTGGACCTCGACCGTGCGGTGAAGCTCTACAACGATGCCTTCGGACTCGATTTCCACGTCGACGATCATCACGGCGATGACCCGTGGACGTCTGGCCGACATGCCGCCACCTCGTGGACTGACGGTGAGTACATGCACTTCGCCCTGTACGAGAGCAAGGATGGAACCTCGACACGCGGTGCGCAGATCGCGTTCCGGGTAGATGACCTCGACGCGGCGCACTCCCGCGCAATCGCGGCTGGTGCACGGGTGCTGCACGGCCCGAAGCGGCAGCCATGGGGAACGTCGGCGCGATACCAAGATGCTGATGGCAACGTGATCGAACTGACTCAGCACGGCTGAACCGAACTGCGCCCACAGATCTGCCTGATCGGGCACTCGCTACGGCGACCGCGATCGGCCATGATTGGTGCGTGCGGTTCCGTCTGCTGGTGGTCGCTGCACTCACCGCGGCCTGTTTCATCGCGAAACCTGATGTCGCGAAAGCGCAAGTGGAGTTGCCAGTCGTACGAATCAGTTCTACGACATCTCCCATATTGTTCATCGACAGCTGCGTAGCTCCGACTCGGGTAAGCGTGTCGTCTCGGGGTCGGTTCGTGCTGTCGCGAACCGGCGCGACCGACCAGAAGCTCACAGTGACCTATCACGTCACGGGCTCAGTCCAGCCGACCTCGGGCACGGCGGTCTTTTCCGTGGGATCGAGCACAGTCGATGTCGCGCTCGTGCCGCTCACGACTACAGCGTTGTTTGGCGGTCACGTCGACGTAGTCGCGCTCGACGGGTCCGGCTACAGCCTTGGCAGTCCGTCGCAGGTGAGCGTGCTCATCGGCTCCGTGGCCACGACGTGTACGACGCGCCCGACGTCCACGTCGACAGCCACGTCCACGTCGACGACCATCTTCGTTGCACCGAAGCAACTTCCGCGCACTGGTGGGGGCCACACCAGTGCGATGCTCCTCAGCGGTGTGTTCGTATTGCTGCTCGGCGCGACACTCGCGCTCGTTCGGAGAAGGCCCATCTAACGCGGGCAGGCGGTCCGGGATCGTCCCCGGCGACCGGACGTACAGATACTGCGCCATCCCTGCCGATCGGCACTCGCCGAACAGGGCCAGACCAGGCAAGATCTGAGGGTGACGCGACGGCACTCGTCCTATCCCTACGCCGGAGCCGACAGACACTCCGGTCCCTGGTATGAGCAGAGCGACGAGGCCGTGGTCCTGCAACCGGGCGATCGCTTCTTCATCCCATGCGAGGGCGGACCGTCCACGAGCCGACTCGAAGCCTTCCCGCCGCGGCTTGAAGTTGAGGAACACGACGGCGTGTACGTGCTCGTCGACGACGGCCCGCGCGACCAATGGCGCTACGTCTTCGTATCCAAGAAGCCCTGACGGGCGCGAGCGAGCATGAGGATCGAGCGAGTTGTTTTGCGAGGCGTAGTGCGCGGAGTTGACTTGGGCGTCAGGCCGGTTTGGTTTCGAGCCCGGAGGAGCGTTGGACGTCGATGCGGGTGATCGCGAGGTACGCAACGAGGACGACGATGAGGACACCGAGCACGAGTTCCACCGGTCCGTTGCCGAGTCCTGCGCCGCTCACCTTTTTGGGTTTGGCTAAGCCGTCGGCGATCGAGGCACCGAGGGGACGGGTGATCACGTAGGCGAACCAGAACGAGACAACCGGGTTCCATCGCAGCCACCGATAGCCGACGGCCGGGATAACAATGATCGCGGCGAACACGGCCGCTGAGGGGAAGTAGCCGAGGTGGAGGGTGTAAGCGGTGAAGTCGCCAAGCGCGGTTCCCATGGCGAACGTGGCCCCGACCGTCGTCCAGTAGAAGGCCTCTCGCCGGGGGGTGTCGATGCTGTGAATCGACAGCGTCTTTTCGGTCCTTTGCCAGGCGGCGAAAACCGAAATCAGCACCATCGCGTAGAGAATCGTCGAGGCGGTGTACGACACGCCGAGTCCCACGTGGAGGACGTCGGCTGCCATGGTCCCGAAGATCCCGACCATGATCACCGCGAACCAGTACGTCCAGGCGACGTAGCGGCGCATCCCAAACTGCAAGACCAGTGCGCAGACGAATCCGGCGAAGCCCAATAGCACCGCGAGTGGCGGCGCCATGGCGTGGACGAGGAAGTCGGAGGTGGATTCGCCGATCGCGGTTGATAGACCCTTGATGACCCAAAACACGACGGTGATTTCAGGGACCCGCAATGCCCCCTTCTTGGTCAGCCAGGAGCCGGAGTCGTACACGCGCGCGTTCACCCCGGACACGATACGAGTTCCGCTCTGCCGACGGCGCGCACCTCAGGATCGATCGGCGGCTATGCGTTCGTAGCCACGCTCGCCATCGGCCAACATGGGCAGGTGAGTGGCTCTTCGACCGCGTGGACGCGTGCGGCGGATGGGAGGGCGTCGGGTCGCGGTTCGATGGGGATGACATGACCGAGTTGTTGGAGATTGGTGACGCGTCGCTGAGCTACGCGGTCCGGGGTCGCGGGCGTGGCCTCCTTGTGCCGCGAAGCAGTCTGGGCGGGCGCGCCGCAGTTACACCCCGCGACCAAACGCGGTCACGCTCCGATTACTCCGACCTCGCAGAGCCGGCCGGTGTCCGTTGCAATTCCAACCAACGATGGAACAGCTCAACGCGCTGAGGGGCGTGCTCGTACGAGAACTTGCAGGTGTGCACCTCACCGCACTGCGAGTTGCTGGCGCCGGTGGCGAAGTTGAACAGGCAGGTCGGGCAGTGCACATCGAGGACCTCGGGCAGGAGCGGACAGAGGTAACGCCCACACGGCGTCAGGCCCTCACCGGTCTCGAAGTCCCAATCGCAGCCCTCGCACGGAACGAACTGGAGCGAGCGTTCGACGATTGTGGGCTCTTTCACCTGGTCGTGCTTCATGCGAACACTTCCGTCTCGTGCCACCTGGGTTCGACGGCGTCGCCCCAGGGCTGCCCGGAAGGAGTCCCGACATTGGTGATCCCACCGGGCCCACCAATGTCGAGCGTACGAGCCAAAACCGCCAGCTAGTAGGGCCTTAGGTCCCGAGCGCGATTGACTTCCACCTGCATTGCCTGACGCTCGGGTGAGGTGGCTCAGGGCAATATGTGTCGTGGGCGGGATGCAGACGCGCGCAGTGATCACTTCCGTCCTTGTTGTTGCCACCATCGTGTCGGTGACCGCGTGTGCGTCGGCAACGGGCGGTGCACGACGGTTGACGCCCTACCGGTGGCACGGCGTAAGCCACGGATCTTACGAAAGTGAGATCACAACCATCGATGGCATCGCCGACCCCGCGCAGCATCGCTACTCGATGCACATCCACAGCAGCGTCGGAACTGTCGCGGGCGGCGACATGGTCCTATCCGACGGCACATTGTTCTCGGAGGATCGAGAGGGTCGATGGTGCATCCAACGCCTTCCCGTCCGCCTGGTCAAGCAGGCCATCGGAGACCTCACGCAGGCAGGAATCGACCCGACCCATTGGCTCGCGACACTGCGCGACGGCGACACGTCGCCCAGCATCTCGATCAGTCGATTCACCGGTTTCGAGCCCAATCTCGCCGCCAAGGTCCATCGACGAGGTGACTCCATCAGCGTCGAGTTCCGCCCGCGCCCCGGCCTCGCGAATCTTGTCCTCGGCTTCACCGACTTCGGCCGTGCTCCCGCTGTCGCCATTCCGAACGCGACCAAGGAGTGCCCGTACACCCCGTCGGGGGACTGACCAAGCCGCCCGCTCCCAGACTCGGCAATGTGCCGCGCCGGAGACTCGAACGAGATGGAGGCGGCGGCGGGAATCGAACCCGCGTGAAAGGTTTTGCAGACCTCTGCCTGTGCCACTCGGCTACGCCGCCAGAGCGAGCAATGCTATCCGAGGGCTCCTCACGCGCCGACGCTGCAACACGTCGCGTCGACGCTCACGAACCGCTCCGCGAGCCGTCCCGCACATCGCCGGTCTCGGGGCTCGACCGCTACAGTCGTCGCTTCGACCGCATACCTCGGGGAGCTCTGGATGACCGTCCGGGTGTTGGGTGTCGGTGCCGCCGCGCCCGAACTGCGCCTGCGCGCCGCCGACGTCGGCGCCGCATGGGGCCGGGCCGGCCGCGGCGAGGTCGCAGTCTGCGCGCCCGACGAGGACACTCTCACCCTCGCGTGGCTGGCCGCTGATCGCGCGCTCACCGCAGCAGGAGTCGAGGCCGGCGACGTCGACGCCCTGTTCTGGGGAACCAGCCGGCCGCCGTTTGCCGAGGGTCCGAGTTTCGCGTTCCTGGCCGCGTCACTGAGCCTGGCGCCGACCGTCGGTGGCTTGTTGTGCGCGGGATCCGCGCACGCGGGAATGGAAGCGTTCGCCGCGGGCACCGACGCAGTCGCGGCCGGCTCCGCGCGGATCGCGCTGGTCATCGCATCTGACGCGCTGCGGCCCGGTCCGGGCACCGGATTCGAGGCGCGCTGCGGCGCGGGCGCGGGCGCATTCGTCTTGGCGGTCGACGGCCCGATCAGCGCAACCATCGGCACGCGCGTCACACGCACGCGTCCGTTCCTCGACCGCTACCGCGGCGACGGCGAGGTCGACAACCGCGACATGTACGACCCTCGGCTCTTCCGCGAAGAGATCTTCCTTCCCGTCGTGCGCGCCGTCGCCGAGCAGCTCGCCGCGTTCGACGTGCGCGCGTGGTCGCTCCCCGATCCCGACGGCCGCCTCGGTGCCGTGCTCGCGCGCAATGTGCGCGCCACACTCACACCGTCCAGCACGATCTACGGCGCGATCGGCGACGCCGGTGCGGCCACCGCCCTGCTCGGCGGCATCGCCGCGCTCGACGCGGCCGGGCTCGTCGCGATCGTCGGCACCGGAGGCGGCCGCACCACCGGCGTGCTCGTCGATGCCGAGATACCTGTCCCCGGCGCCGCTCTGACCGCCGACGCAATCTCCGGCGGACGGCCGGCCGGCTACGTCGAGGCGTTGCGGGCACGCGGGCAACTCCAGCCGGTCGGCGAGACGATCCCGATGGGCGTCCCGCCCGAGAGCGCGATGTTCGTACGCGGCGCCGACGAGATGCTCGGACTGCTGGGAGGCCGGTGCGTCGATTGCGGCACGATCAGCACGCCGCCGTCGATCCATCCACACTGCATCAACTGCGGCGGTCCGAAGCTCGAGCCGGTGGCGCTGGCGCGCCACGGCCGGGTGCACACGTTCGTCGTCAACCAGACCATGCCCGCGCCCTTCGTCGCGCCGCTTCCGATCGTCGTGCTCGACATGGACGACGGCGCGCGCTTGATGCTGCAGGCGATCGGCGACGGCACCGACATCGAGATCGGACGAAAGGTCGAGCTGGTGCTGCGGAAGTACGCGCACGAGCGCGGCGTTCCCGTCTACGGCTTCAAGGCCCGAGCGACGAAGGAAGACGCCCCGTGAGTTGGAACAAGGTCGCAGTCGTCGGCGCGGGACTCATCAAGATGGGCGAGCTCTTCGACCAGAGCTACGAACAGATGGCCTCGGGCGCGTTCGAAGCCGCGGTCGCGAGTGTCGACAAGGGCTTCGAACCCAACCAGGTCGAGGCCGCGTTCGTCGCCACCCAGCGCGGCACGCTCTGGGGCCAGGAAGGCATCGGCGGCAACACCATCCCGACCGCGATCGGGCTCGCGGGCATCCCGTGCACCCGGATCGAGAACGCGTGCCCATCCGGTTCCGACGCGTTCCGCGTCGGTGCAATGGCAGTGGCCAGCGGCGTGCACGACGTCGTGCTCGTGATCGGCGTCGAGAAGATGCGCGACAAGTCGTCGGAGGAAGGGCTGCTCTCGCGTGCGGCCGCCGGGCATCCGATCTTCACCCGCGGCGAGACCGCACCGGTGCTGTTCGCGCCCTTCGCGACCCGGCACATGTACGAGTTCGGGACCACGCGCGAGATGCTCGCGTCAGTCGCGGTGAAGAACCACTACAACGGCGCGCGCGATCCTTACGCGCACTTCCAGAACGAGATCACGGTCGACGACGTGCTGAAGTCGCCGTCGGTGTGCCATCCGCTCCACCTGCTCGACTGCTGCCCGCAGACCGACGGCGCCGCGGCCGTGTTGCTCGTCAGCGCGGAACGCGCCCGTGAATTCACCGACAAGCCCGTATACGTGGCGGGGTTCGGGGTGGCAACCGATCACCCGTACCTCCACGAGAAGGACAGCTTCACCGAGATCAAGGTCACGCGGATGGCGTCGCAACGCGCGTACGCGATGGCAGGCGTCGGTCCGGGCGACATCGACTGCGCCGAGGTGCACGACTGCTTCACCATTACCGAGATCCTCGACATCGAAGACCTCGGCTTCTTCGAGAAGGGCGACGGCGGGCGGGCGAGCCTCGAAGGTGAGACGTCACTGACGGGACGCATCCCGGTCAACACCAGCGGCGGCCTCCTCGCCAAAGGGCACCCGATCGGCGCGACCGGGGTCGCGCAGATCACCGAATGTTGGTGGCAACTGCGCGGTGAGGCCGCCGAACGGCAGGTCGAGACTCGAAACGGCTACGCGTTGCAACACAACGCGGGCGGTCGGGGCTCGGGCGTCGCCGTGGTCAACATCCTGACGAACCGAACCGACGCGCCATGACCGAGACCGATCTCCGCGTCGAGCGCGACACCGACGGCATCGGCCGGATCGTGCTCGATCGCCCGGAGGCGAAGAACGCGCTGACGATCGGGATGCGCGACGGCATCATCCAAGCCATCCGCGAGTTCCGCGCCGACCCGCTCGTGCGCGCGGTGCTCATTACCGGAGAGGGCGACGCGTTCTGCGCGGGCATGGATCTCTCCGCATCGACGGTCTCGCAGGCCGGCAAGCCCGGATTCCAGCCCCGAACGACCTCGGAGGCGCTCCGCGCGGGCGTGCAAACACTCATTCGTGAGCTCTGGGAGCTCGACAAGCCGACCGTCGCGGCCGTGAACGGCACGGCCGTCGGACCGGGTGCCCATATCGCGCTCGCGTGCGATTTCGTGTTCGTGCACCCGCGCACGCGCTTCATCTGGTCGTTCGCGAAGTGGGGGCTGGTTGCCGACGCGGGCGGCGCCTACCTCCTCCCCCGTCTCGTCGGCCTGCCGCGCGCCAAGGCGATGCTGATGCTCGGCGACGGCGCCGTGGGCGCGGAAGCCGTCGACCTCGGACTCGCGTACCAGTGTGTCGACGATCCCGAGAAGTTGCTGCCCCAGGCGCTCGCGGTCGCGCACAAGCTGGCCGCGGGCCCGACCCGTTCGCTCGGACTCTCGAAGCGATTGCTGAACACGTCGTTCGAATCCGATCTTGCGATGTCGCTCGAGCTCGAAGCGCATTTCCAGGCGATCGCCACGTCGTCTCCGGATCTCGTCGAGGGCATGGCCGCGTTCCGCGACAAGCGCGACGCAAAGTTCACGGGCGAGTGATCGAGCCCGCTCGCATCCAGCGCGTCGCCGCGTACAACGTCTGCATCGACTCCGACGACCGTCTGCTCGTCTGCCGGCTGTCGGAGATCACCGAGGTGCCGGGATCGTGGACGTTGCCCGGCGGCGGTGTCGAGTTCGGCGAGCATCCCGAGGCCGCGGCGCTCCGAGAGCTCCACGAGGAGACCGGATTGATCGGGAGCATCACCGAGCTCCTCGCGGTCGATTCGATGCACCGGCCCGCACGTGAAGGGGAACGCAGCACCGACTACCACAGCATCCGCATCATCTACCGAACCGCGATCGAAGGCGGTGACCTCGTCCACGAGACCGACGAGTCGACCGATCGGGCGGCGTGGTGCACACGCGACGAGCTGGCGACGATGCCGCTCGTCTCGACGAGCCACCTCGGCATGCGGCTCGCCTACGGTGAGAGCCGATGACAATCCGCATTCCGATCAAGTACTCGAAGGTGTGGTCCTGGCTGCTCACCGTCCTTTTGATGCCGCGGCGCTTCTCGTACATCGAGATCGACGGCGGCACCATCCGAGTGCGCATGTCTTACGCGTTCCGCGCCAACTTCACCCGCGACGACATCAGCGACGTCAGCACGCACCGGCCCATCGTCAGTATCGGCCTCCACGGATGGCGCGGGCGTTGGATCGTGAACGGCGCGAACCGGCCGATCGCCCGGATCACGTTGGCGCTCCCCATACGGGCACGCGTCGCGGGTGTCGGCGTGAGTGTCCGCGAGATTCTGGTGAGTGTCGACGACGTTGCCGAACTGCAACGCGCCCTCCTAACCTGACACGCTCGTCAGCAATCGCGAACGTCTCCCAACCCGCAACGCAACGTCAAGGAGTGGCAGTGAGTCTGTTCGACGGCAAGGTCGCGATCGTCACCGGCGCGGGCCGCGGTATCGGCCGCAGTCACGCTTTGCTCCTCGCGTCCGAGGGCGCGGCCGTCGTCGTGAACGACCTCGGCGGCTCGAGCGGAGGAGAAGGTGCCGACGCAACCCCCGCCCAGCAGGTGGTCGACGAGATCGCCGCCAAGGGCGGCCGGGCAATCGCCAACTACGACAGCGTGTCGTCGTGGAGCGGCGCGGAAGCGATGGTGCAACAGGCCGTCGACGAATTCGGCGGGCTCGACGTGCTTGTGAACAACGCCGGGATCCTGCGCGACAAGATGAGCTTCAACATGGACGAGGCCGAGTGGGACCAGGTCATCGACGTCCATCTCAAGGGCCACTTCGCCACGTCGCGCTTCGCGGCCTCCTACTGGCGCGCCCGCTCGAAGGAGACGGGCGAGCCGGTGAACGCCAAGATCGTGAACACCGCGTCGGAGTCGGGGCTGTACGGCAACGCGGGACAGGCCAACTACGCCGCCGCGAAGGCCGGCATCGCGTCGATGACGATCGTGATGGCGCGCGAGCTCGAGCGCATCGGCGTGCGCGTCAACGCGATCTGCCCGGTCGCGCGCACCCGCCTGACCGAGAGCGTGGCGGGCGACTTCATGAATCCCAAGGAAGGCGAGTTCGACCGGTTCGCGCCCGAGAACATCTCGGCAGTTGTGTGCTGGCTCGCCTCCGACCTGGCGGAAGGCGTCACCGGACAGGTCGTCAAGGTCATGGGTGGTCAGGTCCAGCTGCTTCGAGGCTGGCGACCGATCACGGAGGCCACCGACGACAAGCCGTGGACGATCGCGTCGATCGACGCCGCCGCGCCGACGCTGTTCGCCAACGCGGCCAAAGGAACGCCGCCGTTCATGCCCAACGTGGGAGACATCTGAGCCCGACCCAACCAGCGGCGCAGCCTCTAGGCTCGGCGTCGATGAGCATCGACCTTCCCGGCACCGATCTGGCGCTCGACGACATTCGCCTCGGAGACATCGAGCAGTGGATGCGTCCCGACCGCGAGGGGATCTTCGCCAAGCTGCGCGCCGAACGACCCGTGTCGTTCCACCAGGAGCCGATCCCGCCGCCCGACCTGGGCTTCGATTTTCCGCAGGGGCCGGGATTCTGGGCGCTCACTCGCTACGCCGACGTCATGCAGGTGTCGCGCGACCCCGACTCGTTCCATTCCGCGCCGACGTCGACGGTCGGCGACATGCCCGCCGAGATCGCGGAGTGGCTCGGTTCCATGATCAACATGGACGCGCCGAAGCACACCAAGCTGCGCCTCATCGTGAACCGTGGTTTCACGCCCCGCCAGGTCGCGCGCATCGACGACTCGGTACGCGAACAGGCGAAGGAGATCGTCGAGCGCGTCGCGCCGATGGGCGAATGCGACTTTGTGCGGGAGATCGCCGCCGCGCTCCCGCTGCAGATCATCTGCGACATGATGGGCATACCGCGCGAGGACACCCAGCAGATCTTCGATCACACCAACGTGATTCTGGGCGTCGGCGATCCCGAGTACGTCCAGACGATGGAACAACTCATGGCCGCCGGGATGGGCCTGTTCCAGTACGGCATCGCGCTCGCGCAGGACCGTCTCGACAACCCCCGCGACGACATCACGACGCAGCTGATGCAGGCCGAGGTCGAGGACGAGAACGGCAAGCACCGCCTCACCACCGCTGAGCTCGGTTCCTTCTTCCTCTTGTTGGTCGCCGCGGGCAACGAGACCACCCGCAACGCCATCAGCCATGGCATGCGCGCCCTGACGGAGCACCCCGACCAGCGCAAAGTCTGGACCTCCGACTTCGACACGGTCTCCCCCACCGCGGTCGAGGAAATCGTCCGCTGGGCTACACCGGTGATCAACTTCCGACGCACCGCGACGCGCGACCTGGTCGTCGGCGGCCAGGAAGTGAAAGCCGGGCAGAAGGTCGTGATGTTCTACAACTCCGCCAACCGCGACGAGCGCGCGTTTCCCGATCCCTTCCGGTTCGACGTGTCGCGCACCCCGAACGAACACTTCGGTTTCGGCGCGGGCGGCCCGCATTTCTGCCTCGGCGCGAACCTCGCCCGCAGAGAGATCCGGGTCATGTTCGAAGAGGTCCTGCGCCGCCTGCCCGACATCGAGATCACGGGCGAGCCCGACATGCTGCAGAGCAACTTCATCCACGGCATCAAGCGCATGTCCTGCGCCTGGCACACGGTCAACGACTGACGCGCTACCTTTCCTGACGCCGGCGTCAGGTTCGCGCCGCCGGCTCACGGCGTCGGGTTCCGTCGGTCTGGAGGAGTGCAGGGTGCAGCTCGCGTGGAGCCCCGAGGACGAGGCGTTTCGCTTAGACCTGATCGCCTTCCTCGACGAGAACACGCCGGAGCAGATGCGCACCGGCTACGACTTCCAAGACGTCGGCGACGAGCACGAGCTGGTCCCGCAGTGGTTGCGCGACTGGCAAGCGACCTTGTTCGACCACGGCTGGATGATCCCCGGCTACCCGCCCGAACGCGGTGGTCGCAACTGCACGCCCGTGCAGACGCTCATCTACCTGGAGACGATGGCCGGCCGGCGCATGATCCGCAGCGGACACTTCCCCGGGTACGCGATCGTCGCCCCCAGCCTGCTCGAGTTCGGCAACGACGAGCAGAAGCGGCTGGTTCCCGCGGCGATCCGCGGCGACACGATCTGGTGCATCGGGATGAGCGAGCCCAACGCGGGCTCCGATCTCGCGGGCCTTTCGACGCGCGCCGAACTGCGCGACGACCACTTCGTCGTGAACGGCCAGAAGGTCTGGACGAGCTACGCGATGATCGCCCAGAAGTGCTTCTGCTACGTGCGCACCGATCCGACGTTGCCGAAGCACAAGGGCATCTCGCTGCTCATCATCGACGTCGATTCACCCGGCATCGACATCCGCCCGCTGCGCCACATCAGCGGCACCGCGGGGTTCGCGGAGGTGTTCTTCACCGACGTGATCGTTCCCCGCGAGAACCTCGTCGGCGGATTGAACGGCGGCTGGGCAATCACGCAGGGATCGCTCGCGCACGAGCGCGCCGGACTTTGGGTCGAAGGCGTGGCGCGCTTCGAACAGACCATCGAAGGACTCGTCAAGCTCGCACGTGAACAGGGTCGCGCCGGCGATCCGATCATCCGCCGGAAGATCGCTTCCGCCTACGAGCTGGCCGCGTCGTTGCGCGCGCTCGGCTACAAGGGCTTCGCGTCGTTCGCGCAGGGATCGAGCGCGCCGGAGCACAGCTACATGAAGATGGCGATGTCGGAGGCGGGCAAAGCGGCGTTCGAGCTCGGCATGGAGATCTCCGGACCGCTCGCGCCCGTCACCGATCCCGAGCTCGGCGCGTCGACGAACCGATTCGTGCACGGGTTCTTCATGTCGTTCGCAAACACGATCGCGGGCGGGAGCTCGGAGATCCAACGCAACATCATCGCCCAGCGCGTGCTCGGCCTCCCGAGGCGATGAGGCACCGGAACCCGTGGACTTCTCGCTGACCCCCGACCAGGAGCTCTTGCGCGACACCGGTCGCAAGCTGCTCGAGCGCGAGTGCCCGCCCGCGCTCGTGCGCGCGCACATCGACGATCCGTCCGCCTACGAGCCCCTGTGGCGGCATTTGTCGGAGTACACCGCGCTCGGCGCGGGCCCGGCGGCCGACCTCTGCCTGTTCCTCGAGGAGACCGGCTACGCGGCTGCGCCCGGACCTTTTCTCGCGACGACGGCGTACACGGCGCTGACGGGTGATGCCGTCACGACGGGGACTGTCGCGCTCGTCGACGATCCGACACTCCTCTTCGTGCTCGAGGCCGAACGCGTCGATCGCATCGCCGTCGTGCTGCCCGGGCCCCGGCTCGCGGTCGTCGACGCAACCGATCTGCCCGTGCATTTCGTCGCGACCGTCGACTTCTCCCGGCGTCTGTTCACGATCGATCTTCCGCATCTCGACGCCCAACCGCTGGACGCCGAGATGTACGCGCACTGGCGCGAACGGGCCTACGCGTGCATGGCGGCCGAGATGGTCGGGACCGCGCGTCGCATCTTCGACATGACGTTGGCGTACGCGAAGGAGCGCAAGCAGTTCGACGTGCCGATCGGTTCGTTTCAAGCGATCCAGCACAAGCTCGC
Source organism: Actinomycetota bacterium (assembly GCA_003134555.1). Taxonomy (GTDB): domain Bacteria; phylum Actinomycetota; class Acidimicrobiia; order IMCC26256; family PALSA-610; genus PALSA-610. The sequence goes on from PLBO01000127.1 coordinate 21,743, forward strand.
CGACATGTCGCTCGTGCTCGAGCGCGCGACAGCTGCAGTGCACTACGCCGCGATGACGATCGACGGAAACGACCCCGATCGCACGCGCGCCTGCCACGTGGCCAAGGCCTCGGCCGGCGAGGCCGCGCGCCGGATCCTCAAGGATGGAATCCAGATCCACGGTGGCATCGGCTACACGTGGGAACACGATCTGCATCTCTACCTACGACGCGCGACCGCCGACGAGTACCTCTTCGGCACAACCGGCTGGCACCTCGACCGCCTCGCGGAACTACTCATCGATACCTAAGCGTTCTACGTCCGCATAAACCCGCACGCGTTCGCGACGACATTCGCACGCGCGACGACGGCATATGGTCAGCGCATGGGAATCGCGGGTCGGCACATCGAAGCACCCGACCTGATCGTGACGGTCTGGGACGGCTCGGTCACCGCGGCCGAGTGGGCTGACACCGTGCAGAATCAGGTTGCCTACCGGAGCAACTCGAAGAGCATGCGGCGGCTGACCGACGCGCGGACCGCCGACTCGTCGAACATCACCGAAGACGACGTGGCGGCGATATCAGCCAGCTATGCGCGCTCCGGTGTACCGCTGTCGGGCGTGAAGTTGGCCATCGTCGCCAACGAGGGTTGGGCGACCGCGCAACAAGTGGAAACGAGCTTGAGCAATCTCGGTGTCACAACGGTGGTGTTCAGCGATGCGCACACAGCGTGCGTATGGCTCGGCGTCGATCCCGCGGTGGTGGTTGCCACCATCAACGACCTCCGCAGAGAATTGCGGAGTCCGGTTCGCGACGGAGAGCCGCTCAAATAGAACCGGGGTCGTGCTCCCCCTTGGTCCCGCCCGGAGGCGAGGTCTACACTTCTCTTCCCTGACGTCTGCGTCAGTTTTAGGAGGGAAGCCGATGACGAACGTCGACCTGGTGCGACTCGCCGGAAGTCGCGGCCGTATCTCCGAAACACCGACCGTCGACCTCGTGACGGCCGAGGTCATCCGCGGCGGCATGGAGACGGTCTGCTTCGAGATGGCCGAGTACGTCTCGCGTACCGCCACCACGCCGATCCTCAACCAGTCGAACGAACGCAACGCGACCGTGCTCGACGCGCGGGGCCGGCTCGCAGCACTTTCGGTCGGCATTCCGCAGTTCATGCTCACCTCGACATTGCCCGTGCGCTTCGCGCTCGAGTTTCTCGGTGCCGACGAGTTCCGCGAAGGCGACGTGTTCGTCGCCAACGACCCGTACCACGGCGGCGGTCACCTCCCCGATTACAACGTGTTCGCGCCGGTGTTCGCAGCTGATCCCGCGGCTCCCGGCGGGCGCCGCATGGTGTTGATCGCCAGCATCCAGTGCCACCACGGCGACACCGGAGGCGGCGTCCCCGGCGGCTACAACATCACCGCCAACGACATCTGGGGCGAAGGCGTGCGGTGGCCGGTCGTGAAGGTCCTCGACCGAGGAGTCGAACGGCGCGACGTGCTGTACGCGTTGCAGGCCAACAATCGCATCCCCAGCTACATCGGCGACCTGCATGCGCAGATCGGTTCCGCGCAGCTCGGCGCCCAGCGGCTCGGGGAGCTCATCGACCGCTACAGCGTCGGGGCGATCGAGGAATCCGTCGACTACATGATCGACTACGCGGCCCGGCGCTTCCGCGAGGAGGTCGCGCAGTGGCCCGACGGCGAGTACGAAGCCGACGCGTATGTCGACCACGACCCGCTGGGCAACCCCGACATTCATCTGCACGTGAAGGTCACGGTCGCCGGCGACGAGCTGACCATCGACTTCACGGGCACCGACACGCGCAACGAGCTGCAATCGTGGTCGACCTTCGGCAATACGCGCGGATACACCGTCGGCCAGATCGCGGCGATGATGGATCCCGAGATCCCGAAGAACGAGGGGTTCTTCGAGCAGATCAAGCTGATCGTGCCCAAGGGCTGCCTCCTCAACCCGGAGCCGGGCAAGCCGGTGTCGGCGGGAACTCACCATCCGGGCGCCGACGTGGGCGAGGTCATCGCCAAGGCGATGCAGTACGTGCTGCCCGACCGCGCCGTACCCCAGACGTACAAGACCGGCATCCCGACGATCATCGTGGGCGTCGACCCGCGCACGGGCGCGTCGTTCACCGATCACTCGGCCGAGGTGTACTCGGGTTGGTGCAACGCTTCCAAGGGCATGGACGCCTGGGGCGCGCTCAATGCCAGCTTCGGCAACTTGTGGAAAGCAACGGCGGAGATCAACGAGTCGCTCTATCCGCACGTGCAGTGGAGCCGCGACTACCGCACCGACGGCGGCGGTCCCGGTGAATGGCGCGGCATCTGCGGCTCTCACTACGAGAAGGAAGTCCGCGTCGACGCCAAGGTGTACACGTACGTCGTCGGCATGAAGTATCCGATGCCGGGGATCTGTGGCGGCATGGACGGCTCGCCGAACGAGATGATCATCCGCTACGGCAGCGACGACGAGTTCAAGGTGCGACACACCGCCGACTGGGTGCCGATCCACGCCGGCGAACGCATCATGTACGACTACGGCGGTGGCGGTGGTTGGGGCGATCCCCTCGTGCGCGATCCGCAAGCCGTGCTCGACGACGTGCTCGACGAGTACGTCTCAGTCGTTGGTGCGAGCCGCGACTACGGCGTCGTCCTGGAAGGCTCGCTCGAAGAGCTGACGCTCGAGGTCGACGAGGTCGGGACGCACGCGTTGCGCGAACGGATGCGGGCCGAACGAGCCTGACATGGGTTTCCGGGTAGGAGTCGATGTTGGCGGGACGTTCACCGACCTGATCTGCGTGACGCCCGCGGGCGAGGTCGTGCTCGACAAGACGCCCACGACGCTCGACGATCAGTCGACCGGCGTGATGAACGGTCTCGAGCAGCTCGCGGACCACTTCGGTATCGAGCTCGACGCGTTCTGCCGCGACCTCGACATCCTCGTACACGGCACCACGACCGCCGACAACACGATGATCGAGATGAACGGCGCGCCGACCGGCCTGCTCGTGACCGAAGGCCACCGCGACGAGATCGAGCTGCGCCGCTGCCACAAGGAAGAGATCTGGGACCCGAACTATCCGGGTCCGACCCCGATCGCGCGCCGGCGGGCCCGGATCCCGATCCCGGAGCGCATGGACTTCGAGGGCAATACCTTGCTCGCCCTCGACGAGGACGCCGTTCGGCGCGGCGTGCAGCGCCTGAAGAAGCTCGGCGTTCGGTCGATCGCGGTGATGTACCTGTTCTCGTTCGTGAACTCCGCACACGAGCGCCGCACACGTGAGATCATCCGCGAGGAATTCCCCGACGTCGAGCACATCTCGCTCTCGCACGAGGTCATGCCGCGCGGCCCCGAGTTCGAACGGGTGTCGACCACATTGGTGAACGCCTACGTCGCGCCGCGGATCGCGCTGTACACACAGAACCTGCAGGACAAGCTGCGCCGCGCCGGTTACCTCGGACCACTCCTCATCATGCAATCGACCGGCGGCGTCATGCCGCCCGATTACGTGTCGCGGCGCGCGGTCACCCTGCTCGCGAGCGGACCGACCGGCGGCGTGATGGGCGCGACCGTCGCGGCCCGTGCGGCCGGCATCGGCGACTTCGTCGCCGTCGACATGGGCGGTACCAGCTTCGACATCTGCCTCGTCCGCCACGGCCGGCCCGAGATCAAGACCGACTGGAACTGGCGCTACCGCTATTACATCGGCTTGCCGATGGTCGACGTGCAGAGCGTCGGCGCAGGAGGTGGATCGATCGCGCGGGTGCGCCAGGGCGCGCTGCTCGTCGGCCCGGAATCGGCGGGCGCCACACCGGGGCCGGCGTGCTACGGGCGCGGCGGAACCCGACCGAGCGTGACCGACGCCGACGCGGTGCTCGGATACCTGCCCGTCGACGGGTTCGCCGGCGGGCGCATGCACCTCGACCTTCCCGCGGCCCGCACCGCGATCATCGAGCACGTAGCCAAGCCACTCGGAATCGAAATCACCGACGCGGCGTGGGGCATCGAGCGCATCGTGAACTCCAACATGGCCAACGCGACCCGCAAGGTGCTCGCCGGTCACGGCGCCGACCCGCGCGACCTCGCGCTGATCGCGTTCGGCGGCAACGGCGCGGTGCACGCGGTCCCGATCGCGCGCGAGCTCGGCGTCGGCCGGATCCTCGTACCCAAGGCCGCACCCGCGTTCAGCGCGCTCGGCGTGCTCGTCGCCGACTACGTCGTCGACCTCGTGCGGTCGTATGTCACTCCCCTGTCGCAGGTCGACCTCGGACGCGTGCGCGACCTGTTGACCGATCTTCTGCAGGAGGTCGACAAGGAGCTCGACCCCACCGGCGTGGCGGCGGCCGATGTGGAGCGCAACCTGTTCGCGCAGATGTGCTATCCGGGCCAGAACTTCGACATGAGCGTGCCCGTCCCCGAAGGCGTGTTGCTCGACGAGCCCGGTCTCCTCGACCTCGCGGAGCGCTTCCACGACCAACACCTCGACGAGCGCGGCTTCTGCTTCCGCTCGCAACAGCCGTTGATGCGCGGCGTCCGGGTCATCGCGCGCGGCACCACGCCCAAGCCCGATCATCTCGCAGAGACGGGCGCACTGTCCGACGCGAGCCAAGCGCTCCGCGGCACCCGTCCCGCGTACTGGGGCGAAGCGTTCGTCGACACCCCCGTGTTCGACGGCACCCGGCTCGGCGAAGGCGCAACAGTCGAGGGGCCTGCGCTGATCGAGGAGCCGTACACCGTTGTGGTGCTGCCCCCCGACGCGACCGCAACGCTCGACGGTCTCGGCAACTACGTCGTCTCGGTTTGACGCGCGAGATCCTGCTCGTCTCCCACTTCCATTGGGATCGGGAGTGGTACCGCTCGTTCGAGGTATTCCGTGGTCGGCTCGTCGACGCCGTCGACGCGGTACTCGATCTGCTCGCGGCCGATCCCGGCTTTCATTTCGTGCTCGACGGGCAGGCGATCGTGCTCGACGACTACCTCGACGTGCGGCCCGACCGGCGTGACGAGCTCGTCGCGGGACTCCACGCGGGGCGGCTCTCTGCGGGACCGTGGTACGTGCAGCCCGACTCGCTGTTGCCGGCCGGAGAGACCCATGTCCGCAACCTGCTGCTCGGTCGCGCGGTTGCGGGCGCGCTCGGGCCCGTGTCGGCAGTCGCGTACGTCCCCGACTCCTTCGGTCATCCCGCGCAGTTCCCCCAGCTCCTCGCCGGCTTCGGGCTCGACCCGTTCGTGTACTGGCGAGGCAACGGCGCCGAGCTCGACCTGCTCGGTCCGCTCTACATCTGGCGCGCGCCCGACGGCACCTCGGTGCGCGCGTGGCACCTGCCCGAGGGCTACTTCGCCGCGGCCGGTCTCGACGCCGACGGCGACCTCGCAGCAACGGTGGCGCGACTCCGGCCCGTGGTCGACCGTCTTCTCGCGGTGGGGGCGGGACCGGTGCTCCTCATGAACGGCTTCGACCACCTGCCGCCCGACACGTCGACCGCGCACGTTTCTGCATTGCTGGGTGCGGAACGGGTGCTGCTCGACGACGCGGCCGCGCGTCTGCCCGAGGAGTCGAGTCTCGTCGAATGGTCGGGCGCGCTCGTGGGCGCGCGCACTGCGAATCTCCTGCCCGGCGTGTGGTCGGCGCGCATGCCGTTGAAGTTGCGGAACCGCGCAATCGAGACATTGCTGACGGCGTGGGCGGAGCCGTGGTCTGCGTTCGCAGCGGCGTTCGGGCTCGCCGACGAACGGCCCGCCCTCGAACAGGCCTGGCGGGCGTTGCTGTGCAACCAGGCGCACGACTCGATCTGCGGGTGCTCCGTCGATCCCGTGCACGAGCGCATGGTCGCGCGCTACGACGACGCCGAGGGCCTCGGTCGGGCGACGCTGCAACGCGTTCTCGAACGGCTCGCGGGCGCAAACGTCACTCGCGACACACCCTGGCGCGACGAGCAGGCGATCGTCGTGTTCAACTCGTCGGCCGAGACGCGCACCGACGTGGTGCGGGTTCCGCTCGAAGCGTTCCCGCCGTGGCGGGTCAGCGTGACGCGTTTCGACATGCATCCGCTGGCGATGCCGTCGTTCCAAGGTGTCACCGTCGACGGCCGTCCTGCGCGCCTCGTCGCGAGTGACGACCCCACACGCGTGCGGTTCCTGCCCGGGCTCGGCGGCCTCGACGTCGAGTTCGTCGCGACCGTTCCGGCTTTCGGTTGCCGCCGTTACGCGCTCATGCCTGCCGAGGCCGCGGCCGATGATGTCGACCAAGGGCGCGAGATCGAAGCCGGCGACTTGCAGGTCGTGGCCCGTGGCGACGGTTCGCTGTCGGTCACGCTCGGCGATCGCACCTACGACGGGTTGTTCGGCATCGAGGACGCAATCGATCGAGGCGACTCCTACGACTGCGATCCCGATCCCGTGCGCGACGTGTACGTGCGCTCCCTCACCGTCCGGCGCACGCGCCACGAGTCGGGCATCGCGCGCCTGCTGACGGTGCGCGAGCTCGACGGGATCGGCACACTCACCGTCGAAGCGTGCATCGCACCAGGGGTGCCGTTCGTTCGCTGCGAGGTCGTGCTCGACAACCGCGCGCCCGACCACCGGCTGCGCCTGCGCTTCCCGACGGGGGCGCCCGTCGACCGGTTCGACGCCGCGACCACATTCGACATCGCGCATCGCTCCACCGCGCCGACCGACGACGCGGGCTGGGTGCATCCCGCGCCCCGCACCTTCCCGCACCAGGGTTGGATCGCCGCGAACGGTCTCGTAGTCGGCGCACCGGGCCTGCCCGAGGCCGAGGTCACTCCGGCCGGCGAGATGCTCGTCACCCTCGTCCGCAGCGTCGGCGCGCTCGCGCGCATCGAGCTGCGTACCCGTCCGCTACCGGCGGGTCCCGAGATGATGGCGCCGGGCGCCCAGACGCAGGGCCGCATCGCCGCTACGGTCACCCTCGCGCGCACGCGGTCCGACGCGCACGCCGCCGAGATCGGTTTCCTGGGAGTGCTCGGCGGCGACGCTCCGCTCCTCGACGACGACACCTCGCTGCTCGAGCTGGATGCGCGGCACTGCGTGCTGTGCGCGTGCAAGCCCGCGCAAGACGGTGACCGCGTGGTTGTACGAGTGTTGAATCCGACCGACGAGGCGGATGACGTGACCCTGCGCTTCGGCCTCGATGTTCGGCGCGCCCGGCCCGTCGGCCTCGACGAGCAACCGCGCGACTTCTTCGTCACTCACAACGGCCGCGACGTCGGATTCCACGTTCCGCCTCATGCGATGCGTAGCGTCCGGCTCACCTTCGGCTGAGCTCGACCTCACTTGCGAGTCGCGTAGGCAAGGGCGGTCGCGCCGAAGCCGATCTCGGCCGCGAGATAACTCCAGAATGCCGCGTCGGTTCGAGGACGGTCGACCACGAGTGATGCCAGACGTACCGCGGCCGCGCCGAGCCAGGTGACCCCGACTGCCGCTTGTGCGGCCGGCTCGCGACTGAGAAGCGCCCAACCACCGAGCGCGGCGTAGGTACCGCCCAGACCCGCGCGTGTTTCGGCGACACCCCGGTCCGAGACGGCGGACAGGTGAAGAGCCGACGCGACTTGCTTTGGCGTCAACACCGCGGAGATTCCCGACAGCATCAACGCCGCGCTGCTGACGCGTCCGAGGTTCATCTATCCGTCCGCGTCGGCTTCGTTCGTCATGTTCTCGGAGTGGAAGAACCGACCCGCCCAACCGGTGAGCGGGCTCCCATGACTCATCTCCGCGGGATCGACAAACGGCATCGCCGAAGGTTACGAGTCCTGGTTCCTGGTTGTCACGCAGGGTTGATCCGGCCCGGTTCAAGTCATTCGTTTGAGTACCGCGACATCGCGTTCGATCGCTTGTTCGCCGGGCGCGCCGTACCACCAGGAATGCGGGAGTTGCGCAGGTGCCGGCATCGTCAACTCGACCCTCATAGGAAACGGTGAGCCCTCTGCTCCTATCTCGAACACACCGGGTTCGGCTTCCCGCAGAATCGCGACTGATGGAGCGTGCTCGTGCCCGATCACCATCACCGTGTTGCCGTCGTGAGCTCGCGCCACAATCGTGTGTTCGATGTGACCTCGAATTCGAGCAGGGGTCGCAGGGTTGAAGATCTCGCAATCGAGTGTGACGCTGCTTCAGCGGCGCCCGGAACTAACGGCCCGTCTCCCCCTCAACGAGCTCCCGCAAGATGTCTGCGTGTCCAGCGTGGCGGGTCGTCTCTTCGAGGAGCTACCTCAGGCGAGTCGCGAGAGCGTGAGCGCGCTTCTGCAGTTCCGCAGCCTGCGACCCGGTGGCACCGTCAGCGAGAAGGTCAGCGAGGTCACGTATCAGAGCGGCCAATGCCGCGAGGTCCTCGCTTGGCTCTTGAATCCTGATCTGTGAAAACGGAAACGCGACGTTGACCCTCGTCGTCACAACCTCGGAGTTCGGCTCAGGTTTCTTCGTCGACACGTCAGTACTCGGTTCGGCCATGCCTTTCGCCTCGTTTCGTGGGCGGAGTTGCCACAGATCGTCGCCGAGAACGCCCGAGTGGGTCGAGTCGAGCACCCTCCAAGGCTGCCGCGCTCCGCGCTTGCCCGAACGAACCCACGAGTACGCTCGGGCGGGCCACCGGGAGGTGCGGTGCGCACGAAGCCTTCGTACGACGAACTCCTCGAACCGCTGTCGGTCATGGTCGACGGCGTGACGGTTGCGCCGGTGTGGGCGCACACGCGACTCACCGACGTCGGGCCGTACACCTTCGAGGCCGTCGACGAGGTTTGCACGCGGATCCTCGAGACGCCCGGGCTGGCCGCGCTGGCGCCATGGCTGGGTCCGCGGTCGCCCGTTCCCGAGACGCGAGTGCCGACTCCGCCCACGACCTTCAGCCGCATCTTCGAACTGCACCCCGCGCGACTCGAATTGCTTGCCGGTTGGTGGGAACGACACGCGCGCAACGAACGCGTCACGATCGCGCGCCGACTTTCGCTTTGCCCGCCTCGGCGCGTCGCGGATTGCGCCTGGACCATGCGCGCTTCACTGCGCGGTCGGTGGCAAATGCGACCGATGCCTATGGAACTGTCGTTGTGGCGACACCTCGGCGGATGGACGAAGCTCACCCTCGAACCCCAGCGCCGGGTGTACGTCAAGGCCTTCTACTTCGACACCGGCCATCGCGCGCTCGATGTTCTGTGCGACCAGCTGACTCGCGAGCTCGCCGGCCAGCATCTGACTCATATCCCGTGATCGGGTCGGACAAATCTATGCGTGTGCGTTCGCGAACAGCTCGTGGCTACTCGCATGAGCGTGCCGCAGCGGACAAGATGTGTGCGTTCGCGACCGCAAGCGATCTCGTTCACGAGGCAGACGGGAGGAACGCCGTGAATGTTTCGACGCGTCGTCGATGCTCCGTGACTTGGTCCCTCTGCGGGTGGCCGTCGGCGTCATTGTGATCCTCGGCGACGTCGTTCTCGTCTCACCGGGCGCGCGAGCGCTGACGGCGCCCGCCGCCGAGGTGGTGGAACGAACGTGGGTCGGGGTGTCCGGCGGGCCGCAACCGCCCGCGAATGGCACAATGACCTACGACTTGGCACGCCACCAGACCGTCCTGCTGGTGCCCGGCCACCCGAGCCAGACGTGGGTGTTCGACGGCGCGACGCGTCGGTGGTCGCAGAAGTTCCCCGTAACCAGTCCCGCGTTGACCGGCGCGGCAATAGCGTTCGACGCCGCGCGTGGATACGTCGTGCTCTTCGGCAGCAATGCAGACCCCTCAACCTGCAATCCGGGGGTGCCCGGTGAGACGTGGACTTGGAACGGCACGACGTGGACACAGTTGCATCCAGCAGTCGCGCCCGACGAGTGCGCCGGTCTCGGCGCCACGATGGTCTACGACGCGGCTCACCAGCGCGATCTCGTGGTCTGTGACTGCGCCTTCCGGGCGACCTGGCTTTGGGATGGCGTGAACTGGGCGAAAGCCGATGGAGCGCCGTACGCAACGACACTCGCCTACGACCCGGCAGCCAAGCGAGTCGTCTCGTTCGGTGGGTACCTGTTCTTCCATGGCGACAACGACTTCGGCGACGCCGCGAGCCACGGCAACGTCCCAACCTCGCAGCTCCGCGCTCCAGTCGTCAGCGCGACAACAACCTGACCCTGCTACCGGGCAACCTGTGACCGACCGCTTGGAGCTGCGCCGTCCGTTGGAGACCGACAGGGCCCGCTTCGTCGAGCTCTTCTGCGACCACGACTTCATGGTGTTCTCCGACGGCGCTTGCATTGCCGAATCAGCCAACGCTCGATTCGACGAAATGCTGCGTAACGCAGCCGAGCTGCCATTCGCGAAGCAGCCGGTGATCGAGTTGTCGACGGGAATCATTGTCGGCTATTCCGGAGTCGCCTGGTTCGACTTCGAGGGACAGCGTCGACTCGAGTTCGGGTACCGCCTCGTCCCGGAGGCCCGAGGACGCGGGTATGCAACGGAGGCCGGCCGAGCCGTCCTGGCCATTGCGGCCGAGAGCTTTCGCGGGGAACTACTGGCAATGATCGACCCGATGAACCGGCCATCGAGCAACGTCGCCACGAAGCTCGGCTTCATCTTCTGGAAACAGGCGATGGTGAACGGCTACCGCGACGACCTCTATCGTCGAGTGGTCCCGTGACGCGCGGTCGATCCGGCGATCGCGGGTGGGCCGTCGCCGACGAGGCAGTGGAGCGCTGACATGGCACGACAGACGGACACCACGCCGGATGGGCTCGTAACCAAACGAAGCGCCCACGGCGTAGACGAAACGATCGAACGGCTCACGACTGCGCTGACCGCGAAGTCGGTCACGATCTTCGCGATCATCGACCACAGCGGCGAGGCAGCTCGCGTCGGTCTCACGATGCCCGACACCAAGGTCGTCATCTTCGGTGATCCGCGTGCCGGGACTCCGATCATGCAGGCGTCGCCGCCTGCCGCGCTCGACTTGCCGCTGAGGGTCCTCGTCACCTCCGACGGTGACGACACCGTCGTGCGCTACACCGACCCGCTGTGGTTTGCGTCCCGCTACGGCCTCGATCCAGAACTTGCGGGGAATCTCGCCGTCATCGACGCGCTGACCGACGCCGCGACCGCGCCGTGACCGAGCCCGGCCCATCTCTACGCGTCTCCTCGGACAAGACAGATCAAGCGATTTCCAATCAGGAGCAGCAGCATCATGACTGATCAGCCTTCCATCGCTCAGCAGACCATCGGCGGCATCGCGCCGAAGCTGGCGCAGCTCACCGATGAGGTGCTCTTCGGCGATATCTGGGAGCGTCCCGGCCTGTCGAAGCGCGATCGCAGTTTGATCACGGTGACGGCGCTCGTCGCGCTGTACCGAACCGAACAGATGCCCTTCCATCTGCAGCGGGCTCTCGACAATGGCGTGACGAAAGACGAGATCGTCGAGGTCATTACTCATCTCGCCTTCTACGCTGGTTGGCCGAACGCCATGACCGCGATGAACCTCGCCAAGGAAGTCTTCGGCGAGGCCAACGGCTAACCGTCGATCGTGCCCCGTGCATTTGTGCGCGGCCGCCGGATAGCTTCGCTTTGATGGTGACGACCCGAGATGTCGAGTACGACGCCCATGGAACCCTGATGGTCGGTCGTCTCGCACTGCCCGACGGCGAGGGCCTGCGGCCCGCGGTGCTGATCGCTCATGAGGGTCCCGGCCTCGACGACTACCAAAAGGACCGAGCCGGCCGGTTCGCCGAGCTCGGCTATGTCGCGTTCGCGCTCGACTACCACGGAGGCGGCAAGGTACTTGCGGGCCGTGACGAGATGATGGCCCGCCTCGCGCTACTCGGTGGCGACCCCGACCGCATCCGCGCGCTCGGCCACGCCGGACTCGAGGTGCTCCTTCGGGAGCCGAGGGCTGACGCGTCGAAGGTTGCGGCGGTCGGCTATTGCTTCGGTGGCACCGTGGTGCTCGAACTCGCCCGCGGGGGCGCCGACATCAAGGCGGTGGTCGGCTTCCACCCCGGTCTGGGCACGCAACGACCGGAGGATGCTCGCAACATCACCGGCAAGGTGCTCGTGTGCGTCGGCAGCGAAGACCCGTTCATCCCCATCGAGCAGCGACTGGCGTTCGAAGGCGAGATGCGCAGCGCCGGGGTCGACTGGAGAATGAACCTCTACGGCGGCGTCGAACACAGCTTCACGCACCCTTGGGCGGAACTCGCCGCCATCCCCGGCGTCAAGTACGACCAATTGACCGACGAGCGATCGTGGCGCGCGATGGTCGATCTCTTCGGCGAAGTTTTCGACTGAGGAACGTGTAGCGCGTGGACGCACAGAGCGACGGGCAGGTCATCGCAGCCCAGCTTTCGGTCCGAGATGGTCGCGCCGCTATCGAGTTCTACAAGGTCGCGTTCGGTGCGGTCGAGGACTATCGAGTGGGCGGAACTGACGATGAGCCTTCGGTGGTCGCGCAGTTGTCAGTTGGCAACACGTCATTCTGGGTCGCTGACGAGTCACCGCCGCACAAGAACTTCAGCCCCGAAACCCTTGGAGGAAGCACGACGCGCATGCTCCTCATTGCGGAACACCCGCAGGCAGTGATCGACCGAGCCGTCGCGGCGGGAGCAACGCAGGTCTACGAGGCGGGCGACGCGCATGGTTGGCGACTTGGACGCATTGAGGACCCATTCGGTCACCACTGGGAAATCGGAAAGCCACTTGTCGCGTGGCCACCCGAATCTGGAAGTCACGGGTGACGGAACCGATCCACGTGCGCGCTACCCGCGCGGCCTACGACACCGTTGCCGTCGACTACGCCGCCCTTTTGAAGACCGAGCTCGCGAGCAAGCCACTGGACCGGGCAATGCTCGGCGCGTTCGCCGAGCTCGTGCAGGCCACCGGCAACGGGCCCGTCGCTGATCTCGGCTGTGGCCCGGGTCGTGTAACGGCGTATCTCTGTTCCCTCGGATTGACTGCGTTCGGCGTCGATCTGTCGCCGGCGATGGCTGCAGTGGCACGTCGGGAACACCCCGACCTTCGGTTCGACGAAGGCTCGATGTCGGCGCTGGACCTGGTCGACAGCGTCCTCGGCGGGATCGTGGCTTGGTACTCCATCATTCACACCCCACCGGATCAATTACCTGCGGTGTTCGCCGAGTTCCACCGGGTGCTTGCACCGGGCGGCTATCTCCTGCTCGCGTTCCAGGCCGGCGATGCGCGTGTGCACCTGGAACACGCGTACGGACACGCGGTGTCGCTCGACGCCTACCGGCTGTCACCTGACGTCGTCACCGAGTTGCTGAGCAAGTCCGGACTGGTCGTGAACGCCCGACTCGTGCGTGAGCCGGACAAGAACGAGACGATCCAGCAGGCGTACCTCCTGGCCCGCAAGCCCGTCGACGCGTAGTCGCGATGGGCTCCCTTCACCCAGCAGTCGCCGCACCGCTGCAAGCGGTCGTAACCCGTCGCCTCTCGCTCCGCCCTCTCGACAACGACGACCTCGACGCTCTCGCTGACGTCTTCGCGAACCGCGAGGTGTGGCAGTTCGAGTACGACCGCGGCATGACGCGCATCGAGACCCAAGCTTTCCTTGACCGTCAGTTGAAGTTGTGGATTGACTTCGGCTTCGGCGGCTGTGGAATACGCGAACTCGTTGGTCCAGACCTCGTCGGCGTTGTCGGGCTCTCGGTGCCGATGGTCTTACAAGAGCTTCTTCCAGCCGTGACCGTCGGCTGGCGGCTCTCGCCAACGGTGTGGCGAAAGGGATACGCGGCGGAGGCTGCGACCGCCGTGCTCGACCAGGCGTTCACGACGATGGCACTCGACCGAGTTGGCTGCGTCACGGACGCCGCGAATCTCCGCTCGATCGCGGTTGCCGAACGACTCGGCATGACCTTCATCGCAGAGGCGAACGCGCCCAGGGATGACGGTTCAGGCGTGGTAGCAGCCAAGCTGTTTCAGATCGCGCGCGCCGACTGGCTCAACGCCCACAACATGCGAATCTCCCGACCATGACTGTCGATCCGGACGCCGAGGTGTGGGCGGATCGGCCGGATCGCATTACGCGCACCTACCAGGCAATGTCCGCTCGTGCTTCGTTCGCCGGCCGCGAGGAGTCGATTCGGTATCGCGAAAGCGTTGGCGTTCGGAATACTCATCTCAGCGCTTGCCTCGTGCAGCGGTTCAGCGCTTCGCGTCAACCCGACGCCGCCGCCATCGTCGTACCCGTCAGCCCGAGCGTTGACCGGTACTCAGCGCTCTCAGCGGATCATCGAGATTCAACACGAACTGGGCGTCGACATGCATTACACGGTTCCGAGGTTGGCTTCGTCTCTCTCGACTGGCGAGCCCATCTCCTGCGTCAGGGTGGACGACGATGAGTTTCACCGCGGCGAGATCGGTAGCGCCTACCAGTCCTCCCGCGAGACACCCGACCATTGGAGTCGCGTCGAGGCGGGCGTCATAGCTGGGGCTTGCCCAGCGCGGTTGCCGTCTTTCGTTGCGTCACTCGCTCGTCTCGGTCACGCGCAGATCGCGTCACGCCTCGCGGCCGAACTGCGCACACTCGGCGTTGCGAGCTAGATCTAAAACTGACGGAGGGCCGACTGGAACCCCCGCGGCTCTGCGGGGAGATCGACACGCGGAGACTGAACCGCGCCGATCTCTGTGGTTGTGGCGAGGACTCAGACCTTGCGGCGGTACATCCGCACGGCAAGAGGAGCCGCGATCACAATGATGGCGAGGCTCCACGCGATCGCGCCGAACACCTTGCTCGTCGACGCGAACTGGCCGCCGTACGTGACCGCTCTTACCGCATCGATCACGATCGACACGGGTTGGTGGTTCGCGAACCACTCGAGCGGCGCCGGCATCGACGCGGCCGACACGAACGCGGTCGACGCGAAGACGAGCGGCGCGAGGATCGGGAACGACGCCGCTTGCGCAGCCTCGGCGTTCGCGGCTGTCAATCCGACGAGGGCGAAGACCCACGAAAGCGAATGGGCGAACAGCAGCATCAGTGCGATGCCGCCGAGCAGACCGAACACGCTGGTGTGAATGCGCCAGCCGACCAGGAAGCCGACACCGACCATCAGGGCGACGACGAACACGTTGCGAACGAGATCGGCGAGAGTGCGACCGGCGAGCACCGCGGAACGCGCCATCGGAAGCGATTGAAACCGTTCGATGAGACCCTTGTGGAGATCTTCCGCCAACCCGACGCCGGTCTGGATCGATCCGAACACGACGGTCTGCGCGAAGACTCCGGGCATCAGATAGTCGACGTAGTGCGTCACGCCCGGGATCCGGATCGCGCCGCCGAAGACGTAGCGGAACATCAACACGAAGATGATCGGCTGGATCGTCGAGAACACCAACACCTGCGGCGTGCGTTTCATCGCGACGAGGTTTCGCCACGTGACGGTCAGTGCGTCCTGCACCGCCCAGCTGAACGCGCCGTGCTTCGGGCGCTCGATCGTGGTCGGAATGGCAATCGCCGTCATGCTGCACCTCGGGTCCGCCGGCGGCCGGTCTCGACCGGCGCGTCCTCGGCAATGGGCTCCTCGGCCTTGTGACCGGTGAGTGTGAGGAAGACGTCGTCGAGCGTCGGCTCGCGCACATTCAGCGTGACCGGCTCGAGGTGCGCGGTGTCGAGTGTCCGTACGACGTCGAGCACGACCCGCGCCCCGTCGTCGACCTTGAGCTCCACCACTGTCGAGGATGCACCGATGTCGCACAAGCCGATGCGTGCGAGCTCGGCCTGGGCCCGTTGCGCCGTCGCCGGATCGGCGAAGCCGACTTCGACGATCGTCGCACCCAGCTTCGCCTTGAGCTGCGACGACGTGCCCTCCGCGATGACGCGACCGTGATCGATGACGACGATGTTGTCCGCCAAGCGGTCGGCTTCCTCGAGGTACTGCGTCGTGAGGAGGAGCGTGGTGCCCTCGCGGACAAGGCCTTCGATCACGCCCCAGAGGTCTTGGCGACCGCTCGGGTCGAGGCCGGTGGTCGGCTCGTCGAGGAAGAGAACGGGTGGGCGGTGCACGAGCGCGGCGGCGAGGTCGAGCCGGCGGCGCATGCCGCCCGAGTAGGTACGCACCGGACGGTCGGCGGCGTCGGCGAGCGCGAAACGTTCGAGCAGCTCACCTGCTCGCCCGAGGACGACCGACTTCGACAGGTGCGAGAGCCGGCCGACCATCCGCAGGTTCTCGAGACCGGTGAGGTTCTCGTCGACCGCGGCGTACTGCCCCGCGAGGCCGATGCGCTCCCGCACGGCCTGCGCGTTACGGGTGACATCGAGCCCGAGTACCTCGGCGCGTCCGGCGTCGGGCCGCAGGATCGTGGTGAGGACGCGCACCGATGTGGTCTTGCCCGCGCCGTTCGGGCCGAGCAATCCGAGCACGGTCCCGGTCGGTACGGCGAAGTCGACGCCGTCGAGGGCGACGACCGAACCGAAGCGCTTTTGCAGACCTTCGACGATGATGGCGTTCGTCATGGGTCTCAGCCTTTCACATTTACTTGAACGATGTCAAGTATCTATGTCATCAACCTTCGAAGTACTTGAAACATCGCGTGAACAGCCGTACCATCCGGTTATGACCACCGAGCCGGCCCCGGTCTACGACCCCGCTGACGAGGTGTGGCGCCTGATCACCGCGGTGCTCATGGTGCGCAAGGAGGAATTCCCGGCCCTGGCCGCGTCGTTCGGGCTCAATCCGGGTGCGATGCACGCCCTCCTCCAGCTCGACCCCGACGAACCACAGTCGATGAGCTCGCTCGCCGGCGCATGGAAGTGCGATGCGTCGAACGTGACGTGGCTCGTCGACCGCCTCGAGGAGCACGGACTCGCCGAACGCCGGGCCCATCCGGGTGATCGTCGCATTCGCACCGTCGGTCTTACCCGCAAGGGCGCGAAGATACGCAGCCAGGTGGAAGCTCGCCTGTACGAGGCGCCCGAAAACCTGCGCGCGCTGAGCGCGCGCGACCTCGACACGATGGCCAAGATCCTCCGCAAGATCGTGCCCGACGACCGCCCGCGGTCGTAGTGCCGCGCTTTCTGACCGATCACGAATACGGCGTGGTGTCGGCTGCGGCCGATCGACTCATACCTCCACTCGATGCACATCCAGGCGGGTCGGCGCTCGGCGTCGCGGATTACGTCGACAACCTGCTCGGCGCGTTCACGTTCGATCCGCCGTTGATCTTCGCGGGCGGGCCGTTCAGCGGCCGCTTCGGAGGCGACGCGTCGTTCGCGCGGTTCATGCCGCTCTCGCCGCACGAGGAGCTCGCCTGGCGAACCCGCATCGAAGGCTCGTGCGGAATCCCGGAGAGAGAGTTCAACGGCGCCACGCGCGGTTGGCAGGAGATCTACCGCGACGGCATCGCCGCGCTCGATGCCGACTTTTGCGAGGTCGACGGCGACGAGCAGGATCGTCGCCTGCACGCGCAGCGCGAGCTGCGCGGCGTGCTGTACGTCCACGCGTGTGAAGGCGCGTACGGCGCTCCCGAGTACTGCGGCAATCGCGATCTTGCGGGCTGGCGCGCCATCGGATGGGAGGGCGACGTGCAACCGCGCGGCTACACCGACGACGAAGTGAGCGGGCGTGCCTGAGCCGCGAGATTGCGACGCGGTCGTCGTCGGAACCGGACCGGCGGG
>PLBO01000111.1 GCA_003134555.1 Actinomycetota bacterium
GAGAACTCCGGCATCGGCGGATTCGCATCGTTTCTCGCCATGTCTATGTCTCTGTCGTTGTTACTGGGCGGCCGTAGGCGGAGGTGCGCTTGGCGCGGCGGAGACGGGAGAAGATGGTCCCGCCGGTGATGGGGCCGGCGTCGCTCGTCGCGCTGGCCTCGGCGACGGCGGGCTTCTCCTGCCCGCGCTTCTGCCAGGCCGCGAAGAACGCGACGTTCAGACCGAGCACGACGACGTAGATCACCGCGGCAACCGCGTCGAGGAACTTGTCGCGCGTGATGTCGAAGGGAATGAGCCGGTTCTTGTGCAAAAGGAACGACGAGCTGTCGAAGTTCAGGTACGAGTTGCCGAACGTGAGCCACTCGTGCGGGATCACGCCGTACCCGAGTGCGAACATGGTCCATACGAACATCGCGCCGATCACGCACTGTGCCCACGTCGGAGGTTCGAGGGAACGCTTCGGTGTGCGGATGACCTTCGCCGCGGCGGCGAGCCCGATCGTGAAGAGCACGATGCCGTACAACAACCGCGCGGCCTTGCGCAGCCACGGGAGGTGCAACCCGAAGATCGTCCGCGGCAGCAGGTTGGGGATGTGCACCGCGAGGAGGTGCCATACGTGGTTGTCGCGCATGCTCCCCGGCGCTCCTTTTCACGTCGGCCGTACCGCTCTTGCTACCACGCTAGAGGCGGCCGCGGCACATTGTGCGCCAAGCCCGATCACGCTTCGTTTCCGACCCTCCGAGCATGTGATCATGTGCTCGTGACCGCGCGCGCGCCGAATGATTTTCCTGGCGATTTCGACGTGCTGGTCGTCGGCGCGGGACCGTCCGGTTCCGCGGCGTCCTACTGGCTCGCGTCGCGTGGTCATCGAGTCCTCGCGATCGAAAAGAAGCACTTTCCGCGCGAGAAGACCTGCGGCGACGGGCTCACGCCGCGTGCCGTCCGCCAGCTTCACGACATGGGGCTCGCGGATCGCCTCGCGGGCTTCCAACGATTCGACGGTCTGCGTTCGATCGCGCACGGCGTCACGCTCGAGCTCGCCTGGCCCGATCATCCGGATTTCCCGTCGTACGGCTACGTCGTACGACGCCGTGAGCTCGACGAGATGGTCGCCGAGCAAGCGGTCAAGGCGGGCGCGACCATCTGGCAGGGCGCGGAGGCGGTCGCGCCGGTGGTCGAAGGGGGGCTGCTCGCGGGTGCGATGGTGCACGATCACGACTCCGACACGGTCGTTCCCGTCCGCGCCCGCTACGTGGTCGTAGCCGACGGCGCCAACTCCCGTTTCGGGCGGGCTCTCGGTACGGCCCGCGACCGCTCCTACCCGCTCGGTATGGCGATTCGCGGCTATTTCACGAGTCGATTCCATGACGAGCCGTGGATCGAGAGCCACCTCGACCTCCGCGACCGGGATGGAAACCATTTGCCCGGTTATGGGTGGATATTTCCCGTTGGTGACGGTACCGTGAACGTAGGCGTCGGGTTGCTCTCGACGTTCCAGGGCTGGAAGCACGTCAACACGTCCCACCTGATGGAGGCGTTCTGCGAGACCGCTCCGGCCCGGTGGGGACTGTCGCCCGAGACGGCAACGTGCGCGCCCACCGGCGGCCGGCTCCCGACGGGAGGATCGGTGACGCCGCGGGTCGGCCCGACGTTCCTGGTGGCCGGCGACGCGGCCGGGTTCGTGAACCCGTTCAACGGCGAGGGCATCTCGGTCGCCTACGAGACCGGGCGCCTCGCCGCCGACGCGGTCGATCTCGCGCTCACCTCCGGCAATGGGTTGGCGCTGCAGACCTACGAGACGCGGCTCGAGGAGGTCTACGGCCTCTACTTCAAGTTCGCCCGCATGTTCGTGCGCGCGATCGGCAACCCCGCGGTGATGCGCGAGCTGAGCCGCGTCGGAATGCAGAGCCGCACCCTGATGGAGTGGGCGCTGCGGATCATGGCCAACCTGCTGCGTCCCGACGAAGTCGGGCCGGCCGAGGCCGTGTACCGCACGCTCGCCGCGCTCGTACGGGTCGCGCCCGAACCGTGACCACGCCCGCGCCGGCGCCGACGCTCGTCATCGCGCATCGCACGGCTCCCCGTGATGCCCGCGAGAACTCGCTCGACGGCATCGCGACCGCGGCCGGGTTCGGCGCCGACGTCGTCGAGGTCGACGCGCGTCGCAGCCGCGACGGCACCGCGGTGCTCCTCCACGATCCGTGGCTCCTGCGGGTGCAACACCTGCCGCTTTCTGTGAAGTGGGTTCGGGATGCGCGGCTGGCGCGCCTCGGCGTTCCGACCCTGGCGGACGCGCTCGAGGTGGCGGGTGAGGTGGGAGTCCGGCTCGCGGTCGACACCAAGGACGCGGGCGCGGCTGCGGCCGTGCTCGGCGCGGTGCGGACCGGCGGCGACACCGACCGGGTGCTGTTGTGGTCGCAACACATGCCCGTCGTCCGGTCGTACGTGCGCGCGTTGCCCGACGCGGAGGTCGCGCTGTTGCGCGACACGTTCGAGCCCGCGGCTCACGATCGGCTGCTCGCCGATGCCGCGGCGATCGGGGCCCGCGCGGTCTCCGCCCACGAAGACGCGGTCACGCCGGCTTTCATCGCCGCCGCCGCGGATCGCGGCCTCGCCGTCTACTGCTGGTACCAGCATCTCGACGTGCAGCGCGCCCGTCTCGCCGACGTGTCGGCGGCGGGCCTTGTCGGGGTCGTCACCGACTGGCCGGCCGACGCGCGTGAACTGCTACGCGGCGACGGGTAGCCTGCTACCCGTGTGCGCACAGTGTGTGAGCAAGGCCGATGTCGTGGTCGGCAGCATCGGGTTGGCGGCGTTCCTGTTCAAGGGCCCCTGCGAGGACGCGCTGGTCGCAATGGGCCTTCTGCCCGAGCCGCACCCGCTCGCCGTCGGCATACGCACCGTCAACTTCCTGCGCGACCTCGACCTCGACCCGGTGCAGATCCTGGGTGACGACGTCGTGGAGGCGGTCGACACCGTGCTCGCCTTCCCGCGTCAGGTGGTCTTCCGGCGGACGTTCCGCCAGGCGATCGCCTTGATGCTGCCGCTCTCCATACGTTCCCAGAGGGTGTTCGCGACGAAGTAGACGGCGCCGAGCAGGAGCAGCGCGACCGGGAGCACGATCCAGGGCGTGACCTGCGGCAACGTGACGTGCTGCACCCACCAGGGGCCGGTCCACGACAGGTCCCAGGGGTACCCGTGGTGCTCGACGCCGTTGATGACGGGCCGCGCCACGACGTGCGCCCAGGTCGTCCACGCGATCATCCGGCACACCCCGTAGAAGAAGACGCCGCGATACAGGGCGAGCAGGCCCCGCTCGTCCAACCACCTCCCGAGCCATGACCACACGTGCGGATCGGCGGGCACGACCCTCGTGCGCCAGAACTCCCGGGTCAGCACGCGCCACGACCCGAGCACGACGAAGAACCAGAACAGGTCCATCACGAAGCCGAGGCTGCTGTAGTACGCGGCGGCGTCGAGGTACTTGCCGCCCTTCACCGTCGCCGCATACGCCCAGGTGTGAAGGCTCCAGTTCAGCGTCGAGAACGGGAACAGGAGCATCGTGCCGATGCTGTCGTTCACGTCGGTGAGCACGTGCGCCGCGAATCCCAGCAGGAACCCGATGGTCCAGGCCCGGTTGTGCTTCCAAGCCCAGATTCCGAGGCACACGAGCGCGCCGAAGAAGAGCGTGTGGCTGATGCCCATGCCCGGCCAGCCCCGGTGCCACTGATAGGGCTTCGTCGCGCCGTAGTGGTGGCCGTTGAGGTTGAAGCCGTAGACCCAGAACTTGGCGAGGAAATCCGGGGTGAAGTCGCCGAAGAAGATCGCGAACCAGCTGATCTGGCCCACCATCTTCTTGGGGAGGTGTGCCTCGACCGCGTAGATCTCGAACTGGTGGGCCGCCCAACTCATCTTGGCCCGCTCACTCCGGATCCTCGATGCGACCGCGCGGGGGCCGCACGGGCCGGCGCCGGACCAGCTTGACGAGCGCGGGTAGACCCCACACCCACGCGACGAGCCAGAACGGTCCGACGATCCAGTCGAGCAACCACTTGTTGTAGATCGACAGCGTGATGTAGGTGACCGCCGCCGACGCGTACAAGAAGAAGTCGACGTACTTCGAGGGGGTCCCGGGCGCCGGAAGCGGCGCGGGACGCGACGGCTCGCTCATCGCGGGCGAACGCTAGTGCGTGCAGACGCTTCGCTCGCCCGGGCGAGCGGTCGGGTAGCGTCGGGCGCGATGAGCGAGTACCTCCCGATCCTGGTGATGGCCGCGCTCGTCGTCGCGTTCGTGATGCTGTCGTTCATAGCGTCGCAGCTGCTCGCGCCACAACGTCCGAACTCGGCCAAGCAGGCCCCGTACGAGTGCGGGATCGTGCCCGAGCAGGAGCCCGCGGAGCGCTTTCCGGTCAAGTTCTATCTCGTCGCGATGAGCTTCATCGTGCTCGACGTCGAGATCGTCTTCCTCTATCCGTTCTCGGTCGTGTTCCGCGGCCTGGGTGCGTTCGGTCTGTTTGCAATGGCCACGTTCGTGCTCACGTTGCTCGTTCCGTTCGCGTACCTGCTGTCGGTCGGCGCCCTCGAGTGGGGGCCGGTGCGCGACGTGCTCGAACGGTTGCCCGGCCCGCTGTTGCGCACGAACGCTGCGGTGTACGACCCCACCGGCGACGACGCGGATGTCGACGAAGCCCGGCCCGACGTCGAGGCGGCCTGATGGGTCTCGATCAGGTCCCGCACAACTTCGCGACCGCGCGTCTCGAAGACGTCGTGCGCTGGGGCCGGCGCAACTCCGTTTTTCCCGCCACGTTCGGTCTCGCCTGTTGCGCGCTCGAGATGATGGCGGCGGGTGCGGCGCACTACGACCTCGCTCGCTTCGGTATGGAGGTGTTCCGCGCCAGCCCGCGTCAAGCCGATCTCATGATCGTCGCGGGGCGCGTCTCGCAGAAGATGGCGCCGGTACTGCGGCAGGTGTACGACCAGATGGTCGAGCCGAAGTGGGTCATCTCGATGGGCGTGTGCGCGAGCAGCGGTGGAATGTTCAACAACTACGCGATCGTGCAAGGCGTCGACCAGATCGTTCCGGTCGACGTGTACGTGCCGGGCTGCCCGCCCGGGCCCGAAACCTTGATGCACGGCATCCTGACGTTGCACGAGCAGATCCGCACGGGTGAACTGCTGCAACGGCGTGAGGCGTCGCCGACCGGCGGCGCGGGGATCGATCTCGGTCGCGAGCCCGCCGGGCTCCCGACTTCCTGACCACCACTCGAGCAAGGCGACGAGAATGGCGGACGACACGGCTCGTGAAGAAGATCACGAGCCTGCGGTGAACGGCGACGAGTCCGTATCGGCGTCCGTAGGGGACGACGTCGCGGCCGCGGTCGTCGCGCGCTTTCCGGGATCGGTGTTCGTCGAGAGTCACGGCCAACCCGTCGTCTACGTCGACCGGTCGGTCATCGCCGACGTCGCCCGGTTGTTGCGCGACGAAGAGCAGTTCACGATGCTCATCGACACCGTGGTGGTCGACCATCTCCTCGACGGGTCGCGCGTGAGCATCGACGGCGTGACTCCCGAACGGTTCGAGGTCGTCGTCAATTTCCTGTCGCACGCGCGCAATCGCCGGATCCGTATCGTTTGCGAAGTGCCCGCTGCCGATCCGACGGTTCCGTCACTCACGCCGGTGTACCTCGGCGCCAACTATGCCGAGCGCGAGTCGTACGACCTGTTCGGCATCACGTTCGAGGGACATCCCGACCTGACGCGCATCCTCATGCCCGACGACTGGCACGGGCACCCGCTGCGCAAGGACGATGCCGCGGCCCGGGTTCCCGTGACCTTCAAAGGCGACCCGAGCCCGCGATGACCGACGCGTCGAGGAGGGAAGCGGAGCGCCTCGAGCGCCAGACCGACGAGGGCGCGCAGGAGCTGCGCCCGACGACGCGCGAGGTGGTGCTCGCGGGCGGCGGGATGTGGCCGCAGGACGATCTCGGCGACACGATGATCATCAACATGGGCCCGCAGCACCCGTCGACGCACGGCGTGTTGCGCCTCATGATGGAGCTCGACGGCGAAGACGTCCTGCGCATCAAGCCCGTCATCGGTTACCTCCACACCGGCATGGAGAAGACCGGTGAGGAGCTGACCTACGTGCAGGGCACGACGAACGTGACGCGCATGGACTACGCGTCGAACTTCGCCAACGAGCTCGTGTACTCGCTCGCGGTCGAGCGGCTGCTCGATGTCGAGGTGCCGGAGCGCGCGGTCTGGATCCGCATGATGATGTGCGAGCTCTCGCGCATGTCGTCGCATCTCCTGTTCCAGGCGACGAACGGCATGGACATCGGCGCGGTGTCGATGATCATCTACGGATGGCGCGAGCGCGAAGAGGTCTTGCGCTACTTCGAATACGTCACCGGGTTGCGCATGAACTGCAACTACATACGTCCCGGTGGCGTCGCGGCCGATCTTCCCGACGGTTGGCAGGCGCGTGTGCTCGACCTGTGCGACACGGTGGAGGCCGGCGTCGCCGAATACGACGAGCTCCTGTCGCAGAACCCGATCTGGCTGGAGCGCACCGTCGGCATCGGTGTCATCACCACCGAAGAGTGCCTCGATCGCAGCGTCACCGGACCGATACTGCGTTCGACCGGTTTCGCCTGGGACCTGCGAAAGGCGCAGCCGTACCTCGCTTACGACCAGGTCGACTTCGACACGATCTACACGAACAACGGCGACGTCTACGACCGCTATCGCATCCGGCTCTACGAGATTCTCGAATCGGCGAAGATCGTGCGCCAGTGCGTGGAGAAGATGCCCACCGGCGACTACCGGGTGCAGGACAAGAAGCTCACACCGCCGCCGCGGGAACGAATCGACGAGTCGATGGAAGCGCTCATCCACCACTTCAAGCTGTTCACCGAAGGTTTCAAGGTGCCGGCCGGGGAGACGTATGTGGCGGTCGAGTCGCCGCGGGGCGAGATCGGCTGCTACATGGTGAGTGACGGATCGAGCAAGCCCGTACGTATGCACATTCGGGGGCCCTCGTTCTACAACCTGCAATCGATCGATCCGATGGGGTCCGACAGCCTGGTCGCCGACGCGGTCGCAATCGTTTCGAGCATCGACCCGATCATGGGTGAGGTGGACCGGTGAGTTTCTTCGACGAGTCGAACGTCGCGAAGGCGAAGGAGATCCTGGCGCGCTACCCGCGGCCGAAATCGGCGATCTTGCCGCTCGCGCACCTCGCGCAGGACCAGAACGGTTGGCTGTCGCCCGAGGCGATGGAGCAGATTGCCGACCTCACGGGCACCACTCCGGCCGACGTGCTCGGCACCTGCTCCTTCTACACGATGCTCAAGCGGCGTCCCTGCGGGAAGTTCGTCGTATCGGTGTGCACGAACGTGACGTGCCTCGTCACCGGCGGTCCCGAAGTGCTCGACCACCTGGAGGCGCGCTACGCGTCCGAGCCCGACGTCACGGTCGAGGAGGTCGAGTGCCTCGCCGCATGCGACGGTGCGCCCGCGCTGCAGGTCAACTACGAATTCCACGAGCGGGTGTCGCCGAGCTCGGCAGTCGAAATCGTCGAGGGCTACAGGTCGGGCACGCGCCGGGCGCGCACGGTGTCGGGAGCAACCGTTGCCTGATGCACCTGTCGCCCCCGGAGTGACGGAGACGCGGATCGTCACGAAGCGGCTGCGCGATCGTCCCGACGACTCGTGGACGATCGACGGCGCGCTCGCGTCGGGCGCGTACGAACAGCTGCGGGCCGTGCTCGCGAAGGGCGATACGGCCGACGTGCAGGAACAGGTGAAGCTGTCGGGCCTGCGGGGCCGGGGCGGCGCGGGCTTTCCGACTGCGCAGAAGTGGTCGTTCCTGCCGCCCGACTCGTTCCCGCGTTATCTGGTGGTGAACGCCGACGAAGGCGAGCCGTCGACGTTCAAGGACCGGATGCTCCTCGAGCGCGATCCGCACCAACTCGTCGAAGGCATCGCGATCTCGTCGTATTCGGTGAAGTGCAACGTGGCCTATGTATACGTGCGCGGCGAGTTCGCGCTCGGCTACGAACGGCTCGCCCGCGCCATCGACGACGCGCGCGCGAAGGGTTTCCTCGGCCGCGACATCCTGGGCTCGGGCTTCGACTGCGACATCGTCGTGCACCGCGGCGCCGGTGCGTACATCTGCGGTGAGGAGACGGCGCTACTCGAATCGCTCGAAGGCAGTCAGGGCATGCCGCGCATCCGGCCGCCGTTCCCGGCGATCGAGGGCTTGTACGCGAAGCCGACCGTCGTCAACAACGTCGAGACGCTGTCGACCGTGCCGCACATCGTGCGGATGGGTGGCGAGGAGTACGCGAAGCTCGGCGTCAACCGTTCGACCGGCACTCGCATCTTCTCGGTCTCGGGCCACGTGAACCAACCGGGCAACTACGAGGTCGAGCTGGGCATGACGTTCCGCGATCTGTTGTACGGCCTCGCGGGCGGCGTGCGCGAGAACCGCAAGATCAAGTTCTTCATCCCGGGCGGCGCGTCGTCGCAATGGCTCACGGGAAGCGACGAGCATCTCGACGCGCCGCTCGACATGGACTTCGTGCAGCAGACGTTCGGCGTGATGCTCGGTTCCGGGGCGATCATGGTGTACGACGAGACGGTCGACCCGGTGCTGATCGCGTGGCGGCTCGCGAAGTTCTTCGCGCACGAGTCGTGCGGCAAGTGCACGCCGTGCCGGGAAGGCACGGGCTGGATCGAGAAGGTGCTCTACCGCATGTCGCACGGCCTCGGTCGCCCCGCCGACCTCGACCTGCTCGTCGACGTCGGCGGCAACATCTCGCCCGGCGTCGTGAACGCGCCGTTCGTCCAGACCACCATCTGCCCGCTCGGCCCGTCGGCGGTGAGCTGCATCGCCAGCCTGAACAAGTTCTTCCGCGACGAGGTGCTCGAGCGCCTCCGCAACGATGCCGGAGCGCACGCGTGACGACCGCCGAACCCCAAGCGCAGAAGACCACCGTGACCGTGACGGTCGACGGCGTCACTTTCGAGGCGCAACCCGGCGAGCTCGTGATCAAGGCCGCGCAGGAGCATGGCGTCTACATCCCGCGTTTCTGCTGGCACGAACGGATGGAGCCGGTCGGCATGTGCCGGATGTGCCTCGTCGAGATCGAGGGTGGCCGCGGCTACCCGCCGGCGTGCACCACGCCCGTCGCCGACGGCATGGTGGTGCACACGCAAACCGACGCGGTGAAGCAGATCCAAGACGGTGTTCTCGAGTTCCTGCTCATCAACCATCCGCTCGACTGCCCCGTGTGCGACCGCGGCGGCGAATGCCCGCTGCAGGACCAGACCCTCGCGTTCGGTCCGGGCGAGTCGCGGTTCGTCGAGGAGAAGCGTCACTTCCCGAAACCGATCCCGCTGAGCGAGTTGGTGCTGCTCGATCGCGAGCGCTGTATCCAGTGCGCGCGTTGCATTCGCTTCGCCGACGAGATCGCGGGCGACGTTTTGATCGACTTCGTCGACCGCGGCGACCGGATGCAGGTCTTGAACTTCGAAGAGCAGCCGTTCGACTCCTACTTCTCGGGCAACACCGTGCAGATCTGCCCGGTCGGCGCGCTGACCGCGAGTCAGTACCGGTTCCGCGCGCGGCCGTGGGACCTGTCGACGGTCGAAACCTCGTGCACGACGTGTTCGATGCATTGCCGAGGTGCAGTGCAGTCGTCGTCGAATCGCCTCGTGCGTTTGCTGGCGGTCGATTCCGAGCCGGTCAACCACGGATGGCTCTGCGACAAGGGTCGGTACGGGCTCGAGTGGGTGCACTCCGAACACCGGCTGATCGAGCCGCAGGTTCGCGACGGCGGCGTCTGGAGCGAGGTGTCGTGGCCCGACGCGCTCGACCGCGCGGCCGACGCCATCGAGACGGCCAAGGAGCTCCACGGCGCCGACGCGATCGCGGTGCTCGGCGGCGCGCGCGGTACGAACGAGGACGCGTACGTCTGGTCGGTGCTCGCCAAGGGCGTGATCGGCACCGACAATGTCGACGCGCAGCTCGGCGACGGCCTTCCCGCCGAATTCGTGCTCGGGATGGAACGGGCGGAGATCGCCGATCTCGACCGGGCCCGCGCGATCGTCGTCCTCGATCACGACCTCCGCGACGAGGTTCCGGTTCTGTTCCTGCGCCTCCGCCGGGCGGTGCTCGAGCTCGGGGTGCCGCTCGTCGACCTCGCGCCCGCGGCGCACGGCCTCTCGGCGCACGCCGCCGTCATCGCGCGCACCGTCCCGGGCGAGCCCCTCGCCGCGAACGTGCACGACGAGATCTCGAGAGCATGTGAGGGCCGGCAAGGTCGCGTGGTCGTGGTCGTCGGGCGCGGCAACCTCGCGGCGGCAGCCGATTCGATCGTGGGAGCCGCGGCGGAGCTCGCCCGGGTGCACGACGTGCGCTTCCTGTCGGCTTTGCGGCGCGGGAACGTGCACGGCGCGCTCGACGCGGGTCTCGCACCCGGCTTCCTGCCCGGACGCACCACCCTCGACGCCGGCCGCGCGTGGTTCACCGACCAGTGGGGCGGCGTACCGGCCGAACGCGGGCTCGACGCCGAGGGCATCCTGCGCGCCGCGGCCGACGGGAAGATCCGCGTGCTCGTGCTCGTCGGCGCCGATCCCGTGAGCGACTTCCCCGACGCCACACTCGCGCGCCGGGCGATCGACGCGGTCGACACGATCATCGCGGTCGACGGGTTCGAGTCGGAGTCGACGAAGCGGGCCGAAGTGTTCCTGCCGTGCACGCTGTGGGGCGAGAAGGCGGGCACGGTCACGAACCTCGAGGGTCGGGTGCAACGTGTCGGTCGCAAGGTCGCCCCCGAGGGCACCGCGATGGACGACTGGCGCATAGCGGCGGAGCTCGCACTACGGCTCGGGCGCGACCTCGACCTCGCAACGGTCGACGAGGTGACCGACGAGATCGCGCGCGTCGCCCCCGCGTTCGCGGGCGTGACGTCCGAGCTGGTGAAGAGCGCGCGCGACGGAGCCGTCCTCCCGGTGGCCGGGCACCTCGACGAGATCGTGCTCCGAACCGGCGAGCTGTCGATCATGGCCGACGACGGATCGGGGACCTCCTGGGACCCGATCAAGGTCCACGGTGAGGCACCCGAGGAGCCCGCCGACGAGAGCGAGGTGACCGCGCACGTCGACGCGCCGGCGCTGCACGTGTGGGATCGCCGCGCGCCCCAGCCCGAAGCACCGGCGCGCGACGCGTACGCTCTGCGCCTCGTGGTGGGTCGCGCGCTGTACGACGATGGTCGCCTGGTGTCGGAGACGCCGCTCCTGCAACGCCTCGTGCGCGATCCGGATCTGCGCGTCCACCCGAGCGATCTCGCCCGGATCGGTGTGGATTCCGGCGGCCAGGTGAAGGTGACCTCGACGCGGGGCTCGCAGGTCGTCGCCGTGCGCGCCGACGCCGGGGTGCCGGCGGGCATCGCGTGTATGGACTTCTCGGCCGACGCGCTCGGCGCCGCGCTGCTCGTCGACGCGGGTCAGCCGGTGGTCGACCTCCGGGTGGAGAGCCTGCGGTGAGTCACCTGCTCGCGCTCGACCCGCTGCTGCGGGGCTCGGTGACCTGGTCGGTGTTCGTGGTCGTCGTCATCAAGGTCGCCGTCGCGTTCGTGATCCTGCTCGTCTCGGTGATGCTCTACATCTGGGCGATGCGCAAGGTCATCGCCGACATGCAGAACCGCATCGGTCCGAACCGGGCCGGGCCCTACGGCGTGCTGCAGACCCTTGCCGACGGCATCAAGCTCTTCTTCAAGGAACAGTCGATTCCCAACTCGGCCGACCGGCCGGTATTCCGGCTCGCGCCGTATCTGTCGATCATGCCGGCGTTCCTGATGTTCTGCGTGGTACCCATCGGCGGCACCGTGTCGATCCTCGGGCATCAGACATTCCTGCAGGTCGTCGACCTGCCGATGGGCGCGCTGTTCATCCTCGCGATGTCGGGCCTCGGTGTGTACGGCGTGATGCTCGCGGGCTGGTCGTCGGGCTCCAAGTACCCGCTGCTCGGCTCGGTGCGCGCGTCCGCGCAGCTGCTCTCGTACGAAGCGGCCTTCGGTCTCGCAATCCTCGGCGTGCTGATCCAGGCGGGCACGCTCTCGACGCACGAGATCGTCGCCCAGCAGTCCTGGACGAACGCATGGTCGTTCGTGTCCCACTGGTTCTGGTTGAAGACCTTCGTCGCCTTCGTGATCTTCCTCGTCGCGGCGACCGCGGAGACGAACCATCCACCGTTCGATCTCGTCGAAGCCGAACAAGAGCTGGTGGGCGGCTTCAACACCGAGTACACGGGCATCCGGTTCGCGATTTTTTATCTCGCCGAGTTCATGAACGTCATCACGATGTCGGCGATCGCGGTCACATTGTTCCTCGGCGGACCGTCGGGGCCGGGCCTCGGCTTCCTCGCTCGCGACAACGTGCTCAACGTGTGGGTCATGCCGGTCGTCTGGTTCGTAGTGAAGGTGCTCGCCCTTCTGTTCGCGACCGTGTGGGTACGAGCGTCGTTGCCGCGAATGCGCTACGACCGTCTGATGTCACTCGGGTGGAAGTGGCTCATCGAGATCGCAATCCTCTGGGTTCTCGTCACCGCCACCGTGCAGGTGGCGATCGTCGAGGATTGGAACCGGCTCGTCGCGGCCTCCATTGCGGTCGGCGCTGCGGTCGCGGCCTATGGCGTGCTGTACGCGTCGATGCCGAAGTCGGGCGAGCAGATCGAGGAGTTCCGCTGATGGGGCGCTTCTCCGGATTCCTCGTGACGCTGCGCCAAATGGGCAAGCCGCGCCTCACGACCGAGTACCCGAAGGTGAAGCACGACAAGCCCGAGCGCCTTCACGGCCGGCACGTCCTCAACCGCTACGAGGACGGCATGGAGAAGTGCATCGGGTGCGAGCTCTGCGCGGGCGTGTGTCCGGCGCGCTGTATCTACGTGCGGGGCGCCGACAACCCGATCGACGATCCCGTGTCGCCGGGGGAGCGTTACGGCTTCGTCTACGAGATCAACTACCTGCGCTGTATCCACTGCGACCTGTGCGTCGAGGCGTGCCCGACCGAGGCGATCACCGAGACGAAGTTGTTCGAGTTCTCGTTCACGAACCGGAGTGATGCGATCTACACGAAGGACCAGCTCCTCGTCGACGACGCGGGTCGCGCGCAGCGACTGCCGTGGGAGTTGTGGCTGGGCGGAGAGGACGACGCGACGAGCGCGTGGATGCGGGCGACCTCGCCGTCGGGTGCGAGCGCATACGAAGGACGCGTCAGTTGGTCGGGCGAGCTCGGCTTCGGTGTCCGTCCGCCCGAGCACGGCCAACAACCCGCGAACCCGAAGCCGCAGGACGACTAGTGGAAGCCGTCGTGTTCTTCGTGTGCGGGGCCGCCGTGATCATCGGCGCGCTCGGCGTCATCGCCGGGCGCAACCCGGTGCACTCGGCGCTGTTCCTGTTGCTCACGCTGGTCAGCATCGCGGTGCTGTACCTGCAGCAGCACGCGGCGCTCGTCGCCGCGGTCCAGATCGTCGTGTATGCGAGCGCCATCGTCGTGCTGTTCCTGTTCGTGATCACGCTGCTCGGGGTCGACAAGGGGGAGGCGCCCGACGACGCCCATCCGGTGCAACAGGTAGCGGCCGTCGTGCTCGGCGTGCTGGTCCTCACGGGAATCCTCGTGCTGGTGCACGGCAACCGCTGGGTCACAGGGGCGCACTCCACGCGTGGCGCGCTCGGCGCGGCCGATTCGGGCAACGTGGAGACGCTCGCGAAGAGTCTGTTCACCGACTTCGTCTGGGCGTTCGAGATGACTGCGGTGCTGCTCGTGATCGCCGTCGTCGGCAGTGTGGTGCTCGCCCGCCGCAGCGGTCATCGCGCCGATGCCCCGTCCGCAGAAGCTCACGCGACCGAACCGGGCGAGAGGTCACCCGCGTGAGTGCGCTCGCCTACCCCGATCACATCACGGCCACCTACTACCTCGTCCTCGCGGCCATCCTCTTCACGATCGGCGCGGTCGGCCTGCTGGTGCGCAAGAACACGCTCGTGATGTTCATGTGCATCGAGCTGATGCTCAACGCGGCCAATCTCACGTTCGTCTCGTTCGCCAACGCGTTGAACGACATCAGCGGTCAGGTGATCGTGTTCTTCACGCTGGTCGTCGCCGCGGCCGAGGTGGCGGTCGGGCTCGCGATCATCGTCGCCATCTTTCGCCGCCGCCAGTCCGTCAACGCCGACGACGTCGATCTGTTGAAGGGCTGATCCGACGATGAGCGCCCGGAACCTTCTCGACCTCGCGTGGGTCATCCCCGCGTTGCCGGCGCTCGGCGCGGTGGTGCTGCTCCTGGTGGGCAAGCGCATCGGCGAGCCGAAGGCGGGCTGGCTGGCCACCGCGCTGATGGCGCTGTCGTTCGTCGCGTCGGTAGTCGCGTTCTTCGCGTTGCGCTCCCTGCCCCCGGACGCGCGCTCGAACGTCTCGCAGGGCTTCACCTGGATCCAGGCGGGCACCTTCCGGGTCAACTTCCGCTTCCTCGTCGACCCGCTCTCGTCGACGATGACGCTGTTCGTCACCGGCGTCGGAACGCTCATCCACCTCTACGCGGTCGGTTACATGCACGGCGACGAGCGCTTCTCGCGGTTCTTCGCGTACATGAACCTCTTCGCGGCGTCGATGCTCGTGCTCGTGCTCGGGTCCAGCTTCCTTCTGACCTTCATGGGCTGGGAGGGAGTGGGCCTCTGTTCCTACCTGCTCATCTCCTTTTGGTTCGAGCGCAACTCGGCCGCGGTCGCGGGCAAGAAGGCGTTCATCACGAACCGGGTCGGCGACTTCGGGTTCATGCTCGCGATGTTCCTCATCTTCCAGAAGGTCGGGACACTCGACTACTCCGCGCTCGGCGCGCTGCCGAAGCTGCCGCAGTCGGCCGTGACGGCGATCGCGCTGCTGTTGTTCCTCGGCGCGATGGGCAAGAGCGCGCAGCTCCCGCTGCACATCTGGCTGCCCGACGCGATGGAGGGCCCTACACCGGTCTCGGCCCTGATCCACGCGGCGACGATGGTCACGGCCGGTGTCTTCCTGCTCGTGCGCGCGCACGTGT
Organism: Actinomycetota bacterium; assembly: GCA_003134555.1. GTDB lineage: Bacteria > Actinomycetota > Acidimicrobiia > IMCC26256 > PALSA-610 > PALSA-610. The sequence continues at coordinate 15,097 of PLBO01000111.1, forward strand.
TCTTCGACCTGTCGAACCATGCCGGCACGGTCGTGGCGTGGGTCGGCGCGATCACCGCGCTCTACGCGGCAACCGTCGCGCTCGCGCAGAACGACATCAAGCGTGTTCTCGCGTACTCGACGATCAGCCAGCTCGGCTACATGTTCCTGGCCGTCGGCGTCGGCGCCTACAGCGCGGCGATCTTTCACATGATCACCCATGCCTTCTTCAAGGCGCTCCTGTTCCTCGGCGCGGGCTCGGTGATCCACGGGATGCACGACGAGCAGGACATGCGCCGCATGGGTGGGTTGCGCAAGTACATGCCGATCACCGCGGGTACGTTCATCGTCGGTTGGCTCGCGATCGCGGGCATCTTCCCCTTCGCGGGCTTCTGGTCGAAGGACGAGATCCTCGCCAAGGCCTGGGTCAGCCACAGCTACGCGCTCTGGGCGGTCGGCGCCGCGGGGGCGTTGATCACCGCGTTCTACATGACCCGCCAGGTGTGGCTCGTCTTCTACGGTCCGGAGCGCTGGCGCGACGACGCGGGCCTGGTCCAAGGATCCGGCGACGCGCACGAGGGCGACGAGGTGAACGTCGGCGGCGCGCACGGTGGGAGCGCGCCGCACGAGTCGCCCTGGACCATGTACCTGCCCCTGGTGGCGCTCGCTCTGCTCTCCGTCGCCGGCGGTTTCATCGACCTGCCGTTCACGAACCAGAAGCTCAACGTGCTCGATCGCTGGCTCGAGCTTCCCGAACCGACCACCGTGTCGCACTTCTCGACCGGGTTGGTGCTCTCGACGGTCGCACTCGTGCTCGGCGTCGTCGGGATCCTCGTAGGTGTCGCGGTCTACCGGAACGGGTTGCGGCGCGACGGTACCGATCCGGGTGTGGAACGGCTCGGTGGCTTTGCGGGTGTGCTCCAGAACGCGTATTACCTCGACGCCGGTCTCGCGCGATTCGTCAGTGGTCCGGTCACCGCGTTCGCACGCTTCCTCAGTGACGGCGTCGACCGCGCCGGAATCGACGGTGCCGTCAACGGGATCGCGGCCGGGGCGCGCGCGGGCGGCGGAACGCTCCGGCGGGTCCAGACCGGTCTCGTGCGGAACTACGCGCTCGGCATCGCGCTGGGAACGGTGCTGCTCCTGTTGTACGTGGCGACGCGGGTGAGTTTCTGATGTCGCCCCTGCTCGGTGAAGTCATCCCGGTGACGTCGAAGCTCGGCTACCCGTTGCTGACGTTCCTCGTGTTCCTGCCCGCGATGGGCGCAGTGGTCGCGATGTTCGTGCCGGCCCGACGACCGGAGCTCACGCGCGCAGTGGGCTACGTGACCAGCGTGGCCACCTTCGGGATGGCGCTGTTCCTGCTCACGCAGTTCGACACCAACCCGCTGAAGCCCGGCTTCCAGCTCTTCGAAGACCATTCGTGGATCGGCGCGCTCGGCGTGCGCTGGACGCTCGGCGTCGACGGGATCAGCTTGTTCATGGTGGCGCTGAGCGCGCTGCTTTTCCCCGTCGCGCTCCTCGCGTCGGCGAACATCTCCAAGCCGAAGTCGTTCACGATCTGGATGCTCCTGCTCGAGTCGGCGATGATCGGCGTGTTCCTCGCGCTCGACGCGATGGTTTTCTTCATCTTCTTCGAGTTCGTGCTCGTGCCGATGTACTTCCTCATCGCCGGTTGGGGACACGACAACCGGCGCTACGCGGCGATGAAGTTCTTCTTGTTCACGATGGCGGGTTCCGCGTTCTTGTTCGCCGGGATCCTGTCGGTCGCGTTCATGCGTCAGCATTCGACGCACGTGTTGACGTTCGACGTTCGCGCCCTCACCGACTGGGCCGCCGCACACATCCACGGTGGTACGGCGAAGGTGCTCTTCGTGGCGTTCGCGGTCGGTTTCGCGGTGAAGGTTCCGCTGTTCCCCTTCCACACTTGGCTCCCCGACGCGCATACCGACGCGCCGACCGCGGGCTCGGTCGTGCTGGCCGGCGTGATGCTCAAGATCGGCGCGTACGGGTTCCTGCGCTTCGCGATCCCGTTCTTCCCGCAGGCGGCGGTCGATCTCGCACCGTTGCTCCTCGTGCTCGCGGTCGTCGGGATCACCTACGGCGCGATCGTCGCCGCCATGCAGCCGAACCTGAAACGGATCATCGCGTATTCGTCGGTGGCGCACCTCGGGTTCGTGGTGCTCGGCGTCTTCGCGCTGACGAACCAGGGGATCTCGGGCGGGCTGTTCACGATGCTGTCGCACGGCCTGACCACCGGCGCATTGTTCTTGTTGGTCGGCATGCTCTACGACCGCCGGCACACGTACGAGCTGAGCGAGTTCCGCGGCATCTGGAAGGTGGCGCCGGTGTTCGGCGGCCTGTTCGTCGCCGCGACGTTCGCGTCGATCGGCCTGCCGGGGTTCTCGGGTTTCGTCGGCGAGTTCCTTTCGTTGCTCGGCGCGTTCCTCACCAGCCGTTGGTACGTGGTCGTCGCCTCGACCGGCGTGATCCTCGCCGCGGTCTACTTGTTGTGGGCGGTGCAGCGCGCGTTCACCGGTGAGCCCGACGACGCGAACCGGGCAACTCCCGACATCGGCGCGCGTGAGATCGTGACCGTGCTGCCGTTGCTCGGCTTGTCGCTGTTCCTCGGCTTCTACCCGAAGCCCGTTCTCGACCGGCTCCAGCCGTCGGTCGAGGCACTGATCCATCACGTGGAGCTCAACAGCGACTACAAGGCTCCGACGGTGCCACCCGCTCCGGTCGCGGCACCAGAGCAAGGGACCGGCAAGTGATCGGCGCCGGCGTCACACCGATCGCGCATGCTCCGGTCGACTGGTATGCGATCGCGCCGGAGATCGCGTTGTTCGCGGCCGCGATCCTCATCGTGGTCCTTCGGTCGGTCGCGCGTCACGACCCGAAAGTGCACCAGGCGTCGATGCTGATTGCGATCGCCGGTGTCGCGGCATCGGCCCTATTCACCGGGGTTCAGTGGGCGTTCGTACACTCCAACGGGCCCTACCAGGCCATGAGCGGGCTCGTCGCGGTCGACGGCTTCGGCGTGTTCGTGAAGTCCGTGATCCTCGGCGCCACGCTGCTCGCCCTGTTGTTGTCCGGCGGCTACCTGCGGCGCGAGCACCTCGAGAGCCCCGAGTACTTCGCGCTGATGCTGTGCTCGGCCACAGGCATGATGCTGATGGCGTCGGCGAACGATCTCATCACCATCTTCTTGTCGCTCGAGATTCTTTCGATCGCGTTGTACGTGCTTGCCGCGTTCGACCGCCGTCGCCTTTCGTCACAGGAGGCCGGCCTCAAGTACTTCCTGCTCGGCTCGTTCTCGTCGGCGGTGTTCCTCTACGGCATCGCGCTCGTCTACGGCGCCACCGGAACGACAAGGCTGAGCGGCATCGCGCAGTTCCTCGCGAAGATCGTGCTCCTGCACGACGGCGTGTTGTTCGTCGGGCTTGCCTTGCTGCTCGTCGGGCTCGGCTTCAAGGTCGCCGCCGCGCCGTTCCACATGTGGACGCCCGACGTGTACCAGGGCGCACCTACGCCGGTGACCGCGTTCATGGCGGCAGCGACCAAGGCCGCCGCGTTCGCCGCCGTGCTGCGCATCTTCGTCGGCGCGTTCCGGCTGTACGACGTCGACTGGCGACCGGCGGTCTTCGGGCTCGCCGTGCTCAGTTTGTTGGTGGGCAGCATCGCGGCCGTCGTCCAGACCGACGTGAAGCGGATGCTCGCCTACCAGTCGATCTCGCACGCCGGCTACGTGCTCATCGGCGTTCAGGCGGCGACCGACAAGGGCACGAGCGCCGCGCTCTTCTACGTCTGCACGTACGCGGTGATGGCCACCGGCGCGTTCGCGATCGTGATGCTCGTCGCGCGCCGGGGCGACGACCGGCACGAACTGACCGACTATCGCGGGCTCGCGTCGGCGCGACCGGTGCTCGCCGGCTTGCTCACGTTGTTCCTCTTGGCCCAGGCCGGAGTTCCGCTCACCGGCGGGTTCGTCGCGAAGCTTTCGGTGTTCAGCGCGGCGATCGACGTGGGGCAATACTGGCTCGCGCTGGTCGGCATGCTCGCGGCGGTGATCGGCGCCTTCGTCTACCTCCGCATCGTGCTCGCGATGTACGCGCCACCCGACGACGAGGCCGCGCCCGAGGGCCCTCGGATCGTGGTCGACGCGGGAACGGGTGTCGCGCTGACGATCGCCGCCGGCGCCATCGTCTTCCTCGGCGTGGTCCCCGGCATCGTGCTCGACTTCGCCCACGCCGCCACCCAGCTCCTCGCCCGCTAGCTCGGCGGTCAGGGGAGGGTGGCGATCTGTTGGAGGCCGTCGGTTCCTGCGATGACGCGCGTCTCCACACCGTCGGACGCGCGCAGAATCGCGATGTCTTGGTCTTGGACGACCAGGAGCGCGCGACTGTCCGGTGTCCACGTGAACGGGAGCGACGGGCTCGGAGAGTTCCGGCTGTGGGTCCGAGCGACCTCGCCGCCGGTCTTCGGGTCGAGGATGTACACGTCGGCGAGCGTCGTGGCGAGCGCCAGTCGCGTACCGTCGGGTGAGAACGCGGCGAACTCCGGCACGCGCGACAGCTGGACGGTCGTGACGGTAGCTCGAGGCAGGTCGACGACCTCGAGTGAGCATCCGTTGTAACCGCACCTGTTCTTGAATGCGACAGTCCGTGGTCCGGTGGTGAGGAGCTGCGCACCGAGAGGTTCGATCGGTCGAACCGTGCCGTTCGACCACAGGACCCACCCGGAGTGCACGTCGAGGGCGACGAACCCGTCCGCAACGGCGGCGACGACGCGCAGGCCAACGGGTTCGCGCTCGAACTCGCTCCGGTGATCGAGACGAAGGGTCCCGTCGTCGCGCAAGAGCCACCACCGCCCGGGCGTGACCGCCCGTATCGCGACGTCACGCGACGACAGGGTGCGCGTCCCGATCGGCTGAGTGGACACCAGCGTCTGCTGGAATGTCGACGCCAACAGGTTCGATCCGCTCTGATCCGTGATTGTGGCGTGACCCTCGGGCAGCGCGACGAGCGTCTCGGGTCCTGTGTCGTCGAAGACATAGAGCCGGTCGTCGATCACGGCGGCGAAGCGGCCGGACCCGACACTCTGCAGCGCGGTGCGCAACACGGGCGCGAGAACCGCGACGCGATCCACGTGAGGCTCCGAGGCTGGTGTCGTCGGCGCCGGGGGCGCATGGCCGCCCCGAGTCGTCAGCGCGATCGCGGCCCATGCCGCCAAACCGACTCCGACGAGGCCGATCCAGATCCACGCCGGCCGGCGGTCGCGCCGCCGCTCGAACCGTAATGGGTCGTCGCCCGGTTCGAGATCGACCGGTTCGAGATCGACCGGTTCGAGGTCGACCGGTTCGAGATCGTCCTCTGCCATGCGCGAAACGTACGCCTCGGGGGGGTTAGCGTGATGGCGCGTCGTTGTCGGCGCGTGGTTACGACGAGGAGGTCCGCGATGCGTCGGATATTCGCCCTCAGCGGGATGATCCTGGTCGTCGTCCTCGCCGCCGCGGCGCCGGCGTCGGCCGCGACGATCGCCGTCTCGCCGACCTCCGTGCAGACCTCGGGCACGGTCACGGCATCGGGCGACGTCTTGGTCAACGGCACGCGCACCTGCGCAGTCGGCGACGATGTCACGTTGATCTCGAACGCGTTCGTCGGCTTCTCCGAGTTCGCCGGAGAGGGCGCATTGGTTCTGCCGGTCGACTCGACCGGCCACTTCACCACCACAGTGGCGCTCAAGCCGTCCGTCGCGGCCGGCACCTACACGATCACGGGGCGGTGTGGCGGTGGCAACCTCGCCGTCTCCGCGACCTTGACGGTCACGGGGCTCCCGAGGACGGGCGCATCGTTCGGCCCGCTCTCGGTCGCGCAGGTCGTGGCGATCTGTCTCGCGCTCGTCGTGCTCGGTGCCGGCCTGTTGCGAACCGGACGCCGCCGCGTGACCTGACGGCCTTCAGGCGCCTCGGCGGAGGCGGAAGCGGCGGCGTTGCTCGCGTACCAGGGCCTCGTCTACTGCCGTCGTCGCGACGGCGGCTGCCTCACGTGCATCGGCCAGCTCGCGCTCGTACTCGTCGAGCTTCGCCATCGAAAGTTTGTAGGCCGACTCGATCAGCTCGTGCGCGCCCGAGAAGTCGAAGAGGTCGCGCGTGTCGCGCGGGCGCGGGAGATCGATGATGTCGACGTGCTCGATCGCCTGCCGGCGCTCGAGCTCGTAGCGTTGGTTGCGCGCGTGCATGAAGCTCGTCATCACGACGTCGAGCGGTGAGCGCACCGCGTGATCGCCCACGCCCGCGGAGACGTTCAGGACGAACACGCGATCGACCGGACCCGAGAGTGCGTGCCAGAGCGGCACGTTGTTCACGACGCCGCCGTCGACCAGCCGGCGCCCGCCGTGCACCACGATCGGGAAGACACCAGGGAGCGCGGAGCTCGCGAGCAGCGCGGGCTTCAGCGGTCCGCGCGCGAGGACCACTTCCTCGCCGGTATCGAGATCGGTCGCGATCACACGCAACGGGATCTCGAGATCCGAGAAGGAGCGAGCCGGCGTCGAGTGGTGGATCAGGGCGGCGAGGCCGTCGTTGTCGAACAGATGGGTGCCGCGGCGCACGATGTTCCACGCCCGGTGGATACGCCCGCCGGGAAAGACGTGGTCAGCCTGGAGCTGCTCCCAGACGGACGCGAGCTGCGCGACGCCGGTGAGGTTGGGTGCGTAGGCGACCGCGGCCCCGTTGAGCGCGCCGGCCGAGGTCCCGATCACGACGTCGGGCACGATGCCCCGCTCGAGGAGCGCCCGCAGCATCCCGACCTGGCTCACGCCCTGGTTGCCGCCGCCCGAGAGAACGAACGCGGTGAGCGGTCGCGGCGGCTGGGAAGCGCGGCGCGCCCGGTGACCGGCGGGGAAGGGCAGCCTCGTTCCCATGGTCGGTTCATCGGCCGGTTCGCGCTGTGGCTTGCGGGTGATCGCGGTGGACATCTCGATGCCACGGTACCGAGGCCCGGGCGGGCGACAGTCGCCGCGAAAACCCGCTCCGCACGGTTCGTCACCGTAAAACTGCCCCCGCATATACTCCGCCCGACCCCTGAACCAACCGGCGACGGAAGCGCGCGTGACCGAGTTCTACAGGCAGTATCTCGCCGTCGCGGTCTTCGTTCTGGCCGCATTCCTGATGGTCGGTGCGATGCTCGGCGTGGCGCGTCTCTTGCGCCCGAAGGTCCCGCAGGACGAGAAGTACATCACCTACGAGTCGGGCTCCGACCCGCTGCCGTTGTTCGGCCAGATGAACGTCCGTTATTACATCTACGCCCTGCTTTTCGTGATCTTCGACGTCGAAGCCGTGTTCATCTTCCCGTGGGCCGTGAACGTCGAGGGCCTGGGGTGGTTCGGGCTGGTCGAGATGAGCGCATTCGTCGCAGTGCTCCTCCTCGGGCTGGCGTACGTCTGGCGGAAGGGGCTCTTGCGGTGGGCCTAGTCAGTTCGGGCAAAACACCGAAACCGCTCCAACACCTCCTGAACTACAGCCGTAAGTACTCGCTGTGGATGCTGCAGTGGGGTCTCGCGTGCTGCGCGATCGAGATGGGCGCCGCGCTCGCGGGCCCGCGCTACGACGTGATGCGCCTCGGCGTGATCCCGTTCCCGGCGAGTCCGCGCCAGGCCGACCTCATCGTCATCTCGGGAACCGTCACCGACAAGATGGCGCCGGCGATCAAGCGTCTCTACGAGCAGATGCCCGACCCGAAGTACGTCATCTCCATGGGTTCGTGCGCGAATTGCGGCGGTCCCTACTGGGACTCGTACTCGGTCACGAAGGGCGTCGACCAGATCATCCCCGTCGACGTCTATGTCCCCGGATGCCCACCCCGACCCGAGGCGTTCATCCAGGGGATCGTGCTGTTGCAGCAGCGCATCATGAGCGAAGACCCGGCCGAGCGTTGGCGCGGCGCGACGCGGGAGCCGATCGTCGTTGGCTGACGAAGCCGCGACCGAAGCGGTGCCCGCGCTGCGCGAGCAGGCGGTCGACGCGCTCGCACGTCTGCAGTCAGAACTGGGAGACGCGATCGTCGAGCACGGCGCCGCGTTCGGCGACGTCGTCGTGCGGGTGCGACGCGACGCGTGGCGCCGCAGCGCGCAGGTCTGCAAGGAGCAGCTCGGCTGCGACTACCTCTCGTTCATCGGCGGCATCGACTGGATGCCCACCCCCGCGGTCGCCGAAGAGGGTTCGGGCGACACGTCGACGCCCGCGCAGCCGAAGGAACAGACCTACGGGACCGCGGGGAGCGACGGCCGGTATCAACTGCTCGCGCTCGTCGAGTCGACGCGGCGCAAGAGCTGGCGCGTGATCCTGAAAACCGATCTCCCCGACGGCGACCTGCACGCGGAGTCGTGGGTGTCGGTGTATCCGGGCGCCGATTGGCACGAGCGCGAAGCGTGGGAGATGTACGGCTTCGTGTTCGACGGTCATCCGAGCCTGCGGCACCTCTATCTCCCATCGGAGTTCGAGGGGCATCCGCTGCGCAAGGACTACCCGTTGCTCGCGCGCGAGGTGAAACCCTGGCCGGGGTTGGTCGACGTCGAGCCCATGCCCGGTGCGGCGACCGACGGTGACGGCGACGCCGAAGGCGCGGGTGAAACCGAGTGACGACCACCGACCTACCGCCGCCGGGCGAGCTTCCCGAGATCGCCGTCGACCCGGCCGCGTTCCGCCACCTCGCCGACGCGCAGGTGAACGTCGAGCTCGACACCGGCGACATGGTGCTGAACATCGGCCCGCAGCACCCGGCCACGCACGGAACGTTGCGCCTCGTCGTACGCCTCGACGGAGAGCGAGTGGTCTCGGCCGACCCGATCATCGGTTACATGCACCGCGGCTACGAGAAGCTGACCGAGTTCCGCACCTACCCGCAGATCACCACGCTCATCAATCGCATCGACTGGCTGTCGTCGTTCGCGAACGAGGTCCCGTTCATCGACGCGGCCGAACATCTGATGGCGATCGAAGCCCCGCCGCGCGCGCAGTACTTGCGGACGATCCTGACCGAGCTGTCGCGCATCGCCACCTTCGTGCTGTTCCTCGGCGAGATGGGGCTGCAGGTCGGCGCGATCACCCCCGCGTTCTACGGATTCCGCGACCGCGAGTACGTGCTGAACCTCATCGAGGCGGTCACCGGCGGTCGGTTCCACCCGAACTTCAACCGCATCGGCGGCATCAAGGACGACCTGCCGTGGGGTTGGATCTCGGAATGCCGCGGTGTGATGAACAAGGTGCTCGCGTCGTGCGACGAGTTCGACGACCTCGTCGTCGGCAACCCGATCTTCCAGAAGCGCACGCGTTCCATCGGCATCATCCCGCAGGAGCTCGGCGCCGCGTACGGCGTGTCGGGTTCGAACCTGCGGGCGTCGGGCGTCGACTGGGACCTGCGGCGCGACGGTCCGAAGTACCTCGTCTACGACGAGCTCGACTGGCAGGTCTGGACGCACCCCGACGGCGACTCGTTCGCGAGGTACTGGGTGCGCCTGCAGGAGACGCGTGAGTCGGCGCGCATGGTGCTGCAGATGCTCGACCAGATGCCCAGCGGTCCGCTGATGGCGAAGGTGCCGCGCATCATCAAGGTTCCCGCGGGCGAGGTGTTCGTCAACACCGAGAACCCGCTCGGCGAGATGGGTTACTACGTGATCTCGAAGGGCGCGACCGGTCCCTTCCGCACCAAGATCCGCAGCGCGTCGTTCAGCAACGTCTCGATCCTGCCGTGGCTGCTCCGCGGCGTGTACGTGCCCGACATCGTCACCATCCTCGCGAGCCTGTACTTCATCCTCGGAGACATCGACCGGTGATCTCGCTCGACGTCGGTTGGGGAACCACTCTCGCCATCAAGACGGTCGTCGTGCTCGGCATCGTGCCGCTCACCGCGCTCATTCTCGGCTACGTCTTCCTGCTGAAGATGATGAGCCACATGCAGAGCCGGCTCGGTCCCATGGACCCGGGCGGTTTCCACGGCTGGTACCAACTGATCGGCGACGGCATCAAGTTCCTCCAAAAGGAGGACATCACGCCGGCCGAAGCCGATCGCCGCGTGTTCGCGCTCGCGCCCGCGATCGTCGTGCTGTCGACGTTCCTCGTGTTCGTCGTCATCCCCGCGGGTCCGCGCGTCGCCGTGGCCTCGCTCGACTCGAAGTCGGCGTTCGACGGTGTGGGCGTGTTCTACGCACTCGCCGTCTCGTCCCTGTCGGTCATCGGTGTGTTGATGGCCGGGTGGGCCAGCTCGAACAAGTACGCGCTGCTCGGCGCGCTGCGGGCCGCGGCCCAGCTCATCGCGTACGAGCTCCCGCTCGTGCTCGCGGTCGTCGGTGTGGTGATCCAAACCGGCACGATGAGCCTGCAGGGCATTGTGAGCTTCCAGCAGAACGGTTCGCTCTTCGGCTGGAGCGGCCTCGGCTTCCCGCTCATCCTCACGCAGTTCGTCGGCTTCGCGCTCTTCATGGTCGCCGCGCAGGCGGAGCTGACCCAGCCACCGTTCGACATGCCGGTCGCGGAATCGGAGCTCGTCGCCGGCTACATGGTCGAGTACACCGGATTCCGGTTCCTGTTCTTCTTCATCGGGGAGTTCGGCACCGCGTTCGCGTTCGCCGCGCTCGCCGCCACCATGTTCCTCGGTGGTTGGTCGGTTCCGTGGGTACACGGCACCGCGGCCGACTTCCTCGGGCCCGTGGTGCTCTTCGCCAAGGTGATGTTCGTCGCGTTCTTGATGTTCTGGGCGCGCTTCACCTACCCGCGTTTTCGTGAAGACCAGCTGCAGGCGATCGCGTGGAAATGGCTCATCCCGATCGCGTTGGCGAACATCCTCGCAACGGGCGTATTGAAGGTGGCGTTCTGATGGGCGGGCAGATGGGCGGGAAGCGATGAAGCGCGAGATCAAGGGCATGCTCACGGGCCTCGGCGTCACGTTCCGCACGATGATGAAGCCCGCGGTGACGGTCCAGTATCCGCACGAGCGGGAAGACCCGGCGCCGCGCGCCCGCGGTGTGATCGCGCTCAAGGAGGAGAACTGCACGGTGTGCATGCTGTGCGCACGCTCGTGCCCCGACTGGTGCATCTACATCGAGGGCCACAAGGAGCAACGCCCGCCGCGCCGCGAAGGTGGTCGGCCCCGCAGCGTCAGTCTTCTCGACCGGTTCGACATCGACTACGCGCTGTGCATGTACTGCGGCATCTGCGTCGAGGTGTGTCCGTTCGACGCGTTGTTCTGGAGCCCCGAGTTCGAGTATTCCGAAACCCGGATCGCCGACCTGCTCCACGACAAGTTCAAGCTCGGCGAGTGGATGGCGTCGGTGCCCGAGCCCGAGCCGCTCGAGATGGGCGCCGAGGTGAAGGGCAAGAAATGATCGCGGAGAACGTGGTCTTCGGGATCATCGCGGCGGCGATGGCGCTGGGCGCGATCGGCGTCGTGCGCACGAAGAACGTCGTGCACGCCGCGCTCTATCTCGTGGTCGTTCTCGCGGGCGGCGCCGCGCAATTCATCTTGCTCGGCCAGGAGTTCGTCGCGTGGGTGCAGGTGCTCGTCTACATCGGCGCGGTGATCGTCCTGTTCCTGTTCGGCATCATGTTGACCCGAGCCCCGATGCACCCGAAGGACTCGCTCGACAACGACCTCCGCTGGCCGGCGGCCGTCACCTCGCTCTTCTTGGTGGGGATCCTCGTCGGTCTGCTCGTGCACACGTTCCACGCCGACAAGGTCGACGTGCAGAGGCCCGTCCGCACGGCCGACGTCACCAGCTCGATCTTCACGACCTACATCGTCCCGTTCGAAGTCGTCGGCGTTCTCCTCCTCGGCGCGCTGATCGGCGCGGTAGTCCTGGCGCGGAAGGACTAGGGGATGCTGCTCAACGAGTTCCTGATCCTCGCCGCGTTCCTGTTCTGCACCGGGGTGTACGGCGTGCTCGCGCGCAAGCACGCGGTGCTCGTGCTCATGAGCATCGAGCTCATGCTCGCGGGCGTGAACATCAACCTCGTGGCGTTCGGCGCGTTCCACAACAGCGACATCGGTCAGGTCTTCGCGCTTTTCGTGCTCACGATCGCCGCGGCCGAGGTCGGGATCGGGCTCGCGATCGTCCTGCTCATCTACCGCAATCTGCACAGCGCCGACCTCGACGACGTCGACAGCTTGAAGGGCTAACGGGCGGATGTTCTTTCTCGACCAGGCGTGGCTCGTCCCGCTGATCCCGGCGATCTCGTTCGTCGTGATCCTGCTGTTCGGCAAGCGCATGCCGCGCCAGGGTTCCGAGGTCGGAGTCGTCGCGGTCGGCGCCTCCTTCCTGCTTTCTTGTGGCGCGGTGGTGCGCTGGATCCTCCGGGTCCACGACGCCGAGGGTGGTTCCGCGCTCGGCGCGTTCGGTCGCAGCATCGGTCGGATCGGCGCCGATCATGCCGAGGTACCGGTCCTGCCCGTCCTGCACCACGTTACCTGGTTCCAGAACGGCGGAGTGCGCCTGACCGCAGGCATCCAGATCGACGGGCTCGCGGTGGTGATGATGTTCGTCGTCACCCTGATCTCGCTACTGGTGCACGTGTACTCGCTGGAGTACATGCGGGGCGATCGCCGCTTCACGTACTTCTACGCGGCGCTCTCGCTCTTCACCGCGTCGATGCTGCTGTTGGTCGTGGCCGACAACACCCTGCAACTCCTCGTCGGCTGGGAGCTCGTCGGTGTGTGCTCGTTCATGCTGATCGGCCACTGGTGGGAGGAGAAGCCGAACAGCGACGCGGCGTTGAAGGCGTTCCTCACCACGCGTACCGGCGACATCGGTTTGCTCACCGGCGTGATCATGACGTTCTTCATCGTGCAACGCGCGACCGGTGTCGGCTCGTTCAACATCGTCGCGCTGAACCAGGCCGTCTCCGACCCGAGCTCGAAGGTGGGCCACACGCTCATCTTGTGGTGCGCGGCGGCGTTGATGCTCGCGATCGTCGGCAAGTCGGGCCAGTTCCCGCTCCACACCTGGTTGCCCGACGCCATGGCCGGTCCGACTCCGGTGTCGGCGCTGATCCACGCCGCGACGATGGTCGTGGCGGGCGTCTATCTCGGCGCGCGCGTCTATCCGGTCTTCTTCCACGGGTTCTCGATCGGTGACGGCGGGGTCAACCCCATGGCCGCGATCGGCGGGATCACCGTGATCGTCGGGGCCTTGCTGGCGTTCGTGCAGGACGACATCAAGAAGGTGCTCGCGTATTCCACGATCAGCCAGCTGGGATACATGGTGATGGCGCTCGGCGTGGGCGCGTGGACGGCGGCGGTGTTCCATCTCTTCACCCACGCATTCTTCAAGGCCGACCTCTTCCTCGGCGCCGGGTCGGTGAGTCACTCGGGATCGCACCACTCGTTCGACATGAAGACCGACATGGGCGGACTGAAGAAGTACATGCCGCAGACGTACAAGACGTTCGTGATCGGCACGCTCGCCCTCGCGGGGATCTTCCCCCTCGCCGGCTTCTGGTCGAAGGACGAGATCCTGGTCAATGCCGGCCACAACAACTACAAGCTCTTCCTCGTCATCGGTCTGGTCGGCGCGTTCATGACCGCGGCCTACATGACACGATGCGTCTACCTGACGTTCCACGGCGAGTACCGCGGCGGTCACGAGCCGCACGCGATCCCGCACGTCGACGAGGCCGAGCACGATCCCATCGACACGCCGGCGTCGGTCGAGCACGACGCGGAGGTGCACCCGCCGCACGAGAGCAACCGTCTGTTGACCGGTCCGCTCTGGGTGCTGTCGTTCTTCGCGGTGTTCGCGGGCTTCTTGAACTTCCCGCACTTCAGCCGGTTCGAGAAGTGGTTCCAGCCGCGCTATCCGGCCGGGTTCGCCGAGATCCTGCACCCGGTCGCGTTCAATCCGATCCTCGCGACGGTCTCGGTCCTGATCGCGGGCGCGGGAATCGGGATCGCGTCTGCCTACTACCTCGGGAAGTTGCCGCAGGGGCTCAGTGAGCGCAACGCGATTGCTCGTGCGGGCAAGCGTTTCCTCGTCAACAAGTACTACCTCGACTACGTGTACGAGAACGTGATCGTGGCCGGGATCAAGGGCCCGATCTCGACCGGGGTGTACTGGTTCAATCAGAACGTCATCGACAACGTTCTCAACTACACGGGGCGCGGCGCGCAAGCCCTCGGTCGCGCGACCTACGAATACGTCGATCAAAAAGGCGTCGACGGTTTGGTGAACGGCATCGCGACGCTCACGGGTGAGTCCGGCGGCGAGGTGCGCAAGATCCAGACCGGTCGCCTCCAGTTCTACGCACTCGTGCTCGTCGCGGCCGTCGTCATCTTCGCCGGCGTCCTCTGGATCTCCACCTAGGCAAGGGGAATCAGCTCGATGAATTGGTTCGACTCCTGGGCGTTGACCCTCGTGGTCTTCATACCGGCCATCGGCGCGGTCATTTTGATGCTCATACCGCGCGAGCAGGAAGACGCGATCAAAGAGGTCACGCTCTTCACGACCCTCGCCACGCTGGGCTTCACGATCGGCACCCTCATCAAGTTCGACTACGGCCGGACGAGCACACTGCAGTTCAGCGTCGACAAGAACTGGATCGACGTCATCAACAGCCACTACCACGTGGCGGTCGACGGCATTTCGCTCCCGATGCTCGCGTTGTCGTCGTTCATCACGGTGTTGTGTGTCATCTACTCGTGGAACCATTTCCCCGAGCCGCACAACCCCAAGGCCTTCCTCATCCTGTTGCTCATCCTCGAGGTCGGGATGAACGGAACGTTCGTCGCGCAGGACCTCATCCTGTTCTTCATCTTCTTCGAGATTGTGCTGCTCCCCATGTTCTTCATGATCGGGGTGTGGGGCGGTCCCAACCGTGAGTACGCGTCGATCAAGTTCTTCCTGTTCACCCTGTTCGGCTCGGCGCTGATGCTGCTGTCGTTCCTGGCGCTCTATTTCAAGGTCGACGTCCCGGGCGTCGGGCACACGTTCGACATGGTGTTGCTCTCGAAGGCCGCGGGCGCCGGACTGGTGCACAGCACCCAGCTCCTGATCTTCGGTGGCTTGTTCATCGGCTTCGCGATCAAGGTGCCGATGTTCCCCTTCCACACCTGGTTGCCCGATGCGCACACCGAGGCGCCGACCGTCGGGTCGGTGCTCTTGGCGGCGATCCTGCTGAAGCTCGGCACGTACGGGTTCATCCGCATCGCGCTCCCGATCCTTCCGGAGGCCGCGAAGAGCTGGGCGCCGTGGATCGGCCTGCTGTCGGTGATCGGCATCATCTACGGCGCGCTCGGCTGTCTCGCGCAAACCGACATGAAGCGTTTGATCGCCTTCTCGTCGGTGGCGCACATGGGTTTCGTGATGCTGGGAATCTCCACACTCACGACCTTCGGTATCAACGCCGCGATCTTCGGGATGGTGGCGCACGGCCTCATCACCGGCATGTTGTTCTTCATCGCGGGGTCGGTGCAGCACAACTACGGCACCCGCGAGCTCTCGCGGCTCGGTGGATTGCTCAAGCAGGCACCGAAGATGGGCTGGATCCTCGGCTTCTGCGCGATGGCAAGCCTCGGACTCCCCGGGCTCGCGGGATTCTGGGGCGAGTTCCCGGCCGTCCTGTCGACCTTCAACCCCGGCGGCGATCTCTCGCAGCCGCTTTTCCGCACCTACATGGTCATCGCCGCGATCGGCACCGTCCTCGCGGCCGGCTACCTGCTCTGGATGTTGCAGAAGGTCGCGTTCGGCACACCGAAGCCGGAGTTCGCCGACGCGCACATCCACGACGTGACGACGTACGAGTGGACGGCCTGGGTACCGATCCTCTTGCTGATCGTCGCGCTCGGCATCTTCCCGAACATCATCTTCCGGGTCACCGACGACGCAGTGGCCTGTCAGACCGCGGCGCCATTCGTGTCGAAGACCACCGTTCCGATTTCGCCGTCGGTCAAGTGCCCGGCGTCGCCGTTGGCGGCGCAGACGACCGCGAAGGTCTCCGGGCGCTGACGTGCTGTCTGCCGCGACCGTTCACATCGCGACGCCCGCCTTCGATTGGCACGCGTTCGCCCCCGACCTCGTGCTCGTCGCGACGATGGTCGTGGTGCTCGTCGCGGATCTGCTGTTGCCCGACCGCGAGTCGTGGCGCACGTCGAGCATCGCCGCGGTCGGCCTGCTCGGCGCGCTGGTTCCGATCGCGACGTTGGTGCACTCCGGGCACGACCGAAACCTGTTCAACGGGGCGTACGTCGTCGACCACTACGCGCTTGCCTTGAAGGCCTTCTTCATCATCGCGACGTACATCACCGTGTTGCTGTCGGTCGACTACATCCGCGAGGGCGACTACTACAAGGGCGAGTTCTACTTCCTGCTGCTGGTGTCGACGTTCGGCATGAGCATCATGGCAAGTTCGCGCGATCTCATCTCGTTGTTCGTCGCGCTCGAGACGATATCGATTCCCACCTTCGTGCTCGCGACCTTTCGCAAGCACGATCGCGCCTCGAACGAAGCGGGCGTGAAGTACTACCTGATCGGGGTTCTGTCGTCGGCGTTGATGCTGTACGGGATGTCACTCATATATGGCGTCACCGGCGCCACCAAGTTGTCGGACATCGCCGCGTACATGTCGCAGCACGGGACGGTTCCCCTGGTCGCGGTCGCGATGTTCCTCTCGCTCGTCGGGTTCGCGTTCAAGGTCAGCGCGGTGCCCTTCCATTTCTGGGCCCCGGACACCTACGAAGGCGCACCCACACCAGTGACCGCGTTCCTGTCGGTCGCTTCCAAAGCCGGCGGGTTCGTCGCGCTGATCAACATCGTGTACTTCGGCTTCTTCTTGCCGAACGGTCGCGCCGCCGACTCGTGGTGGCCGGTGCTCTGGGTGCTCGCGGCGTTGTCGATGACACTCGGCAACCTCGTCGCGCTCCGCCAGACCAACATCGTGCGCATGCTGGCGTACTCGTCGGTGGCGCAGGGTGGGTTCATGCTCGTCCCGTTCGCGGCGGCCGGCATCGCCGGCGCCGACGGTCATCCGGGCAAGGCCGCGGCGGCGATGAGCGCAGTTGTCATTTACCTGTTGATCTACGGCGCGATGAACCTGGGCGCGTTCGCGGTCGTGATCGCGGTCGCGAGGCGCACGCGCAGTGCCGAAATCTCCTCGTACGACGGATTGTGGGAGATCGCCCCCGGTCTTGCGGTCGTGATGGGGATCTTCCTCGCCTCCCTCGCCGGTGTCCCGTTCTTCGCGGGCTGGTTCGCCAAGTTCGTGATGTTCCGGGCGATCATCGACGCCGGTACCGGCTGGGCGATCGCGCTGGGCATCATCGCGGCGGTCAACTCGGTGATCGCGTTCTTCTATTACGCCCGCCCGATCCGGGCGATGATCTTCCACGCGCCCACGACCGAAGACCGCACCCCGATCGTCATTCCCCAGCCGCTCTTTGCCGCGATCGCCCTGACCGTTTCGGTAGTCGTGGTCGTCGGCATCTACCCGCAGGTCTTCGCCCGGGTCGGAGAGCTCGCGTTCTGACGCGAGCGGCGCGCGTGCTGACGTGAGTCCGGTCGCCGCTCATCTCGCCCAGTTGATCCACCGTGAAGGGCCGATCACGTTCGATCGGTTCATGGAGGTCGCCCTCTACGGAGAGGGTGGCTTCTTCGCGACGGGCCACGGCGCGGGCCGGTCCGGGCGCGACTTCGTCACGAGTCCCGAGGTCGGTCCGCTGTTCGGTGCCTGTGCCGCGCGCGCGCTCGACCGGCTGTGGCGCGCCCTCGACGAGCCCGACCCCTTTCTCGTCGTCGAAGCGGGAGCCGGCAACGGTCGCCTCGCGCGCGAGGTGCTGCGCGCCGCGCCCGCGTGTCTGCCCGCGCTGCGGTACGTGCTCGTCGAGCGGTCGGCCGCGCTGCGCGCCGAGCAACGCGAGCGACTCGCGCTGGAACCGGCCGACGAGGCGCTCGGGCCGTTCGTACGGCGCACCAACGAGGACGAGGCCGTGCCCGCGCTGTCGGCCGGGCCGGTGTTCACCGCGCTCGAGGAGCTACCCGCGCTCTCGGCCAACGGCACCGTCGTGATCGCGAACGAGCTGCTCGACAACCTGCCCTTCGGGATCGCGCAGTGGGACGGACGGCGTTGGCTCGAGGTGCGGGTCGGCCTGCGCGGACCCGATCGGTTCGAGGAGGTGCTCGTGCCGACCGACGCCGACCTCGGTTACTCCGTACCGCCGGGTACCCGCGTTCCGATCCCGCGAGGTATGGAGGAATGGTGGCGCGCGTGCGACGGGGTGGTGCAGCACGGCTTCGTGCTCGTCATCGACTACGCGACGGCGATGGCCGAGCTCGGTTCCCGGCCGTGGCTGCGTACGTATCGGGCGCATGCGATCGGCACCGATCCGTTGGACGCGCCGGGCGAGCAGGACATCACGGCCGACGTCGTGCTCGAGCAGCTGGATACCACTGCCCCGTTCCCGCGCGTGCGCACCGACCGGCAGGCCGATTGGCTGCGCGCGCTCGGCATCGACGAGCTCGTGGACGAGGGCCGCCGCACGTGGGAAGCGGGCGCGGAGCGCGGCGACATCGAAGCGCTCGCGGGGCGCAGCCGCGCGACCGAAGCCGCCGCGCTCACCGACCCCGGCGGTCTCGGCGCGCACTGCGTCCTCCTGTTCGGCGCCGGCGGCGCCGGAGGCGCCTTCACGTGGTGAGGTGACTAGCCTCCGCGTGCATGGCTGAGACGCTGTCCGCACTGCTCCAAGAAGGCCGCACTTTTCCGCCGCCGCCGGACTTCGCGAAGGACGCGCTGATCACCGACGCGAGCGTCTACGACGACGCCGAGCGCGACTGGCACGGGTTCTGGGCGAAGCAGGCGCTGATGCTCGACTGGCATCGCGAGTGGGACACCGTCCTCGAATGGGAGCTGCCGTTCGCGAAATGGTTCGTCGGCGGCAAGCTGAATGTCTCCGAGAACTGCCTCGACCGCCACGTCCGGGCCGGACACGGCGGCCAGGTCGCGTTGCATTGGGAGGGTGAGCCCGGCGACAGCCGCGCGGTCACCTACAAGGAGTTGCTCGACGAGACGTCGCGTGTCGCGAACCTGCTGCGCGAGCTCGGCGTCGCCAAAGGTGACCGAGTCGCGATCTACATGGGGATGGTCCCCGAGACGGTCGCCGCGATGCTCGCCTGCGCGCGCATCGGCGCGGCGCATTCGGTGGTGTTCGGCGGTTTCACCGCGCAATCGCTCAAGGACCGGATCAACGACGCGCAGGCGCGGGTCCTGATCACCGCCGACGGCGCGTGGCGCCGCGGCTCGGTCGTCGCGCTCAAGGACATCGCCGACGAAGCCCTGGCCGAGACGCCGTCGATCGAGCACGTCGTCGTGTTGCGGCGCACCGAGTCGGAATGCGCGATGCAAGCCGGCCGCGACTTGTGGTGGCACGACGGCGTCGCGCGCCAGAGCGCGGATTGCACGCCCGAGTCGATGGACGCCGAGGACCTGCTCTTCATCCTCTACACGTCGGGCACGACGGGGAAGCCCAAGGGCATCATGCACACGACCGGCGGCTATCTGACGCAGGTCGCGTATACGCACAAGTACGTGTTCGACCTGAAGCCCGACACCGACGTCTACTGGTGCACTGCCGACGTCGGATGGGTCACCGGCCACTCGTACATCGTCTACGGCCCGCTCGCGAACCGGGCCACTTCGGTGCTCTACGAGGGTACGCCCGACCATCCCGCGCGCGACCGGCTCTGGTCGATCGTCGAGAAGTACAAGGTGACGATCTTCTACACCGCGCCCACTGCGATCAGAACGTTCATGAAATGGGGCGACGAGTTCCCCGCGGCTCACGATCTGTCGTCGCTGCGACTGATCGGTACCGTCGGTGAACCGATCAATCCCGAGGCGTGGGTCTGGTACTACGGAACGATCGGCCGCGAGCGGTGTCCCGTCGTCGACACGTGGTGGCAGACCGAGACCGGTGCGATCATGATCAGCCCGCTTCCGGGCGCGACGACGCTGAAGCCCGGGAGCGCGACGTTCCCTCTGCCCGGCATCCAGGCGGACATCGTCGACGACTCGGGCGCGCCGGTCGGGATCCCGGGCGGCGGTTACCTCGTGCTGACGCGGCCGTGGCCGGCGATGTTGCGCGGGATCTGGGGCGACCCGCAGCGCTACCGCGATACGTACTGGTCGCGTTTTGGCGACAAGTACTTCGCCGGCGACGGTGCCAAGCGCGACGACGACGGCTACTTCTGGCTCCTCGGACGCGTCGACGACATCATGCTCATCGCCGGTCACAACATCTCGACGACCGAGGTCGAGTCGGCGCTCGTCGACCATCCCGCGGTTGCCGAGGCTGCCGTCGTCGGCCGCAACGACCCGACCACCGGGCAGGCGATCGCCGCGTTCGTCACGTTGCGAAGCGGTATCGAACCGGGCGACGAGCTCGTCGAGGAGCTGCGCGACCATGTCGCCCAGCTCATCGGTCCGATCGCCAAGCCCAAGACGATCCTGTTCAGCGAGGAGCTGCCGAAAACGCGCTCGGGCAAGATCATGCGCCGGCTGCTGCGCAACGTGGCCGAGGACGATCGTCTCGGCGACACGACGACGCTCGCCGATCCCACCGTCGTCGACGGCATCAAGGCGAAATACCTCGCGTCACAGCCGCCCGAGGAGTAGCGCGTTCTGCCGTACTTCCCGGAGCACTGGACATGGAAAGCGGGGCCCGTGGTCCCGGCGCGGGCGGTCGTCGTCGACATCGACGGTGTGCTCTCCGACGCGTCACTCCGGCAGCACTACCTCGAGTCGCCGCGCCAGGACTGGCGTGCCTTCTTCGAGGCGTGCGGCGAAGACCCGGTGATCGAGGAGGTGCACAGGCTGCTCGATCTCCTCGACCCCGGGCTACAGATCGTGCTGCTCACCGCCCGGCCGCACCGGGTCGAGTACCTGACCGAGGCCTGGCTCCGGCGGTACGACATCCGCTGGGACCTCTTGATCATGCGGCCGTGGGGCGACTACGAGCTGGCGCGCGACTTCAAGCAGTCGACCGTCTGGGAGCTGCGCTCGGCCGGGTTCGAGCTCGCGCTCGCCTTCGAGGACGACCGACGCAACGTGGCCATGTTCCGGTCCGAGGGCATCCCGTGCCTCTACGTCCACTCGGGTTACTACGACTGACCTCGCGGGTACGCCGCCTGCGCAGCGCAGGTGATTCGCAGCCACCTCTCAGGCATTTCTGGTTCCATACCGATGTTCTCCGATCCGGAGGTAACACGGAATGTTCAAGAACAACGTCAAGACGGTCGTGCTGCTGACTGCGCTCGCCGCGCTCTTCATGGGTGTTGGCGCCTTCTTCGGCCAGGGCGGCTTCATCATCGGGCTCATCCTGGGGATCGTCTTCGTGGGCGGCTCCTACTGGTTCTCCGACAAGATCGCGGTCCGCGCTGCGGGCGCGGTTCCGGTCTCGGAAGCCGACGCACCGCAGCTCTACGCGATCGTGCGCGACCTGACGCAGCGCTCGGGCATGCCCATGCCGGCGGTCTACATCAGCCCCGCTTCCCAACCGAACGCGTTCGCCACGGGCCGCAACCAGGAGCACGCGGCGGTCGCGGTGACGCAGGGCCTGCTCCAGGTCCTCGACCAGGAGGAGCTCCGCGGCGTGCTCGCACACGAGCTCTCGCACGTGCGCAACCGCGACATCCTCATCGGGTCGGTCGCCGCCGCGGTGGCGCTCGGGATCACCTTCCTCGCCCGCATGCTGATGTGGGGCGCCCTGCTCGGCGGTGTGGGCGGGAACAACCGGAACGGCGAAGGCGGCAACATCTTCGGCCTGATCGCGATGATGATCTTCGCCCCGGTGGCGGCGGCGCTGCTGCAGATGGCGCTCTCGCGCTCGCGTGAGTTCGAGGCCGACCGCAGCGGCGCGGAGTTATTGGGCACCGGCGAGCCGCTCGCGCGCGCGCTCGAGAAGATCGAGGCGTACGCGAAGCAGATCCCGATGAACGTCGACCCCGCGCTCGCGACCGCCTACATCATCAACCCGCTCACCGGCCGCAAGGCGAACTTCGCGAACCTGTTCCGCACGCACCCGCCGACGGAAGAGCGCATCGCTCGCCTCCGTCACCAGCACACGCACATGCACTGACCGCGGCGGCGTAAGCACCGCCGGTCAGTCGCGGAAGTTCGTGAACTGCAGGGGCACGCCGAAGTCGTGCTCGCGCAGCTTCTGGATTGCGGCCTGCAGGTCGTCGCGCTTCTTGGCGGTCACACGCAGCTGATCGCCCTGCACCTGATGCTGCAGACCTTTGAGCCCGAGCGTCTTGACGAACTTGCCGATCTCGCGTGCCTTCTCGTCGTTGATCCCGACGTGGAGCGCCACGGTCTGGCGGGCGCGACCGCGTGAAGCCTCTTCTACCTTGCCGTAGTCGATCGCCTTCAGCGACACCTTGCGCTTGACGAGCTTCTCCTCGAGCACCTGCGCGACGGCCTTCAGCCGTTCCTCCGACGCCGACTCGAGCGCGATCTCGTTCTCCTTCAACTCCACCACGCTCTCGGTGCCCTTGAAGTCGAAGCGATTCGCCAACTCGCGGCTCGCTTGATCGACGGCGTTGCGGACTTCTTGGAGGTCGACCTCGGATACCACGTCGAAACTCGGCATGTCTATGACTCCCTCGCTGCGCGTGCGCGGTCGCTAGATTAGATCCGGGTCGGTACCCGAGTGGCCAAAGGGGATGGGCTGTAAACCCATTGCGTTACCGCTACGTTGGTTCGAATCCAACCCGGCCCACTGGGTTTCTTTTTCGCAGTCTTGCTTCGTGGCTCGCTGCGCTCGCGATATGAGGCTGCGCCTGCGGTCCGCGAGCTTCCGGCGCCCTTCGGGCTGCTCCGGGCGCGCCGCAAGAGCCACCGCGGAGCGCATGTTCCTCACAACATTTTCTGCATCAAGACCACGTCTAGCCACCGGTTGAACTTTCGGCCCACCTCGCGTTCTCGGCCTACTTGATCGAAGCCGCAGGCGGTGTGGAGCGCGATCGATGCGTCGTGGTCGCCGACGATGCGGCCGACGACGGAGTGGAAGCCGTGGTCGCGCGCCAGCTGCACGAGATCGCCGAGCAGGAGGCGTCCGACACCCCGCCCGCGGAGGTCGCGCCGGACGTACACCGAGTCCTCGACGGTCGTCGCGTACGCCGGGCGGGGCCGGTAGGGCGAGAGCGATGCGAAACCGCCCACGTCACCGTCGTCGTCGACGGCGACGATCGCCGGGTGGCCGCCCGAATGCTCGTCGATCCAGGCGAGCTGCTCGGCGAGGGAGCGGGGGCGGAGATCGAACGTCACCGTCGACTCGAGCACCTCGATGTTGTAGATCGCGCTCAGCGCATCGGCGTCACGACGGTCGACGAGACGGGTTCGGTACGCGTGGGGCGCGGGCACGGAGGTGACGCTACGCAACGGCAAGCCGGAGAGCCTGCCTGCTCGGCTAAACTCGTCGGGCTTCGCCCCCTTAGCTCAGTTGGCAGAGCACTTCCATGGTAAGGAAGGGGTCTACGGTTCAAGTCCGTAAGGGGGCTCGTTGGGGCAGGCCGAAGTGGTCTGCTTCGCACGGCGGAGTAGCTCAGTTGGCAAGAGCACACGGCTCATAATCGTGGGGTCGCGGGTTCGAATCCCGCCTCCGCTACCCACCACACACCGGCAACACCCGAAGGTGACGCATCATGGCGAAAGCGAAGTTCGAGCGGACGAAGCCGCATTTGAACATTGGGACGATTGGTCATATTGACCATGGGAAGACCACGTTGACGGCGGCGATTACCAAGGTTCTGCATGATCAGAACCCGAAGAATTCGTTTACGGCGTTTGATCAAATCGATAAGGCTCCGGAGGAGAAGGCGCGGGGAATCACGATCTCGATTGCGCATGTGGAGTACGAGACGGAGAACCGTCATTACGCGCATGTGGATTGTCCGGGACATGCGGATTACATCAAGAACATGATTACGGGTGCGGCGCAGATGGACGGCGCGATTTTGGTGGTGGCGGCGACTGATGGTCCGATGCCGCAGACGCGTGAGCATGTGTTGTTGGCGCGTCAGGTGGGGGTGCCGTCGATCGTGGTGGCGTTGAATAAGTCGGACATGGTCGATGATGAAGAGATTTTGGAGTTGGTGGAGCTCGAGGTCCGGGAGTTGTTGAACGAGTACGAGTTCCCGGGTGACGACACGCCGGTGGTGCGGGTGTCGGCGTTGAAGGCGTTGGAGGGTGATGCAGAGTGGTCGGCGAAGATTTTGGAGTTGATGTCGGCGGTTGATTCATTTTTGCCGGAGCCGACTCGGGATGTGGATCGTCCGTTCTTGATGCCGATCGAGGACGTGTT
>PLBO01000005.1 GCA_003134555.1 Actinomycetota bacterium
CGTCCAGACCGTGTCAACAAAGCTGTCCTTCAACGGCGGAGACGCGAGAATTACCTTTTTCCATGTCTCGATGAATGAGCGCCATACGTCGTCGTCAAATAGACCTTCGCGCTTGGCGAAGAAGGCCCACTCGAATATGTTCGCCAGCTGAACCGCCATCAAGTTCTGCTGAATCTTGATGTCACCCCACGTCTCTCTAGTCTCGAACAGCGCCTTCTCCAAATCCGGATGATCGGCGCGGTAGGTGCGCAGCTTGTTCATCTCGCCGAGGATTTGCTGGAGATTCGTCAGGTTCTGGGTCTTGGCAAGTCTTCTGTTCGAGCGGGTGACGAAGANNCCCCCGCCGATCCCGCGGCTGTGACGAGCAACTGGCCCGCTGCAACGCCCATCCGAGCCTCCCGTTCTTTCTGACCACACGAAGCGAGACGGCGAGCGTAACCTCTGATTCGAAGGCGTCAACGTGACCAGAATCGGGGAATCGATCATCGAACTGCATGAAGGCTGGCCTCGAGCGTCCGACTGGCTCGCAAGGGGTTCGAGCGAGCCCGATGCGCTTGTCGTGTGCGGCATGCCGCTCTCCGCCGGCGCAGTGACCACCGCACGGTACGACCTCGCGCCCGCCGCGATCCGCGAGAGACTTGTCCGGCTGTCGACCTACGACAGTGTCCATGACGTCGAACTCTTGAGCCTGCCAGTACTCGACCGCGGAGACGACGATGCTCCGCCAACACTCGACCGACCACTCACAATCGTCCTTGGTGGACACAACGCGGTCACGTACTACGTACTACGCAATGTCGATGACCTCGCGTCATGGGGGCTGCTTACCATCGACGCGCACCACGACGTCCGCCCCTATGAGATTGATGTCGTCGGCAATGGATCTCCGGTCCGGGCGCTCATCGACGCAGGCCTCCCGGGTGCTCAGGTCGTGCAAATCGGAATCAACGGCTTCTCCAACTCACTGTCACACCGCACTTGGTGCGAGGAGCATGGTGTTGAAGTCGTGGGCCTCGATGGACTCCGACACGTCGATCGTTATCTCGAACAGCTCGCTTCGAGATGTGACTCGATATACGTCGACCTCGACATCGACGTTCTCGACCGAGCGTTCGCGCCGGGCTGCCCGGGATCGCGACCGGGTGGAGCCGCTCCGACTGAACTGCATCACGCTGCATTCGAGGCCGGCGCGACTAAGGCCGTGCGCGGCATCGACATCGTTGAGGTGGACNNTGAACGCCGCGGCCGGATACAAGTCACGTAGCGACAGCAATCAGTGAGCCGGACCCGCAAGTTCTCAGCCTTCGCGGCTTCGCCTGAGATGCTTCATCACCGTGGTGCGATGAATGCAGAACTCGACAGCCAAGGTCTGGATGGTGGCCCCGAGCGCCCGATTGGCCAGTAGTCGGTCGGTTTCTCGGCCGACAAGCGATGCTGCACCTGCTTGAGAAGACGTGGTTCAAGCTGGCTTCCAAGCCCCGGATCTGGAGGTTCGTCCCACCGACCCCAGTTCGAGAAGTGCTCGGCAAGGACCACCCACCCTGGTTCGCCGCGCAAGGAAGGGGAGGNNCCCGAGTCCTTCCGCGAGGGCCGGCGAGGGTCACGACTCACATTTGGCACGCCGCTGGTCGATGGTGCAGAGGTGAGACGACGCTTGAACAGAGTCGCCTGTTGTACCGCCGCTGTGCTGATTGTCGGCGTAGCGGCAATGTGGGCCGTCGCCTACCTGGCGCTCCGCCCGATGCCAACGTGGGGCGTCGTCATCCTGGTCGTTGCCTCGCTGGGATGGGTGCGAGAGGCGTACCACCTGTTTCGACGCAGTTGTCTCTACGCCGAGACGCTCAGGTATGCATTGACGCAGGGAGTTTCACTGGACGATGCAAAGGCGGTGGCGGCGCGGTACGTCGACATTCGCCTCCCATGGGGCAGGCGGTCAGCCGATGCAAGACGGGTCGAGACGGCCAAACCGCGAGTCGTACTCGGCCACGCTGATTGCCGAAGCGTCCCGACGAGTGACTGCGCTCAAGGACGGCCGTGGCGTCGACCTGGGAGACCACCATCGCCGGGTCCGCACA
Organism: Actinomycetota bacterium; assembly: GCA_003134555.1. Lineage (GTDB taxonomy): Bacteria > Actinomycetota > Acidimicrobiia > IMCC26256 > PALSA-610 > PALSA-610. The sequence continues at coordinate 2,076 of PLBO01000005.1, forward strand.
ATGCGAGCCCGCGCCGTCGAGTGCCGCGGCACCGCGCTGCCTCTGGTGCCGAATCAGCCCGTCTACGACCCAAGGAAAGCGAGTCTGAGAACTACGTCTGTCGGTGTGCTATCTCGTCGCGAGCGCTTGCGAGATAGTGCAACGCGAGGAGGTTCAGCCAATGCTTGTACGCCCAGTCGGCATCACCAGTGGAATCGTTCAGCCGTGCTGCTACTTCCTCGGACCAATATCTCGAAGCCAATGCCCCCATTGCCCGCTCGTGGACTGCCAAGCGCGAAAAGTCAAACACGAGAAGCTCCGTCACTCGGGCTTGTGACTCGGCTACCCGCGCCAACGAAGCGCGGTACGCCCACCAACGTCTCGACGCTGAGGTCTGCCGCAGCTCTTGATTTTGGCGTGCAACTTCTTTCAGCACAGACCAAGGCTCTGCAAACGGATCGCTAGACACGGAGCGCGGGTATTCGGATAGGAGTTGCGCGGCTAGGTGGCCGCGATCTCGGCCAAGCACGGACGAGAGATCGCCCAACCAGCGCGCGGTCCTCTCATCCAACTCGACCAGGACGTATCGGTTGTAGTCGGCACTCTCGCGAGAATCGCCTGGCTGTTTGACCCTTGGTTCAATCGCCGTCTCACGCCCGTCGAGGGTTCTGAGCACCCAACGAAAGTCCTCGCCGAAACCCTCTCCGTCGCAGGTAGTGCCAAACTTGCGCAGCAGAGCCATGGCAAGGTCTTGCTGCGGGAGATCGTCGAACGCGAGGACTGCCTCAAGGACCGGACCAAGCTCCTCGATTGGCTGAGATCTTGCCCAGGCGATCAGCGCCGCGAATCGAGGATCGTTAGGTCCTGGCGTCGGCAGATCTGCCTCGTCCGCGGGATGGATGAGCTCCGCGAACTCGTCCGCCAGCGTTCTGGTGTTGGCCTCTGTGTCCATCACATCTTCCTTCCAACAGCGTACCCTCGGCCATCGAGCCCCAGTCCCGTGAACCCAGCAAGGAAGAATGCCCACAGGAGCGCCGGGCGGTCACAGGCGGAGCAGTGGAACGCGAGAGTGCCCCCCGCCCTGCAGATTCGGTAGGCCTCCACGGCCACGAGCTCCACAGGTGTGAGGTCCTGGGTACGGTTCTTTTGGATCGGAAATGACTGCGCAACGACGGCGTCGCCGCACTCGTCCCTCAGGCCAGTGCTGTGCGCGAATCCTTGAACTACCTCGTGGCCGACGCGGAGTTGTGTTTCGAAGCCGGTCCGCCTTGGCGCCATTACCCGGATCTCCCGGTAGTCCAGCGGGTTGACGTGGACAACGGTCGCGTCAGCGGNNTTCACAATCAGCACCCGACCACCGTAGGTCGCACCGCACGCGTTGGTAGCTCCAGGCGCTCGCGCACCGCCACCAATCCACGTATTCGTGACACGATCCCCCGTGGCCATCGGGGGCGGTGGAAGCGCCTCGACTCATCGCCTGGAAGGCCGCGCTCGGTCACAGACGTCCCAGGGCGGAGCGGCGCCGCTAGGAACTGCGAACAGGCCCTGCGATCAGGCGGCACGAACGGACGCGTGTCGCCGGAACACCGCCGGGGCGTTCGGCGTTACATCGTGCGGCGCGACGTTGCCACGCGTGAGATCCGACGTGGACGATGTTTGCGATCGAGTCGCGTGTTCATGTATGCCGTTGACTCCACCGCGCGTACGAGCAGCGACGGGCGCTCCGCCGGAACGGACTCCTGCCGACGCGATCGTCAGAAGATCGTCCACGGGTTCCCAGGCAACATCGTGAGCGGCACTCGAAATTGCCAGTGGCGGACAGATTTGTTCACTCGGCGGGCAGTCAGACGCGTGAACAGACGCGGACTTTGTGTCAGCAAGCCGGTAACGAAAGCGTTGGATAGGAGTTGTTTACGCCTGCGCGCGCTTGCTCTCGAAGCTCCATATCGCGTGGTCGAGCACATGCGGCTGGACGCCTAGCTGTTGTGCCGCGGCGGTGATCGTCTGCTCGGCTGCGGCGTCGGTGAATT
>PLBO01000120.1 GCA_003134555.1 Actinomycetota bacterium
GCCATGCCGACGATCGGTTGGTGCAGATCCGCACCCTGAAGGGAGCCGTACGACGCGGCCGTCCCGAACGGCAAAACCGGGCCCGCCGTCGCTGATGTCGAGACCGCGGCAGGCGCCACCGAGAGCGACGGCGCGACGGGTTTGCTCCCCGGCGGGGCGCCCACGTCCGCGGCCGGTACCCGACCGGCGCGCAGCGCGGTCCCATGCGCGGCTGTCGCGGCGGGCGTGACGCCGGCGGAACCGATGCTCCTCGGCGCCGCGCGGCCAGGCGCCGTGCCGCCGGCGGCTGGCGGGGAGCACGCCGGGACGATGAAGAGCAGTGTCGCCCCCACTACGGCACGTCGCCTCATCATCGCTCCTCCTCATGCCACGCCGAACGCGCGGAGAGACCACGCGCGACGCATCTTCGCGCGATGCTGCGGCGAACGGGCTCTGACTCCGGCATCAAGGAGGACTCTCCGGCGCTTGCAGCGCGTCGGCCGATCGCGGGTCGACCGTGAGACGTCGGCTCAACTCGCACGGCGCAGTCGTTCCGCCTTTATGGCGACGTCGAGCGGTAGTGCTCGTACATGCGCTGCGAGGCCGCCGGAAGTGATGGGACAACTCTCGAACCATCAGCCAACAGGGAACCACCTTCAACCAGAATTTCCAAGGTTTCGACGACGCATTGAACGGCGTCGACCTCGTGCACGACCCAACCACGGGCGACACGTTCATGGCTCCGTACAACGCGTACAACGCGACCGGACCCGACGGCCCCGGGTACTACCGCCACGCAGGCAACAAGCTCGAGATTCAAACACCCTGACGTCACCCTCGCGAACTGAGCACACAGAACGCCTGGACACCGGGTGCTCGTCGTCGCCGCGCACCCGCACGACCCGGTCGCCCTCCACCGTGACGACGATGCCGCACGCGGCCGCGCATATGCGGCAGTAGGAGTGCTCGTCACGCGGGACACCCTCACGCTAGGACCGCTAGCTCATCGGGCGCGATCGCGTTCGTCCCACGTAGCCTGGAGCGAGGGGGGCATCCATGGCGCAGACCGCGACCATTCTCGTCACCGACCTGGCGGGTTCAACCGAGACACGCGTGCAGCTCGGCGAGGCGCGGGCCGAGGAGTTGCGGCGCGCCCACGATTCGCTGCTCACGGAGCAGGCGTCGGCGCACGGGGGGAACGTCATCAAGGGCACGGGCGACGGCGTGATCGTCGCGTTCGCGGGCACGGCCGAGGCCCTGACTGCGGCCGTCGCGATGCAGCAGGCGCTCGACGCGTACGGACGCCGCGAGGGAATCGCGCTCGCCATGCGGGTCGGCCTGTCGGCCGGCGACGTGACCTTCGAGAACGACGACTGCTTCGGCACTCCGGTGATCGAGGCGTCTCGCCTCTGCGCGCTCGCCGACCCCGGCCAGATCCTCGTCGCCGAGCTGGTACGGCTGCTCGCACGCGGCCGCTCCGGGCTGGAGCTCACCCCCTGCGGACCGATGACCCTCAAGGGCCTGCCCGAACCGGTTGACGTGTTCGCCGTGCAGTGGGAGCCCGCGGAGCGAACCTCGGGCCTACGCACCTCGACGCCCTACGTCGGGCGCGAGCGCGAACGCGAAACGCTGGCCGAGCGCTGGAGCGCGGCGGCCACCGGGACCGGCGGACTCGTGCTGATCGCGGGTGAGCCCGGAATGGGCAAGACGCGTCTCATCAACGAGTTGTCCGAGCACGTCGTGCGCCCGTCCGGCGGCACCGTGCTCGCGGGCGGATGCCATGACGGCGACGTCGCCGCCAACGCGCCGTTCGTCGAGGCCTTCACCGAATGGGTGCGAAGCGCGGCGCCGGACGAGCTGGCGCGCGTTCTGGGAGCGGAGGCGGCGGTCGTCGGGCGCATGGTGTCGGTGGTCGCCGACGCGCTCCTGGGGACGGGCGAGCCGCTGCCCGTGCCCCGCGACGCCGAGATCGCGCGACTGCACGACGCAGTCGGCCAGGTACTTCTCCGGCTCGCCGAGACTGCGCCGGTTCTGCTCGTGGTCGACGACCTCCATTGGGCCGACGACGCGACCGTCGGGATGCTCCGCGCACTCAGCCGCGTTGCACTCCGCGGCCGGATCCTCGTGATCGGCGCGTATCGCGAGACCGACGTCGATCGGCGCCATCCCTTCGCACAGGCGTTGGCGATCCTGCAACGCGAGGTCGAGCCCACGCGCATTGCCCTGTCGGGACTCGAGACCTCCGACGTGCAGTCGATGCTCGAGCGCATCGCCGAGCACGCGGTGCCGGAGGAGCTCGCGGCGATGCTCGCGACGGAGACCGACGGCAACCCGTTTTTCCTGCGCGAGACGCTGCTGCATCTCGTCGAAGAAGGTCAGTTACGCTTCGAGGACGGCGCCTGGTCGGTTGCGGGCTCCATCACCGACCTCGGCCTCCCGGCAGGCATCCGCGACGTCATCGGGCGGCGGCTGTCGCGTCTCTCCGACGCGACGAACCGGCTCCTGTCGGCGGGAGCATTGTTCGAGGTCGCGTTCCCGCTCACGGTCGCGGCCGACGTCGCCGGCGTCGAAGAGGACGAGGCGCTCGACGCGATCGACGCCGCTCTCGAAGCGCGCATCGTGCAGGCCACCGATTCCTTCGACGAGTATGCGTTCTCACACGCGTTGTTCCGCCACGCGCTCGTCGAGGAACTCAACCCGAGCCGGCAGGTCCGCATGCATCGCGCGATCGCGACCGCGCTCGAGAAGCAACTGCGTGGGCTTCCCACTCCCGCGCAAGCCGCGGCGCTCGCTCGCCACTACCACCGTAGCGCCGCGCTCCCGAACGCGGAACAGGGCGTTCCATTCGCGCTCATCGCGGCCGACGACGCGGCGCGGCACTACGCCCGGCGCGAGGAGTTCGAGGCGCTCGGCGTCGCGCTCGAGCTCTTGTCCGAAGGCGACGAGCGCGAGCTCGAGCTCGTCCAGCGGCGCGCGCAGACCGCGGCGTATGCGAGCGTCGGCCCCGAGAAGGTCCTACGGGCCGCGACCGCGGCCGGGCAGCTGACGCGGTTGCTCGAAGGCGAAGACGCGGCGTGCGACTTCGTAGAGAATCTCGCGGCCGAAGCGGCGATGCTCGACGATCTTCGCCTCGCCTGGGACATCGGCGCCGTCGCGCGCCAGTGGCTTCGCTCGGATCGGCGTGACGAGACGTACCTCGTGCTCCGCAGCTTCGAGCTCAGCCAGTCGGAGTTCGACGATCCCGACCACCCGGGGATCCCCCTCGAGACGCCCGAGCGGCGCGAGCTGATCGAGCTCACGCGCACGCTTCCCCGCACGTCCGGCGCGACACTGTTCAATCCCTTCGTCGGGTCGCGCGCGGAGGCGCAACGTGCGCTCGAGGTGGTGGCATCCGACGACGGTGGGTGGGTCGTGCTCGGCCCGCTCTGGATACTCGGTGCTCACCGCGAGATGCGGGACATCCTCAGTGGCCGCATCGACGACCTCCTCGCGCGGGGCGTCATCGCAGGGGCCGTCTTCGATCTCGCGGTACTCGCCCGGCTACACACCGTGCTCGGTGAGTACGACGACGCGCAGGCGCGACTCGAGGAGGGCTTCGCGCTCGTTCCCCGCATCTCCGAGACGTCGAATCCCGCGTTGCAGTTGTTCGCGGCCTTCGTACTGGGGCGGAGCGTGCGCGGCGAGTTGGTTGCGTCCGCGGACCTCGCCGGCTTCGCGCCGTTTGGCGATTCGCCCGACGTGCGTTGGGCGTGGATCGCGGTGACGGCCTTTCGCGGTTATCTGCTTGCCCAGGAGGGAAACGCCGGCGAGGCGATCGACGTGCTGCACGAAGTTCTGCCCGTGATCGAGCGGGCCGGCGGCTGGGCGCAGAACTACCCGGCGCTCGTGTACAGCGGCACGCAGATTCTCTGGCACCTCCAACGCACCGACGAGCTCGAGACCCTCGAGCGCAGCGTGCGGACCAAGGTCGTGGAGCCCGACGTCCGGTACCCCGAGGCGTCGGGACGCGTCGCGCTCGCGCAGTTGTGCGCGCTCGCCGGTCGCACCGACGAGGCGCGCCACTGGTTCGACGAAGCGCGGCGCGTGCACGAGGAACAGGGGAACGAGCCTCTACTCGTCGCCGCCGACTTCGACGAGGCGCTGATGAACCACCGGCTGCGGACCCCAGACAGCTACGGCCGCGCCCGGGTGTTACTCGAGCGCGCCCGAGCCCGCGCGACCCATCCCGCGCTCGCGGCATGGGTCGCGCGTATCGACGACCTGTCCGCGCGCCTCGCGTAAACCGAGCGTCCGTCCCGACCGGGCCGGTATGGGTACAAGTGCCCAGGCCCTCGACGTCCGCGCAACGCAGCAAGCCCGCGTAGCCTTTCGGCGGCCCGGTAACACTGTCCCAATATCCCGCCCGACAGACAGCGGAGCCCTATCCCCGTAGTGCCGAACTGGGATACCCCAGACCGCGTGTCAGCCGCCATGGGTCAAACCCCTACTCATCGGCCGACGGCGTCGACCGTCGCGCGCGCCTTGCAAGGTTCGAGAAGCTCTTCGAATAGCCGGCGCTGTGCTGCGTGAGCCGGACGTCAGTCGTCGGCCGCTTCGCGCGAAGAAGGGGGGAGCGCCGTCGCGGTACTTCGGGCCGGACGCCCGAAGTAGCGCAGCGCGTATCCGCGCTTAAGCCCGAAGTAGGGGAGTGACACCGGTGTCTATCTCCACCGTCGGGTCGCGTTGCGACGACTCGATTTCGAGTGTCCCAGAACGGCACGACTGGGATAGCTGTTTGGGTGTGCGGCGCGTGTTATTGGGACGCCGCGCCAGGACAGATCGGCTAGCAGTCAGCGAAGTCGCCCACTACCGTCACGACCCTCGGGGGCTCGAGCCGGTCACCCAACCACGCGAGAGTCTCCAACGTACCGGGGTGGTTCACAGCGCGATTCAGCATTCAGGGGGACGCCGTGGTCCGGACCGACCAGAGACCGGGTACGCCAGTGTCGCTAGAACCGATCGGGGGCTATGCGCACCCGGTGGTGCGAGCACTGTTCTGGCGGCAGGGCGTCGCCAAGGTGTTACCGACCGAACACGGCATCACGCTTCACCGTCTGACCTACTGGACGTCAAGCCCCGACAACGAGCGCGTGCTGGCATCGGGATTGGTTGCGTTGCCGCGAAAGCAACGCCGGTATCGCGGCATCGTGAGCTGGCATCACGGCACCGAGTCCTTGCGCACGAGTGCGCCTTCTACGAAACACGTCTTCCACGGACTGCTTCCGGCCGCCGTCTTTGCCGGACACGGCTACGTGCTGATCGCGCCCGACTATCTCGGGTACGGAGTCTCCGATCGTGCCCACGACTACTTCCTCGCTGACAACATGGCGATCGTCGTACGCGATTGCATCCGCGCCGCCACGGCCGCGATGGCGCAACGCGCGATTGCGGTGCCGCCCGACCTGTTCCTCACTGGTTTTTCCGAAGGTGGTCACGCCGCCATCGCGGCGCACCGACTCTTGGAAAGCGCGCCACTCGACGGTCTCAGCCTCAAAGCATCGGCCCCTGTCGCGGCTGCGGGCGATCTGGCCGAGGCTGGTCTCGCGGGAGCGCTCACTGGCGACTCCAAGTTTTGCAGTCTCTACATCGCTTGGCTCGCAACGACCTACGCCCGCCACTATCGCGAACTGCTCGTGAGCGTTCTCGCGCCCGAGTGGGCCGACGTCGCCGGCTCTCTCTTTGACGGGACCCATGACGGCGATCAGACCGTCGCGGCTCTCCCTCGTCAACCGCGGGAGATGCTGCAACCAGACTTTCTCGCAATCCACGACAGAAACGAGGATCATTGGTTCCTCGATCGGCTACGAGAGAACAGCCTCCTCGACTGGGCACCACGCGCTCCCATCCGCGCGTACTACGGCACCAAGGACACTGATGTCACGCCCATCCAGGCCGAACTCCTCCAAGACAACCATCGAGCGCGGGGCGGAGATTGCACCGCCATCTGTGTCGGCGATGTCGACCACGACGGGACGATCCTGCACGCGGCGCCGCTCCTTCGAAATTGGTTCGATGAACTTGCGGATCGACCAGCCTGAGCGCCGAATCAGACATGCTGGGCACCCATGTCTCCGAAGTCCAGTACCAACCCTCGGGTGACCCAGAACGCGCGTCCCAGATCAACGCAACCCGGGTGTCTCCGATCGCCGGGTCTGGGTCACGGTTCGTGTCGCTCGGAGACCCATCGCGTCTGACTCCCGGACCCAGAGCCATCGCCATCGAGCGCGCGTCGAATCGATTGCGTCGCAGACGATGCGCTCGCGACCGGACGTTTGGGCCGTAGTCCTGGACCGGTCCGGGACGTTCGGACCTATCCACCGGGGGGCGCGGGTGGGCATGTTGGACACGTGACCTCGCGGATCGTGATCCTTGGTGGTGGAACGGGTGGCACGCTGACGGCTAATCGTCTGCGCCGCTTGTACGGGGCTGACGAGGCCGCTATCACGGTTGTTGACCAGGACGACCGGCACGTCTATCAACCGGGTTTGCTGTTCGTGCCGTTCGGGTTGGCGCACACCGACGACATCGTGCGTCCGCGTGCACGCCAACTGCACGAGGGCATCGAGTTCATCGAATCCGCGATCGATCACGTCGACATCGAGGCCGGCGAGGTGCGCCTCGGCAACGGTGTGACGTTGGGCTACGACGTCCTCGTTGTCGCGACGGGAGCCCGGTTGGTTCCCGAGGAGACCGAAGGCCTCCTCGGTCCGGCGTGGATGGACAGCGTGTTCACGTTCTACACACCCGAGGGCGCAGCGGCGCTTGGCGCCGCGCTCGCGACCTTCGACCGCGGCCGGCTCGTGGTCAACGTCGTCGATATGCCGATCAAGTGCCCGGTCGCGCCCCTCGAGTTCTGCTTCCTCGCCGATTGGTACTTCACCGAGCGCGGGATTCGCGACCGGGTGCAGATCACCTACGCGACGCCCCTCGACGGTGCGTTCACGAAGCCGATCGCGGCGGCGCAGCTGGGCGGGATGCTCAATGCACGCGGGATCGAGATCGTGACGGAGTTCAATACGGGTGAGGTCGTCCCTGGTGGACGATTGACGGGCTACGACGGCCGCGAGGTCCAGTTTGATCTGGCCGTGGTGATCCCGCTGCACGGCGGCGCGACGTATGTCGGCCGCTCACCGGGGCTCGGAGACGAGCTCGACTTCGTTCCGACCGACGAGCACACGCTGCAGTCCAAAGCCGCGTCGAACATCTTCGTCATCGGTGACGCGGCCAACGTTCCCGCGTCGAAAGCCGGTTCCGTGACCCATTTCGAGGGCGAGACCCTCGTCGACAACGTGCGCCGCTTCCTCACGGGGGAGCCACTCGAAGCCGGATTCGACGGACACGCCAACTGCTTCATCGAAACGGGATTCCACAAGGCTTTACTCATCGACTTCAACTACGACACCGAACCCGTGCCCGGCCATTACCCGAGCCCAGTCGGTCTGCCGCTGCTGAAGGAGTCGCGGCTCAACCACCTCGGCAAGCTCCTGTTCCAGTCCGTGTACTGGCACGGCCTGCTACCCGGCCGCGACCTTCCCGGCCTCGGTTCGAATATGCCCACCGCGGGCAAGCACTTGCCCGTCCCCGAAAAGGACTGAACATGCCGAATGCCACCGTCGCCGGCATCACCGTCGACCGCAATGACGAAGGTTTCTTCACCGATCCCAACCAGTGGACCGAAGCCATGGCCCCCGAGCTCGCCCGGTCCGAAGGGATCGACGAGCTGACCGACGACCACTGGCGCGTGCTCAAGTTCATGCGCAGCGAATACGCACAGAAAGGCACGGGACCAACGGTGCGCGTGCTCGGCAAGACCTCGGGCGTTTCGATCAAGGAGCTCTACCAGTTGTTCCCCAAGGGCCCGGCCAAGACCGCCGCCAAGATCGCCGGCATCCCCAAGCCTCGCGGCTGCATTTGAAAGGCAGCGATCATGAGTGACAGCACGAAACCCGATCCGATCACCAAGGTGTCGATCATCATCTCCAAGGGATCCCTCGAGGGAATCTATCCCGGCCTGATCATGGCCAACGGTGCGCGTGCCGAGGGGATCGAAGCCAACCTGTTCTTCACGTTCTTCGGTCTCGACGCGATCCACAAGGCCCGTCACGATCACATCAAGCTCGCGACCGTCGGCAACCCCGGTCTGCACATGCCCACCATGGCCGGCGGCTTACCCGGCGTCTCCACGATGATGACGCACTACATGAATCACAAGATGGAACAGCTCGACATTCCCTCCATCCCCGAGTTCGTCGAGATGATCGCCGACACCGGCGCCGGCATGTACGCCTGCAAGGCATCCGTCGACCTCTTCGGACTCGAGAAGAACGACTTCATCGACCAAGTGCAAGACATCATCACCGTCGGCGAGTTCTACGAGCGCGCCGCCGGCGGCCACATCATCTTCACCTGACCAGGGCACGCAACACGCGCCCATCGGCCGAGCGTCCCCGAACGCGCATCCCCGAATCCCGCGTTCGGGATATCCCAGATCGCCGGCGTCGTTCGGGGACGCGCATTCTGGGGCAGTCGGTTTCCGACAGAATGACGAGGCTGAGCGTGTCTGCTTTCGCGTGTTCAGTCGGCGCGCCGACCGACGCGGAGGACGCTCAAGTAGCGGCGTGATGCCCGGTCACCCATCTGTGTGCGGATGCGCTCGGCGATCGCGTCGAGCAGCGGCTCACGTGTATCGGGCTCGAGCCTCCGGTACACAGACGTCGATCGGAGGAGATCGGCGAAACCCTCCCCGTCGAACCACTGCACGGTCGGGGACCCGCGCACGATCGTGGGGCCGAACAGACCGCCGGGGTCGTTGGGTGGTCCCCAACCCTCCTCCGTCGCGCGTACGTCGTCCTCCAGAGGCGGATGTCCCCAGTCGGGGTTGCCGGGCGCGAAGCGCTCGTGGAGATCGGCGGTCTCGGCGTACACCTCGGGTTCGCCCGACCGACGGACGACGACGTTGCCGAGCTCTGCCATCCAACCACCGGCGCGGAGCACATCGTGCGCACGACGCCAGCCAATCGACGGGTCGACCCAATGCCACGAGGACGCAGCCACCACAGCATCGAATCGCCGACCGCCGTCGTCCCACTCCTCGAACGACGATGTCTCGACTTTGACGTTCGGGTAGGTCGCGAGGCGCTGGCGCGCGAGCGCGGCCATGCCCGTGCCGGGCTCGACGGCGGTTACCGAGCAGCCGAGCGCTGCCAGCGAGCGCGTCGCTTGCCCGGTTCCGCAGCCCACCTCGAGCACCGACGAACGCGCGTGCATGCCGGTGATGGCGACGAGGTCTGCGAACAACTCGTCCGGGTACGTCGGTCGCACGCGGTCGTAGAGCTCCGGCACGTCGTTGAACACCCGACCGAGGTGACGCCGATCCTTGTCGTTCATCCCGCGATCCTGCGTCATCCGACCTCGATGTGCCGCATCGCCACCGATAGGGAACGTCACAAGGCCGGCGTACTGGGT
>PLBO01000041.1:0-224 GCA_003134555.1 Actinomycetota bacterium
CCGGTGAGCGAATCGTGGGTCGCCAGCTGCTCCTTGTCCACCGAGATCTTGGCGGTCCGGTACACCGCGTAGATGCCGGGAACGAAGAGCAGCACCCAGATCATGCTTCGCGACGCGGCCAGCGCGATGAGCGGACCCTGCGCGATGAGCACCATGGTGGTTGCCGTGTGGAAGCCGAGGTTGTTGCGGATCTCGCGAATGACCGGAACCCGCTGCGCGATCGC
>PLBO01000041.1:267-1888 GCA_003134555.1 Actinomycetota bacterium
GCGATGGCCACGATGGCGGCCCAGGCCCCGGCGATCGAGAGCGCGTACTGGGCGACGTTGAAGGTCGCCTTCCACCACGGCTTGCGCGCCCGGAGGTCGGACAACACCGAGGCAGTGCACTGCGCGACCACTGCCAGCGCCGGACCGGCCAACAGCAGTGTCGCGAACATGAACGCGGTCGAGGTCGTGACGTCTTCGGCGTCGTCGCGCAGCGGAACGCGGATGGGATAGAGCTCGCCGACGATCACGAGCAACATGAGCACGGCGACCGCGGGCGTGGCGTNNAGGCCGGCGACCCCCGCGACCAACACGGTCGCGACGTACCGCTGGATGGGCTCGAGTCTCCGGAGTTTCATTTGGGGAAGACCGTGAAGCCCCGGGCGATCACGCCCGGGGCTTCCCGATCACAGTCCTGAGGGACGGACTAGCTCCACTTGCGGCCGGCGCCGGTGGCGGCCACGAGCATGACGAGCGACGAGGCGGCAACGCCCCACTTGATCAAGCGAGTCTTCACAGAACCCAGCTCCCTTCAGCTGCCTCCGGGACGAGGTACTCCCGCCCGGAAAGGAGGTTTCGGCTCCGGCCGCACGGTCTTGNNTTGAGCAAAAAACCACGCAGAGTGAGGTCCGGAGACATTTGTCACAGGAATTGGGGTGTCACGGCAACCCGAGCCGGCGGGCGCCGATAGAACACCGTGTTCCTCGTCGTGTTCGCCGCTCTCAGCCTGATCTCGGTCCCGCTCGCGGGCGGCCGCCTCTCGAAGCTCGCCGACCTGCACCTGCGGTGGGCGCCGGCCATCTTCAGCTCCCTGGTGATCCAGGTGGTGATCGTGTCGCTGGTGCCGGGGGGCAATCCCTGGCTCCACCGCGTGTTGCACCTGGCGTCGTACCTGCTCGCCGCCGCCTTCCTGGTGGTGAATCGCCGGGTTCCCGGGCTGGTCGTGATCGCCCTCGGGGCACTGGCGAACGCGGTCGCCATCTTCGCCAACGACGGAGTGATGCCGNNTGCTCGCCCACCCCCGGGTCGCGTTCCTCGGCGACATCTTCGCGATCCCGAAGCCGGTGCCATTTCACAACGTGTTCAGCATCGGCGACCTGTGCATCGCGGTCGGCATCGCGGTGGCCGTGCACACGCTCTGCGGATCTCGCCTCGCTCGGCGGCGGGTACGAGAAGGGGTGCTGACGCCTGGGTGATACTGGCGTCATGGACCAGTTGAACGAGCTCGGCTTCTACGTGCTCGCGGGCGCGCCGCAGTCGCCCGTAGAACTGATCGAAGAAGTAGNNGGCGTTCACGCTCTCCGGCGCCGTCGGCGCGGTCTCGTCGACGCTCGGCATCGCGACGGCGGCAACGAACCACAACACCCGCCAACCGATCGTCAATGCGTCTCACGCAACCACCATGCACCGCCTCACGAATGGGCGCTTCACGCTCGGGCTCGGCCGCGGGATCGCGCCGCTGTTCGACGCCTACGGGATCCCGAGGATCACCACCGCGCAGATCGAGGACTTCGCGGGTTTGATGCGACGGCTGTGGAAGGGCGAAGTCGTACTCGGCCACGACGGACCGGCCGGCAAGTTCCCGGTGCTGCATCTCGACTCGTCGTTCGACGAAGACATACCC
>PLBO01000041.1:1898-2513 GCA_003134555.1 Actinomycetota bacterium
CACACCTTCTTCACCGACGAGACGGTGGAGCGCTGCGTCGCGACGGTGCACCGCGCGGCCGAGGCCGCGGGTCGCGATCCGGCGTCGGTACGCATCTGGTCGTGCTACGCGACGATCGGCGACCACGTTCCCGACGCGTTGCGGCTGAAGAAGACAGTCGGGCGTCTGGCCACGTACCTCCAGGGCTANNTGCTCGAGCACGTCGCCACGTTGTTGCCCGCCGAGTGGCTCGAGCCGGCCGCGACCGGCGACGCGCAACAATGCGCGGCGCGAGTGCTGCGCCAGTTCGATCTCGGCGTCGACGGAGTGATCATGCACGGCGCGACGCCCACCGAGCTCGCGCCGATCATCGAGGCCTACCGCGCGATCAGGCCCGCGCACACCTTCGACCGATGGCCCGCCAACCCGGGCCGCACGCGCACCTGACGACCGCGGACTTCGCGCTCGAAGTAGCTATCGGCCGGGCCGGAGCACGACTCCGGGACGCCGCCCGGTGTCGGCGCCGTTGCGCAACAACGTCTCGCCGTTGACGATCACCGAGTGGTATCCCGTCGCGTCGACCACGTAGCGCCCACTCTCGGCCGGGAAATCGCGCACGTACCTCGGCGTCTCACC
>PLBO01000032.1 GCA_003134555.1 Actinomycetota bacterium
ATCCCGATCAGCACCTCACCGTTGAACTGGTCGAGGTCGTAGAGGCACAGCATCACCTGCGGGTAACGCGGAAGGAACCGGTTGAGCTCCGACTCGTAGCGCACGAGCTCGTGGGCTTCGGTCTTGGTGTCGAGCGCCCAACTCATGTTGCCGACCGAGCGAACGAGCTCGAAGTCGCCGCCGTCGACCGCGCTCCCCACTCGCTCCTCCCAGAACGACATCATGCGCGCCAGGCGGTACTCACCGTCGCGCAGATAGCTCTCCGACGGCGACCAGATCTCCGTAGCCGTGCGCTCTGCGGAGGAGTGATCGCTGAGCGAGTGAAGCGTGTGCGACTCGGCGGCATCGACGAGACAGATGCACTTGTCGCCCGCGGCGAGACCGGCCCGTACGTACGGCAGCAGCACGTCGGCGCCCTTGCCGGAGCGGTGGAAGGCGCACACATGGCCGCCCGCGGCGATGCGCACGCCCGGCAAACCCAACTCGACGTTCCGACGGAACAAGAAAAGCCTCTTGGTCGATTTCCGCCGGCAACAACCCACTCATGCTAATCGTGGTGCCGGCCCCGGCTTTACCGAGATGCGCCTTCGATGACCCGCCCGGTCACGAGCTCGCAGAAAAGGCGCACATAGTGGTTGCGCTCACCGTCGGTGACAGGGTCGAGCGTCGGGAGCCCGTCGTATTCGTGCTCGGTCGTGACCACGGTCGCGCGCCCCAACACCATCACGCTCCAACCGCGGCCCGATTCGGTGTCGTACGCGTCGACCTCGAATGCGAGTACGTCGCCGCTGGCGGCGGCGCGCAGCTTCGTGCCGGCACCGGTTCGAAAGACGATCACACCGTCGTCGTACAGATAGTGCACCGGAAGAATGAGCGGGAGCCCGCCGCTGGTGATGCCGACCCGGCCGAGCGTGTGATTGGCGAGAAGCCGGCGGCACTCCGCCTCCGACAGTGGATCGATCACGTCGGTGATCCCTCGAGACACGTCGGTGCTGGCCATGTGTCTATTCTCGGTCGGAACCTCGCGACGCGGACAGGGCCGAAGGACCACTCGCGCCGAGGCCTTCTTCGGTTTCGATCGCCCAGGAGTGGAGCCTCCCGCCCATGCCCGACGAGGTGAACACAGCCGTGCCGGCCAGTCTCACCGACCACGCGCTGCGGAGCGCCGTCGACGCGGCTCCCGACGGCATCATCGTGGTCGACGAGAACGGATCGATCCTCTTCGTCAACCCGATGGCCGAGCGGCTCTTCGAGTACGCCTGCAACCAGCTGGTGGGTCAATCGGTCGACCTCCTCCTGCCCGACGCCCGGCGCGGGCGCCACGCCGCCCGCCGCGCGGCGTACGTCGATCACCCACAGACGCGCCCGATGGGTGTGGGCCTCGAGCTGCGAGGGCAGCGTCGCTCGGGCGAGGAATTTCCGGTGGAGATCAGCCTGAGCCCCGTGCACAGCGGCAACTATGTCCTGGTCATCGCGATCGTCCGCGACATCACCGAACGCCGCGAGGCCGACGAGGAGCTGGCGCGGGCCCGGGCCGATCTCGCCCTCACCGAGGACCGTGACCGGATTGCGCGGGACCTCCACGACACCGTGATCCAGCGCCTCTTCGCGGTCGGACTCTCGCTGCAGGGTGCGTTGGCCCGCGCGGCGACCGATCCGGCGATCGAGCGCGTGCACCGGGCCATCGACGACATCGACGACACGATCCGCGACATCCGCTCGGCGATCTTCGCGCTCCACTCGCGGCGCCCGGGCGGTGCGAGCCTCCGCGACGACGTGATCGCCGTAGTCGCCGAAGCAACCCGTCCACTCGGCTTCGAGCCCGCCCTGAGCTTCGACGGCCCCATCGACAGTGCCGCCAGCGACGCGATGCACGAACACCTGATAGCCACGCTGCGAGAAGCGCTCAGCAACGTCACCAAGCACGCGCACGCGACGAAGGTCGGCGTCGCCGTGACCGTCCGAGACAACGACCTCACCTTGGTCGTGGTCGACGACGGGGTCGGCGCCGGCACCCCCGACGGCCGCGGCAGTGGCCTCGCCAACATGCGTGAGAGCGCAGAGGCGCTCGGCGGATCCTGCGAGGTGAGCTCGCCCGCGAACGGGGGTACGCGCCTGGGGTGGCGCGTTCCGATCGGCGACGTCACTCCGGATTGATGGCGACATCGATCGTTCGGGCGGCGCGGTCGAACTGACGCAGCGCCCCGACCACGCGCACGACCGCGGCCTGGCGTTCTTGACGAGTCGCGTCCTCGAGACCCATGACCCGCACCCGCAGCCCGCCGTCGCGTCGCGTCACGCTGACCCGCGCACTCCCGCGAGCGGCGCGATCGGCGCCCGCCGCGTCGGCAAGCACCGCAGCCGCCCGCCGCGCGTGAGCCGGCAGCTCCGCGCCGGCGGCCTCTTCGCAGGTCGCGACGACGTCGTAGGTTCGGTCGATCGAGCGCGTCTCCACCCCGTCGTAGGGATCGAGTGCGGACGGGCCGGCCACCACCAGGGGCACACGGCTCATCAATGCGCACCGCACGCCGTCCTCGGCCGGCGCCGGCTGCGATCGCACCCGCGACCGCACGGTCAACGCCACGTCGACCGCGTGAGAGTGCAGCGGGCACGTGGATTCGTCGGCCAGCCCCCGGCACGGGAACGCAGACGCGCCGGGCTCGTGGCAGCGCAGCACCACGTGGCCGGCCTCGGAGAGCTCCAGGGACGCCTCATCGGCCGCGCCGGGCTCGCTCTCCAGCACCATGATGTTCAGCGACATCGTCAACTCCCTTCGGAACGTGGGTAACCGTGCGGTGGGATCCGCCGGCCGGTGAGGGTGTTCGGCTGGATGCGCAGCCAGATCGCTTTCGGGCCGGGACTCCACGTGCCGAGCGGTAGCCGTCCGAGCCGATCGCGTTCGGCCGGGTCGCGGACCTGGACGGCTTCGCCGGTCGCCAGGACACTCCAGCCGGAGTGGTACAGCGTGTCGGTCCCGTCACATTCGAACGCAACCCGTCTGTTACGCGCGCCGTAGACCTTGGTGCCCAGGTCGTTACGAAACACGATCGCGTTGGCGTCGAGCGCGAAGTTCACGGGGAAAATCAGCGGCTGGTCTTCGATCACGACCGCGAGCCGACCGAGACTGCACTGGCTCAGCAGTGCGAGGCACTCGTCCCAGTCGAGTGTCTCGAGTCCAGTCCGGCCGTCGATCTCGCTCATGCCAGATACGATCGTGGAACCGGGAACCCACGCGGGCAGGGCCGTTCGTCACGAATCGAACGGTCGTGGGGCCTTCACTTTCCTGAGACACCGACGCTCATCGGGTTCTCACCAGCGAGCAGAGTCGAGGATTTCTCGCCGAACTGCCTCGACCCCGTCGTCAGTCGCAGATCGGGCCATTTGGCCCTACCAAGTTACTCGGAGGAACGCACACGATCGGGGTACGCCTGATCGGAGGTGCGTGATGGAAGTCTTCGATGACACCTTCATTCCGCCCGGCCTCAGCGAGGTGTGGACCGCGGGTCGTCATTGCCCGCGATGCGTGTGGCCGTACCTTCATCCGGTCCGGTCGCTCGACCAATCGCACTGGTTGTGCGAGTCGTGCGGACACTGCTGGCGTATTGAGCACGGCCAACTCCGACCGGTCAACCCGATCCAATGCCGAGGCTGCGCGACCCGACCGAAACGCGAGTGCATCGCAGTGCTACAAGACGAGTTCCCCCGCTTCGGAGCCGGCGCGGCTACCGGTGACGAATCCCCATAACCGCCGTCATCCACGCGGCGCGTCGCTCGTCGTACCACACCGCGACCGCCCCACCGCCGGCGATCAGGGTCACCCAACCACGGGAGTGGCGCCGGGAACTGCACCCGTCATCAGAGGACCGCCGGCATGGCGCCGTAACGTCGGAGACCGTGGCGTTCTTAGACACTCCGCTACCGGACATGGGCGCAGCAGCAGCTGAGAGTTGGGGTATTCACAACTGGTCGCCCCAGCGATGAAGGAGCCCGAGGCGG
>PLBO01000150.1 GCA_003134555.1 Actinomycetota bacterium
CGCCGCCCGGCTACGTCGGTTACGACGAAGGCGGCCAGCTGACCGAAGCCGTGCGGCGCAAGCCGTTCTCGGTCGTGCTGTTCGACGAGATCGAAAAGGCCCACCCCGACGTCTTCAACGCGCTGCTGCAGATCCTCGAGGACGGCCGCCTCACCGACGCGCAGGGTCGCACGGTCGACTTCAAGAACACCGTGATCATCATGACCTCGAACCTGGGTACCGCCGACCTCAAGAAGGCGGCTCTCGGATTCGGACGCGCCGACGAGCACACGACGTACGAAAAGATGAAAGACAAGGTGCACGACGAGCTCAAGCGCCACTTCCGGCCCGAGTTCCTCAACCGCATAGACGACGTCATCGTGTTCCACCAACTGTCGACCGACGAGATCACCGAGATCGTCGACCTGCTCATCAAGCGGGTTGTCGGCCAGCTCGACTCGCAGGGTCTCGGCTTCGAGCTCCGTCCGGCGGCGAAGCTGCTGCTGGCGACGAAGGGCTACGACGCGGCGTTGGGGGCGCGGCCGTTGCGCCGGGCGATCCAACGCATGGTCGAAGACCCCTTGTCGGAGAAGATCCTGTGGAAGGAATTCCACGCGGGCGACACCATCGTGGTCGACGCGGAAGGCGACGAGATCGTCTTCAGCAACGTCCACGCTGTCGAAGCTCCGCCGGTGGAACCGCCGCCTCCTGTCGAGCTCGCGGGGTCCGGTCCCTCCGAGTAGCGATTACGAACCGCGTCCACGACCGGCGATAATCGACGGTCTGTGACGCAGGTTCGCCGGGTAACCACGATCGTGGGCATCGTGTTGGTGCTCGCGGGTTGCCGCGTCGACGCGCGTTTCGAGATAACGGTGCACGACGACGGGTCGGGCGTGGTGCGTACGACCATCACCGTCGATGCCGACGCGGTTCGGCAACTGGGTGGTTCGGGCGCGCTCGCGCAGGCCGTGCCGCTCGACGACCTCCGAACGGCCGGCTGGACCATCTCGCCGTGGAAGCCGGGAACCCGCGGCTCGGCGACGGTCACGCTGTCGCATCCGTTCGCCGACCAACGCGATCTCGTCCGCCGCGTGGCCGATCTCACGGGTGCGCACGGCATCCTGCAGAATCCCACGCTGACCCACGAGCGGGGATGGTTCAGCTATCGCGACGCGGTGAGCATCGTGGTCGACGTCCGCTCGCCGTCGGTCGACATCGTGCACGACGCGCCGTTGGCGGCTCGGCTGCAGGCCGCGGGCGTCGACCCGGCACTGCTGCAGACCCAGCTCGCCGAGCAGCTCGAGTCGGCGCTGCACGTGTCGGTGGTCGTACACCTGCCCGGCGGTCATACGGAGTCGTACGACGCGGCGCCCGGGAGCGTTCGGGCGTTGCGGGTTGCGCGCGGCGGCACCGATTGGAATCGGGTCGTGAAGTTCGGCATCGGCCTGGCGCTGGCCCTGCTCGCCGCACTGTTCTTTCTCGCCGCGGGAGTGGGATCCCGCCGGAACCGGCGCCGGGCCGCGCAGCGCGTCGGGCGCGGCACGGAGCCCGACCGGACGCCCCTGATGTGAGCTCGAATACCGGCGTTTGACGCGCCGCTGTCGCAGCCCGCGGCTACGGTCGGCTCATGACACGAACGTCTGTTCGCTCTCCGTTGTTCGTCTGCGCCACGTGCGGCTACGAGTCGGCGAAATGGCTCGGCCGGTGCACAGAGTGCGGAACGTGGGGTTCGGTCGCCGAATCACTGCGGCCGGCCGCCCGATCGTCGGCGGGGCGGCGCGGCGCCGACGGGTTCGGGGTCGGCCTGCGGAGCGCGCCGGTCCCGATCGCGCAGGTCGAGGCGGCCGGCGCTTCGTTGCTGGCCACCGAGGTGGCCGAGCTCGACCGCGTGCTCGGCGGAGGGCTCGTCGCGGGCTCGGTCACGCTCATCGGCGGCGAGCCGGGAATGGGCAAGAGCACGCTGCTCATGCAGGTCCTCGGGCGCATCGCCGCGCGTGGCGCCCGCTGCCTGCTGGTGTGCGCCGAGGAGTCGACCGCCCAGGTCCGGATGCGCGCCGACCGTTTGGTTGCGCTCGCGCCCGAATTCTTCGTCGTCTCGGAAACCTCGCTCCCCGCCGTCATGGCCTACGTCGCGGCGGTGGAGCCGGTGGTGCTCGCGATCGATTCGATCCAAGCGGTGCACGATCCCGACGCGCCGGGCGCGGCCGGGTCGGTGGCGCAGGTTCGCGACGGCGCGCAGGCGCTCGTTCGGCTCGCCAAGGAGAGCGACATCGCGACCCTCCTCGTCGGTCACGTCACGAAGGACGGCGGGCTCGCCGGCCCGCGGGCGCTGGAACACGTGGTCGATACGGTGCTTTCCTTCGAGGGCGACCGTCATCACGCGCTGCGTATGCTGCGCGCGTTGAAGCACCGGTTCGGCGCGACCGACGAGCTGGGCCTCATGGAGATGACGGCCGGGGGTCTCGTGCCGGTCACCGACCCGAGCGCGCTCTTCCTGGCCGATCGCCGCGTCGGTGGGACCGGCTCGGTCGTGACCGCGGTGATGGAAGGAACGCGTCCGCTGTGCGTAGAGGTGCAGTCGCTCGTCGTGCCGACGGGCGCGCCGATCCCGCGCCGCGTGGCGCAGGCATTCGAGGGCAATCGGCTCTCGATGCTCGTCGCGGTGCTGCAACAGCGCGTCGGAGTCGTGCTCGCCAACCAGGACGTGTACGCGAGCGTCGCCGGCGGGGTGCGCGTCTCCGAGCCCGCGGCCGATCTCGCGGTCGCGCTCGCGATCGCCGGTGCGCGCAACGACTGCGCGGTCGACCCTGACACGGTCGTCATCGGAGAAGTCGGTCTCGGGGGCGAGATCCGCCAGGTTCCCCAAGCGCCGCGGCGGCTGACCGAGGCGCTGCGCCTCGGGTTCCGGCGCGCGATCGTGCCGGTCTCCACCCCCGAGGTACCGGGCATGACGCTGCTGCGGGTCGGCGATCTTCGCGAAGCGCTGGGCGCGGCCGGCTTTGGCGCGGGGTAGCCTCAGATCCCGTTTCGACCGGGAGGATCTGTGGCGCAGGGCCGCTCGGAAGTTCTCTATGCCGCGCTGCGGCTCGTTGCACCCGGTACGCCGTTGCGGGAGGGTATCGACCGCATCCTGCAGGCGAAGATGGGCGCGCTCATCGTCGTCGGCGACGGCCCCGCAGTGTTGAACATCTGTTCCGGCGGGTTCCTGCTCGACGCCGAGTTCACGCCGCAGCGACTGTCGGAGCTGGCCAAGATGGACGGCGCGATCATCCTCGCGTCCGACGGTACGCGCGTGGCGCGTGCAAACGTCCACCTCGTGCCCGACCCCGACATCCCGACGAACGAGACCGGCACGCGGCACCGTACGGCCGAGCGGGTCGCCCGCCAGATCTCGGTTCCGGTCATCACCGTCTCCGAGGAGATGGGCGTCGTCTCGGTGCACTACCAGGGCAACAAGCAGACGCTCGATCGGATCCCGCGCGTCTTGGCCCGTGCCGACCAGGCGTTGCAGATCCTCGGTCGCTACAAGTCGCGGCTCGACGGTGTGACCAGCGCACTTTCGGCGCTCGAGGTCGAAGACCTCGTGACGGTCCGCGACGTCGTCACCGTCTTGCAGCGCGCGGAGATGGTGCGCCGGATCGCGGAGGAGATCGAGGGATACGTCGTCGAGCTCGGACTCGACGGCCGGCTCGTCGAGCTCCAGCTCGAGGAGCTCACGGGTGGTGTGCTCGCCGACCTGCGGCTCGTGGGCAAGGACTACTTCGTCGAATCGCCCGAGTGGATGCTCGTCCAGGTGACGGCGCGCCTCGCCCATATCTCCGATGACGAGCTCCTCGACCTGCGCGCGGTCGCGTTGGTTCTGCACCTACCGCCCGAACTCGATCTCGACTCGTCGCTCCAGCCGCGTGGGTTCCGGCTTCTCAGCAAGATTCCGCGTCTGCCGGAGACGATCGCCGTTCACGTCATCGAGCGCTTCGGCACGCTGCCGAAGGTGATGCGCGCGAGCCTCCGTGATCTCGTCGAGGTGGAAGGCGTCGGTGAGGCGAGAGCGCGCGCGATCAAGGACGGACTCTCGCGCGTCGCGGAGTCGTCGATTCTCGATCGCTACGCCTGAAGTAGCTTCTGCCGCATGGCAGCACTTCGCGAAGGCCCCGTCTACGACGTCACGGTCGAGTCGAGGCCGCTCGTCGTCGACGGTCTCGAGGTCGCGGCCGTGCATGCCCGACCCGACGGCCTGCCCCGCGCGGGCGTCGTGTTGCATCCCGACATCGCCGGGCTGCGCCCGTTGTTCGACGACATGGCCCGCCGGCTGGCGACACACGGACTTGCAGTGTGCGTGTTCGAGCCGTTCGCGGCGCAACCGGAGTCGGTACGGGCGTCGGTCGAGTCACGCTTGGCCCACGTCAAGGATCTCGACGACACGCAGCAGATGGAAATCCTTGCGGCCGCGGCCGACCGCCTGGTGGTCGACGACGACGTCTCCCGCGTCGCGGTGCTCGGGTTCTGCCTGGGCGGGCACTACACGTTCAAGGCGGCCGCCATCGATCGCTTCGACGCGGCCGTGTCGTTCTACGGCATGGTGCGCACGCCCGAAGCGTGGCGCGGGCCCGGTCATCGCATCGATCCGCTGTCAGTCGCCGCGGAGATGGCGCCCACCCTCGCGTTCTTCGGCTCGAACGATCTGTGGACGCCCGCCGCCGACATCGAAGCGCTGCGGGCCGCGTGGAGTGGCCGGACGGATTGCGAGATCGTGGTCGTCGAAGGCGCGGATCACGGATTCGTCCACGATCCCGATCGTGACGTTCACCGTGCCGACGACGCCGCGAACGCGTGGGAACGCACGCTGCAGTGGATCGGCGCGAGTTAGACGCCGTGTGACCTAGACGGTCGTGCGGATCTCGAGCTCTTCGCGGTTGAGGATCCGGTAGCGGCTGCGGCCCGAGATCTCGAGCCACTCCAGCTTCACGAACAGCGCGATCGCCTTGTTCACCCGCTCGCGCGACGCTCCGACCATGCCGGCCAGCTCTTCTTGCGTGAGCGGCATGCGGAAGTCGGACTCACCGTCGGACAGCTCGAGCAGTCGCTTGGCGGTCCGCCCGGTCACGTCGAGGAACATGGCGTCGGCCAAAGCCTCGTCGGTCGCGCGCAGCCGCCGCGCAAGGATGCGCACGACCGCCCACAGCACTTCCGGCCGGCGCACGAGCACGTCGCGTACGTCGTCGAATTCGACGGCGATGAGATGGGCGGTCGTGAGCGCGCGTGCGTTCGCCGAGCGGATACCCCCGTCGAACATCGACATCTCACCGAACAGCGCTCCGGGTCCGAGCACGGTCAACACCGACTCGCGGTCGTCGGACGCCCGGGCCACGATCGCGATCCGCCCGGAGAACACGACGTAGAGGTGCGTCGCGGGGTCGTCCTTCTCGAAGATCGTGTCGCCGCGGCGATACCGCGCGAGGGCAGTTCGTCCTCGGAGCTGTTCGAGCAGCTCGGGAGGCAATGTGCCGAAGAGGTCGGTCTTGTCGAGCACAGGCGTGCGTGCCGCCATGTCTTCGCGTCCTGTCTTGGCCGGAGGCTATCCGAGCCCCCTCGGGGCCGCCCGGGTCATCTCGATCACCCTCCCCATCGGCGCGATTCCGTGCGGTCCTGAGCGCTTCGCCGCCCCTGCGGTCAAGCGGGCGCCCGGAGAGCCGATGAGAGGGAGATGTTTGTGGAAGGTGTTCGGCTCTTCGTCGTCGTGCTCGGGACCGCTGCGGGCTTTTGGGCCGCGCGCAGCCTGGGCACTGACTCCCAGGGCCTCGGGGGCATGCTCGGATGCCTGCTCGGCTACGTGAGCGGCGGCGCCTTCGGCCGGGTGCTCGACAAGGCGCTCGGAGTGGTCGAGAAGCGCGTCGACCGCCGATCCCCCGCGCGGTTCGTGGCCGGCACGCTCGGTGCGATCGCGGGCTCCACGCTCGCGCTCGTGCTCGTCCTGCCGGCGGCGTTGCTGGTCCCGGTTCCCTTCGCGGTCTCGATGGTGGGCCTGGCGTCGTGGATCTTCGGCTACGTGGGTTACCGGATCGTGGCGCGCCAGAGCGAAGCCGTCCTCGAGCTCCTCGGCCTGTCGACCCGACCGCTCGTGCGCGCGCAACCGTTCGACGCTCGCGACGGCCTCCTCGTCGACTCGTCGGTCGTGATGGACGGTCAGCTGTTGCCGCTGACGCGTGCGGGCGTCCTCAGCGGAGATCTGATGGTGGCGCGCTTCGTGCTCGACGAGGTACAGGGCTTTGCCGACTCGCCCGACGACGTGAAGCGCCGTCGCGCGCGGCGCGGCCTCGAGACCCTCGACTCGTTGCGGCAAGAGGGTGACGTACGCCTCTTCGTGCTCGACGACGAGGTCCCCGAGATCGCCGAGGTCGACGGCAAGCTGATCGCCCTGGCGCGGCGACTTCAGCTGCGGTTGCTGACGAACGACGGCCCGCTCGCACGGAACGCCCAACTCCAAGGTGTGCCGACGACGAACCTCCGCAAGCTCGCGCAGGAGCTGACCCCGAGCATCGGGCCCGGCGACTACGTGCGCGTCGCGCTGACGCGTGAAGGCAAGGAGACCGGTCAGGGCGTCGGTCATCTCGACGACGGCTCGATGGTCGTCGTGAACGACGGCCAAGAGCTGGTCGGCGGTCCCGAGGTGATGCTCCAGGTGACCGCGGTGGTTCCGACCGCCGCCGGACGCCTGCTCTTCGCTCGCCCCGACACCTCCTGACCCCGCGCCCGGCCCGGGCGGTTCGGGCCGAGTGGTCTGGGCCAGACTGGCGCGGTGCAGACCTGGGCCATCGTCGTTGCTGCGGGAGGCGGCTCGCGCTTCGGCGCCGCGAAGCAATTCGCACGCCTCGGCGACGTAAGCGTCCTCGACCGTGCAGTGGGCGTGGCCCGCGAGTCGTGTGACGGGGTTGTGGTCGTGCTGCCGGCCGGTCGCGATTGGCATGCGCCTTCGGGCGTCGGGGTCGCGATCGGGGGCGCGACCCGCTCGGCCTCCGTCCGGGCCGGGCTCGCATGCCTGCCCGACGACGTCGACGTCGTGGTCGTGCACGACGCCGCGCGTCCCCTCGCGTCGCGCGGGCTCTTCGCCCGAGTCATCGGCACGGTGCGAGCCGGCGCCGATGCCGCCGTTCCGGGGTTGCCGGTTGCCGACACCGTGAAACGCGTGCGTGATCATCACGTCGTCGAGACCGTGCCGCGCGACGACCTCGTCGCGGTGCAGACCCCGCAGGCGTTTCGTCGTTCGGTCCTGCAGGCCGCGCATGCAGGCGACGGCCTCGACACCGACGACGCCGCGCTCGTCGAGGCCATGGGTGGCAGCGTCGTGGTCGTCGAGGGCGAACCGCGCAACCTCAAGCTGACACTGGTCGACGACCTCGAGCTCGCCCAGGCGTTGATCGGAGGTGCCCGCGCATGACGCGGAACCGCGTCGGTCTGGGTTTCGACGTGCACCCGTTCGGTGACGCGCCGCCGCTGGTGCTCGGTGGTGTCAGCATCGCGGACGCACCCCGGCTCGCCGGTCACTCGGACGGCGACGCGGTCGCGCACGCGGTCGCCGACGCGCTTCTCGGGCCCACCGGCCTCCCCGATCTCGGCACGCTGTTCCCGGACACCGACGAGCAGTACCGCGACGCCGACTCGATGGGTCTCGTCGCGGAGATCGCCCGGCGACTCGCACACGAGGGCTTTTGGATCGAGAACGTCGACGTGGTGGTCGCGGCCGAGACCCCTCGGCTCGCCCCTCACGTCGCAGCGATGGCCGAGAACCTCATCGCCGCGCTGGCGCCGTTGCGGGAGCCGATGGGGCACGGCATCGGCGCGGCCGTGCGACCCAAGCGAGGCGAGGGTCTGGGCGCGATCGGGCGTTCGGAAGGGATCGCGGTCTGGGCGGTCGCACTCATCACGCGCAACTGAATCTCGGGGTTCCGATGAGGAGCGCCGATTAGCCTCGGCGGATGCTGCGGCTCTACGACACCGCGAGACGCGCGAAGGTCGACTTCGTGCCGCGCGTCGAAGGACGCGTGTCGATGTACGTCTGCGGCGCCACCCCGTACGACCTTCCGCATCTCGGTCATGGTCGCAAGGAGGTCGTGTTCGACACGATCCGCCGCTACCTCGCCTGGCGCGGATATGCGGTGAAGTACGTGAGCAACGTCACCGACATCGAGGACAAGATCATCGCCCGGGCCCACGAGGAGGGCACCACCGAGCCCGAGTTGGTAGCGCGGTTCGAGGTGACGTTTCGGAGCGCGTTCGAGCGCCTGAACATCCTGCAGCCCGACGACGAGCCCCGCGCCACCGAGTGGATCGAGGAGATGACGCGGCTGATCGCGCAGCTGGTCACGAACGGCCACGCATACGTCGTCGAGGGACAAGGCGTCTATTTCCAGGTCGACACGCTGCCCAGTTACGGCTCGCTCTCGCACCGCACGCTCGACGAGTTGCTCGAGAGCGCGGGCGCACGAGTCGACGTCGACGAGCGCAAGCGCGCGCCGGTCGACTTCGCGCTCTGGAAGACCGCGAAGCCGGGGGAGCCCGCCTGGGACTCTCCATGGGGTCCCGGCCGTCCCGGTTGGCACATCGAATGCTCTGCGATGTCGTTGAAGCTCCTCGGCGACAGCTTCGACATCCACGGCGGCGGAAGCGACCTCGTGTTCCCGCATCACGAGAACGAGATCGCGCAAGCTGTCGGCGCCGGCCACGAGTTCGCGCGGTACTGGCTGCACAACGGGATGTTGAACGTCGACGGGCAGAAGATGTCGAAGTCGCTCGGCAATTTCGTCACGCTCGTCGACGTCCTCGAGCAATACGACCCGCGCGCCTTTCGTCTGCTCGTGCTCCAGACGCACTACCGGAGGCAGATGGAGATCGGAGAAAAGGAGTTGTCCGACGCGGAGAAAGCGATCGGCCGACTCGACGCTGTGGCGCGCCGCGTCCGGGCGGACGGTCTCGAGTCCGCGCCGGTGGGCGACGTAACTCCCTTCCGCGACGTGATGGACGACGACTTCGACACGCCGGCCGCACTCGCGTACGTGTTCGAGCTCGTGCGCGACGCGAACGTTGCGCTCGACGAGGGCCTGCGCGACACCGCAGCCACTGCGTTCGCGACGCTGCGCGAGCTCGCGGGAGTCCTCGGGATCGAGCTGCGAGCCGAGGCCCCAGAGGCCGACTCCGAGATCGACGCGCTCGTCGAAGCGCGCGAAGCCGCGCGCCGCGCCAAGGATTGGGCCGAGAGCGACCGGATCCGCGACGAGCTCTCCCGGCGCGGCATCGTCGTCGAGGACACCCCGCGGGGACCCGAGTGGCGCCGCGAGTGAGTAAGGGCGCGTTCGAGCTCGGCGGGGAGCAGGTCGAAGGGCGGCGCGCGGTGCTCGAGCTGCTGCGCGCCGGCAGCCGACGGGCGCGCGCGGTCTACCTCTCGAGCGCGGTCGGGCGCGACGAAGCCGTGCAGGAGATCGTCGAGCGGGCAGCAGGCGCGCTCCGCGTCGTTCCCCCGGAACGGGTGGAACAGTTGGCGCGCACCGAGGTCCACCAGGGCGTCGTCGCCATGGCCCCGCCGCTCCGCACTGCGGATCTCGACGCGCTGTTGGCGGTCGCCGGCGCGTTTCTCGTCGCCGTCGACGGCGTCACCGATCCCCGTAACCTCGGCGCGATCATGCGCTCGGCCGAGACCGCGGGCGCGACCGGCATCGTCCTGCCCCGTCACCGGTCGGTGCGCATCACGCCGGTCGTGGCGAAGGCGGCGGCCGGAGCGATCGAGTATCTGCCCGTCGCTCTCGTCGGCGGAATCCCGGCCGCGATCGAGCGCGCGGCGCGAGCCGGGTGTTGGACCGTCGGCTTGGACGAGAGCGGCGATCGCAGCTTGTTCGAGCTCGACCTCGCCGACCAGCCGATCGTTCTGGTGCTCGGCTCCGAGGGCAAGGGCCTCGCGCGTCTCACGCGCGAGCGTTGCGACGTGCTCGTGCGCATTCCGGTGCGCGGCCACCTCGCCTCGCTCAACGTCTCGGCCGCCGCGACCCTTGCGTGTCACGAGGTCGCGCGCCGACGTCACCGGTAGCATCACGGGTCGCGCCGGGTTAGCTCAGCTGGCAGAGCAGCTGATTTGTAATCAGCAGGTCGTCGGTTCGAATCCGACACCCGGCTCCACCAGGAGAAACTCCTAGGGACCCCTCCGCACGGCGCTTGGCGAGCCGATAAGTACGGGACACTCGCCAGAGGGAGCGCAGCGGATGGGTACGTCAATCGAAACTCTCGCCACGTCGTGGAAGCTCTCACTCCGATCGAGGCGACGCTCGCCGAAGACCGTTCGCAGCTACCTCGAATCCCTCGAACAGTTACGGGTGTTCCTCGTAGCGAACGACATGCCGACCGACGTCGAGAAGATCGAGAAATATCACGTCGAGTCGTTCATCGTCGACGTCCAGGACCGTTGCGCGCCGGCGACCGCCGCGGTGCGCTATCGGTCGCTCCAGCAGTTCTTTCAATGGGCGGTCGCGGAGGACGAGATCGACGACACGCCGATGCGAAAGATGACCGCTCCCTTCGTGCCGGAAACGACGATACCGGTGGTGACGCCGGACCAGTTGAGCATCCTGCTCGCGACCTGTTCGTCCAAGTCGTTCGTCGATCGTCGCGACAACTCGATCATTCGCATGTTTGCCGATACCGGTATGAGGCGCGCGGAACTTGGCGGTCTGCTCGTCGGCCACATCGACCTCGACACACTCACGGCGAGCGTCACCGGTAAGGGTTCGCGGCCGCGTAGCGTCCCGTTCGGCGCAACATCCGCGACGGCGCTCGTGCGGTATCTGCGTGAGCGCGAGAAGCATTCGCACGCGTCGAGCGCAGCGTTGTGGCTGGGCCATGCCGGGCCGTTCACGGGTGACGGCATCGCTCAGATGATTAGGCGGCGCGGCCGCGAAGCGGGTTTGGCAGACCTGCACTGCCATGTCTTTCGGCACAGCTTCGCTCACAACTGGTTGGCGAGCGGCGGGACCGAAGGCGGACTGATGCGGGTCGGTGGATGGCGCAGCCGAGCGATGCTCGACAGGTATGGCGCGAGTGCGGCTGATGAACGCGCGCACGATGAGTTTCGGCGTCTCGATCTCGGCGCACGGGCGAAGGCGAGCTGACATGGCGGCTTCGCGCCCAGCGAAGGTCGACCTGCGTTGCGGCGGCAACGCCCTTCGACGCGGGAAGCAGGTCAGGTGCGGGAAGCTGCTCGGATACCTGCGGCCGTCAATCGACGGCCCGGCCGGAGATCCGTGGATCGTTCTTACCTGGCGTGGGTCGCCCGTGTGTGACCACGATACCGACCCGCTCGCAGCTCTCGATCGTCGTGCCGTCGACAGCATCCTCAGTCGCGCCGCGACGATGCGACGACCTGCGCCGTATGTGGTTCCGGTTGCTGGCAAACGGACGAAGGTGTATCCCGCGTCCCCGCCGAACGTCCTCGACACGCCGACCGGACGCGTTCGCGTCGGCCTCGCGCCCCACAACGGAGACCGCGGCAGATTCGAGTTCACCTGTTCGCCGTCTCCGGCGAACGTCGGCGGGCCGACGATTGACCTCGACGATGTGGATTGGGCGAGCGAATGGCTCGTGATCGACCTCGACGGGGACGGGACGATCACGCGAATCCGGCAAGTTCCGGCATAACGCTCAGGTCCGGGATATCGCCGCCGAGGGAAACGGTGTAGATCGACGCCCCGACCCGTTCTCGTCGGAACCTCCTCGGTGGAGGGCAAGCTCCCAGGGCGTGAGCCGACGAAAGGGTCGGTTCACCATGCCCGGTACCCCCTCGGAGCGATCGTCGATTCGCTCCCTCCATGCCCGAGCGGCGGCACATCGCTCGTGGGCGAACACATCAGATCCGTCCGCTCGCACGGCGGCTGGTCGGGCGAGGTTCCTCGATCGGTTTGAGCGTGACTTCGCCGATCTGCCTCACGGTGAACGAGAGCGGCGAGCGGGGCACGCTCGCAGGGCGTACTTCTCTGCGCTCGCCGCGAAGTCGGCGAGCGCCCGAGCGAGGCGCGGACGCTCGGATCATGCCTCCGGGCGAACCCTTTCCTAGAACGACTCGCGCGCGGCGAATGTCGCGCGCCGAACCAGCCGAAGGACCCGCCGAGATGAGTCAAACCACGTGCGATACCACGGTCGACGTGGCTCTCGATTTTGCGCAGGCCGGTTTCCGTGTCTTCCCGGTCGCGATCTCGTGGGACGAGGTGAAGTGCGCGACGAACAAGCGGCCGCTGACCGTGCACGGGCATACCGAGGCAACGACCGATTCCGATCGCGTCCGCGATCTGTTCGCGCACCCGCCGCTCTCTCTCAAGGAAGGCGAAGTGTTGGGCGTGGGCTACGTGCCCGGTTCGGCGGGACTCGTCGTGTTCGACATCGACCGCAAGGGCGGCAAGGACGGCTTCCCGCTCGCGGAGGCACTCGACATTCCGGCGCATTGCGTCGTGACGACCGCGTCCGGCGCTGAACACCGGCTCGTGCGGAAGCTCGACGCGAGCGCGCATGTCACTAACAGCTCGCCTTGGGAGGATCGAGGGATCGAGATTCGCGGAGATGGCGGCTGGACGGTCGCGCCGGGCACGACGTCGCCGTGGGGAAGCTGGGAAGCACTCCAGACGCCGCTAGAGCTTGTCGCCGACGCTCCCGACTGCCCGGCCGACCTTTGGGCGCAGCTCGACACCGGGAGTGGTAACGGGACGTCTACGACGTGGCACGAGTACGACCCGACTGCGGTCGACGACCGCACCGCGGAATCGGTCGCCATCTTGTGCGATAGGTACAAGGGACACCATCCGGTAATCAAACGGAGCGCGGGCCGCGAGCCGTGGGTCGAGATCGTCCGGCCCGGCAAACGCGCGGGCAACGGCGCGACCGTGGGCTACATCGGTCCCGGCGTAGTGAAGATGTGGACGTCGGACTGGCCGCCGTTCAAGCAAGGCGCGCGGTACACGCTCGACGGGCTGCTACACGATCCGCCGCTCACGGATCGCGAAGAACGCGGGCCCGACCTGATCGACGAGGCGCAGGCGAAGCAGGGCGAGCCCGATCCTGCGCCCGAAGAGGACGCGCAACTCAGCGCCGGCTCGGACGGCGGATGGCACCGCATCGACCTCACGGCTGCGCTGGCCGGAGCCATCGGACGGACGCTCCCGACCGTCTTCGAGCGCGAAGACCATCTCTGCCACTTCTACGCGGGGCGGCTGAACGGCGTGCACGGTGACAGCGGCACCGGCAAGAGCATGGTCATGGCGCTTGCCGCCGCACAAGAGATGAACGCAAAGCGACACGTCGGCTGGGTCGACCTCGAAGACCCGGACCCGACGACACTGATCGAACGGGAACGGATGCTCGGCGTGAAAGACGCGACCATCGCCGAACGTCTCCATTACTACGCGCCTCGCGAGCCGTTCTCCGATGAGGCCGTCACCGAACTGGTGCGCGAGGCCGCCGAGCACGACATCTCGCTACTCGTCATCGACTCGCTCGGTGAAGCATTCAGTCTGAACGGCGTGAACGAAGACCGAGACAACGAGGTCGGACCGTTCCTACGGCGCTACATGCGCCCGCTCGCCGACGCCGGGCCCGCGGTCGTCACGGTCGACCATTCGACCAAGGCGAACGACAACTCGCTGCACCCGTCCGGCAGCAAGCGTAAGAGGGCAGCGATACAAGGCGCGTCGTATCTCATCGAAGCGCCGAAGCCCCTCACCCGCGAACACGGCGGCCGACTCCGGCTCATCTGCGCAAAGGACCGGCACGGCAACTACCGGCGCGG
Source organism: Actinomycetota bacterium (assembly GCA_003134555.1). Classification (GTDB taxonomy): domain Bacteria; phylum Actinomycetota; class Acidimicrobiia; order IMCC26256; family PALSA-610; genus PALSA-610. The sequence continues at coordinate 13,793 of PLBO01000150.1, forward strand.
CGCGACCGTCGCCACGATCGACATGCATATTTACGAGGACGGAGGCGTCAGCGTGCAAGTCTGGCCGCCCGAGATAGACGACCGGGATACGCCCGACGCCAAGCTCTTCGCCGTCGCTCGGGCCGCGGTGCGAGCGGCGAAGGAAGCGGGCAGGCCGCTTTCGCAGCGTCAGCTACTCGAACTTATCAACGTCAAGGGGAGTAGCGACCTCAAACGGGCAGGCATCGAGACAGCGGTCCAGCTCGACGGGCTCCGCATCGAACCGGGGAAGCGCAACGCCGAGCTGCATCACTACGTGAAAGACCTCGCCGAGAGCGCGCGAACATGACCGCGCCTGACCGCGCCTCGACCGCGCCCGGCGCGCTCATCCGAGTACCGCGTACGACCGCGCCACCGCGCCGACGTCTAGGAGACGCGGTGCGCAGTCGCGGTCGAAGTCAACAACAACAAGCGGCAGAGAGAACGAGCGCGCCCGGCGCACTCGGCGCGCTCGTGGGTCGGTTTTACAGTCCTGGGTCGCCCAGGACCCATTTGACGCCTCTCCCCACGCTGTCCGAACTGGCAGCGCGAACCGTTCGCTTCCTTAAGGAGTGCTCAATGAGAAAGACATGTAAACGGCCCGGTTGTCCGAACATCTTGAAGACATCGGAGGGCCCGCGCCCGCGGGAATGGTGTTCGGATAAGTGCAGAGTCGCGGCCCGGCGCGCGGAGAAGGCGAATCCGACCGCGAAGCCGCGCGCCCGGCGCGCGCCGGTCGAGGCGCTCGGCATCGTGCCCGGCGACCCATCGCTTGTGGATCGCGTTCGAGCACTCGTCGGCGCGGAGTTTGACGAGCAGGACTCGGTTGCTCAGACGCAAGGCGCTCTCGCGATCCAGCTTGCCGAGTTGGCGGCGGAAGGCTCCGTGAGCGCATGTCGTGAGCTTCGCCTGACGCTCCTAGACGCCCGCCTAGCGACCGATCCCGCATACGAGGGCGAGGTGTCGCAGGGGTTGTTTTTGCGGGCGTTGTTGTGCTCCATCAAGAGCGGGCCGCCGGTGTATGGAGCCGACCCCGCGGCTGGTGACCTGCCTCCCGGTTGGCGATCGACTGCCGAAGACGGCGAAGTGCTCGCGTGGCTCGGTCGCCGTTGGTACGAGCTACGCGACGCGGGCGACGAGGCGGCGTTCCGCGATCTCGAATATTGGGTGGGCGCGCACGCGATCGAGATATGGGAGCTGCGCTCCTCGGGGAACTGGTCGGTTTGGCCCGACGACCGCAACTCGCTGTAACGAATCCAAGACCCGACGACCCCGGAGAGAACGTGCAGGACATCAAGGATCTTCCGATGTGGCGTGACCCGACCGGCAACCGCGCGGTTCGGCGTCACGTCAGCGAAGCAGAGTTCTCATGGTCGCCGTCATGGGACGATGACCCCGCATTCGCCGAGGCGATGCAGTTGCGCCCCGGTCGGCTTCGCGAGGATTACGAGGCGGCCGTCTTCGAGTTGCACACTGCCGTTCGGCGCAAGCGCGGCACGTTGTCGGCGGCTGAACGACTAATGCCGTTCGCGTTGGCGTTCGCTTTTCGCTCGACGGTCGATGATGAAGCGCCCCGCCCGTATCTGCGCGTCGTGCACGGCGACGACGACGGAGAACGGCCTGCGGACGGGGATCGCGGCGAGCCGTGCACGGAGCCGCGGGCAAAGAGGGGGCCGCTCGGCATAGTGGGGGCGCACGACGAGCAACAGCGGTTCTTGACCGTGGCCGAGACGGCACGCCTTCTCCAGCGCGACGAGAGCAACGTGCGCCGATGGGCTCGGAAAGTACCGGGCTCGTTCATCGACCCGGTGACGGGGAACCGATGGATTCCGGTCGCGGCTGTCGTGGGGCGGCTCCGTGGACGCTGACGTGAAGTGGTCCCGCGCGCGGGAAGTCATGCTCGCCCAACGGATCGAGGCTGGTGATACGCAAGCCCGGCTCACGTTCATCGAAGAGAACATGCCCCTCGCGCGCGATTGCGTGAAGCGTCTCATGCCGAAGCACGAGGGCTATCGGAGCCGCGACCTCGAAGCGGACCTCATGGGCGACGCGTGCGAGGCGCTCATCAAAGCCGTCGATCGGTTCGACCATCGCCCGGGCACCAAGTTTTCGACGTACGCAAGGCCGTGGATTCGCGGCGCGCTCATGCGCCGCTTCACCGAGGACGCGAAGCAACCGCGACCGTCCGCGTACGTCACGTCCGATATCTAACAAGAGGGAATACCAACATGGAAGTTGAACACGCGACCGCTTCGAGCGGTCGATCACTCCGCGGCGCGGTCCGCTCGTGGGCAGAGCGCGCGCGGGAGCTGGGTTGCGAATCCCGTGGCCCGGTGAGAGTCGACGACTCGGGCGTGTACGCGTTCGCTCGCCCCGGTGGGGGAGTCGAGATTTGGACGGGTCGAGTTCCGACCGCGGCCGAGACGCGCGCGCTCATCGGGAACGATGCACCGATCGCACCGCGCGCGTCAGCCGCGGCCGTGGTCCCGAAGACGGCGAGCGCGAAGCGGGTCGCCGCGATGTTCGGGGATCGGCGATGAAGGGCCAAGTTGACGACGAGGCGCGCGGCGTGCTCGCGCGCATCGCGCAAGTCGACGCGGAAATCGCGAGGCACACGGCGGACCTGAACGCGGCGACCGCGGATCACTGGTCCGCACTTCATCGCGCGAATCTGTACGACGCGCTGCGGCGCAAAGACCAACTTTCCGCGCAGCTTCAACTTATCGGCGCAAGCGGCCGGAGGATCAGATAATGGCTAGCAGCATTCTTGAAGGCATCGAGACGCGCCAGGCAACCGCGGCCGCGAAGGCGCGAGCCGCGATGACGCGACTCGCGGAGGGCGACTCTTCCGACCTGGCAGACCAGCTCACGGCCGAGGACTCTCTCGATCGGCTCGCCTACTACGTCCGCTTGTCGCGTGATGTACGTGAGACAGCGGAGGCGTTGGAGCCCTATGGGGCTCGCAGCGGCAATGATCTGCTTAGGGATCTTCACCGCGCGCAGCAAGGCGACAAAGTTGCTCAAGGCAGGCTCGCCGGGCATCGCCGGATCTACTCGCCGGATGGCGTGGAGATGCGCGACCTGGGCGGCGGCACGTTCGGCGCGATTCCACTTTGGTTGACTCAGTCGCAAGCTCCGACCGCGATCCCGACGAGTCCGATGCTCGCTTACGCGCAGGATCTCCCGCTCAACGCGGGCAACGTGCTCGATTTGGTGGGCTTCGCATCGACACCCCCAGTCGCGGCGATGCAGACCGCGCTCAACGTGTCGATCAATAACAGCGACTGGGCCGACACGACGGTCAGCCTTCCGATTCGTACGGCGGCCGGGAGCTTCACGCTCAGCCTCCAGGCGTTGGAGCAAGGCAAGAAGGGCATCGACGCGCAGGTGCTGCCTCGGATGGTCGACGCCGTGGATTCGGCTTTGGACGCGACGCTTATCAGCGGTTCCGGTAGTTCGGGGACCGTAACGGGACTGCTCAACGTGCCGAGTGCGAGCACCGAGACTTATACGTCGGCTTCCCCGGTCGCGAGCGAGTTCATTACGCATCTCGAAACGCTCGTGCGGAAGGTCGAAGTAGGTCGCGGTGGAAGCCCGGTCGTCATCATGCACCCTCGGCGCTTGTCATGGTTGCGGGAGACTCTCGCGAACGCGACAGCCCCGATCTTCGCCTCGTTCTCCGATCCGTGCATCACCGCGGGAACGGTCACCTTGAACGGGTCGATGAACATCATCGCCGACGCAAACGTGCCGACGAATATCGCGACCAATACCGACGCCGTGATCGTGCTCCGTGGAACCGATGTGCTCGGCGACGTGTACGCGAGCGGGCATACGGTCTTCATCGACTACAGCGGCGGCAGCGCCACCATGAAGGCGACCGTCATCGTCCGGCGGTACGTCGCCGCGAGCTTCGCTCGACTTCCTGCGGCCGTGGGCATCATGTCCGGCACGGGGCTCGCGGCTCCGTAACAAGCCCGCGCGGCCGGGGCGTTCGTCGCCCGCCGCTTGGGTCGTGGTGTCCAGCCTGCGCGTTTCACGCACGTTCCGCGTAGGTGCGGCGACCGCGTCCCCGGCCGCGCGTCAAGATGCGCCGCGCGCGCGTCGTCGTCATCGGTAGCGATGACGCGCGCGTCGAGCGCGCGCGGTGTGGCATTCCTCGGAGGTATTCCGTGTCGCCGGGGGATACCGCGCCGCCGCTACTGCGGCCCGCGGAAGTGCAGAATCGCCTCGGATCGGGCATTATCCGTGCGTCGATCGGAGGCGCTGTGGGTGTTCTTCTAGTCGTGTGGCTCTTGTGCGCGATCGTTGGAATGACGATCGGCTCAAGCAAGGGCCGAACCGGCGATGGCTTCGCTCTCGGCTTGCTATTCGGTCCCCTCGGCGTGCTTATCGTCGCGGTGTTGAGTCCGACTCCCAAGGCTCAGGCTCTGCGCGACTTTGAGGTGGCCATTGCCACGGAAGCACTGGAAACACGGGATATGGAAGAAGTGGACGAGGACGAGGCTCCCTCGTCGCGGTCCTGTCCGTGGTGTGCCGAAGAGATCAAGCCTGCCGCGAGGTTATGCCGGTACTGCGGACGCGACGTTGAGCCGATCAATGCCGACTCGTCCGAAGCTCCCGATCGGCCAAACGCATCTCCCGTCAGTGAAGACGCGAGGGCTTTCGACATCGAGCCGAGGAGCGAGACAAGCGCCGACTCGTCCAAAGTCCGACCTAGCGCATCTCCCGCAAGTCACGCCGCGAGAGCTCCCGTAATTCAGGCCGCGAGAGCTTTCGCCGCAGAACTGAGGGAAATCGACATCGACAGCCAAATGGGCGGATACGACCGCCATGAGGTCAACGCCTTCTTCGAGGACGCCGCGAAGGTGATCGAACTTGGTGGGTCCGTCGACCCGTCGCCGGGGCTGACATTCAGGAAAACCTTCCGCGGTTACGACGTCCGCGTAGTCAGAGAACTCATCGATCGCATCCGGACTTTCAAGGCGTTGCCGACGGACTAGACGCGTGTGACGTGTTCCGGCTCCCTGATCCTGCACGCAGACGGCACGGTCGCGGGTTGCTCGCTCGACGACGAGGACGGGTGCCGCGGTCCCGAGTTGCGACACGAAGGCGACCCGGTTCTCTGCTGGGTGTGGTGGGCGGAAGGCTGCAACTACTGCGGGCTACACCCTTGACGGCTCGGAGAGTTCGCGGTTACTTGCGATACGCGCAGGCGTGCAGCGACACTTGCCCCGGTAGGGAGGGGATCGTGCCAAAGCGAGCGCGGTTGTACGGGGTCACAGCGGAGGACCAAAAGTACGCCCGCGCCGCGCGCTCGACCCACGAACGCGCCCGACCGCGCCGACCGCGCTCATACCTGATTCCGGTGCTGATCCTGGTCGCGCTCGTCGCCGCTGCCCTCTTCATACACGGCGGCTGGCTCAACCCGAAGACGACCTGCACGACGACCACCGTGACTACGCCCGGCATCGTGTCGGTACAAACGCACTGTCGACAGGTACGCACCTTCCCCTAAGACTGTGCGAGCGCGTGTACGACGTTCGGAAATCGAGCGGCGACTTCTGCCACGATCTCGAATCGCCATTCGAGTTCCGACTGGCGACGGAACTCGACGAAAGAGTCGCGAACGAGCGACTCCACTTGCTCGCGGCTCATGGCGTTCACCTTCATCATTTGCTCGATCGCCTCGTCGCGGCGGTCCACCTTGGGTTGTGCCGCAAAGCCGATGTGCGGAGCGAAGTTGCATTACGTCTCGCTGGCTGAGATCGTCCGGGCTCGGTACGGGATCATTTGACGCGCGCGCGGACGGGGCTCGACTAGTCCGCGGAAAGTCCGCGAGACGCCAACCAACAACTGCCAACGTCGGTCAATGGCCTTTGGGCAGGTCAGTCGCACCCGATAACTTTCGGATTCCGCTGTTGCGCGCGTGGCGTAGATACGCCATTCTGGTGCGCTCGCACAGCGCAGGCGTTGGGCTGATTTGTAATCAGCAGGTCGTCGGTTCGAATCCGACACCCGGCTCTCGCACTCCAGCGCCCGTCAGCTACATCCGACCCCGTAGCCGCGGCGTCGTTCCGGGAAGATGAGGGGTACGGTGCGGGTCGCGGGGCCCTGTTGCGGAGTGACGAGGGACGGACATCGCCCATCCCTGGTCGGGAGACCGAATGAGCCAACCACAAGCGCCATTACCGGAGCGCACCCGAGTCGCCCTCGTCAACGACTACGAAATCGTGTTGCGCGGTCTCGAGACGATGTTGCGGCCATTTCGCGATCGCATCGAGGTGATCGAGCTCGACGTCGAGCACAACCCCGACGAGATCGTCGACGTCGCGCTGTTCGACACATACGGACATCCGCGCCTGGGTCTCGACCGGGTCGCGGAGCTCGCGCGCGATCCGCATGTGCGCGCGGTAGCCGTGTACACGTGGTCCTTCGCTCCGGAGCAGTTCGACGCGGCCCGGGCGGCGGGAGCACGCGGCGTGCTCGCAAAGTCGATGTCGGCCGACGCGCTCGTCGACGCAATTCAGCAGATCGGGCGTCAGGAAGAATTCGTCAGCGCGCGCTTTGGAAGATCGGTTCACCAGCCGTGGCCCGGCTACGACCTGGGGCTGACATTGCGCGAAGGCGAGGTCGCGCTCTTTCTCGCGCAAGGTATGCGCAATCGCGACATCGCGAGCGCGCTCTGGGTCAGCGAAAACACAGTGAAGACACACCTGAAGTCCATCTTCCAGAAGACGTCGGTGTCTTCGCGTGCCGAGGCCATCGTGCGCATCTCACGCGACTCCAGCTTCAGCCCAAAGCGTCACGAACACCGCGGCGCGGCCGAGCCCGCGAACCGTTCGCCGAAGGGGACGCGTCCGTTGCGGTGACTGTGGTCACTGCGCTCGTCGCGCCGAGATGCTTGTATTTGGTGCGCGGAGCGAGCAGGATCGTGAGCCGATGAAGACAACAGAGCTGTCTGCACACGAACGCGCGTTGATCGACTTCGAGCGAGAGTGGTGGCAGCTCGATTCTCGCAAGGACATCGCGATCCGTGCTCGCTTCGAGATGTCGGCGAGCAGCTACTACCGCGCGCTGCACGCGCTAGTCGATCGCGCCGAGGCGATGGAGTACGACTCGCTCACGGTCCTGCGCTTGCGCAAGCGGCGCGAGCAGGCACGACGCAGCCGCGTCGAAGGCAGGCGCGCCGATCCCGGCTCCCGGTGAGCGCGCGCGGGCAGGGGTTCGGGCAGAATGGTGACATGAGTCGTCCATCGGGAGGCAACGGCGAGTTCGCGCGAGGCGCGAGCGCGGCGGCGCTGAAGGGTGCGGCGTTGATCGGTCTCGCGGTCATCGTCGGTTTGTTCTTGTTGCAGCGCGTCGACACGAGCACGGCGGGTTCCTCGGTCACTCCGGTGAAGCACCCGAAGACGACCACGACGCTGCACCACCCGCCGACCACGACCACCACCGCCACGACGTTGCCGTCGACCCCGGCCAAGACCCCCGACCAGCTGAAGGTGCTCGTGCTGAACGGCGGCGCGCCCACCGGCGCGGCCAAGACGCTGCGCACGACGCTGCTGCAGGTCGGCTACACGAACCAACCGCAAGCAAGCACCTGGACCGGGCACCACCAGACCGGAAACTCCTTGATGTGTCGTGCGGGCCTCGACCGCGAAAAGGTCGCGTTGTCGCAGCAGACGGCACTGCAAGGCGTGAAGGTCGTCCCGTTCCCCAGTCCGGCGCCGCCGTTCAGTGACGGCGTCGACTGCGTCGTCGTCGTCGGCGCCTAGAGCTCCGGCTCGGGCTACCGGGCGGCGTTCAGTAGCCGGTCTCGCAGCGGTCCGGTCGCGGCGTCGATCACGGTCCACGCCATGGCGAGCGCGCCTTCGGCCACGGCCCGATCGGCCGACGCGTTCACGGCCGCCTGTGCGAACTCGGGTTGATGGTTCACGGCGCTGTCAGTGTCGATCGCGATGCACGGATGGATCGACGGCATGACGAGCGACACGTTGCCCATGTCGGTCGAGAACGTCGCCGCGCCGTCGTGCGACTCGGGACGCCCGATCGCGGTGGCGTTGGCGCGAAACGTCTCGGCCAGGTCGTGGTCGTGCTCCATGTGGGCGTACGGCGGACACACGTCGCTCACGACGAGGGTCGCGCCCGTTGCCAGCGCCCCGGCCTCGAAGCAGTGCTCGACCCGCGGGCGCAGCTGCTCGAGCTCGCCGAGGCTGCGCGAGCGCGCCATCCACGTTCCTTCGGTGTGCGCGGGAACGACGTTCGTCGCGTCGCCGCCGTGCGTGACGATGCCGTGGACTTGGTCGAAGGCGCGCAAATGCTGGCGCAGCAAACCGACCGCGACCTGGGCGACCGTCAGCGCGTCGGCCGCGTTGATCCCCAACTCGGGCGCGATCGCCGCGTGCGACTCCCGGCCCGTGTACTGCACGCGCATGTGCGCGACCGCGCTGACACGCGGGTAGAGATCCTCCATCGGCGTCGGGTGCACCATCAACGCGGCGTGCACACCGTCGAAGGCGCCGCGGTCGAGCATCAGGACCTTGCCGCCGCCACCCTCCTCGGCCGGCGTGCCGATCACCGACAAGGTGATGCCGAGCTCGTCGACGAGCGACGCGAGCGCGAGCCCCGCCCCTACCGCGCTCGCGGCGATGATGTTGTGCCCGCACGCGTGACCGATCATCGGAAGCGCGTCGTACTCGGCGCAGATGGCGATGTGCAACGGCCCGTTGCCCACCTTGCTGCTGAACGCGGTCGGTAGCTCGCAGATCCCGGTCTCGACCGGAAGGCCGGCGTCGGACAACGCTCCCGCGGTCCACGCGCTCGACTGCTCCTCCTCGAACTTCAGCTCCGGGTGCGCGTGTATTCGATGGCTGAGCGCGACCAGCCCGTCGCGTTCGCGATCGATCGTCGTTCGGGCGGCGGTTTTCGCATCCATGCGGGTAGCGTCCCACCGTGATCGACGCCGACGCAACGGTTGCCGCGTTGGTCGAGTGGCCCGACCGCACCGCACTGCTCCTCGATTTCGACGGATCGCTGGCGCCGATCGTCGAGCGAGCCGAAGACGCGCGTCCCCTTCCCGATGCGGTGCCGGTGCTCGCTCGGCTGGCGGCCCGGCTCGGGCGGGTCGCGATCGTCAGCGGTCGACCGGTTGGGTTCCTGGCCCGGCACCTCCCGGTCGACGGTCTCGCGCTGGTCGGCCTCTACGGCATGGAGCAGTCGACCGGTGGCGCATACTCCGTCGACCCGCGCGTCCAGCCGTATCTCGTCGCGGTCGCGGCAGCGACGGCCGAGCTCGAGGCCCGGCTCCCCGCGGAGGTCGTCGAACCCAAGTCGGGCCTCAGCGTGACGTTGCACTGGCGACCCGTTCCCGAGCAGGCCGACGCCATCGTCGAGATCGCGCACGAGGTCGGCCTCCGTCACGGCCTCGCCGAGCTGCGCACGCGTATGGCGATCGAGCTGCGGCCGCCGATCGACGTCGACAAGTCGGACGCCGCCCGTGCACTGGTCGAGGGCTTCGAGGTCGGCGCCTTCGCGGGCGACGACCGCGGTGATCTTCCCGCGTTCGCGGAGTTGGGCCGCGCGGTCGACGACGGCCGGCTGCGACGCGCGGTGCGGATCGGAGTGCACTCGAGCGAGGCGCCGCCGGAGCTGGCAACCGCCGTCGACGTGATCGTCGACGGACCGGCCGGATTGCTCGCGCTACTTACCCGCGTGGCGGACGAGATCGGCGAGCCAGTCGGCGGGTGAGCGCATGGTGGCGAGCGCGCGCAGCTTCCTGGCGCGCAGCGCGCGTTCGTCGAGCGGCATCGAGAGCGCGTCGTCGAGCGCGCCGGCGCACTGCTCGAGGTCGTAGGGGTGCACCGCGATCGCGGCCGATTTCAGCTCCTCGTACGCGCCCGTCTCGGGCGAGAGGCAGAGCACGCCGTCGCGCCGGTTGACGACCGGACCCTCCTTGGCGACGAGGTTGAGCCCGTCGCGCAGGGCGTTCACGAGGAGGACGTCGTAGCGCTGCATGCCCGCGACGGAGCGGACGAAATCGTCGCGGTCGTCGAGCACGATCGGCAGCCAGTCGCGGGTCGCCCAGCGGTCGTTGACGCGCGCGACGGCCTGCTCCACCTCGTTCTCGTACGCGAGGTACTCCGCGAGACCCTGGCGGGACGGATACACCATCGCGACGAAGACGACCCGGCCCCGCAACCCCGGACGAGCTTCGAGAAGCCGGTCGAACGCGAGGAATCCGCGGACGATGTTCTTGGACGGATCGATACGGTCGGTGCGGGCGATCACGAGCCGGTCGCCGACCGCGTCGGCGAGGCTGCTCGCGGCGGCGCGTGCGTCGGCGGAGCCCGCGACCTCTTCCAGCGCGGCGACGTCGGGCCCGAGGCTCGCGACGAAGGGAGCCGGGACCGTGGCGCGCCGACCGAGAGTTGCGCGCGCCGATTGCCGGTAGGCCTCGGCCCACCGCTTGGTGTGGAACCCCGCGGGGCCCGACGCGAGCGCCGCGCACAGATCGGCGCCGACGTCGGTGGGAAGGAGCGAGAAGTCGTCGGGGCCCGCGAACGGCGTGTGCGTGAAATGCACGACGCGCAGGTCGGGGCGCCGCGCGCGCAGCTGTCCGGCGACAAGCGCGAGCTGGTAGTCCTGCACGAGCACGATCTCGCTTTCGGCCGCGGTCTCCACGACCGCGTCGGTGAACTCCTGATTCACCGCGACGAACGCGTCCCAAGAGTCGCGGAACCTCAGGTCGAAGCGGGGCCGGCGCGTGCGATCGAAGATACCGTGATGCAGGAACCACAGGACGCCGTTGGCGACGACGTCGTAGTGCAGGCGGTGCTGCTCGCGATCGAGCTCGAGTAACCGCAGGTTGAGGTCGAGAGCTCCGGCCGTGCCGGCCTGCGCCGCCGCGCGGTCGTCGTCCGACATCGCGGCCGCGATCCACGTGGTGTCGGACTTGTCGTCGAGCAGCGGCCCGAGCGCGCTGACGATGCCGCCCGCGCCGCGGTGCGCGATGAGATTGCCGTCGTCGTCGCGGTCGAAGCGGTACGGACCACGATGAGAGACGACGATCACCGAGCGCGGTCCGTCATTGCAGCTCGCCGTAGAGGCGGAGCCAGTCCTCGAGCTCGCGGGTCGAGAGGAACTGGCGCCGCACGATCTCCCGACCGGCCGCTCCCATTTCGGTGGCTCGATCCGGAGCGCGCAAGAGGTCTGCGGTGCGCTTCGCCGCGCTCTCGACGTCGTCGACGAGGAAGCCGTTCACGCCGTCCTCGATCTGGAGCGTGATGCCGCCGCACCGCCCGCCGACCACCGGGCGACCCTTCCAGAGTCCCTCGCTCACCGTGAGGCCGAAGCCCTCGCGCAACGACTTCTGCATCACGACGTCGGCCAAGCGTTGGAACGCGTTGATCTGCACGTTGCCGACCTGCTGGATGTTCGAGAGCAGGTGCACGTCGGTGTCACCGGCGCGCGCTTCGTCGGCGAGCTCCCAGTAGTGAAAGCCGTCCGGGTCGTCGGTCGCCATCGAGCCCGCGAGCACGAGCTGAACCGTCGGGAACTCTTCTTTCACGATGCGGTACGCCTCGATGACGCCGATCGGGTCTTTCCACGGATCGAACCGGCTCACCTGCACGATGAGCGGATCGTTCGGGCGAACGCCGTACTGCTTGACGATCTCGTTCACGAACGGATGCGGTAGATCGAGGTTCTTGACCGAGAGCGGGTCGATGCACGGTGGGGCGATGACGACACGGTCCATCTGCAGCGAGTCCGGAACGAACTGCTGCATCGTCCATACCGACGCGTCGTACGTCTCGATGAACGGACGAAAGAACTCGAAGACTTGGGGATTCGCGTCGGTGAGGTCGATGTGGCATCGCCAGATCCACTTCGTGCTGTCCGGCGCGACACCGTGCCCGCGTGCGTAGTCGTGCATCGCGGCGGGCTGCGGGTCGTGGATCACGACGAAGTCCCACTCGCCCTCGAGTTGCAGCGCGTTGTCGAGCACGCGCTCGAGGTAGATGTGCTCCATCTGCGGCGTCCACTCGACGTCGGCGCCCTGGAGCGCGTTGTGGACGGTCTTGGTCACCGCGAAGAACTCGTCGCTGCCGTGGATCACGTGCCATTCCGCGTCTATGCCCACGTCTCGCAGCAGTGCAACATGAGTGGCGAGGAGCTCGGCGACGCCACCGCCGTAGGCAGTCGCGTTCAGGTGCAGCACCCGGGCCCCGCGCAACGGCTCGGCCAGGGCCCGGATCCGCTCGAGAGTTCCGGGTTCGACCACGTCCGCGTAGTCGTCGAGATGCTTGTCGAGCAACGGCACGCGTTCGAGCAACTCGAGCTCCCGGGGGCGACGCGGACTGCGGACAGGCGACAATCTATGCGTTGTGACCCGTGCCGTTGTCTGTCCCGACAAGTTCCGAGGAACACTCCGGGCGGACGAGGTCGCGAGCGCGATGGCCGCCGGTATACGCCGAGCCGGGTTCGACGAGGTCATCGAGCTGCCGCTCGCAGACGGTGGCGAGGGAACGCTCGACACCTTGCTCGCGGCGCGCGGCGGGTCGCGCCGAACCGCACGGGTGACCGGTCCGCTCGGCGATCCGGTCGACGCGGAGTGGGGCGTGTTGCCGGGTGGGGTCGCGATCATCGAGATGGCACAAGCGAGCGGCCTCGCGCTCGTGCACGATCACAACGATCCGCTGCGCGCCAGCACCCGCGGAACCGGAGAGCTGATCGCGGCCGTGCGCGCGCAAGGGTTTAACCGCGTCGTTGTCGCGGTCGGCGGGAGCGCGACGACCGACGGCGGACTCGCTGCGGTCGAAGCCTTGGGTTGGTCGCTGCAGGGCATGAAGGTCACGGTCGCGTGCGACGTCGAAACCTCGTTCGCCGACGCGGCAAAGGTCTTCGGTCCGCAGAAGGGCGCGAGCGGCGCGCAGGTCGCGTTGCTGACGCGCCGCCTGAAGATGTTGTCCGATCGGTATCGGGCGCGTACCGGAATCGACGTCGCGCAGTTGACGGGCGCGGGCGCGGCGGGCGGGCTCGCAGGTGGACTGGCCGCGATCGGCGCCGAGCTCGCGCCGGGCTTCGAAGTGATCGCGGAGGCGGTCGGGCTCGAAGCGGCGCTCGAGGGCGCCGACCTCGCGATGACCGGCGAGGGCAGGCTCGACCCGTCGAGTCTCGCGGGCAAGGTCGTCGGCGGGGTGCTCGCGTGGGCCGACGACCTCGACGTCGCGAGCGTCGCGATCATCGCCGGTCAAGCGACCGACGAGGCGCGCGCCGCGCTGGCCGATCGACCCGGCGTACAGGTGCTCGCGCTCACCGATCGCGTCTGGCAGTCGAGCGAGACGTACACGCGTACCGCCCTCCTCGTGGAGGAGGCGGCTATCGAGGCGGCGCGAACCGCGCTCGATATGCGGGCACCGTGATGATCGGCGGACGCTCTCGCACCTCGACTGCCTGAGCCGCGATCGTGCCGTCGGGCGCGGCGCGTAACAGCTCGACGAACGGGGCAACCATTTCCGGCAAGAGCCCGGCGCGACGCAATGCGGTCGCCATGACCGCGAGCGCTTGCGCTCCGAGATCGTCGAGGGGTCGGTTGCGGTGTTCGCGGACGTCGAGGTCGACCTGCGCGACGGCGTCGCGCCCGAACCGCTCCACCACGTCGACCAGCAGCCCGAGCTCGATGCCCCAGCCTTCGACGAACGGCAGCACCTCGAGCGCGCTCCGCCGCGCCGCGTACTCGCCGCCGAGCGGTTGCACGATGTCGGCGAGCTTCGGGAAGAGCAATGACACCAACGGTCGGGCGACGAGCTCGGTCACGCGCCCGCCGCCCGTCGGCGCACCTTCGAACGAACGGGTGAAGAAGGCCTTCACGAACATGGTGTCGGGCTGGGAGAGCAAGGGCGCGCACAGGCGTTCGATGTACTCGCCCCGGAAGTTGCGAAGATCGGCGTCGATCCAGCAGATGACGTCGCCGGTGCAGGCGTACAACGACTTCCACATCGCGTTGCCCTTGCCCGATCCCGGCCCGGTCTCGGGGAGCACCGACGCCTCGCTCACGACCCGAGCGCCCGCCGCGGCGGCGACTGCCGCGGTGTCGTCGGAGGAGCCGTCATCGAGCACGACGACCTCGGTCACGACGTCGAGGCGCACCGCCTCGGAAACGATCGCTCCGATGGTCGTCGCCTCGTCGCGCGCCGGCAGGCATACGGAGACCCCGGCCGACACTCCGAAAGACCCTCGGGGCGCGCCTGTAACCATGGAGGAAGGCTACGGGAAGGTGATATTCTCCCGAACAACGCGCTCATCGAGAGCGGCCGAGGGACAGGCCCTTTGACGCCGCGGCAACCAGCCCGAACCAGACGGTCCGTGCCAGGTGCCAATGCCTGACCGATGAGCAGCCAAAGAGCGGCCTCCAGCATGTGTGGCAGTCGCTCGAGGCGCTCGGAGCGCGTCGAGAGAAAAGGGGAGGCGCTCCGGATGGTTCACGTGCAAGGTCTGCGATGCCGAGAGTGCGGTCGCGAGTACGAAGCCGCTCCGATATTCACGTGTGAGTGGTGCTTCGGCCCGCTCGAGGTCGCGTACGACTACGACGCGATCGCCAAGTCGGTCACGCGCGAGAAGATCGCGGCGGGGCCGCTCAACCTGTGGCGCTACTCCGATCTGCTACCGGTCGAGGCCGACAGCGCGGTCGATCTCGGCACCGGCTTCACGCCGCTGGTCCGCGCCGACCGGCTCGCCGCCGAGCTCGGACTGGGTGAGGTGTGGCTCAAGAACGACACCCGCAACCCGACGAACTCGTTCAAGGATCGCGTCGTGTCGGTCGCGCTCAGCAAGGCGCTCGAATTCGGCTTCAAGGTCGCCGCCTGCGCGTCGACGGGCAACCTCGCGAACTCGGTCGCCGCGCACGCGGCGCGCGCCGGAATGCGCAGCTACGTGTTCATCCCCTCTGATCTCGAACAGGGCAAGGTCGTGACGACCGCGGTTTACGGCGGCAACCTCGTCGCGATCAACGGCAACTACGACGACGTGAACCGGCTGTGCGCCGAGCTCGCCGGCATCTACGACTGGGCCTTCGTGAACGTCAACATGCGGCCGTACTACGCCGAGGGTTCCAAGACCCTCGCGTTCGAGACCGCGGAGCAGCTCGGCTGGACCGTCCCCGATCACGTCGTGGTGCCGGTCGCGAGCGGTTCGCTGCTCACCAAGATTCGCAAGGGATTCGACGAGCTCTACAAGGTCGGTCTGCTCGACGAAGAGCCGCAGGTGCGCGTGTCCGGCGCGCAGGCACTCGGTTGCTCGCCGGTCGCCGAAGCATTCATCGAGAATGCCGACACCATCCGGCCGGTGAAGCCCGACACGATCGCCAAGTCGCTGGCGATCGGCAATCCCGCCGACGGCTACTTCGCCCTCGACGTCGTCCGCTCTACCGGAGGCGGTTTCGGAGCGGTCACCGACGGCGAGATCGTCGAAGGGATGGAGCTCCTCGCGCGTACGGAGGGGATCTTCGCCGAGACCGCGGGCGGCGTGACGGTGGCGACGCTGAAGAAGCTCGCGGCCGACGGCGTCGTTCGGCCCGACGAACGCGTCGTCGTCTACATCACCGGGCACGGGCTGAAGACGCTCGAAGCCGTTGCGCAGACGTCGCGCCCGACCGCGACGATCGCCGCCACGCTCGACGCGTTCCACGAAGCGTTCGACATCGAGGAGTCGTAACACCATGAGTGTCACCGTCCGGATCCCCACGCAGCTACGAAGCCTTTCGGCGAACGCGGCGGAGGTACAGGTCGAAGCGGGCACCGTCGCCGACGCCCTGAAGGCGCTAGAAGCGACGCACCCCGGTTTCTCCGAGCGGTTGTTCGACGAGACCGGCGGCCTGCGCCGCTTCGTCAACGTGTTCCTCGCCGACGAGGACATCCGCTTCCTGCAGGGCGTCGACTCGCTCGTCGCCGACGGTCAGACCATCAGCATCGTTCCCGCCGTCGCCGGCGGCTGAACTCCGCCGCAAAACGTGAGTCGCTGCCCGACGCTCGAGACCGCGCGGCTGCTGCTTCGCCCGTTCGAGGAGAATGACGTCGACGCGTACACGGCGGTGCTGCAGTCACCCGAGGTGCGCGCGTCGTTGCACCTGCCCGACGACGTCGGTCGGTACGAAGCCTGGTTGGGGATGGCGCAACAGCTCGGCCAGTGGGAGTTGCGCGGAACCGGGCAATGGGCCCTCGTCGAGAAGGCATCGGGCGAGTTCGTCGGCCGTGCCGGCACGCACCGTCCCGAACGCGCCGACTGGCCGGGCATCGAGGTCGGTTGGGCGTTGCATCCCGGCCACTGGGGCAAGGGCTACGCGACCGAGGCCGGCGGTGCCGCGGTCGAGTACGCGTTCGCGCACCACGACGTCGACGCGCTCTACAGCGTGATCCTGCCCGAGAACACGGCGTCGCAAGCGGTCGCGCGCCGGCTCGGGTTCACGCTGTCGGAAACGCGCGTGCTCTCGCATTTCCCGGAGCTGCAGCACGGTATCTGGCGGCTTGCGCGTCAGCGCGACGAGACGTAGAGCGACTCGGCGACCCGCGTCGGTACACGGTGCTCACCTGTGTCGGTGGTGACCGTGACCCCGTCGACGCCGAGGCGGACAACGGTTGCGTCGCATCCGGGCAACAGGTGCGCGTCGGCGATGAGAACGAGTGCCTCGCCCGACATCTCGAGCCGCTCGCTGACGCGGGCGACCGTGATCGGCCCGATCTCGGCGTCGGCGAGCGCGACGGTGGGCGTGGTCGGGGCCGAATGGTGCGAGCCCGGGATCGGGTTGCCGTGCGGACAGGTGGCCGGATCGCCGAGCAGCAGCACGAGTTTCTCTTCGACGTCGGCGGAGATCGCGTGTTCCCAGCGCGCGGCCTCGGCGTGCACCTTCTCCCATTCGAGCCCGATCACGTCGACGAGGAGGCGTTCGGCGAGCCGGTGGCGGCGCACGATCGTGGTCGCCAGCCCGCGGCCCTTGGTGGTGAGGCTGAGGCGCCGGTCGCCTTCGAGCTCGACGAACCCCTGGTCGACGAGCCGACCGACCGTTTCGGACACCGACGCGGCCGAGATCCCGAGCCGCTCCACGAGCCGGGCCCGCATGGGCACGACCCCCTCCTCCTCGAGCGAGAGGATCGTCTCGAGGTACTCCTCGGTCGTATCGTGCAACTCGGCCACGGACCCACGTTACGGCCATGTGCAGCGGCGTGGGCCCGATTCGTCGGCTTGCACTCGCGCCGGTCGAGTGCCAACATGGGTTAGCACTCGGCTATCCTGAGTGCCAATCATCCGCCCGTTCCACGCAGCCACCCCAGGCTGCTCCAGGGGGTTTTCTCAATGCCCAAGCAGATCGCCTACGACGAGCACGCCCGCCGAGCGCTCGAGGCGGGCATGAACAAGCTCGCCGACGCGGTGCGCGTCACCCTTGGCCCGCGTGGCCGCAATGTCGTCCTCGAAAAGAAGTGGGGCGCCCCCACGATCACCAACGACGGTGTGTCGATCGCCAAGGAGATCGACCTCGAGGACCCCTTCGAGAAGATCGGCGCCGAGCTGGTCAAGGAAGTCGCCAAGAAGACCGACGACGTCGCCGGTGACGGCACCACGACCGCCACGGTGCTCGCATGGGCCATGGTTCGCGAAGGCTTGCGCAACGTCGCCGCCGGCGCGAATCCGATGGTCCTCAAGGGTGGCATCCAAGAGGCCGTCGCCACCGCCGTCGAGGACTTGAAGAAGCAGTCGAAGAAGGTCGACACCGACCCGGCCGCCATCGCCAACGTCGCCGCGATCTCCGCGGCCGACAAGGAGATCGGCTCGATGATCGCCGAGGCGCTCGAGAAGGTCGGCAAGGACGGCGTNNTCATCACCGTCGAAGAGAGCCAGACCTTCGGCATGGAGCTCGACCTCGTCGAGGGCATGCGTTTCGACAAGGGTTACATCTCGCCCTACTTCGTCACCGACCCCGAGCGCATGGAAGCCGTTCTCGACGACGCGTTGCTCCTGTTCGTCTCGAGCAAGATCAGTGCGGTCAAGGACCTCCTTCCCGTGCTCGAGAAGGTCATGCAGTCGGGCAAGCCACTGGCGATCATCGGCGAAGACGTCGAGGGCGAGGCACTCGCCACGCTCGTCGTCAACAAGATCCGCGGCACGTTCAAGTCGGTTGCCATCAAGGCTCCCGGCTTCGGCGAGCGGCGCAAGGCGATGCTCCAGGACATGGCGATCCTCACGGGCGGCCAGGTGGTCTCCGAGGAGATCGGCCTGAAGCTCGAGAACATCGGGATCGAGCTGCTCGGCCGGGCGCGCAAGGTCGTCATCACCAAGGACGAGACCACGATCGTCGAAGGCGCCGGCTCCAAGACCGACGTGCAGGGTCGCATCCAGCAGATCCGCAACGAGATCGACAACACCGACTCCGACTACGACCGNNACCGAGGTCGAGCTCAAGGAGAAGAAGCACCGCATCGAAGACGCGGTGCAGACCACGAAGGCGGCCGTCGAAGAGGGCGTCGTGCCCGGCGGTGGCGTCGCGTTGCTCCGGGCCCAGGCGAAGGTGCTCGAGCTCGCCGCCACTCTCGAGGGCGACGTCGCGACCGGTGCCAAGATCGTCGCACGGGCATTGGAAGAGCCGTTGAAGCAGATCGCCGTCAACGCCGGCATGGAGGGCGGTGTGATCGTCGAGAAGGTGAAGAACCTGAAGGGCGCGCACGGCCTCAACGCGGCCACCGGTGAGTACGAGGACCTCGTCAAGGCAGGCGTCATCGACGCCGCCAAGGTGACGCGCTCGGCGCTGCAGAACGCAGCCTCGATCGCGGCGCTGTTCCTCACCACCGAGGCGGTCGTGGCCGACAAGCCCGAAGAGAAGGGCGCGGGCATGCCCGGAGGCGGGATGCCCGGCGGCGGCATGGGTGACATGGACTTCTAGTTCCGGTCCGGCACGGTTCTACGGGGCGCCCTTCGGGGCGCCCCTTTTTTGCTTGTCCGGGGCGAGCCGGTCCCCTGGTTTCCAAGGCGCCCGGACCGGCTAATCGTCACTCTGAGTGACGATTTCGACTCCCGCGGCGGTACCATCTCAGGAGGATGACGGGGGGCCAAGGAGGGGCGGGGATGCTGGGGTCGGCGCGCACGCGCGCGGCCATCGTGCTGGGTGTCGCGTTGGTCGTCGCCACCTGCGGCGGTACCGACTTCTCCCGGCGCACGGTCGTCCCCGCGGCGAACAACGCCGCCCCGACGGTTCCGAAGGTTGTGACTCGGAACCCCGCGCTCCAGGCGAAGTTGTTGCGATCGGTGTCCGCAACCTCGGCCGCGCGCACCGCCCGGACCTCGATATCGGTGACGCTGACCGGGCTCGGCGCCGACTCGCTCTCGACCGGCGCGTACGACATCGCGGGCACGGGCGTCGTCGATTTCGCCAAGCGCGACGCCGACCTCTCGCTCAGCATCCCCTTACTCGATCGGCTCGGCGGCGGCGGTGCCATCGAGGAGCGGATCCTCGGCGGGGTCGTCTACACGAAGGTGCCGGCCGGCGTCCTCCGGGCTGCGGGGCTACCCGCCTCGGTCGGTTGGCTCAGCCTCGATCCGAAGCACGCGGTCGGCGCCGACCCCTCCGCGCTGTCACAGTCGCAGGTGGATCCGGACGGCCAGCTCGCGTTTCTCGCCGCGGTCTCCGACGACGTCCGGACCATTGGCGACGAGGCGGTCCGGGGTGTGGCCACGACCCACTACGCGGCGACGATCGACCTCGTTCCCGACTCGCGTGGAGGTGCGCGCATGGCGGCGCTGCGCGCCAAGTTGGCCCAGCTGCGATCGGCGATCGGCGTGCGTGGGCTCGCGCTCGACGCGTGGCTCGACCGCGCCGGGCGGGTCCGGCGCATCGTCGTGTCGGTCCCGCTCTCGCCGCTATCGGGCGCCGCCGGGGTCGACCATCTCGGGCCCGACGCGATGATGCGGATCCAGGGCGACTTCTACGCGTTCGGTACGGCCGTTCGGGTTGCGGCTCCCCCGCAGACGCAGACCCGGCCTTACGGCGCACTTCGGATCGGCTCGTAGCCGGGGCGGATGCTGCCGCGGCATGCGGAAGCTCAGGGCGAGGCGGTCGGAGACCGATATCCCGTCGGTGACGACAAAGCGTTTGCTCACAGTTTCCGGACTTGCGCTCGCGCTCGCGCTGGCGACCGCGAGCTGTGGCGGGCAGCCCTTCCCCGAGACGCGCGCGAAGAGCCCGACGAGCGCGCGTCCCGCGGTGACTCCGACGACCCCGCACGCCCGTCTCCTCGCCTCGGTACCGCGCGCGACCGACGCGCGGACCGCGCGACTGTCGATGACCGAGACGATCTCGGGCATGGGGACGGCCGGCACGTTCAACGTCACCGGAACGGGCGTCATCGACCTCGCCCGCCGCCGAATGATGATGACAATGCAAGAGCGCAGCGGCGGTGAGTCGCTGTCGCAAGAGCTCCGAGTCGTCGGCGGCACCGCGTACGTGAAGGTCGACGGCGAATGGCTGAGCATGTCGTTCGGCCTGGCCAAGACCGGAACCGCGGATCCCAGCAGCTACCTCGACTTCCTGCAGGGCGTGTCCGACGTCGTGCGCGTGGATGGTCACGACATCCTGCGCGGCGACGCAACGACGCGCTACCGCGCGACGCTGAACCTCGATCGCGCGTTGACGCGGGGCGGCACCACGGCGCGCCAAAGCGCACTCCGGCGCGTGGTCGACCAGTTGGGCCACATCAACATCCCGGTCACGGTCTGGGTCGACGACTCCGGCCGGCTGCGCAAGATGCGGATGTCGATCGATCTCGCCGCGCTCGCGACCCGCCTCGGGGCGCCGGCGGGCACCAAGCCGAAGATGGACGCGACGATCGAGCTCTACGACTTCGGCGCCGCGGTTGACGTGCAGGTTCCCCCCGGTGCGAAGAGTGCCGCCGCGGCCGCGTTGGAAAGCGCCGCGCAGTCTGACCTTCGGAACGGACTCACCGCGGAGAAAACGATCTACGTCGACCAACAGATGTATTCCGCCGACGCGGTGTATTTGAAGCAGGTCGAGCCGTCGCTCGACTGGGGCGGCAAGGTCTCGGTGGTGGTCAACGGCGGGGGCGCCGAGCCTCGGCAGGTGGTCTGCCTCTCGGAGTGGTCGGCATCGGGCACGGTCTTTGCGATCGCCGACGTCGCGGTCGGGCCGACCGCCGGGACGTACTACGGCAAGGGTGGTTGTCCGTCCGTCGTGACCACGCAGAACGTCACTGCCCTCGGGTCGGGCTGGTAGGCGCGAGGGTACGCTCACCCCTGTGGAACACGTGAATCCGTCGGTCGGTTGGGGTGTCCTGCATCTTTACTACCGAGTCGACCGCGAGCGCGCCGAGCGCGATGCGGGGGCCGGGAAGCACGTCGTCGACGCGTTCGCCGCGCTCGAAGCCGACGGGCATCAGGCGTTGGCCGTTGCGATGCTCGGCCACAAGGCCGACCTCGGCGTGATCGCGCTCGGTCCCGATCTCGCTCGGTTGCAACGCTTCCAGGCGGAGCTCCTCGCGGCGCCTCTGGAACCGGTCTACTCGTACGTCTCGCTCACCGAGCAGTCCGAGTACGGCGCGACCGAGGGCGAAGAGCGGACCCGCCTCGCAAGCGAAGAAGGCGTAACCGGAGACGAGCTCGAAGCGCGTCTCGACGTGTGGCGTGATCGCATCGAGCACTATCGCGAGAACCGCGTGCATCCCCGTCTTCCGATGAAGAACTGCTGCTGCTTCTATCCGATGTCGAAGCGTCGCGCGGCCGAAGCGAATTGGTACGAGCTGCCGTTCGACGATCGCAAGGAGCTCATGGCCGGCCACGCCCGCGTGGGTCGAACCTACGCGGGCCGCGTGCTCCAGCTCATCACCGGTTCGACGGGCATCGACGACTGGGAGTGGGGCGTCACGCTGTTGGCCGACGACCCGGCCGCGCTCAAGGAGATCGTGTACGAGATGCGGTTCGACCCTGTGTCGGCCCGCTACGCGGAATTCGGTCCGTTCTTCACCGGGCTCGTGCTCGAGCCGGCCGATGCATGTGCCCGCGTCGGGCTGACGTCGGAGGACCACGCAAGATGACATCGCCCGGCGACGCGATCCGGCTCTTCGTCTCGATTCCCGAAGAGCTCGTCGAACGTCCCGTGATCTACGAGGTGATCAAACGCTTCGACGTCGTTCCGAGCATCCGGCGCGCGAACGTCGAGGATCATTCGGCATGGGTGATCCTCGAGCTCTCGGGTGCGCACGACGCGCGTGATCAGGCGATCGCGTATCTCGAAGGGCTCGGTTGCACCGTCAATCGCATGGAAGGCGATGTCGTCGCCGGCTGACGTCCGGTCACGGCGCGACTACCTCCCACATCGCGAACGTGACGTACTCGACGCCGTCGTGGGTCTCGGTCCGGCCGGCCCGGCGGAGCTCGGCCACGCACGCCTTCGTCGCCTCGAAGCCGAGCACGCGCTTGAAATCGGCGACCGCGACGAGCAGCGGACCGTCGGCGTCGCCCTCCCGCATCACCGCGTCGACCTCCAAGACCGGATGGGCCGGGTCGCGCGGGTCGACGCACGCGCAGTGATACACGATCCGCTCGAAGACCGACAACGCCCGGAGTCGCACGAGACGATGTTGGCCGATGCCGGCTCCTGATGACGAGCGGGCGCGGGCAACGTCGGGCACCGAGGCCGACGGCTTCGCGCTCATGGCGCAGGGCGCGGGCCCGCTCATCGAAGGTGTGGCGCGCCTGGGCCCTGGCTGGGTCGTGCGCGCGGTGACCACACTCGTCGACGCGTGGGGAAAGCTCGACGGCGCCGGCCGGTCCGACGCGATCGCGGACGCGACGGCGGCCGGCGAGCAGGCAGCCGTCCGCGTCGAGACCGAGTTGCGGTCGCTGTTCGAGCTCGATCCGGCCGCCCAGCGCGCGACCCCGCTCGAGATCATCCGGTCGCTGCGTCGCGAGGCGAGCGAGGTGTTGCGCGGGGCCGGCGTACCCGAGGTCGTGCGCGATCCGTTCGAGACCCGGGCCTTTCCCGACGATCCCTACGGCATCGTCCTCAAGAGCCCCGCCGAGCTCGGTGACGACGACCTCGGCGGCGCGCTGCTCGCGTGGGGCCTCGGCAAGGCGAAGGTTCTCAGGGCGCGGGCGGACGGAGCCGCCGCGGGAACCGGCGGGGATGAAACGGAGCTGTAACAATCGGGTCTCGGTCGGGAAACAGCTTCCTGTCAGGCTCGGCCGCCGCGGGCAAAGGAGCAACACGTGAAAATGGTCGTAGCCATCGTCAAGCCGTTCAAGCTCGATGACGTGAAGACGGCCGTGCAGGACTTCGGCGTGCAGGGGCTGACGATGACCGAGGTGCAAGGGTTCGGCCGTCAACGCGGGCACACCGAGGTTTACCGCGGCGCCGAGTACACGATCGACTTCGTGCCGAAGGTGAAGCTGGAGATCCTCGTCGACGACGACGATGCCCCGCGCGTCGCCGAGAAGATCGTGGAAGCCGCGCGCACCGGCAAGATCGGCGACGGGAAGGTGTGGATCCTCCCCGTCGAGGGCCTGGTCCGTATTCGAACCGGGGAAGCGGGCTCTGACGCGCTCTAGCTCGGGTTCGGATCTGATCTCCGAGCGGTTGCGCGACGCGCGCGCCGCGCTGCTCGCCGACCTGAACTTGCGCGGGCGCGCCTTCGGCGCCGCCCTCAGCGACGCAGTCGACGCCGCGCTCGTCGAAGCCTTCGGAGATCTCGACCGGTCCGGCGAGGTCGCACTCGTGGGTCTCGGCTCCTACGCGCGTCGCGAGCTGTGTCCCGGTTCCGACATCGACGTGTTGCTGGTGCACAAGCTCCGCGGTCGCAACAGTGCCGACACGGTGCGATCCGTGACCGAGCAACTGTGGTATCCGCTCTGGGACGCAGGCTTCGTCACCGGTCACGGTGCGCGCACGATCAAG
Organism: Actinomycetota bacterium; assembly: GCA_003134555.1. Classification (GTDB taxonomy): domain Bacteria; phylum Actinomycetota; class Acidimicrobiia; order IMCC26256; family PALSA-610; genus PALSA-610. The sequence goes on from PLBO01000150.1 coordinate 37,758, forward strand.
GAATCGATCGCGCTCGCCGACGACGATCTCGACGCGCTCACGGCGTTGCTCGACGTCCGGGTCGTGGCGGGTGCGCGCGAGCTCGCCGTCGAGCTGGAACGAAAGGCGCGTGAGCTCGCGGCACGCCGCGGCGGACGCGTCCTGCCCGTGCTCGCCGATGCCGCGGATCTCCGGCGTCAGCGCCCCGGCGCCATCGCCGAGATGCTCGAACCCGACCTCAAGGAAGGCGCGGGCGGTCTGCGCGACGTGCAGGCGCTCGAATGGGGCGGTTGGGCGCTGGGCCCGCCGGGCGGTTCCTCGACTCTGCTCGAACGCGACTTCCTGACTCCGGAAGACCTGGCCCGGGTCGAGGCCGGTCGTGAGCTCTTGCTCGACATCCGGGTCGCGCTCCAGCGCGTCACCAACTCGCGCTCCGACCGGCTGGCCTTACAGGAACAGGACGCGGTCGCCACGCAGCTCGACTTCGAGTCGGCCGACACGCTCGTTCACGATCTCGCGCGCGCGGCGCGCGAGATCGCGTGGATCGCCGGCGACGTGTGGTCGCGCGTGCGTGACCTCCTCGACCGACCGGGCGCGAAGGGTGCGCAGGTCGACCAGCCGTTGGCCGAGGGCGTCTGGTTGCGCGACGGTCGCGTGCACATCGACACGAACCCCGACGGATCGGTACCGCCCTTGCGAACTCTCGAGGCCGCGTGCGCCGCCGCCGAGTATGCCGTGCCGTTCGACCGCACCTCGTTGACGCGGCTCCAGGCCACCGGCGCGCCGACCTGGGACGTGTGGCAACGCGCGGGCTTCGTTCGTCTCCTGCGTTCGGGTGATCACGCGGTCCCCGTGTTCGAGGCACTCGACCACGAAGGGGTGCTGGCCCGGCTCCTCCCGGAATGGGAACATGTTCGGTCGCTCCCGCAGCGGAACGCGTACCACCGCTACACCGTCGATCGTCATCTGCTCGAAGCGGTCGCGCAGTGCGCGCGCCTGCTCGATGCCGGAGAGGTGCGTCACGAGTCCGGCCGCGACGTCGATGTCGACGCGGTGGTCGCGCGCGCCTGCCGCCGCCCGGAGCTGCTGTTGCTCGGCGCGCTGTTGCACGACATCGCGAAGGGGTTGCCCGGCGATCATTCGGAGCTGGGCGAGGAGACGGCTGATCGGGTCGTCCGCCGTATGGGTTTCGACAGCGAGGCGCGCGAGATCGTGCCGTGGCTCGTGCGCAATCATCTCCTCATGGCCGAGGTCGCGACCCGGCGCGATCTTTCGGACGCATCGGTGGCCGACAACGTCGCCGCGGCCTGCGCGGGCGACGCCGAACGCCTGCGCCTGCTCTATCTGCTCACCATCGGCGACTCCCGCGCGACGGGCCCGGCCGCGTGGAGCCCGTCGAAGGCCGCCCTCGTGCGGGATCTCTTCGTGAAGGCCGCGACCGCGATCGAGCGCGGAGAGGCGAAGGCGGTCGCAGCCGACCGCCGCGACGCGCTCCGAGAACGTCTCGGCGAGGATCGTGCGGGCGTCTTCCTCGCGCGGTTGCCCGAGCAGTACGTCCTCGCGTTCGACGTCGACACGATGTGCATGCACGAATTGCTACTACGCGATTCACCAACCGTTCGTTGTGAGCAGGTTGGAGGCGGCCAGGTCGCGATAACGGTCGTCGCCGCCGACCGGCCGGGACTGCTCGTCACGCTGGCCGGCGCGCTCACCGTCTGTGGCCTCGACGTGCTCGAAGCGAGCCTATTCGGAACGACAGACGGTCAAGCGCTCGACGTCTTCCGCGGCGCCGACCCGTTCGGTCGCGTCGTCGACGACGACGGTGCGCGCGTCACCGAGACCATCGAGCGCGCGCTCGCGGGTGAGATCGATCTCGCGGTGCGGGTCGATGCACGACGGCAGGCCTACGCGGGGATCGGAAAGCGCGCGACGCCCGCAGTGCGCATCGAAGTGAGCTCCGACGAATCCGAGACCGACACCGTCGTCGAAGTCCACGCCGACGACGACATCGGATTGCTCTACCGGCTTGCTTCCGCTTTCACCGATCTCTCCCTCGACGTGCGTATCGCGAAGGTCGCGACCCTGGGCAAGCGGGTCGTCGACGTGTTCTACGTTCGGGACGCGAGCGCGCGCAAGATCGACGACCCCGGCGCGGTCGCGCGGTTGCGCGCCGCGCTCGTCGATCGCATGACTGGATAGGGTTCGGGCCGTATGAGCACTCCCGACTTTGCAGCTTCCGCGGCCGACATGTTGCGCTGGGCCGAGACGTTGGCGGGGATTGCGCGCACTGGGCTCGGTTTCACGCAGAGCCTCTACGAACAGGAGCGGTTCCAGGAGGTGCTGAAGGTCGCCGCCGACATCCGCGCCGCCGCGATCGACGAAGCCGAAGCCGATGTGCTGTTCGACGAATGGCTGAGCACGGTCGGCGACGGCGTCGCCGGCTACGTCACTCCGAAAGTCGCGGTGGCGGCCGTCGTCGGCAACGACAAAGGCGAGATCCTGCTCACGCAGCGCGCCGATTCCGGTTGGTGGCTGTATCCCGTCGGTTGGGCCGACGTCGGCTATTCGCCGTCGGAGATCGCGATGAAGGAAGTGCTCGAGGAGACCGGGATCGAGTGCGAACCGATCTCGTTGATCGCGGTGCTCGACGGTCTGCGTCTCGGGTTCGCCCGCGTGCCGATGTACTCGATCGTGTTCCACTGCCGGATGACCGGCGGTGAGCTCAAGGGCCATCCGCTCGAGACGAGCGCGGTCGGATTCTTCGCGCGCGACACGCTGCCGCAGCCGCTTGCCGGCGCCCACCGTTGGCTCGACCTCGCGTTCCGCGCCATCGACGGCGAGAAGGTCGAGACGTGGTACGACCCGCCCCGGACTCCGACCTGGCGCGGCGAATCCTGAACGCGCTTCTCGTCAATCCGCTCGCGACGTGAGCTGGTCGATGAGGAGCTCGACGATCGAGACCTTGCCGTTTGCGCGCTCCCACGCGTCGCCGATCGCCTCGTGGTCGACGAGCCCGGCGCGATCGGGCGCGAGCGCGAGCGCCGCGGTGGCCAGCGTCGTCAGCCGCGCGGGCTCGATCTCGTCGCCGTACGCGGGGAAGGCTTCGAGCCCGTCCCACAGGTCGTTGAGGGAACGCGTCTCGTTGCCGAGCCGCAGCGGCTGCGCATCGACCTCCTGCGAGAGTTGCGTGACGACCGTCTCCCAGATGTCGTAGTGCGAACAGCCGGCGGGTGCTCGGTAGCCCGAGACCGGGTGCAGCCGGAATTCGAGGATCATCTCCGCGTCGCCCGCCCCGGTGGGTCCGCTCGGCTCGTCGCCGACGAGCCAAGTCTGCGAACCGTTCACGTAACTGTCGACGGGCGGACCCAGATGTTCGTCGAGCGCGAGCACCAACTCGGGCGAGATTCTCCATACGGCCGTCGGGACGAGATCCACGCAATAGACCGTAGCGAGCGTGCGCCCTACGATCGGCCCGAGATGAACCCGTACGACCGTCTCGCCTCGCTCGATGCGAGCTTCCTGCACCTGGAGCGGCCCGAGTACCCGATGCACGTGGGCGCGGTGAGCGTCTTCGAGGGTGCACCGTTCTTCGACGCCGACGGTCGGTTCCGGATCGACGAAGTGCGCGACCTCGTGATGTCCCGACTTCCGCTCATGCCGCGGTTCCGGCGCCGGCTCATGCACGTGCCGTACGAGCAGGGCCGGCCGATCTGGATCGACGACGAGGATTTCGACATCGCGTACCACGTGCGGCACACGGCCCTGCCCCGGCCCGGATCGTGGGAACAGCTCGTGACGCTGACGACGCGCGTGCAGGAAGGACTGCTCGACCGCGACCGACCGCTTTGGGAGATCTGGTGCGTCGAGGGCCTCGAAGGCGGCAAGGTCGCACTGATCCAGAAGACGCATCACGCGCTCATCGACGGCGTGTCCGGCGTCGACGTCGCGACGCTGTTGCTCGACATGAGTCCCGAGTACACACCGGTCGGCGCCTCGGGCTTCGCGCCCGCGCCGGCTCCGAGCGCCTCGCAACTCTTGCTCGACACGCTGCGAGACCGGCTCACGCAGCCCGCGGAGATCGCGCGTTCCGTCCGCTCGATGCTGCGCGGGCCGCGCCGCGCGCTCGAGCGTGCGCAGGAACTCGCGCAGTCGATCAGCACGATGGTGACGCGGCACGCGATCGCGCCGCGTACCTCGATCAACGTTCGCAGCGGCCGGCACCGACGTCTGGCGGTCGTGCGCGTCCCGTTGTCGGAGGTGAAGGAGATCCGCGCCGGTCTCGGCGGCACGGTCAATGACGTTGTGCTCGCCGGGGTGTCGGGCGGATTGCGACGGCTGTTCGCGCACCGCGCCGACGACACCGAAGATCTGCAGCTCCGCGTTCTCTGCCCGGTGTCCGTGCGCTCCGAGGACGAACGCGGCTCGCTGGGCAACAAGGTATCGGCGATGTTCGTCAACCTGCCGGTCGACAACCGGCCCGCGATCGAGCGCTTGCACGCGATCTCCGTGCAGACCGCCGATCTCAAGGAACGACGCCAGGCGGTCGGCGCCGAGATGCTGCTCGGAATGACCGACTACGTCGCGCCGACGCTCATGAGCCTCGCGGCGCGCGTCGTTCACCGTCAGCCGTTCTTCAATCTGGTCGTGACGAACGTGCCGGGCCCGCAGCACCCGCTCTACATGATGGGTGCGCGGTTGGTGGAAGCGTTCCCGATCGTGCCGCTGACCCAGAACCTTTCGGTCGTGGTCGGCATCTTGTCGTACGACGGAACGCTGCATTTCGGCGTGTGGGGCGATCGCGACGCGTGTGCCGACATCGAGATCTTCGCGAGCGGCATCGACGACGCGTTCACGGAACTGCGGAAGGTCGCACAAGAGCGGGGGTAGATCATGACCGAAGTCTGGGAACAGGACGCTTGGGAGCTGGCCGACGCGGTTCGGCGCGGTGATCAGCGTTCGACCGAGCTGCTCGACGTGTTCGTCGAGCGGATCGAGAAGCTCAATCCGGAGCTCAACGCGTTCTGCTATCTCGATCTCGAGGGCGCGCGTACTCGAGCCGCCGCGATCGACGCGGCCGTCGCGCGCGGCGACGACCCCGGACCGTGGGCCGGCGTCCCAATGGGCGTGAAGGAGCTCGTACAGGTCGCGGGCTGGCCCGACACGCACGCCTCCCTTCTCTACCGCGACGTCGTCGGCACGCGCGACGACACCGAGCCGGCCCGGCTGAAGGCCGCGGGCGCGGTGCTCGTCGGTCTCACCACGTCGCCCGAGTTCGGCTCGACCAACTGGACGCGCACCTACCTGCACGGCACGACGCGCAACCCGTGGAACCCGGAGCGCACGCCCGGCGGTTCGTCGGGCGGGTCCGCGGCCGCGGTGGCATCGGGGATGATGCCGATCTGCACCGGTAGCGACGGTGGGGGATCGATTCGCATCCCGTCCTCGTACAGCGGTCTGTTCGGCTTCAAGGTGAGCTTCGGACGCGTCGGGTCGGGCGGCAACTTCGACAGCGCGCTCACTTCGGTACCCGGACCGATCTGTCGCTCGGTTCGTGACGCGGCGCGCTACATCGACGCGATCGCGGGGCCCACGAACAGCGACCCCACTTCGCTGCCGCGTCCGGCCCGTTCCTACGAGGACGCGATCGTGTCGGGCGATGCGGTCGCGCAGCTTCGGGGCAAGCGTGCCGCGTGGTCAGCGACGCTCGGGTTCGCGGCCTGCGATCCCGAGGTGGAGAAGCTCGCGTACGAAGCCGCGCTCGCGTTGTGCGCCGACGCGGGTATCGAGCTCGTCGACGTCGACGTGCGCCTTCCGCGGCCGGGCATGGCTTGGGGATTGATCTCCTCGCTCGACACCGCGGCCAACCATCTCGAGGCGGCACGTGGTCGGTGGGACGACGTCACGCCGGTGTCTCGAGCCGGTCTGCAGGCGGTCGACGGGATCAACTCGGAACAGCTCATGCGTTCGCTGCGGCGCCGCTTCGAGCTGCTCGAGGCGATCGGAGCGGTCTTCGACGAGGTCGATCTGTTGCTCACTCCCACGACCGCGACAACTGCGTTCGTCGCGGAAGGTCCACCGCCCCTGGAGATCGGTGGCCAGAAGGTCGGCGGGATGGGTTCGGTGCCGTACACCGCTCCGTTCAACATCTCGGGCATGCCCGGAGTGAGCATTCCGGTCGGCTGCGCGTCCGACGGCCTGCCCGTCGGTTTGCAGGCGGTCGGTCGCCGCGACGACGAGGAAGTCGTACTGGCGTGCGGTGCAGTGGCCGAAGCGAACCGACCGTGGGCGAAGCTCGCACCGCTTGCCTACGCCTGATCCGAAGATCGGGTCGCCGCGGGCGCGGGATACCCTGCCCGGCATGACCGATACCCAGCCGCGCGCGCGTCCTCCGCGACAGGAACAGGAGCCCGCGTCGGAGGAGGTCACCGAGGTCGTGCCCGGTGTGTTGCGCATGCAACTGCCGATCTGGATGCCGGGTCTGGGCCACGTCAACATGTACGGGCTCGTCGACGACCGCGGTATCGCCGTGGTCGATCCGGGACTGCCGGGCCCGCAATCGTGGAAGGCGCTGAAGCAGCGACTGAAGACCGCGGGCTATCGCGTGAAAGACGTGCACACGGTCGTCGTGACGCACTCGCATCCTGATCACTTCGGAGGCGCGGGCCGCATCGCGCGTGAAGGCGGCGCGAAGTTGATCACGCACCACGCGTTCTCGACGTGGACGGTGAAGGGACCGAGCCCGCAGCGCGCGCTGTCGGAAGGCGAGGCGCGCCGGGTCGAGATGGAAGCGGCCGCGTACGCGCAGAGCGTCGACGTGTCGCCCGACGAGCTGCCGACGATCAACGATCCCGACGTCGTGCACGACGACACCGAGGAGACCGAAGCGACGTCGAGCCCGTGGGGCGCGATCACGCCGTGGGGTACGACGAATCAGGGTCCGCCGCTGCGGCGCCGGGTGATGATCAAGGCCCTGCGCATGCTGTTCACGCCGCCGGAACCGACCGATCGGGTGCACCACGGCGAGCGGGTCCGGCTCGGCGACCGCGACTGGTTCGTCGTGCACACTCCCGGCCATACCGTCGACCACCTGTGTCTGTGGGACCCCGAATCCGGAACCCTGCTCACCGGCGACCACGTGCTCCCGTCGATCACGCCGCACGTTTCCGGCGTGCGCAAAGCCGACTCGCTCAAGTCGTACCTCGCCACGCTCGATCTCGTCGGTCGGTTGAAAGGAGTGACGCTCGGATTGCCCGCGCACGGTCATCCCTTCGCCGACGTTGCCGGCCGCGTCGAGGCAATCAAGGAGCACCACGCCGAGCGCATGGAGCTGTTGCGCCAAGCGGGCCTCGCACTCGGTCCGGCGACCGTGGTCGCACTGTCGCACGAGGTGTTCCCGAAGCGGCATTGGGGCACGATGGCCGAGAGCGAGACATTCGCTCACCTGGAGCATCTCGCCCACGCGGGCGGCGCCGAACGCTACGAGGAAAAGGGCATGCTCGTGTACCGCATGGAACCGGCATCGGATCCGGCATGACCGCAACCGACACCGAGGTCGCGAACGAATCGGTCGACCTGCTCTCGCAACTCATTCGCAACGAGTGCGTCAACGACGGCACGCCCGAATCGGGCCACGAGTCCCGCAGTGTCGACTTGCTGGCGCAGTACCTCGGCGACACGGGTCTCGACCTCGAGCGCTACGTCGCGCAGCCGGGACGCGAGAACCTCGTGGCGCGCATCGAGGGCACCGACCCGACGGCCCCCGCGTTGTTGCTCATGGGTCACACCGACGTCGTGCCCGCGAACCCCGACGGATGGCGACGCGACCCGTTCGGTGGCGAGGTCGTCGACGGTGAAGTGTGGGGCCGGGGTGCCGTCGACATGTTGAACCTGACGGCGACGATGGCCGTCGCGTTCCGCGCGCTCGCGCGCTCGGGTTTCCGGCCACGCGGCACGCTCGTGTATCTCGCGGTCGCCGACGAGGAGAACCTCGGCACGTGGGGCGCCGAACATCTGCTCGACCACGAGGGCGACGCGGTGCGCGCCGACTACGTCGTGACCGAGGCGGGCGGCTTCCAGATGCCGACCGCGCGCGGACCTCGGCTTCCGGTGATCGTGGGCGAGAAGGGCTCGTACTGGTGCCGTATCACCGTGCGAGGGACGCCGGGTCACGCGTCGCAACCGTTCCGTACCGACAACGCGCTGGTGACGGCCGCCGAGATCGTCAAGCGGCTCGCGGAGTACCGGCCGCCGACGCAGATCCACGACACGTGGCGCCGATTCGTCGAAGGCGTCGACTTCGGGCCCGAATGGAACGAGCATCTCCTCGACGAAGCGACGCTCGCCGGCTTCTGTGAAGAGCTGCCGATCGGTCTTGCGCGCCAGGCGCACGCATGCACGCACACAACGTTCGCGCCCACGGTCATCCGCGGGGGCACGAAGACGAATGTGATCCCCGACGTCGTGGAGGTCGAAGTCGACATCCGCACTTTGCCGGGCCAGCGCAGCTCCGACATCCGGGCGATGCTCGAAGACGCGCTCGGCGATCTCATGGCCTGCACGGAGATCACGCCCTTCGACGAGAACGAGTCGACCTCGTCGCCGACCGACACGCCGCTGTGGGACGCGATGGGTCGTGTGTCGTCGCAGCTGGTCGCGGGCTCGGCGCTCGTGCCGTTCCTGACGGTCGGCGCCACCGACGCGCGCTTCTTCCGACGGTCGGGGTCGGTCGCGTACGGCTTCGGCCTGTTCAGCCGCAAACTCTCGTTCGACGACTACGCATCGATGTTCCACGGCAACGACGAGCGCGTCGACGTCGAGTCGCTCGTTTTGTCGACCCGCCTGTGGGAAGGCCTCGCCCAAGACCTCCTCACCTAACGGTGGGTCAGGCGGGTCAGGCGGGTCACTCGTCGGGTTGGTCGCGCAGGTAGCGCTCGAAGTCGTCGGCGAGGGATTCGCCCGACGGCAGCTCGTCTTCGTCGAACTCGTCGTCGTCGTCGAAGTCGTCGTCGACTGCGATCTCGTCGTCGGTCTCGAGCCAACCGGGTGAGTCGTCGGCGGTGTCGAAGCGGGTTTCGAGGCGTTCGACGTACGAGCTCACGTCGGGATCGCCCCCGACCACCTCGGAGACCGAGCGCTCCCACGCGCTCGACGCGATGTCGAGATCGGTGAGATCGAGCCCGAGGTCGAGGAGCTCGCCCAGGCGGTCGAGGATCGCGCGCGTGGCCTTCGGGTTCGGCGGCGTCGCGACGTAGTGGGGAACCGGCGCCCAGATCGACGCCGACGCGAACCCGGCCCGTCGGACCGCGTCGTGTAGCACGCCGACGATTCCCGTGGGGCCTTCGTAGCGCGAACGCTGCATCCCGAGTCGCGCCGCGAGGACCTCGTCGGTCGCGGATCCGGTGCACTTGATGGGCCGCGAATGCGGAGTGTCGCCGAGCAGCGCCCCGAGGGTGACGATCATCTCGCAGTTGGTGGTTCGGGCCACGCCGATGACGTCGTCACAGAACGCGCGCCAACGCAGGTTCGGCTCGACGCCGAGCAGCAGCACGAGATCGCGTCCGCCCGCGGGCAGCGAACCGGCCGAGAGCGCGAGCGACGGCCAGTTCACCGTGCGCACGATCCCGTCGACGAGCTCGACCGTGGGGCGCGCGGCCTGGAAGTCGAGGTACTCCTCGATGTCGAGCGTGGCGAACGGTCGCGCATTGCACGCCCGTGCGAGCCAACGCACCGCGTCGGAGGCCGCGTCGGCCGCATCGTTCCAACCCGAGAAGGCGGCGATCATCGCGGGCCGGTGCAACGACGGCTCCACGCTCCACCGGACGGTCACGCGCTCACCTTACGTCTCGCCCCGGCGGTCGTTCTCGCGTCGGATCACCGGGTTTCGGAGCGTGCCGACGCCCTCCAGGGTGATCTCGACGACGTCGCCGTCGACCAGCCAGCGGGGCGGCGTGCGCGCCGCACCCACGCCCGCCGGCGTGCCGGTGAGGATGACGTCACCGGGTTCGAGCGTGCAGCCCTGACTGATCCAGGCGATCAGGAACGGCACCGAGAACACGAGCTGCGACGTGCTCGACGACTGGAGCACCTCGCCGCTGACTCGCGTCTCGATCGCGAGACCGCGCGCGAGATCGACCTCGTCGAGCGACACGACCTCGGGGCCGAGCGGACAGAACGTGTCGAACGATTTCGACCAGCTCCATTGACCCGTCGTGTACTGGTGGTCACGGGACGAGACGTCGTTTCCGATCGTGACACCGGCGACCACGTCGAGCGCGTCCTCCTCGCGAACGTCGCGCGCGCGGCGTCCGATCACGACCGCGAGCTCACCCTCGTAGTCGGGTTGCAGCACGTGTGGCGGGACGACGATCGGCTCGCCGGACGCGATGTACGAGCTCGGCGACTTCGCGAACAAGGTCGGCGCGTCGGGCAGCGGCCGGCCGGTCTCGTCCGCGTGGTCGCGGTAGTTGAGACCGACGCCCCAGATCACCCGCGGAGTGGGAACGGGTGATCTCAAGCCAGCGCTCCATTTGCGTGTAGCCGCGCGAGCTCGGCGTCGTCGACACCCAGCTCGCGGAACACCTCGTCGGTGTGTTCCCCGATGTCCGGTGCCGCCCGACGGATCTCGAGTCCGTGCCCGTCGAACTGCATGGGCGACGACGACAGTCGTGCGGTCGGATGATCGGGATGGCGCGCCATGTATCCGTTCGCGTGCACCTGCGGATCGTCGATCACCTCGACAGGTGACGCGATGGCGGAGAAGATCGTGTCGTGCGCCGACAGCCGTTCCTTCAGCTCGGCCAGCGGCAACGACGCGATGCGCTCGACGAATATCGGATGCAGCTCGGGTGCGCGTTGCATGCGATCAGCGGCGGTCGCGTACTCGGGCTTGTCGATGAGGTCCTCGAGCCCGAGCGCCCGACAGGTGGGCGCCCAGTGCCGCTCGGGATCGAGCATGTTCAAACTCAGCCAGCGTTCGTCCGCGGTTCGAAACGACCCGACGAGCACGCTGCTCAGACTCTTGCCGGCGACGTGGCGCGGAGGTTCGACGCCCAGGATCGTCGTCGGCACGAGGTCGTTCGAGAGCGTCCACACCGCGGCGCCGAGCAGCGACACGTCGACGAGAGTGGGCTCGCCCGTTCGTTCGCGCTTGAACAGCGCGGCCGCGACTCCTCCGGCGAGGTATGCACCGCCCGGCGCGTCGCCGAGCGCGCCACGCGGCTGGACGAGCTGGCCACCCTTGGGTGTCAGCATGTGCGCCAGGCCGCCGCGGGCCCAGTACGACACGGCGTCGAAGCCGCCTTTATCCGCGTCGGGGCCCTGCAGTCCCTGACCCGAGCCGATCGCGTACACGCAGCGCGGGTTGACGGCCCGGATGTCGTCGGGGTCGAGCGTGAGCTTCTTGCGCGCGCTCGGTAGGAAGTTCGTGATGAACACGTCGGCCCAATCGATCAACCGGTCGAGCGCGGCGCGGCCTTCGGCGTTGCGGAGATCGATCGCCACGCCGCGCTTATTGCGGTTGAATTGCTCGAAGAGGAAGTTGAAGTCGCCGGTATCGGCGACGAAGCCCATCGCCATGATCTGGCGCAGCGGATCGCCGGTCGGGCGCTCGACCTTGATTACGTCGGCGCCCCACTCGGCGAGGATCGCCGCGGCCGACGGCACGAAGCCGTGCTCGGCCACTTCCAGAACCTTCACTCCGTCCATCACGCCCATGACCGGTCCCCTTCGGTTCGGCGGCGATTCGTCGTCAGCCGCGGAGCGCGGCGATCGACGATCGCGAACACTGATCGAGCGCGCTCTGCACCG